>JAFDVV010000004.1:0-61132 GCA_018268775.1 Acidobacteriota bacterium | reverse complement strand
ATAACGAGGAGTTCTACATACTCGGGACGTTCGTTCTTGCGCTGCTGCTGATAACGGCGATGATTCTTCCGCTGGTGCCGCACCATGAGTTCTGGCCGGTGATGGCGGCGCTGCTGCTTGCGTTGCTACCGGCAACGCAGGGCGCGGTCGATCTGGTCAATGGAATTGTTTCGGCGTTGATGAAGACGGAGGCGCTGCCAAAGCTGGACTTCTCAAAAGGGATTCCTCAGGACGCAACGACTCTTGTAGTTGTGCCGACTTTGCTCCTGAACGAGCGGCAGGTGCAGGAGCTGCTGGATGAGTTGGAGGCGCGCTTTCTGTGCAATCGAGACCCGAACCTGCACTTCGCGTTGTTGACGGACCTGCCGGATGCAACGGTGCACCCTCTCGATCCGGACGAGGGCCCTCTTGTGGACTTTGCCGCTCGTGCCACTGATGCGCTGAATGTGAAATATGCGGAGCATCAAGGCGGGTCGTTTTTGCTGCTGCACAGGCATCGCGTCTTCAACGCGAGGCAAGGCGTGTGGATGGGATGGGAACGCAAGCGTGGCAAACTCCTCGACCTGAATAAGCTCCTGCTTGGCGAGTGGGACAGCTTCCCGCGAAAGGTGGGGCCGCTCGGTGTGCTGGAACGGGTTTGCTACATCATCACGCTCGACTCGGACACGCAGCTTCCCCGTGGCACGGCGGCACGGATGGTGGGGACGATGTCGCATCCGCTTAACCGCGCCATTATCCATCCACGTTTACGCATCGTGACTGCGGGGTACGGTATTCTGCAACCCCGTGTCGGGGTAAGCGTATCGTCGGCGTCGCGCTCAAGAATGGCTGCGCTGTATTCAGGCGAGACGGGGTTCGACGTCTATGCCCGCGCTGTGTCGGATGCGTACCAGGACCTGTTTGGCGAAGGCATATTCACCGGCAAGGGCATCTACGATCTCAACGCATTTCATCATGTTTTGAATCACAGGTTTCCTAGAAACGCGCTTCTGTCGCACGATTTGATTGAAGGCGCGTATGCGCGAGCGGGACTAGTTTCAGACATAGAGGTGATCGATGACTATCCGTCGCATTACTCCGCCCACACGCGACGCAAGCACCGCTGGTTGCGCGGCGACTGGCAGATCTTGCGATGGCTATTCAGTACGGTGCCCGATGAGTTTGGCCGCGTTGGGCCGAACCCGATCAACACGATCTCTCGCTGGAAGATTCTCGACAACCTACGCCGCAGTCTGATCGAACCCGTTACGTTCCTGCTGTTCGTTCTCGGGTGGTTCTTCCTCCCCGGCGGTGCACTGTACTGGACGGTGACGGTGCTCGTTCTTGTGTTGCTGCCGGGAATGATTCAACTAGGCTTCAATTTGGTTCGTGCGCTTGTGAGCAGAAGTCTGGTTTCGGTGCGAGAAGCGTTTTCGACGCTATTCTCCTCGCTCGGCATTGCATTGCTGAACCTGATCTTCCTACCGCATCACATGTTGCTTTCGCTGGATGCGATCATGCGCTCTCTCAATCGCACGTATCTGTCTGGCCGCAACCTGTTGGACTGGGAGACGGCGGCGCAGTCGGAGGCAGGCGGAACTCGCGGGTCGCTGGATACTTATCTGAAGCTGTCGCCCGTTATCGCTTTGGCCATCGCCATCGGCCTGAGCCTGGCGCGACCGCAGGCGTTGTTAGCCGCGGTTCCTGTGCTGATTTTGTGGGCATTGGCGCCCGCTGTGATCTCGTGGCTCAACTCACCTCCGCGCGCTGAAGAAGGGCCGTTGAAGATGCCGGACAGGGAATTCCTCGAGCGTCAGGCACTGCTCGTGTGGCGGTATTTTGCGGAGTTTGGCGGGCCGCAGAACCACTGGTTGATTCCCGACAACGTGGAAGAGCACGACAAGCTGCAGGTGAGAAAACTGTCGCCCACGAACCTCGGCATGCTTTTGAATGCGCGTCAGGCGGCGTGCGAGTTTGGGTTTATCAATGTGGATGAATTTACCGCTGCTACGGTTGGAACTCTGAACACCTATGACCGCTTGGAGAAGCGAAACGGTCACATCTACAACTGGTACGACATTGAGCGGTTGGAGGCGATCGCGCCGAAGATCGTCTCCGCAGTGGACAGCGGCAATCTTGCAGCGTCGTTCTACTCGCTGCATGCGGGCGCGGAGGAGCTCTTGAAGCAGCCGCTTGTGCGTGAGGAAGCCCTGAACAGACAGATTGCCGACGTAAAAAGACTGGGAGCGGACAACTGGGTGGACGATGAGCGCCAGCGTATTCGAGTTAGCTTCCAAGTGTTTCTTGAAGCGTACGCTCCATGGTTGTTGCCGCGGTTCAGCGTGCTGTTAGTACACAATGCGATGGCGGCGATCCATAAGATTCCGATTCTGAATGAAGCGGTCGGGTTTGTCGAAGAGCTGGATCGCAGACTTACGGAGTTAAGCGGCGCACAAGCAGGCGACCCAAGACATGCGACGCTGGCGGCGGAGCTTCGGTCCTTGCTCCCCACTACACGAGTGCGGCTGTCGAAACTGGTGGTGGATGTCAAGGACGTTGCTGCGCGTGCATTCCGTTATGCCGCCGAGATGCGGTATGGTTTTCTGTTGGTCGAATCGCGCAAGCTGCTTTCCATCGGTTATGACGGTGTAACTGGCGAGCTATATGACGCATGCTACGACCTGCTGGCTTCTGAGGCGCGCATGGCGTCCTTTCTTGCAGTGGCGAAGGGCGATATCGACCAGGAGTCGTGGTTTCGCTTGGACCGGTCGCATGTGCTGGTGAAGGGACGCGCGTGTCTGGTCTCATGGACGGGCACGATGTTCGAGTACATGATGCCCGCGCTATGGATGCGTATGTACCCAAATACTCTGATTACGAGATCGCTTGAGTCGGCGGTGCGGATTCAACGCAATCATGTAAGACGCATTCCATGGGGAATCTCGGAGTCGGGTTTTGCAAAGACAGACGCCGCTGGACGTTACGGCTACCATGCCTGGGGCATCCCAAAGCTGGCTTTGAAGTATGGCGCTGAAGATGGGCCTGTCATATCGCCGTACTCGACGTTCCTGTCGTTGCCCTTGCTGCGCGACGCGGCGATCGATAACCTGCGCAGTATGGTAGCGATGGGGTGGAGTGGAGACTATGGCCTGTACGAAGCTGCCGATTATACGGAGAGCCGTGAGCCGCGTATTGTGCGGTCGTGGATGGCGCATCATCAGGGAATGAGCCTGCTTGCACTGGCAAACCTGTTGCGTGAGAGTTGCTTCCAGCGCTGGTTCCACGCCAATGCGATCGTTCGTGCGACGGAACTGCTGCTGCACGAGAAGCCGCTGAGTCAACAATCGCTTGTTGCTCTCGAAGAGGTGACGGTTTCACACAAGGCTATGGGCGCTGGGCCAGCACAAGCGAACGTCGTGTAGTTCCTGGAACCCCATCAATAGCTATGGAAGCCCGCAAGCTTCATGGCGTTCATCGTCTCGGGGTTCTGCATGAACGTCTTCCAGACAAATCCCGTGCGCAGGTTTTCGGCCATCAACAGGCTGATGCCAAGGTCGATTCCAAGAACGTCTGCGTCGTACCAGGAGACGTTTGGGTGAAGCGCGTCGCAAGGGCCATAACGGCCCCACGCATACTCTCCGTACTTGTCTTTGAGCGAACGCAGGACCCGCAGGCAATCTCGCGTAAGAAAAGGAAGCGAGCCGGCGGTGGCACACGGAACGACCGAGCCGTCGATAGGGCCCATCGAGGGCGGTCCTCCCCAGGCGGTGTAGCCGTGCATCCAATCGGATGCGGTGAGGCCCCAGTAGTCTTCGGTGTATCCACGATTGAGGCCAAGGCAAAAGGCCTTGTGAGCACGAACTGCCGTAACCGAATTACTGAAATAGTCGGCGAAGGCATCGCGCTTGCGAAAGAAATCAAACCAGGCATGAGAGTAGAGATGAATGAACAGGGGATCGTGTCCGGTGATGAAGTTGAACCCTTCAAAACGTACGCGTGGCCGTGAAAAGCTGCGCCAGCACGATGGATCGATGGGGTGAGTTGGCGAGCCGATGGCCAGAAGATACAGCATCATCATCTCTGCATAGTGGTCCCAGCGCGGAGTAAGAAATCCCGTGGCTGGCAGCCAGCCCATCGCAAATGTCTTGCCGCCATTAAGCATCCATGGCCAGTCGATGCGGGCATAGATCTGTGTGGCGAGGTCGGTGATCTTCGAATCTTTGAAATGCGCTCTGCAGGTAAGGATGCCGCACAGAAGAATGGCGGTGTCGATGGGCGACACCTCGATATTGAGTAGAGGCAACCCAGTCTTCACATCGTTGAAGTGGTAGTAGAAGCCACGCTCTGTTGGCATGGGTCTGAGGTGAAACTGGAGTGTGGCGAGCACACGCCTGCGAATGCGGTCGGCCGGAAGGTAACGCCTTCTATCGGCGATGCAGAGTGCAGTGAGTCCGAAGCCTGTGGCGGCGATGCTGGAGACGAACCGGGAATCGATCTGACCGTTGGCAGTCCGGTTGTTTGCGCGGTCGAGTACCTGACCCGTGGAGGGATCAGCCTGCTCGTAAAAGTAGAGACAAGCCTGGCGCTCCATCTCGTCGAGAAAGACAGTGTCAGCGGCATTGAGAGCGGCCGGCCGCGGTTCGGCCAAGACAGTGCGGCTAGTGAGCGAGGGCAGGGCAATGCCGGAGAGCAGCGTTTCGGCAATCAATCGGGTAGCGCCGCGCCGCGTTATCTGGTGTTCCGGACGGGCTTTCATCTGGAAGCCGCCATAGAGAGTTTGAGACGAACCGCCACTCGAGTTTATCGTGCCTTCCGGTTGCCGAAAAATGCACTGAATTTCAGATGCTTGGGTTCAGTCATGGAGGTAGCCATTGATGTGATGATGGGTGGTTGGTCCCAGGCTACGAAGCCGACGACCGAGACATCGTGCGGAACGCGCAGACCCGCTTCATGATGCAATGTGCGTTCGCAGGAGTTCTTGGTAGGCTCGTAGTCGTCGCACCAGGTTCCTTCATTCGAGGGTGATCTCATGAGGTCTTTCCGGCTTGTCGGTGTACTCCTTCTCGTAACTGCAACAGCTCTGCCACAGGCATCCGTTTCGTCGAAGGGTGTATCTGCTATCGATAGGGATCTGATGGAGGTTACAGTCCCTGGGTTGCACAAGCTGTATGCGCGGCATCGCTATACGGTCGCGCAGGTCACGCAGTGGTATCTCGACCGTATGTCGCGCTATGACGGAACATATCGCGCGATGCTCTACATCGACGCCAAAGGTGCGCTGGCGAAGGCAGCGGAGGAAGATGCCACACCTGCTTCAGCGAGGCATGGCCTGCTGTGGGGCGTGCCGATTGTCATCAAGGCCAACACCAGCGTAAAGGGCTGGCTTACCAGCGCTGGCTGGAAGGGTTACACCATCGAGGGCAAGGCGCTGATCTCGCCGCGCGATGCGCTTGTGGTTGACCGTCTGCGCGCGGCCGGGGCAATTCTGCTGGGGCAGACGAACATGCCGGACTTTGCCGCAAGCGACACCAATATCAGCACTGCCGGTGGACGCACGGGCGATGCGTACGATGTGCGCTTCTCTCCCGGAGGGTCGTCGGGGGGTACGGCCACGGCAGTTGCTGCAAACTTTGCTGTGTTAGGTACGGGAACCGATACTGCGAACTCTATCCGCCAGCCTGCCGCGAACAACAGTCTGGTGGGAATACTGCCGACGCGGGGACTGACGAGCATCGCCGGGATTCATCCGCTTGACTGGCTGCGCGACAACACGGGGCCACTTGCGCGCGATGTGACGAGTGCAGCGATCGCCCTTGAGGTCATGCAGGCCGAGGACCCGCTCGATGTCTGGACGAAGGGATCGGCGGCGAAGACTGAAGCAGGGCCGTACACGAGATATCTCAAAGCAGGAGCGCTGAAAGGCAAACGCTTTGCAGTGCCGTGGTTCATCCTCGAAGGCTCTCCGTCTGTCTATGGCAGCGGGCCCGATGCTCCGCCGCTGGCAGGCGCAGTGGTGCCGGAGACGCGCGCCGCGCTGATGAAGGCAATCGAGCAGATGCGCACAGCCGGAGCAACGGTCATCATCGACAAAAAGATCTTGCCGGAGAGCTTCTTCATCGCCGCGCGGCGCATGGCCACACGCCCCTACCGGCGTGAAGGCGTAGACCATTTTCTGCGCGACTTTGGGCCATCCACTTATCACTCTGTAGCGGAGTATGAGGCTGCGACGGGCGAAGAGTTCCCCGCATTCATGGTTGGCGGCATACGCCCGGGGCAGGACGCAGGCAGTGCGATGAAGCAGCGCGAGATCGAGACTGATCCCGACCGCGAAAAGAACTACTACGGGCCGCAACGTGAGGCCCTGGCTATCTATGAAGAGACGCTGAAGAAGTGGCGGCTCGACGGCTTCGTCTATCCGGCGTTGCAGATTCCCACGTATGACGAGACGCTGCCAGGGGCATCGAAGGCTGGCCCTTACAGCGAGACAGGTTGGGTCAATCGCATTGGAGTCCCCGCCGTGTCGGTGCCGGGCGGTTTTTACGCGAACGGCCTTCCGTTCGGGCTTGAGATCTCGGGACGGCGGTGGCGCGATGGCGATCTGATTGGGTATGCCTACGCCTATCAGCAGGCGACGCACAACCGCCGCCTGCCGAAGCTGGTCGCCTCGTCAAATTAGATCAGTGGGTCAGCGGACGCCCTGCGAGCTTCGCTGTCAATGAGCCTTGATCGACAGCGAGTTCGCCGTTGACCGTCAAATAGCGCACGCCGGTGGCGAGCACGCGAGGCGACTGATAGGTTGACTGGTCCACGAAGGTCTTGGGATCGAAGACCAACACGTCGGCGAAGTATCCGTCTTTCAGCAGGCCGCGCTCTTTGAGGCGCAGCGTCTGCGCGGGCAGCGACGTGCTCGACCGCACGGCCGCTTCAAGCGAGATGACGTGCCGGGTGTAGACGTACTCGTGGAATTTGCGCGGGAACGTGCCATATTTGCGGGGATGCCCTTCGGAGCCGTCGGAGCATGTCATCACCCAGGGTTGACGCATGAAGGCGTCGATGTCGCTCTCCTTCATATTGAATGAGGCCACACCCGATCCGCCTGCCTTAATGATCTCGATAGCGGCATCGATGGGAGACTCGCCACGTTCCTTCGCAATCTGGGCCAGCGTTTTGCCGACGATGCTCTTGTCCTTGGAGTCGGTCATCAGCAGGGAGTCCGCTCCGCCGCGCCGCTCAAGGTTTCGGGTCATCTCGCTCACCAGGCGCGCCTGAACGGCGGGATCGGCGATGTTCTTCTGGAGCGCGCCATCGGCCTCGGCCCATCGCGGTACCAGCGATGCTGTAACGCTGGTTCCGGAGGCGGTGTAGGGGTACTGGCTTGCGGTGATGTCTACGCCCTGCTGCCGGGCGTTGTCGATGATGCGAATTACGTCTGCGCTCTGTCCCCAGACATCGACTCCCAGTGCCTTGATGTGCGAGATCATCACGGGAAGATGTGCCTCCTGCCCAATGTGGATCGTCTCGCGCACAGCCGCTTGCAGGCCAATGTTGTACGAGCTCTCGTCGCGCATGTGTGTGTCGTAGATGCCGCCGCGCGCCGCTGCGATCTTCGCAAGCTCAATAACCTCTTCGGTGGTCGAGTAGCTTCCCGGCGCATAGTACAGGCCAGTGGAGATGCCGATCGCTCCCTGCTGCATCGCCGTGTCGACAAGATGCTCCATCTGCTCCATCTGTTCGGCGGTCGGCTTGCTGTCTGACATCTTCATCACCTGGCCGCGGACCGTACCCTGGCCGATAAAGAGCGCCGCATTGGTTCCGATGCCCTGGCGCTTCCACTTGTCGAGCGTCGCGCCGATATCTCGTGGGCTGTCGCCGTCGTTTCCTGTGACGACGGTCGTTACACCCTGCATCAGATAGGCGTCGTTGCGGCTTCGTTTGGGGTCGCTAAGGTCGCCTGCGGTGTGCGTGTGCGGATCGATGAACCCCGGAGTGACAACGAGCCCGGTCGCATCGATGACGCGCTTTGCATGACGGCCCGCACTGCTGCCGACAAGAACGATGCGGTCACCGGCTATACCTACGTCGGCTGCCTTCGCAGGCGAGCCTGTGCCGTCGACGACAGAGCCTCCGCGGATCAACAGGTCAAGCTCCTGCGCGGCCGCACATGGCAAAGGAAGAAGCAGAAGTGCTGTGGCAGCGAGAAGTCGGAGACGTATCAAGGTTTTTGCTCCTTAGAGGGTGTCAGTAGATGGCGGCGGAAGAAGTCGGCCTCCGCGGTATAAGCCGCCAGCCACGAACGATGCAGCAGGAAGCCGTGAATCTCGTCGGGGAAGACGAGTTGTTCGTACTCGACGCCATGCTTCGTCAGCTCGCGCGCAAGCGATACTGTCTGCGAGAAAGGAACGTTGCGGTCGTCGTCGCCCTGAATCAGCAGCACGGGCGATCGCCACGTCGATATGTAGGCCATCGGCGAGGACTCCCAGGCCGTCTTCAATGTTTGTGCATCGACCTCGGGGTCGTGCGAGGGCAGCCACTGGTGGACGCCGTGCATGTCGACGCCTGCGGCGAAGATGTCCGACGATCGCGCAAGAGCAAGCGCGGTCATGAAGCCGCCGTAGCTTCCTCCCCATACGCCAATGCGCGCCGGGTCTACATCAGCCCGGCCACGCAAGTACTGTCCCGCGCCGAGGATGTCGTTGTACTCGCTTGCGCCGTCGCGGCCATAGTGCTCGGCCTCGCGGAAGTCGAGTCCATAGCCGATGCCACTTCGGTAGTTGACCGATAGAACGATGTATCCCTGGCTCGCGAGGTACTGGTTCATCGCATAGGCGTTCGAGTAGTAGCCCATGTTGTGGAAGCCAAGCAGCATCTGCCGCCGCGACCCGCCGTGAAAGAAGACAGCGGCCGGATGCCGGTTGCCGTTGCCTGCATTCGCAGGCAGAAAAAGTTGACCATGGAGTTCGAGTCCGTCGGCAGCACGGAACAGAACCTGCATCGGGGTAGCAAATTTAGCCCCGGGATAGTCGGCGGGAACAAGGGCTGGGGCGAGATCGTCTATCTTGCCGCTTGCTGAAAGCGCGGCGGGGCGCAGGGGTGTATGCGTGTCGGAACGAAGCATCACCGTCGTTTCGCCGTCATCGACAGGAGAGACCTCAATACCGATGCCGCGGGTCAATGGCTTTGGTCGTGCATTGCCCGACGCAGGCACTCGCCACAGATGCCTGCGGTCGATGTCGTACTGGTTCGAGGCGAAGAGAACTTCGCGCCCATTGCGTGTAAGGCGCATGTCTTCCACTTCAAATTCTCCCGGTGTCAGCAGTTGCGCTTTACCCCCTGTAGTTGCAACGGAGTAGAGGTGTAGCCAGCCTGTTTCCTCCCATGGAAAGACCAGAAAGCCGTCCGTGCTCCACAGCAACTGCGCGCCAGGGCTCTCGTGAAATGCGCTGCCCCTGCCTTCCGCAGCAGTCCAGACTGCTTTGCCCTGCCCTGTGAAGACATCGGCGACGTGAATAGACCAGGGCGGTGCCGTTCTGCGATTGAAGGGTGAGCCCTTGGGCCGTCCCGGGACGCGAATAAACGCGATCTGTCTGCTGTCCGGCGACCACGCAGGGTCGCTGTCTTTCGCGGTGCTTGGCTCGAGATATTGCAGACTCTTCGATGCTACGTCGTACACGCCGATAAAGCCGTGGTCCCCTCGGTCGCTGACAAAGGCAAGCGCGCGCCCGTCGGGAGACCATGTGATTGAGGTGGTCTCGCCGCGCGCGTGAAACATCAATTGGGCCTTTGGCGCGTCGGGGGCAAGTCCGGCTGACCATACCTGGCCATGCGATAGAAATGCGATCTGGTCGCCCTTTGGTGATACGGCAGGCGAGTAGCCTTCTCCCAGCTTGCGCGACTCTCCACCGGTTGCTGCGACGATCAGAATGTTCTGCGAGACACCTCCGGCGAGATGCTCGGGGTTAGGGTCAGGCATGCCGGGAAACTCCGAATCGCCGCCGCGCACATACACAATATGCGAACCATCCGGCGTCCATGCGATGTCGTACATCTCCTGCCCGTCATCTGAGTTATTGGCAGTGAGCCGCTGGACCTCGTATTTGCCCGCTGCGTTGCGTGTCCCGATCCACAGGTTGCGATTGCCCTGCTCGTCCTCCATCCAGGCCAGCGTGCCGGGTTTGGGGCCAGGGGTCAGATCGGAGGCGAACGGCGCGCTCAGCGCCTGCGCAATCGTAAAGTTCTGTCCCAGTCCGGCCTGAGGCACCAGAAACATGAGTGAAGCCAAGCAAAGAATGAGCCTGCGCGTCATACCGACCTCGACGAAGGGAATAGATCTCCGCTAATCAGTATGTCTCAAAGACCGCCTCATAAGGGGGCAGCTCGCGGGTTTCTCGACTCAACGCTGTTGTACCGGCGCCGTTTCTTCGGTCCTCAGGTAGTTTCCAGCGCTTACCGATGCCCTCTTTGTCTCCACAAGCGATTGCCGCAATCGTACCGAACGCAAATTGCTTTTGGGAAATATAATCTCTATTGGAATACAGGAGTTGCGACTTGAAGGTTGCGCTATTTATTACCTGTTATAACGACACGCTCTTTCCCGCGACGGGAAAGGCCGTTGTCGATGTCCTCGAACGCCTCGGGCATACGGTGGAGTTTCCCCCAGGGCAGACTTGTTGCGGTCAGATGCACTGGAACACGGGCTACCAGGTGGAGGCGCTCCCGCTGCTTCCACGCTTTGTCTCGCAGTTTGAACACGCCGAAGCCGTGGTTGTTCCGTCGTCATCGTGCGTCGCCATGATGCGCGAGCACTATCCTATGATGGCGGAGAGAATCGTTGCCGAGGGCGGCGATGCCACGCTGCGGCAGCGCACCGCCGCACTGCTTCCGCGCGTCTGGGAGTTCTCCGAGTTCCTGACGAAAAAACTTGGACTGACGGACGTCGGTGCCTACTATCCGCACCGCGTCACTTACCACGCGAGTTGCCACGGCCTCCGTTCGCTCGGTCTCGGCGACGGTCCGCAGAAGCTGCTGAACGCCGTGCGCGGTCTCGAACTGGTCGAAATTGCAAATCTTGAGCAGTGCTGCGGTTTCGGCGGCACATTTGCCGTCAAGAATGCCGACGTGTCGAGCGCGATGCTGTCGGAGAAGACCCGCGCTGTGTTGAATACGGGTGCAGAGGAGTGCACAGCCTGCGACAATTCCTGCCTGATGCACATTCAAGGAGCCTTGCATCGCCAGAGAACGGGCGTCATGACGCGGCATATCGCCGAGATCCTTGCCAACACTGAAGCCAGCGAGGCGGCAAATGACACGGACGGGACGGAGGTGACGTTATGAGCCGCGTTCCTCTCGACCCTCGTACCGCTCCGGCGTTTCAAACCGCGGCGAAGATGCTGCTCGGCGATGCTCAGCTTCGCAAGAATGTGCGTCACGCCACCGATGTTATTCAGAACAAGCGCCGCAAGCTGGTGGAAGAGAAACACGACTGGCAGTTGCTCCGCGAGAGCGCGCGCCAGATTCGCGCGCACGCCCTTCAGCATCTCGATGTGTATCTCGATGAGTTTGAGCGGAACTTCACCCGCGCGGGAGGCGTCGTCCACTGGGCGCGCGACGCTGCTGAAGCGCAAAGAATTGTTGTTGCCCTCGTAAAGGAGTCGGGATCTTCGGAGGTCATCAAGATCAAGTCGATGACGACCGAAGAGGTGCAGTTGAACAATGCGCTCGAGGCGGCGGGCATCCGTGCCTATGAGACCGACCTCGCCGAGTTGATCATTCAGCTTGGCGAAGACCAGCCGTCGCACATCGTCGTTCCCGCGCTGCACAAGAACCGCGCACAGATACGCGAGATCTTTCGCCGGACGATGAACCTTCCCGACCTCGGCGACAAGCCTGCCGATCTTGCCGACGCAGCGCGGAGGTTCCTCCGCGAGAAGTTTCTGCGCGTGAAGACCGCTGTCAGCGGCGCGAACTTTTTGATCGCCGAGACCGGCGGCAT
The DNA here is from genome assembly GCA_018268775.1 of Acidobacteriota bacterium. GTDB lineage: Bacteria > Acidobacteriota > Terriglobia > Terriglobales > Acidobacteriaceae > Edaphobacter. The sequence goes on along the minus strand of JAFDVV010000004.1, from coordinate 49,164 downwards.
CTGCATCGTCGAGAGCGAAGGCAACGGCCGCATGTGCCTGACTCTGCCTGAGACGTTGATCTCTGTCGTCGGTATTGAAAAGGTCATTCCCCGGTGGCAGGACCTCGAGCCTCTCATCCAGCTTCTGCCGCGTTCCGCAACGGGCGAGCGGATGAACCCATATAACTCGCTCTGGTCAGGCGTTCACCCCGGCGATGGACCGCGGGCGATGCACGTCGTTCTGCTCGACAACGGGCGAACGAACGTACTCGCAGACTCCGAGGGACGGCAGACGCTCCAGTGCATTCGTTGCGCGGCCTGCCAGAACGCCTGCCCGGTCTATCGCCAGACCGGAGGTCATGCCTATGGCAGTGTTTACGCCGGACCGATCGGCGCGATCCTGACGCCGCAGTTGATGCATATGGAACACTCGCAGACGCTGCCCTATGCGTCTTCGCTGTGCGGCGCGTGCTACGAGGTCTGCCCGGTCAAGATCAACATACCGGAGGTGCTGATCCATCTCCGCAACAAGGTCGTTGAGCAGAATGGATGGTACGCGCCGGAGAGCCTGGCGATGAAGGCCGTCGCCGCAGTCTTTCGCTCCGAGCGACGCTTCAGGGCGGCGCAGCGTCTGGGCCGCATTGCGGAGTTGCCGCTGGTGAAATCGGAGAAGCGGAGCTTTTCCATCGTGGGACAAAAGCAGGCCACCAAACCGGGATGGATCGGCTGGCTGCCCGGCCTTCTTGGCGGCTGGACCGACACGCGAGACCTGCAGGCGATGCCCAAAGAGACCTTCCGCGACTGGTGGGAGAAGAGAGGCAAGGCATGACGGCGGCGCGAGAAGAAATTCTTCAGAAAATACGGTCGGCAAAAGGCGTGTCTTCACCTGAAGTGGCAGCGACCGCTTATGCAGGGATTGAGCGCAGCTATCAATCGTCCGCCCAGCTCTCTCGCAAAGAGATTCTGCATCTCTTCGAAGAGCGGCTCCGCGAGTACGACGCCAGTGTCTACCGCGCGAGTGCCGCAGAAGTAGGAGCGGCCGTAGCAGGTGTCTTGAGCGGGCGCGGCGTTCATCGCGTTCTCGTGCCCGAGGGCCTGCCTTTGGAGTGGCAGCAGGGTGCGGAGTTTGTTGCCGACCGCGGATTCTCCTCAGCCAAGCTGGATGGCTTTGCCTCCGTCATGACGACGGCGACGCTAGGGATCGCAGAGACCGGGACCATCGTTCTGCAAAACGTGTCAGGCCAGGGCAGGCGCGCCCTTACGCTTGTGCCCGACTACCACCTCTGTATTCTTTCCACGAACCAGGTGGTAGAGACGGTGGTTGAGGCCATGCGTCTGCTGGAGCCGACCCGCAACCTTCCGACAACGTTGTTCAGCGGGCCTTCTGCGACGGCCGACATCGAGATGACTCGGATCAAAGGCGTTCATGGTCCCCGGTTCGTCGATGTCGTGCTCGTTGGCGAAGAATAGCTTTGACAGCGCACCGTCTCGCGATCTAGCGTTTATTGTTTCAATAGAGATGTAGTTTCATATCGGGAGTTGCGGACATGGCGAAAATTTCTACGGCACAGCAGGAGCGAGTCTTCGCTGCCCTGGACAGCTTCCAGATCGAAGTTCCATCGTGGGGCTTCGCCAATACGGGAACGCGCTTTGGAAAATTTATCCAGCCTGCCGCTGCAACGTCCATCGAGGAAAAGTTTGCCGATGCCGGCGAGGTCAACAGGTTGACCGGTGTTGCCCCAACCATTGCGTTGCATGTTTTATGGGACCTTCCAAAGGGCGTATCCGACGTCCCTGAGATCAAGCGCCTCGAGGAGAAGTACGGAGTTAAATCTGGCTCGATCAACCCGAACCTCTTTCAGGGCCAGGGATACAAGTTCGGGGCCATGGCGAACCCCGATCCGGAGATTCGTGAGTGCGCCGTCCAGCATCTGCTTGAATCGGTGGAGCTGGCAAAGGCGCTTGGCTCGCGCGACATCTCCATCTGGGATGCGGACGGCTCCAACTATCCCGGTACCCAGAGCATCCGTCGTCGTATCGAGTGGACCGGTGAGGCCCTGGAGAAGACGCATGCCGCTCTTGCTCCCAACCAGCGCATGCTGGTCGAGTACAAGCCTTTTGAGCCTGCCTTCTATCACACTGACATCGCCGACTGGGGTATGGCGCTTGCGCTGGCGCACCGAGCAGGGCCGCAGGCAAAGGTGCTCGTCGATACCGGACACCACTACGCAGGTCAGAACATCGAGCAGATTGTTGCATGGCTGCTTCATCTCGACGCACTTGGCGGTTTCCACTTCAACGATCGCAAGTATGCCGACGACGATCTCACCATCGGTTCCATCGATCCCTACCAGGTCTTCCGCATCTTCCACGAGCTCCTCAGCGATCCCAGGGGAGCGGCGGACGTGGCCTTTATGATCGACCAGAGCCATAACCTGAAAGGCAAGCTGGAAGCCGCTGTACAGACTGTGGTGACTGCCCAGGAGATCTACGCGCGTGCGGCTCTCGTCGACCGCGATCTGCTGTCGGGGCTACAGGACAAGTGCGACCTCGTAGCCGCCGAGGAGCACTTTCGCGGCTGCTTCTGGACCGATGTTCGTCCCATCGCGCAGGAGTGGAGGCGATCCAAAGGGCTTGCCGCCGATCCGCTTACGGAGCTGCGCGTGAGCGGCTACGTCGAGGAGACGGCGAAGGTGCGTGCGGCGCGGAATGCAGGCAGCGTCGCCAGCTATGCCTAGTCGATCTTGTGTGAATCAAAGGAGCACCGTTGAGTAAAGCAGCGAAGCGTCTCTATCTCATCCCCGTGTTGTCGAAAGCGCTGGACATCCTCGAACTGCTCCAGACCGAGAACGAGCCGATGTCGCTGGAGGCGATTCATCGCCGGTCGCGGGTCTCCAAGACCACGGTCTATCGTGTGCTGAAGACCTTTGTGCATCGCGGTTATCTGTCTCGCAGCTCCGACGGCCTCTACCGCATCGTCTCCCGTCCAAAGAAGATACGGTTCGGCTTTGCTGCACAGAGTGCGGAGATGCCGTTCTCCGTTGCGGTAACGGAGAGCCTGAGCGCTGCGACTGCCAATGCAGGCATCGACCTGCTCGTGCTCGACAATCGCTATGATGCGGCCACCGCGATCCAGAATGCGGAGGAGTTTGTCCGCAGCAAGGTAGACCTCGTCATCGAGTTTCAGGTGGAGCAGGAGGCTGCGCCCGTTATCGCCGACAAAATCTCTGCGGCCGGGATTCCGCTCGTCGCAATCGACATACCACACCCTCATGCAACCTACTTTGGCGTCGACAACTACCGGGTCGGATACGAGGCTGGCGACCTGCTCGCCAGACATGCCGAGCAGCAGTGGCAAGGCAAGGCCGCCTGGGTGCTCGGCCTCGATCTCTCCGAAGCAGGACAGCTTGTACAGAGCCGCATCACCGGGGCCTTTGAGGCAATCAAGGCAAAGCTCCCCGATGTCCCTATTGAATCTTTCGTGAGAATGGATGGCCGCGGCATGAGAGAGAAGAGCAGAAAGCTGGTTGGGGACTTTCTTGCGCGGCACCCAAAAGAAAAAGGCATCCTGATCGCCGCCGCGAACGACACCAGCGCCCTTGGCGCGCTGGATGCCGTCAAGGAAGCAAAGCGCGAGAAGCAGGTAGCGATCGTAGGGCAGGATGCCATTCCCGAAGCGATTGTCGAAATTCGTAAAAAATCCTCGCCCATGATCGGCACCATCTCCCATGAGGCGGGTAGCTATGGTGCGCATCTGGTGCACATAGGACTGGCGCTTTTGAATGGGACTACGGTTCCGCCGTACAACTTCGCCGAGCATCGCCTTGTCACCAACACCAAAGAGCTGGACGATTGATTGTGCAATAGAGAAACTGTTGCTGTAATGGTTTATGGTGTGGCATGATGGGGAGTGCGCGAAGAATAGCGAGTCTCTTTGTGTCGAGACCAACCACGAAAGAAGCGGGTATTTATCCATGGCTGCATCGCTAAGGTTTTTAGAAGACCGTTGGGACGAGTCTGTTGCGAAGACGCTGGATGCTCCCGAGCTGTTGCGTTATCGCTCGAACCTGCTTGGCTCCGACCTCCGCATTACGAACTTCGGCGGAGGCAATACCAGCTCCAAATTCGACTTGCAGGACCCGCTTGACCGCACCGCGAGGGAAGTCCTCTGGGTGAAGGGATCGGGTGGCGACCTCGGCTCCATCAAGCGCGAGGGCTTCGCAACGCTCTACCTCGACCGTCTGCGCGCAATGGAGAAGGTGTATCCCGGCGTTGCCCGCGAAGACGAGATGGTGGCGATGTATACCCTCTGCACCTTTGGCAACAATCCGGTTGCGGCTTCTATCGATACACCTCTGCATGGGTTCCTGCCATTTCCGCACGTCGATCACCTGCATCCCGACTGGGCGATTGCGCTCGCCGCCTCTGCCAACGGCAAAGAACGCATGGAGGAGTTCAACAAGGAGTTCGGCCACAAGCTCGTCTGGCTCCCATGGCAGCGACCGGGCTTTGAGTTGGCCATGATGCTCAAGCGCGCCGTGGAGGAGAACCCCGACTGCGACGGAATCATCCTCGGCGGACACGGTCTCTTCACCTGGGGCAACACGCAGCGCGAGAGCTACCTGAACACCATCACAATCATCGACCAGATCGGGCAGTTCATCGAAAAACACGATTCGAAGCGCGGCAAGAAGGCATTCGGCGGCGCTCTCTTCGAGACTCGAAAGGACTCCAGTGCCGTTGCGGAGCAGGTCTTTGCACACCTTCGCGGGGCCGTCAGCCGCAAGCAGCGCTGGATCGGAAACTATGTCTCCGCTCCCGATGTGCTGGAGTTCGTCAACAGCGCGCAGGCAAAGAAGCTGGCCCATCTGGGAACGAGCTGCCCTGACCATTTCATCCGCACCAAGATTCGCCCGATGTACATCGAGTGGGACTCCAAGGGAGACCCCAAAGAGATTCCTGCTCTCATCGACAAGGCACTTGAAATCTATCGCGCCGAATATGCGGAGTACTACGCGAAACATGCGCTCAAGGATTCGCCCGCACAACGCGACGCCAGCCCCACCGTCGTCCTCTTGCCCGGCGTCGGCATGTTCTCCTTCGGCAAGAACAAGACCGAAGCGCGTCTCACTGGCGAGTTCTACACCAACGCGATTCACGTGATGCAGGGAGCGGGCTCGCTCTCCGGTGATATCCCATGCACCTCGGTTCCGCAGGCTGGACCAGCCGCCGGCCCCGAAGAGTTCACGGTCTACGAGAACTACGTGGCACTTCCTCCCAGCGAGGCATTCCGCATTGAGTACTGGGCGCTCGAAGAGGCGAAGATTCGTCGCCAGCCGCCTGAAAAGGAGCTGAGCCGCCGCGTCGTTCTCGTTGTCGGCGGAGGCAGCGGCATCGGCCGCGAGACGGCTCTGCTGGCCGCCGAACGCGGAGCACACATCGTAGTGGCCGACCGCGATGTCAAAGGCGCCGAGGTCGTTGTAGAAGAGTGCAAAAAGATCGCCGGTAAAGAAGCCGTTATCTCCGCTGCCATTGACATCACCAAACGCGAAACGATTCAGGCCGCATTGCAGGCGACTGTCAGCGCATTCGGCGGCGTTGATCTGGTAATCAACACGGCAGCGATCTTTCCGTCGTCTCCGACCGGCGTCATCAGCGACGCGCAGTGGGGCACTACGCTTGAGATCAACGTCACGGCCAACTACCTTCTTGCCGATGAAGCAAACAAAGTCTTCAAGGCGCAGGGAATCGGCGGCTCGGTTGTCCTTACCAGTTCAGCCAACGCGGTCGTCGCAAAGAAGGGAAGCGAGGCCTACGACGTATCGAAGGCTGCGCTAAGCCATCTCGTGCGCGAGTTGGCAGTCACGCTCTCGCCAGTGCGCGTCAACGGCATATCACCTGCAACGGTCGTCAAGGGGTCGACGATGTTTCCTCGCGACCGCGTAAAGGCCTCGCTCGCTAAATACGATATTGCCTTCGAGGATTCCGAGAGCGACGACGCACTCAGGAACAAGCTCGCGGCCTTCTACGCAAAGCGCACGCTTACCCATGTGCCGATCGATCCCAGGGACTGCGCCGAAGCGATCCTCTTCCTCGCCGGCCCGAAGACCCCGGTAACGACAGGCCATCTCGTCCCGGTGGATGGCGGTCTCGTGGAGGCATATCTCCGGTGAGCGGATCCGGTGCAGCGGCAGCGCCGCACAACACATCCGATGGTTCGGCAAGCAAGCCGGACCATCGCGCTTTGATCGCCGTGGACCTCGGTGCGGAAAGCTGCCGCATCTCTCTTCTGCGTTGGCGTGATGGAAGGCCGCGCATCGAGTTGGTACACCGCTTCACGCACGGTGCAGAGCAGCGAACCGATGGCCTCCGCTGGAACTTGCAACGCATCGTCGATGGCGTGGAAGCAGGACTCGCGCGCTGCGCAGATCTCGCAGATGAAGGCGTGCGCTCGATCGCCGTGGACGGATGGGCCGTCGACTACGTTCGACTCGATGCAAATGGAGCAGCGATTGAAGACCCCTTTTGCTATCGCGATCCGCGCAACGCAAAGGCGGAAACAGCGCTCTACCGGATCATCGAACCCTCTCGCATGCGCGAGCTTACGGGAGTCCAGTTACAGCCGATCAACACCGTTTATCAGCAGTACGCCGATCGGCTTGACGGCATTGACGGGCACTGGCTCAATCTGCCGGAGTATCTGCTCTACCGCTGGGGAGGGAGGCCTGTCGCAGAGCGCACGATGGCCACGCACAGCGGCATGGTCGGCCTCGATGGAAACTGGTGCGAAGAGATTTTTCGCGCCGCTGGTCTTCGTGTTACTAGCGCACCTGTTCTCGCTGAAGCAGGTACCATCGTTGGCGAGTACAAGGGAAATGTGGAGCGCCTACGCGGTGCGTGCTTGATTGCTCCATGCTGCCACGACACGGCGAGTGCGGTCGCTGGCATCCCTGCTGATGGAATGAACTGGGCCTATATCAGCTCTGGCACATGGTCGTTGATCGGCACGGTGCTTGAAGCTCCGTGTAGCAGCCATGAGGCCGCCGAGGCCAACTTCACGAATCTTGGCGCGGCTGGAGGGCGCATCCTCTTCCACAAAGGCATCAGCGGTATGTGGCTGCTTCAGCAATCGATGCGCACGTGGGGTCTCACCGACGTGGCGCTTCTGGTGAGCCGGGCGCAACAACAACCTGTGCCAACGCCCATCGAACTGATCGATGTTGACGATCCTGCACTCGCGGCGCCTGGAGACCTGCCCTCCCGCATCAATGCGCAACGTGCCGCGCGAGGGCTCGCTCCTGTCGACGATCCTCCGGCAATGACGCGGCTGATCTTCGAATCGCTGGCATCCCGTTACGCTTCGGCGCTGCGGTCGATATCGACGATGACCGGCAGGCGGTTCGATGCGATTTACATCGTCGGCGGCGGCAGCCAGAACAGCCTGCTGAACTCGCTTACCGAAAAGACAACTGGACTGCCTGTCGTTCGCGGCTCCGTCGAAAGCTCCACCATCGGCAACTTCGCGGTGCAGTTGGCTGCGCTCGAAGGGGACATATCGGCAGGACACATCGCGCGGCAGGCGGCATTGCTCCAGCGCGAAACACTTTCCTGAAACCCGGTCAAGCCTGGGAAGAACCAGATCTTGCAGAGCAGGCAGCAGTCGGCAAAGTCACAATGCACCGAGCGCCCGCAGGGATATTTCTCTCAAAATAGACCGTTCCCCCAGCGCGTTCGACCACCAACTTCGCAATCGAAAGCCCGAGCCCTGCACCACTGTTCATAGACGTAGCATGCGCGCTGCTGGTAAAAAACCGCTCGAAGATTCTGTCGTGTTCGCCCGCAGCGATGCCAGGGCCTTCGTCATGAATGGCGATCTGTATTCCTGGATCGCTCTCTTCGGTCTGCGAATAGGCAATTCGAATCGTCGAGCCAGTGGGCGAAAACTTCACCGCATTGTGCACCAGATTGACGAAGGCGATCCGGAGGAGGCTATGATCTCCCTGCAACATCGTTTCGCCGTGCGCCGCATTTTCCTGGATTGCTCCGATGTTGCGCTCGTCCATTACAACGCTTAGGAAGTTTAGAACTTCGTCCATGAGATCTATTGCCCGGAATATCTCCTGCACGCCGCGCGGCGCCGTCACCTCGGCCTTCGATAGCAGTATCAGGCCGTCGATGGTCTCGTTCAACCGCGATGTCTCTTCAAGAATGTCTCCCAGCGCCTCTTTGTAGGCGTCCACGTCGTGGCCCTTACTCAGCGCGACCTCGCCAATTGTTCGAAGCGATGCCAGCGGCGTGCGCAGCTCATGGGCGGCATCCGCGGTAAACCGCTGCAACTGCCGGAAAGACTCTTCCAGCCGCTGCAATAGATGATTGAAGACCTGGGCCATCTGGCCAAGCTCATCGTTCGGATTTTCAATCGCAAGGCGGTCGTGCAGATTCCGCGCAGTGATACCGGTGGCGCGCTCTGTCATTTTCTCCAGCGGTCGCAGCGCCCTTCTTGCAATTGTTTGTCCCGCAAGCCACGCAACGCCAAGAGTCACCGGAACCGCAAAAAGAAGCAGAAGGAAAAACTGTTCCATGCGCGTGCGCAACGGGCCTAGACTGTATCCCAGCCGAATCAGCAGATCCTGGCCTCCCATGCCATGGATGTGACTGATCGTGAAGACGTGCGACCCATCGTCGAGGCGGATGATCCGCTCATCGAACGACATGTCGCCTTCGCCCTTTTCGTTTGGCCCACCAAACGGCATCCCGTCGAGTGTTGGACTGCGGTACAAGACCTTTCCCGAGAGGTCGCGCACTTCCATATAGCGATCGACAAGCAGATGAGACTTAGGTCGCGAATAATAGTCTTGGCGAAGTTGGAGCACGCCCTGCTGGTCGAAATAGAGAAGGCCTTCGACGGTGACGATGTCCTGCACTTCGTCGTGAAAGATCTGCCGAGTGAGAACGACGTATTGAAAGACGAAGACCAGGGTTGCGTACACCAACAGCAGAAACGCCAGCATCGCGACATACCAGAGTGTAAGCCGCGTACGCAATGTCCATCGTGCTCCCAGTCTCAAGATCAAGGCTCCCTCAGGCTGAAGCCCAATCCTCGCACAGTTTGCAGAAGTTTTACGCCGAAAGGATCGTCTATTTTTCTTCGTAGTCGTGCGACCTGAACATCGATGACGTTGTCGATCGGCGTAAATCGCGAGGTCTCGCGCCACACATCTTTCGCCAGCATCTCGCGCGAGACTGTGCGCCCGCGATACTGCGCAAGGTATAGCAGCAGGTCGAACTCTCTCGACGTCAACTCCAGCTTCTGTCCGGCCCTCGTTGCCACGCGTGCGCGAGTGTCCAGCCTGAGGTCCTGAATCTGAAAAGACTCCGGTTCGGTAGGGGGAAGAAAGCGTCGCAACAGCGCGTCGATGCGGGCGAGCAGTTCCGGAAACGAAAACGGCTTGCCAAGGTAGTCGTCGGCACCCATCTTCAAGCCCGCCACACGGTCGTCCACCGTGTTGTGCGAGGTCAACACAAGCACACGAACGTCGATGCCCTCTGCGCGTAGCTGCTGAAGAATCTCCAGGCCATTTCTTTGTGGCAATGTCAGATCAAGCAGCAACAGGTCCGGGTTCAGCTTATGGACGAGATAAAAGCCCTCTTCGCCGGAAGCCGCCGTCGATACATCGTAGTTGGACTCTCTGAGGCCGGAGATCAGCGCGTCCGACATCTTTTTGTCATCTTCGATGATCAAGATTTTGGCGCGAACCGACGGTGGCATACTGGCGATACTCCAGCCATTATCATTCCCCACCATGCTCGCCAGAACAAGTAGCGGTCTGGTTAATGTCAGCGACTTGTAAGCCAATGTAAGAAAGCAAGCTGTTTGACTGGAGGGACTGGTGTCATTGGCAAAGGTCTTCTCCCGATGAATTTTGCAGTCGTTGTGACTCTGTCTTGCTTCCTCACAATACCCGCCCTGGGACAGGCCGCATCCACTTCGGAATCGCTCCAGTCTCTGGCCCTGTCCCAGGCTGAAGCCCTTGCGCTCGCAAAGCAGCCGCGCATGGCGGCCGCTCAGGCACGCGTACGCGCTGTCGCCGAGCGGATTCGTCAGGCGCGATCTGGCTATCTGCCCATGGTCAACTTCAATGCCACTGGCGCGCAGGTGGCCGATACCGGCTCCGCTGTGTCCGCAGGCAACATCACAACTTCAGCTCTATCGGGTCGCTTTGCCTATGGCGGCAATCTCACGCAGCTTGTCTCAGACTTCGGGCGAACCGGTGCGTTGGTCGGTGCGGCCAGGTACACAGCAGAAGCGCAGGCCGATGCCGCAACACTTACCCGCGCCCAGGTCCGGCTCAATGTAAGGACGGCATACTACCGTGTTCTCGGTGCCGAAGCGGTCCTTCGCGCTGCGCAGGCTGCGCTTGCAAACCGGCAACTGGTCTCCAGGCAGCTTTCCGCGCTGGCGCAAAGCGAGCTCCGCTCGACGCTCGATGTGAACTTTGCCAAGGTGCTTGAGAGCGAGGCGGAGCTTGCCGTTGTAAGGGCGCAAAGCTCCGTTGCGCAGGAGCGCTCGCAGCTTGCCATTGCAATGGGACAGCAACAGTCCGTTACAGCCACGCTGGTCGATGTGGCTTCAGTTGGAGCGCCGTTGCCGCCAGCCCCCGAAGACCTTATGCGGCAGGCGCTGGCTCAACGGGCCGATCTCGCGGGACTCCAGGCCCAGCAACACGCGGCGCAGCAGTTTGCGGAATCGGAGAAGCGTTTGAGCTATCCCACATTGAACGTTCAAGCTGCTGCGGGTCAGCTTCCCTACCATGATCACACGTTGCATGACGACTACACCGCTGCTGGATTCAATCTAACGATTCCAGTATTCAACGGTGGACTTTTCGCAGCGCGGCGGTCCGAAGCCGAATTTGAAGCAACCGCACGCGAGCACGATGTACAGGACCGCCGCCTTCAGGTGAGCGACGAAGTGCGAGAAGCCTGGTACAGGGCCGACGAAGCATTTCGCAGCATCGACGTCACCGCGCGCCTCGTCGCCCAGAGTAAAGAGGCGCTGCGTCTCGCGCAGGACCGTTACGACGCGGGCCTCGGCAGCATCGTCGAGCTGAATGAGGCGCAATTGAACGAGACCTCTTCGGAGATTGCCGCTGCCGACGCAACCTACACCTACCTCACTCGCCGAGCTCAGCTCGATTTCGCAACGGGAAATCTCAATTGAAAGGTCATTCGCAGATGGCAAAGCTTTACGATTCCGCGACCGCGTGGCTGGCTGTTGTTACTTTCTCCGCTGCCGGAACATTGACTGCCTGCAATACACATAAAGCCCCGGCCGCCGCTGTGCCTGTCGTTCCTGTCGCGACAGTATCGCCAGCCACGCTTGCGAACGACCGCGTCCTGACTGCGGAGTTTCGCCCTTATCAGGAGGTGGATGTCATGGCCAAGATTGCAGGCTACGTGAAGTCCATCGGCGTTGATATCGGCGACCGCGTTCGCCAGAATGCGGTGCTGGCTGTGTTGGAGGTCCCCGAGGTTCAGGACGACGTGGCTAAAGCAAAGGCTGGAGCGGCTGCGGCGGAGGCCAACATCGTTACCGCAGAGGCGGCCGTGCAGCGAGCGCAGGCGGCGTCGAATATCGCGTCGCTCTCCTTCAAGCGAATCCAGGATGTAGCGACTCGCGATCGCGGTCTGGTCCCGCGCCAGGAGGTCGATGTTGCGCAGGCGCGTGAGATGGAGGCGAAGGCGCAGCTCGCCAGCGCAAACTCCGCGCTCAAGGCCGCCCAGCAGAACAAGCTACAGGCGGAGTCGGAGCATTCACGCGCCGTCGCCATGATGCAGTACGCCACCATTCGCGCTCCTTTCAATGGAGTGGTGACGAAGCGGTACGCCAATACCGGCTCGATGATTCAGGCCGGCATCTCGTCGCAGTCTCAGGCGATGCCGGTGGTAAAGCTCGCGCAGAACGATCTGCTCAGGCTCATCCTTCCAGTGCCTGTTACAGACGTTGCGGCGATCCACAATGGGCAACTGGTTGACGTCAACGTGGTCAGCCTCGGCCGCAGGATTCAGGGCAAGGTAACGCGCTATGCCGACTCCGTGCAGATGTCCACGCGCACCATGGACACTGAGGTCGATGTGCCCAACCCCGACGGCTCGCTTGTGCCCGGAATGTATGCGGAGGTGCATCTTCATCTCGCAGCGCGGCCCAATGTGCTGAGCGTTCCGCTCGATGCAATCGATGGGCTCGGCACCAGCGTGCAGCAGGCGTATGTCGTGCGAGACGGTATTGTGCACCTGGTCAACGTGACCGTGGGGCTTCAGACTCCTTCCAGGATCGAGATACTCTCCGGTCTCAAGCAGGGAGAACGGGTCATCGTCGGCCGCCACACCGGCCTCTCCGATGGACAAAAGGTCGAAGCGCAGCCTGCTGCATACGAAACAGACGAAAGCCACTAAGACCAGAGCGAAAGGAACACCAGCGACATGTCGGGATTCTCCATCCGAAATCCGTACCTCATGGTGGTACTGTGCCTGGTCATCACAATCCTGGGCTCGGTCAGTGTCGCCGATATGCCGGTCGATATGTTCCCGCCGATCAATCTGCCGGTCGTCGCCGTCGCAACCTTTTATTCGGGAATGCCTCCGCAGCAGATTGAAGCGAACATCACCTATCACCTTGAGCGTCAGTTCACGCTCGCCAGCGGCATCGACCACATGGAGTCGCGCTCGCTCCCGGGCGTGTCGCTCATCAAGGTCTATTTTCGTGCGGGCACCGATCCCGACGCCGATGCCGCAACCATCTCCTCCCTTGCCAGCAGCGACCTGCGCGACATGCCTCCGGGAACCTACCCGCCCATCGTCCTCAAGCAGGATGCCTCCAGCATTCCAGTCGCACTTGTAACGCTGAGCGGCTCGGGGCTCAACGAGAGCAAGCTCAAGGACGTCGGCCAGAACTTCGTCCGCAATCAACTCGCAAGCGTCCAGGGAGCATCCGTGACACAGCCGTTCGGCGGCCGCTGGCGGCAGATCATGCTCTACGCCGACCCCTACAAGCTCGAAGCCAACCAGCTAAGCCCCATGGACGTCGTCCGCTCCGTCAACGAGGCCAACGTCATCCTGCCGGCAGGCGACGTGCAGATCGGACGCTACGACTACAACATCTACACCAACTCCATGCTCAAGGGAGCATCGGACATTGCACAGGTGCCACTCAAGATGGTCGGCCAGTCGCCGGTAAGAGTGGGCGATGTGGCCGTTCCGCAGGACGCCTTCGGGCTCCAGTACAACATCGTTCGCGTCAATGGACAGCGCGGCGTCTACCTGCCTATCTTCAAGCAAGGCGGCGACTCCAATACCATTGCCATCGTCAACGGCGTCAACGACACGCTCAAAAAACTTGTCGATGTGCCATCTTCGCTGAAAACTACCGTCGAGTTCGACCAATCCCGCTTCGTCAAAACCGCAATTGAAACCCTGGTGCATGAAGGTGGAGTAGGCCTCTTCCTCACCTGCCTGATGATCCTCATCTTTCTCGGCAGCCTTCGCGCTACAGTCGCGGTCTTCTTCTCCATACCGCTCTCGTTGCTGACGACCTTCTTTATTCTCAAGCTCAGCGGAAGTTCGCTGAACAGCATGGTCCTCGGTGGACTCGCGCTTGCGCTGTCGCGTCTCATCGACAACTCCGTCGTCGTGCTCGAAAACATCTTTCGCCACCTTGAAGAAGGCGAGTCGCCTGAAGAGGCAGCAGAAAAAGGCGGCAAAGAGGTTGCGCTGCCTGTGCTTGCAGGAACGCTGACAACCGTCGTCGTCTTCTTTCCCGTGACCATGCTCTACGGGGTCAGCAAGTTTCTCTTCTCATCGCTTGCTCTTGCTGTTGTCATCTCGCTCTTTGCCTCCTACTTCGTCGCGCTAACCATCGTCCCGCTCTTCTGCGCGCGGTTTATCAAGAGCGGACACAGCGACGTCGTGCATGAGTCGTCAGAAGAAGAGATCGAAATTACACCCGATCCAAAGAGCACGCATCATGGCCTGTGGGCGCGCTTCAATATAAAATTCGCCGATGCTTTCGACGCATTGCTGCACCGCTACGATCATCTCGTTGCGCGCGTGCTCCTCAAACCGCGGCAGACGCTTGGCGGCTTCGGCGTGATCTTCCTTCTCTCGCTCCTGCTGTTTCCGTTCATGGGCCTCTCCTTCTTCCCGCGAACCGATGCTGGCCAGTTCGTCATCAGCTTCAAGGCTCCGTCAGGCACAAAGCTCGAGGCTACGGAAGAGGAAGCTGCACGAATTGAGAACATCGTTCGCCGCATCGTCTCGAAGCACGACCTCGGCATTCTGGTAACGAATATCGGGATCGATCCCGGCTTTTCGGCGCTCTTCTCTCCGAATGCTGCCATGCACACCGGCTTCACTCAGGTGGCACTTTCGCACGACCACAAGAAGAGCAGCTTCGATTACATCGACGAGGTGAAAGCGGCGATAGCGAAGGAGGTCCCCGAAGTCCAGACCTTCTACTCCTCCGGCAGCCTCGTCGATGGCGTGCTCAATATGGGAGCGCCTGCGCCGATCGATGTGCGTATCACCGGCAACGACATCGCCGCCGACTTCAAGCTCGCGCAGAAGATCGCCTCGCAGATTCGCAGCATCCCCGGCGCGGCTGACGTCTACATCCCCCAGGACATCGACTACCCATCGCTGCGCATCTCCATCGATCGCACGCGCGCAAGCCAACTCGGACTTACAGAAAAGGAAGTCGTCTCAAATATCATCACCGCGCTTACTTCGAACCAGATGATCGCTCCGTCCATCTGGATCGACCCCCATAGCGGCAACAACTACTTCCTCACCGTCATGTTCAAAGAAGGGCAGATCAAGTCGCTCGACGATCTGAAGGCCATTCCGCTCCACGGTGCCAACGTCTCACAGCCCACGCGGCTGGACATGGTGGCCGATATCCAGCAGTTTAACGCTCCCACCGAGATGGACCACACGCAGATCCGCCGCAACCTCGACATCTACGTTCGCCCACAGAGTGAAGATCTCGGCGTCATCACGAAGAAGATTCAAGCCATCGTCGATGCCTCGGCTCCACCGCAGGGCATCTCCGTGACGCTTGCAGGCAGCGTCGTCTCGATGAACGCATCCTTCCGCAGCTTCGCCATCGGCCTCATTCTGTCGGTCGTGCTGCTCTACCTCATTCTTGTTGCCCAATTCCGCTCCTTCCTCGATCCGTTCATCATCCTTCTCGCGCTGCCGCCAGGCATCACAGGAGTCATCCTCGCCCTGCTGGCCTGGGGAACCACTCTCAACGTGATGTCGCTCATGGGAGTCGTCATGCTCGCTGGCATCTCTCTCTCCAACAGCATTCTTATCGTTGAGTTCGCCCATCACCTCATCAAGCAGGGCAAGAGCGTTCAGGAGGCGATCATCCTCTCCTGCCGCGTTCGCCTTCGGCCCATTCTCATGACCTCGCTTGCCACCCTCATCGGTCTTCTGCCCATGGCGCTTAAGCTCGGTGAAGGCAGCGAGTCTTACGCGCCGCTGGCACAGGCGCTCATCGGAGGCCTCACCGTCTCCGTCATCCTCACGATCTTTCTCGTCCCCGCAGGCTTCTATCTCGCATACGGGCGTAAAGATGGTCCGCAGAACGCCTGATCGTCCATCTGCTGAAACGAGAGATGCTCTAACGCAACAAAGCGAGTCCGTCAGGACTCGCTTTGCCAAGAATTTGTTGGAGCACCGAGTGGGAATTGAACCCACGAATACTGGTTTTGCAGACCAGCGCGTTAGCCACTTCGCCATCGGTGCTCTTGCTCCGGCGCATGAGCGCGCGGAGTAAGTTATCTCCATCTTACTTCGGCTGGGCCGCCGTACGCAGATATGGCTTCACCGTTTTGAAGCCGGGGAAGAGCTTTGCAGCGTCTTCGTTCGAGACTGCGCCTCCGATAATGATATCTTCGCCCTGCTTCCAGTTTGCCGGTGTGGAAACCTTGTGCTTCGAGGTCAACTGCATCGAATCGAGCACGCGGATGATCTCGTCGAAGTTGCGGCCCGTCGACATCGGATAGGCCAGCGTCAGCTTGATGCGCTTGTCCGGGCCAACCACAAACACCATGCGGACGGTCGCATTGTCGGCGGGAGTGCGTCCCTCGCAGCTATCGCCGGCATCGCCGGGAAGCATATCGTACAGCTTTGCAACCTTCAGCTCCGTGTCGCCGATCACCGGGAAGTTCACTGCCGAGCCGGTAACCTCTTCAATGTCCTTTGCCCACTTGGCGTGGTTTTCGACCGGGTCGACGCTCAGGCCGATGACCTTGGCGCCGCGCGCTGCGAACTGCTTTTCCAGGGAGCCCACAGCGCCAAGCTCTGTGGTGCAGACCGGAGTAAAGTCCTTGGGGTGCGAGAACAGAACCGCCCAGTTATCGCCAATCCACTCGTGGAAGTTGATGGTGCCCTGCGTCGTTTCAGCAGTAAAGTCCGGAGCTACATCGTTAATGCGGAGTGACATATGCCTGCGCCTTCCGGGGAACCAGGTCCCCACGTTCAAGTTATGTTTCACAATAAAAAACCCACCGGCCAAGGGCTTGGGTGGGTCTAGCTGCTTCGAAGACTCTACTTCGATTCGCTCATCCACGCACCCCAGTCACATTGCAGCAACAGCAGCAACGGAAGGAAAACGTGTTGGAAATCGTCGTCATCGCTTCTAAAAATTTTGTACCGCGGCTAGCTCAGCTAGCATCAAGCAGGTTGGCTCGATTGCGGTCTAACCAAAACCATAGTCCTGGGAGTCTTTCATGTCAACCCTGCCAGCCAAGCCCCTGCCGCCTTCTACAGCACACGTTGCGTTCGACTATGCGCAGGTCGATGTCTTCGCCGAGCGCCCTCTTGAAGGCAATCCCCTGGCGATCTTCACCGACGCCCGAGGCCTCTCCGACGCCGAGATGCAGGCCCTCGCGCGCGAGACCAATCTCTCCGAGACCACCTTCATCTTCCCTCGCGCTGCCGAGATTGAACGCCAACACGGCGTCCGTGTTCGCATCTTCACCACCAGCGAAGAACTGCCCTTCGCCGGTCATCCAACCCTCGGTACAGCGAGTTGGCTCTACTGGAACCATCCCTGGCTCCGAGCGGCAGAAGAGATTGTCCTCGACCTGAACGCCGGACCGATTCCTGTGCGCTTTACGCCGTCGAAGCACAGCGAGCAGGGCGTCTTCGGCACGATGCGGCAGAACGACCCCGTCTTCGGCCCCGCACACGATGCAGCGTCCCTCGCCAACGCGCTCCAACTCTCCCTCGACGACATCGATTCGCAACTGCCTGTACAGACCGTCACCACGGGCAATCCCTTCTGCATCGTGCCCTTGAAGTCGCTCGACGCGATAGCGCGTCTTCGCGTACCCCAGACCCCCGAGGTCAGCGAATATCTCACACGCCACAACGCAAAGTTTTTCTACTTCCTCATGCGCGCAGAACAGCGCGGCGGCGCCGGCTGGCACGCGCGTATGCAGTTCTACAACGGAGAAGATCCCGCAACCGGCTCGGCCGCTGGTCCTGCAATCGCATGGCTGGTGAAGCATGGTGCCGCCGCTAGCGGTGAGCGGACCGTCATCGAGCAGGGGGTCGAGATGCGTCGTCCCAGCCGGCTCTATGTCTCCGCTACGCTCTCCGGCAGCAAAGTCTCCGATGTGTTCGTCGGAGGCCGCACCATTCCCGTTGCAATGGGACGCTTTTTCCTGCCGTGATGCACGCGATTTCAACAGAGCCTCCGTGTGAATCGCCAATGAAATCGCGCATGGGCCACACTCCGGTGGATGAGCAATCTTTAATCTTTCCTCTTTTCGCCCTTACTTCGCCGTTGCAAAGCCGCCCAACTCTTCATACTCTTGGCAAGCGTTAACGACATTCCGCGCGCAACGTGCGGTGTGTCGCTGATGAGTTCTTTCGCCTGTATTACTGACAATCTGAGTTGAGAGATGCTCGACTTGACCTGCAAGTCGCGGCTCCTCCATCCGCGTCGTCGCTGCCTGCAAACGCAGGTGAGCCCAATCGCCCTCGCGCGACTGTGCTCGCCGCACTCACAGCAGATCGATTCGCCGCGTATGCCGGGGATCCGCGTGGCAACCTGCACGGGCTTCAGCATCTTTCACCCCCGCAGTCCGGCCACGGCCGGGCGGTTGGAACTGTTCCTTCAGGAGCGGTCAGGAGAGTCTCGTCTCTCTTGACTGCTCCGCGGAGAGCGGTCACGGCGTTCTGTCTCGAAGCGCAGCTTCGGCCGGACCCGCGGGGATGTGCCTGAAATCCGGGTCAGGCGGCCAACCAGCCGTCCCAGCCCGCCCATCGGCCGGCACCGCCCTACTGCGGTCTACCGGCAGAAGAGAGATAGCATTGCGGCCCAAGAAGACGATTCTCTGCGTAGACAACAACGAACAGGTGCTCTCTGTCCGCACCTTCCTTCTCGAAACCCGCGGCTATCGCGTTATTCCTGCGGCCTCGTCCAGTCACGCCCTCGAAATCGTCGAGCAGTCCACGCCCGGCTCGCTCGATCTTCTTCTCTGCGATCTCCTCATGCCGCAGATGGATGGCAACGAACTCGTCCGTCGCGCCAAGCACCTCCAGCCCGGTCTGCCGGCCATGATCGTCTCGAACACCGTCACTGCCTTCGATCGCGCCTGCGCCGCCGATGCCTTCCTCCCCAAGGGTGCCTGCTCGCCTGCAGAGATGATCGAGCGCATCCGAGTCCTCGTAGCCCGCAAGCGCGGCCCGCGCAAGGTCTACCCTGCGCCACAGGCAATGCTCGCTACTGCGTAAACAACAAGCGGGGAACAGCATGGCAGACATGTCATTCTGCCCCGCATCCTTTGTCTCTATCCCTTAAATCTCTCGCAAATTGTCATCCTGAGCGAAGCGGCGCAGCCGCGAAGTCGAAGGACCTGTGGTTTGTTTTGCGAGACTTCTCTATCTAAAGGGACCACATGCAGCCCGCTCAGGCCTCCACCAGCCCATACCGCCGTTGCCACTGCTGCTTCAGCCGCGACCACACTGCCTCCCGCTCTTCGCTGCTCATCGCCGCATCGGGCTTTTCGGCAAATCGCGCGGCCTCGACCTTTGCCAGTTCCAGTAAGGCGCGGTCGCGGATAAGATTGGCCACGCGAAACTCCGGCATCCCTGCCTGGCGCGTCCCAAAGAACTCGCCGGGCCCGCGCTGCTCAAGGTCGAGCTCGGCAAGCTCAAAACCATTCTGTGTGGCGACCATTGCATTCAGCCGCGCCTCTGCCTGTTCGCTCACACGGCCGCCCGTCATCAGCACGCAGTAGCTCTTCGCCGCGCCACGGCCAACGCGTCCGCGAAGCTGGTGCATCTGAGCCAACCCAAACCGTTCGGCGTGCTCGATCACCATCACCGTCGCATTCGGTACATCCACGCCGACTTCAATCACCGTCGTCGCAATCAGAACGTCGATCTCGCTGCGCTGAAACCGCCGCATCGCAATCTCTTTGTCGTCCGCGCTCAACCGCCCATGCAGCAACCCCAGCCGCAACCCGCTCAGCGCGCCGGCTCGCAACTCCTCATACATATCGCTGGCCGCCCGAAGAGGTTGTTTCTGCGCAAACAGCTTCTGCTCCTTCGCCGCTTTGCCAACGCGTTTACCCTCTAACGAAGTGTCATTCCGACCGGAGCGCAGCGGAGCGGAGGAACCTGCTTTTCTATTTGTTGCCGACACGTCGTCTTCATCGCGTGGCTCATCCTGCGCAAAGTCCAGCTCCGGCTGGTCGTCCTTCGCGCCTTCAATCACCGGATAGACAATGTAAGCCTGCCTTCCCGCCGCAACCTGCTTCCTCACAAAATCCCAGACATCCCCCGCCCGCTCCTCCGTCGTCCTGCGCGTCACGATTGGCGTTCTCCCCGGAGGCAGCTCATCGATCACGCTCGTCTCAAGATCGCCGTAGAGGGTTAGCGCGAGGGTCCGGGGAATCGGCGTCGCCGTCATCACCAGCACATCAGGCTCTGCCAGACGTCCGTCCGGCCCAGGCTTCTTCATCAGCCGGAACCGCTGCTGCACGCCAAATCTGTGCTGTTCGTCGACGATCACCAGCCCCAGGTTGTCGAAGTCCACCTTCTCTTCAATCAGCGCGTGTGTACCGATCGCCAGTTCCGTCTCTCCGCGAAAGATCCTGCCTCGCGCCTCGCGCTTCGCCGCATCGTCCAGCGAGCCTGTAAGCAGCGTCACACGGTACGGCCTTCCAGTTCGTGGCGAAATCGCTCCATCCAACAGCTTTCGCGCCGAAAGATAATGCTGCGTCGCAAGAATCTCCGTAGGAGCCATCAGCGTGGCCTGATAGCCGTTCTCTATCGCAATCAACGCCGCCTGCATGGCGACGATCGTCTTGCCCGATCCCACATCTCCCTGCAACAGCCGCCGCATCGGCTGCGCCCGCCGCATGTCGGCGGCGATCTCTCCCAGGACACGCTTTTGCGCCGCCGTTGGATGGAAGGGAAGTATCTGTTTCAATGCTCGCCGCACACGCTCGTCCGTCGCAAAGGCCGTACCCTCGCGCTCACGCAGCCGCCGCCGTTTCAGCTCAAGCCCCAGCTCCAGATAGAAAAGCTCTTCAAAGATCAGACGCCGGTGCGCAGACGTAGTCGCCGATATCAGCTCAACCATAGGCGTCCCCGCCTCGGGAAAGTGGACCGCCCGCAGTGCCTCCAGCCTCCCCGGAAGACCCAGCCGCGAGCGCATCGCCGCCGGCAACGTCTCCGGCACGCATTGCTTTTCTTTGTGATTCCGCAGCGAAGCGGAGGAATCTGCTTCACTCTTCTGCGCCAACTCCTCCAACAATCCCCAAACAACTCTCCGCAGCCACCGCGACGTCAGCTTCGCGCCCCACGCCGTCGTCCCGCCCAGAAACTCATACACCGGAACAATCCGGCCCACCTCCAGCGAGACGAGATCTGCCTCCGGAGAATCCGCCGCCGGCAGAATCTCAAACTGCGGCTGAATCATCTTGAACTTGCCTGCGGTCGAACGCGACGCCTCCAGCTTGCCGTACAGTGCCACCATCTGCCCGGCATGGAACTTGTCCTTCAGGTAGGCCCCGTGGAACCACATGCACTTCACCGTGTCCAGCCCCTGTCCCACCGTCATCTCGAAGATTGGCATCGACCGCGTCCGCAGCAGCACCGACCCGCGTACCTCGCCGATGATCGAAGCCATCGCTCCGGCCTTCAATTCGCGAATCGGCGCCGGATTCAGTCTGTCTTCATAGCGAAAAGGGAGGTGGTACAGCAGGTCTTCGACCGTCTCAACCCCGCGTTTGGCCAGGGCCTCGGCCACGCGCTCACCCACGCGCTTCACAAACTTGATTGGAGTCGAAAGTTCCAGCACAAACCGATGCTACACAAGATGCCGTCCTCAAGAAGCAGAACCTCTTGAGGACTTCCTTTGGTTCTACTTAGCACGAAGGGCCATCCCTTGGCGCATTACCTGGTACGAAGTGTCATCCTGAGCGAAGGGATCGCGGCTGTATCGTGATCCCGCAGTCGAAGGACCTGCGGTTGCATCGCCGAGAGAGGCGTTTCGTTGCGCCTGGAGACGAAGATAGCACTCCAATCCTGACAGAACTTGTGGTGCAATCGAAGTATGGCGCCCTCTGCGCAAAAGATAGAAGCCTCCAGTCTGCGAAGCCTCCTCACAAGCCCGCCCCTCGTGGCCCTCGCCATTGCGGCATTCGGCATCGGCACCTCCGAATACATCATTATGGGCTTGCTGCCCGACCTTGCCCGCGATTTCAATGTCAGCATCCCCAAGGCGGGCGCACTCGTCACCGGATATGCGCTCAGCGTTACCCTGGGCTCGCCGTTCCTCGCCATCGCCACCGCAAAGCTCGAACGCAAGCGCACAATGCTTCTGCTGATCGGCGTCTTCATCCTCGGCAATCTCAGTTGCGCGCTTGCGCCGACCTACAATCTGCTCTTTGCCGCACGGGTGCTCACCGCACTCTGCCACGGGGCCTTCTTCGGCATCGGCAGCGTCGTCGCCTCCAACATCGTCCCCCGCAATCAGCGCGCGCAGGCCATCGCGCTTATGTTCTCAGGTCTCACCCTCGCCAACGTCCTCGGCGTCCCCGCAGGCACAGCCCTCGGACAGGCCTTCGGTTGGCGAGCCTCCTTCTGGGCCATCCTCCCCATCGGTTTCATCGCTGCGGGAGCGCTCGTGCTCGTTCTCCCTACGCAGGCCGCCGCCACCGGAAGCATCCTGCATGAGTTCAGCGTCCTCCGTCGTCCCCAGGTCCTTCTCGTCCTTGGGATCAGCACGCTGGCTTCATCATCGCTGTTCTGCGTCTTCACTTACATCGCGCCGATGCTGCTCCACGTCACCGGCGTCTCGCCGCACACCGTCACGCTCACGCTGCTCGTCTTTGGAGTCGGCATTACGATCGGCAATCTCGCTGGAGGCGCCCTGACCGACTGGCGTCCCGGGACCTTCCTCATTACTGCGCTCTCAACGCTCATCGTCGCTCTCATCGCTCTCTACTTTGCAGAACCGTACCCCATACCCGCCATCAGCATGGTCCTTGTCTGGGGGGCGATCCACTTCGCCGCCGGCTCCCCGCTCCAGTCCCGCATCGTCGACCAGGCATCGGGCGCGCCCAATCTCGCCTCCACACTCAATCAGGGAGCCTTCAACCTCGGCAATGCCATTGGGGCGACCGTCGGCGGTATGCTGCTCACCGCCGGTATCGGCTATCGTCATCTCCCCATCGCCGCTGCTCTCATTGCGCTGCTCGCCCTCAGTCTTGCACTCATCTCCGCACGGCTCGACCGCAAACACCGCGACTTACGCATCGCCGAAGAGATCGCCATCCTCTGACAGACACCCTCCGATCCAGGCCACCGGCTAGCATCCGGCGCGGCGCATCACTAGCAATTGTCATCCTGAGCGGAGCGCAGCGGAGTCGAAGGACGACCTGTGGCTAATCCCACGGCCCTCAGAGGCATCCTCAGAACTGGAAGAACCAAGCTCCCTGATAAACTGGCCTTACTACCCGCGAGAACAAATGGCAATCGTCCGACTTCAGCATGTCCGCAAGGCCTACGACACCAAGATCGCCGTCGACGACCTGAGCTTCACCATCGAGCCCGGCAGCATGTTCGGCCTCCTCGGCCCCAACGGCTCCGGCAAGACCTCCTCCATTCGCATGATGATCGGCATCACAGCGCCCGACTCCGGTACCGTCGAGCTCTTCGGCCAGCGCTTCGATCGCAAGCTCCTTCAGCGCGTCGGCTATCTGCCCGAAGAGCGAGGTCTCTACAAGAAGATGAAGGTCATCGACCAGCTCATCTTCCTGGGCCAACTTCGTGGACTCGACATCACCACCGCAAGCAAGCGCGCTCATGCCTGGTGCGAGCGCCTCGAAATCACCGAGGCCATCCCCAAGAAGACCGAAGAACTCTCCAAGGGCATGCAGCAGAAGATACAGTTCATTGCTACTTTATTGCACGAACCCGAACTCGTCATCATGGACGAGCCCTTTAGCGGCCTCGACCCCGTCAACGCCACCCTGCTGATGGACACGCTCCTCGACCTGCGTAAGCAGGGCCGCACCATCCTCTTCTCCACGCACCGCATGGACCAGGTAGAAAAGCTCTGCGACGCCATCTGCCTCATCTCCCGTGGCCGCATCGTCCTCTCCGGCGGCATGCGCGAGATCAAATCGCGCTACCCTCGCAACCGCGTACAGATCACCTTCGACGGCGACTCCAGCTTCCTTCGCAACCCCGGTATCGAGGAGTTCAAGCTCTACAACAGCTCCGCCGAGATCAGGCTGCGAGACGAATCAGCGGCACAGCAGATACTCGCCCAGGCCATCACAGGCGCGCGAATCACGCGCTTCGAAGTGATGGAGCCAACCCTCGAAGAGATATTCATCGAAGAAGTAGGAGCAGGAGGCAGAGTCGATGCTTAACAACACCCTTCTCATCGCCAGGCGGGAGTACATCGAGCGCGTCCGCACCAAGGGTTTCGTCATCACGACCCTCCTTATTCCCGCGCTCATGGCGGGAGGCATGTTTTTTTCCGTACTCAAAACCAGGAACTCCAAGTCGGCCTCGCACATCGCTGTCATCGCACAGGACGCCGATCTCGCTCTCGACATCCAGAATGAGCTCGAGCATGGCAAAGACTCGGCCATGAAGGTTGATGTCATCTCGCCTCCATCTCCCGAGACGCGCAAGACTGTCGTCGACGAAACCGTCGACAAACAGATCGATGGCTTTCTCTGGATCGATACAGCAACCTCAACGCCGAAGATCACCTACACCGCCGTCAACCACGCCGACATTGCCACCAAGGACACCATCTCAGGCGCCATGCGTCGCGTCTTTATGCGCCAGGGACTCAAGCATCGTGGTCTTGACTCAGTCGACATCAAAACCATGATGGAGCCCGTCGAGGTCGAGACCGACACCATCAAGAATGGCGAGATATCGAAGTCCGACACCATGACCGCCTTCTTCGGCGCCTACGTCCTCTTCTTCCTTATGTACATGGCCGTCATGCTGCACGGCATGAATGTCGCCCGGTCCATCATCGAAGAGAAGACCTCGCGTGTCTTCGAAGTCATGCTCGCCACCGTTCGGCCCGAGGAGATGATGATGGGCAAGCTCTTCGGCGTCGGCGCCGTCGGCCTCACGCAGATCGGGATCTGGGTTGCTGCCGCCATCCTGCTCTCATCGCAGGCCATCGTCTCGGCGGTCGGAGCAGGCTCCGTTCAGGTTCATTTCTCCGCGCCGCAGATCGCAGCCTTCATCGGATACTTTGTCCTAGGCTTCCTGCTCTACTCTGGAATCGCTGCCGCCATCGGTGCCATGGTCAACTCCGAGCAGGAGCTGCAGCAGTTTAACCTCGTCATCGCCATGCCCCTCGCCGTTTGCATGTTCGTGCTCGGCCCGGTTATCTCCAATCCCAGTTCCACCTTCTCACGAGTCATGTCGCTTATACCCACCTGCACACCGCTGCTGATGTACCTGCGTATCTCCATCTCCACCGTCGCATGGTACGACATCGCCGGGTCGATCGTGCTTATGCTGCTCGCAATCTGGGTAGTCATGTGGTTTACGGCTCGCGTCTATCGCGTAGGCATCCTCATGTACGGTAAACGCCCCAACCTGCCGGAGATTCTCCGCTGGCTCAAATATAGTTAGCTCCGGCAGCGGAGTGCCATCGCATCATTTGGAGAGAGTGTCATTCCCCATTGGTTTGTCATTCCGCAGCGAAGCGAAGGAACCTGCTTTTCCAGGAGTGCCACAAAAACTCAAGTGGGCAACGAGAGCGGGTGCCCCATCTTCGCGACAGCTTTATCGTCGCTAAGAGCCTGCCCTGAGCGAAGTCGAATGAGTGGACATTCGCGCAACGCTCTTCGCACGCGCAGCTAACCGGTACATATTGAGAAGGCCCGGACAGGTAAACTCATCTACGTGCCCGAGCCAGCAGCCCAACGCTTCACCTTCAAGCAGCGCCTCATCCTCGCCATCGTCCCTCCGCTGGCCTACATGGTCATCTGCCTGCTCGGAGTCACCCTGCGCTACGAGGACATCTGCGAACCCGGCATGACGCCGCAGTACCACACGCCTCCGCCGCTCATCTACGCCATCTGGCACCGCTGTCTACTCGCCTGCGCCTGGCGCTTCCGCAACGCAAACCTCCACATCCTCATCAGCCGCAGCTTCGACGGCGAACTCATCGCCCGCACCGTCGAGCGGCTCGGCTTCGTGGCCGTGCGCGGCTCCAGCTCGCGCGACGGGGCCGTCGGCCTCCGCAACCTCCAACGCGCCTTCCACGAGAACAACTACATCGCCATCACGGCCGACGGCCCGCGCGGCCCCGCGCAAAAGGCCAAGCCAGGGGTCACCCAGCTCGCCGCGCTCGTCAACGCGCCCGTCGGGGCCGTCTACCTGCACCCGCACCGCGCCTGGACGCTCCGCTCCTGGGACCGCTTCATGATCCCCAAGCCCTTCTCCCGCGTCACCGTCGCCTGGGCCGTGCCCGCGCCAGCCGAGCAGCAGGCCGTACAGTCCGCGCTCGACCGCGCCTCGGTCCTTGCCGAATCCCACTCCGCATAGATATTGAGTTGTCATTCCGTGGCGAAGCGAAGGAATCTGCTGTTCCTTGCCGTGCCATAAATTCGGATCGAGAAGAAAAAGTGTCATCCTGAGCGGAGCGCGTAGCGCGGAGTCGAAGGACCTGCGGTTCAACGTCTTCACGGAAATCACCCTAAAATAAAAACAGTGCGCGTCGCCGACTTCCATTTCGACCTCCCCGAAGAACTCATCGCGCAATCTCCGCCTCCCATCCGAGGCTCCAGCCGCATGCTCTTCCTCGACCGCGCCGCCGGTGAGTACCGCGACGAGTTCTTCCGCACCCTTCCCCAGCTTCTGCACCCCGGCGATCTACTGATCCTTAACGACAGCCGCGTCATCCCCGCGCGCCTCTACGCAACGCGCGCGCGCGGCCCGCACACCCAGGCCAACTCGCCCGACCCCACCGGCCGCATCGAAGTCCTCCTCACCCAGCAGATCGGCCCCGACGAGTGGACAGCGCTCGTCCGCCCCGGCCGCAAGATCCAGCCCGGCGAGCATCTCCACTTCGCCGCCGCCAACGACCACACGCCGCTGCTCGAAGCCGAGGTCATCGCCGCCGCCGACTTCGGCGAGCGCACCCTGCGCTTCAAGCCCACTCAAAACTTCCGCGCCATCCTCGATCAGATAGGCCACATGCCGCTGCCGCCTTACATTCACCGCAGCGACACCGTCGAAGACCGCGACCGCTACCAAACCATCTTCTCTCACGAGTCCGGCTCAGCCGCCGCTCCCACAGCGGGCCTTCACTTCACGCCTGAGGTCCTCGACCAGCTCCGCCAACGCGGAGTCCAGATCGAGACCATCACCCTCCACGTAGGCCTCGGCACCTTCCAGCCCGTGCGCGCCGAAAACGTCGAGGACATCCACCTCCACGCCGAGCACTACACGCTGCCCGCGGCCACCGCCGACGCCATCAACGCCGCGCTGCACGACAAGCGCCGCATCATCGCCGCCGGGACCACCACCACACGCACGCTCGAACACTGTGCTCACCACGCCACCGCCGGGGATCGTGATGTAGCCGCCTTCGAGCCCCACGCCGGTATCCGCCTCCATCCGCACTCCGGCGAGACCAGCATCTTCATCAGCCCCGGCTATCAGTTCCGCGTCGTCTCGGGCCTGCTCACCAACTTCCACCTGCCGCAATCCACGCTGCTGATGCTGGTAAGCGCCTTCGCGGGAAGGGAAGCAGTACTCGCCGCCTACGCCCACGCCGTCCGCGAGCGCTACCGCTTCTTCTCCTACGGCGACTGCATGTTGATCCTCTAAGCAACCACAAAGCCGGGTGCCCCATCTTCGGCGCAGTTTTATCGCGCCTAAGGTGGGACATTCGAGCGAAGCTCGAACCGCTTTTCACCTGGGCAGACTCAATATCCCGCGACTCTGGCAATCTCCTTCATGTCCGCGCATGAAAGGCAGTTGCCGGGTGTCGTGTGCCTGTAGAAGGTCAAGAGGTTGTTTCAGTGTCGGAGCGGCTGATGGGCCGGGTGCCCCATTCATGACGCAGTTTTATCGCGGCATGGGTGGGAACATTCGAGCGAAGCTCGAACCGCTTTCCTCAGCTCACCACGATCCTCACGCCAACGCGCTACCATCAAAAGGCCATGGCAAAGACGCCCACCAAGCCCTCCGAATCTAAATCCACCAAGCCCCCCATCTATCTCCTCGACTCGATGGCCTTCATCTTTCGCGCTTATCATGCCATGGCACGCGCGCGACCCATGTCCACGCGCACCGGCATCCCCACCGCGGCGACGTATGTCTTCGTCAACATGATCAACAAGCTGCGCAAGGACTTTCAGCCGGAGTACCTCGCAGCCATCTACGACGTCGGCGCTCCTCTGCTTCGCAACGAGACGGCCGCGCAGATGAAGGACGTCAAGAAGTTCAACATCAAGACGCAGCAGTTTGAAGTCATCGAGTACGGCGGCTACAAGGCCAACCGCACCGAGACGCCGCCCGACCTCATCCAGCAGCAGCCCTACATCCGCCGCGCGCTCGAGGCCTTCCGCATCCCCATCCTCTACTACGATGGCTTCGAGGCCGACGACGTCATCGGCACGCTCTCGCACAAACTCTCCGCGCTCGGCCACCACGTCTACGTCGTCTCCTCCGACAAGGACATGATGCAGCTCGTCACCAAAGACGTCTCCATCCTCAACCCGACGAAGGACAACCTCGTCCTCGACCCCGCCGGCGTCGAAGCCGCCCTCGGAGTCCCCCCATCGCGCGTCATCGACGTTATGGCCCTCCGTGGCGACTCCATCGACAACGTCCCCGGCGCCCCCGGCATCGGCGACAAGGGCTCCGTCGAACTCATCCAGCAGTTCGGCACCGTCGAGGCTGCCATCGACGCAGCCACGGCAATGCCCGACGCCATCAAGCGCAAGACCTACCGCGAGTCGCTCGCCAACAACCGCGACAACATCCTGCTCTCAAAGGAACTCGTCACCATCCACACCGAGGTCCCCATCGAGTACTCGCTCGATGCCATGCGCACGCAGCAGCCCGACCTCGCCGCCTGCCGCGATCTCTTCTCCGAGCTCGAGTTCACCACGCTCCTCAAAGAACTCGCTCCCGCCGCCGACACCACGGTTATTACCTACGAGCTAAAGCCAACAACAATCCAGATCAAACAGCTCCTCAAAGAGGCCCGCGCCATCGACCCCGCCACCGGCAAGCCCCACGGCCTCGCTATCGCTATCTCTGAAGACGCGCAGGCTATCGCCGAAGAGACCGCCGCAGAACTCTCCGAAGAAGAACCCGAGCCGCCTCCTGCCGAAAATATGTCCCTCTTCACCGCACCCGATCCAGCCAAGGAATCGGGTGCCCCACATCTCGATTCTGAGATGTGGGCTTCCGCCGAAACCGTATCCCACCTCGGCCTCGCCGCCAACGACCACTTCGCCATCGAAGTCTCCCTCGACGACCCCGGCATCAAAGATGCCCTCACCGACGCTGATCTCCCCAAAGACGTCCACGATCTCAAGGCCGTCCTCCGCGCGCTTCAACCGCACGGCATTCAGATCGAAGGAGTGCGCAACGACGTCATGTTGCTGAGCTTCCTCATTAACCCCACGCACAGCTCGCACACGCTCTCCGACATCGCGGCGCGAAGCATCAGCCGCGCCCTCGCCCACCAGCCCACAAAAGAAAATCCCGCCGACCCCAAACGGCTCCCCGAAGCCGCCGCCGCCGTCGTCCGCCTCTCCACCACTCTTAGCCAGCAGATCGCCGAATACGCACCCACCGATCACAACATCCCCGCCGACGATCCCGCACTAGGCGGAGCCGTCACCGCCGAGATGCTCTTCGCCGACAAAAAACCAACCACAAAGCCGGGTGCCCCACATCTCGATCCTGAGATGTGGGTTGGATCACCACAAATCTCTCCCCTCCAGCACGTCTACAACACCATCGATCTTCCCCTCGTCCCGGTTCTTCTCGGCATGGAGCAGACCGGCGTCCGCATCGACCCCGCCTTCCTGCGCGAGATGTCCACACGCCTCGGCGTCGAGATCGACAACCTGGCCGAGAGCATCTATTCCGATTCCGGACACCGCTTCAACATCAACTCTCCCAAGCAGCTCGGCGACGTCCTCTTCAACAGGATGCTCCTTCCGAAGCCCATGAAGTACGGCAAGGGCAAGGTCGTCTCCACCGCGCAGGACGTTCTCGAAGAGCTCGCCGAATCGCACCCCATCGCTGCGCTCGTCATCGAGTACCGCCAGCTCCAGAAGCTCAAGGGCACCTACCTCGACACGCTGCCCTCGCTCGCCGACTCCGAAGGCCGCATCCACACCACCTTCAACCAGGTGGGCGCAGCAACCGGGCGCCTCTCCTCCATCAACCCCAACCTGCAAAACATCCCCGTACGCACCGCCGTCGGCCGCGAGATTCGCGCGGCCTTCATCGCCGCACCCGGCAATGTCCTCATGTCTGCCGACTACTCGCAGATCGAGCTGCGCCTGATGGCCCACTTCTCGCAGGACCCGCTGCTGCTCGATGCCTACCGCACCGGCAAGGACATCCACACGCTCACCGCCGCCGAGGTCTTCGGCGTCGACGCCGCTACGATGGACAAGGAGACACGCGCACGCGCCAAGGCCGTCAACTTCGGCATCGTCTACGGCATCTCGCCCTTCGGCCTCGCCGCACAGCTAGGCATCGACCAGAAGACAGCTCGCGAGTACATCGAGCGCTACTTCGAGCGCTACTCCGGCGTACAGCGCTTCATCGAGCAGACCCTCGCCACCGTGCGCCGCAACCAGGCCGTCAGCACATCGTTCGGCCGCGTGCGTCCCATCCCCGATATCCAGTCGCGCAACCCCAACATGCGCGGCTTCGCCGAGCGCACCGCCGTCAACACGCCGCTTCAGGGTACCGCCGCCGACCTCATCAAGCTCGCCATGATCCGCATCGACGCGCAGATCACAACGCGCAGGCTCCGCTCCCGCATGACCCTCCAGGTCCACGACGAACTGCTCTTCGACGTCGTCCCCGAGGAATCGAATGAAATCGAAGCTCTCGTCAAACACGAGATGGAGCACGTCGCCGAGTTCTCCATCCCCATCGTCGCCGAGGTCGGCATCGGTCAGAACTGGCGCGACATCAAGTAAAAGCCACGCAAAACTGAACAGCGACTGGGTGCCCCATACACGCGGTTTCATCGCATGTGTGGGAGCCGGGTGCCCCATTCATGACGCGGTTTTATCGCGGCATGGGTGGGAACATTCGAGCGAAGCTCGAACCGCCTTTCAACCAGGCGACTCAATACCCCGCGACTCTGACAATCTCCTTCACATCCGCGCACGCAACGCAATTGCGTCCATTCGCCTTCGCCTGGTACATCGCACGGTCTGCCGCTTCCAACAGGTCGTCGGCGCGATCGCGCATCGTCGGATACGCCGTTGCGACGCCGCAGCTAACCGTTGCCACGGTGCTCGAGTCGTACGGCTTCTGTGAGGAGTCCAGAGCGGGGAACCCTGCCAGCTCCACCATCTTGCACACGCGCGCGGCCACCTGCGCCGCGGCCAGCAGGTGGGTTCCCGGTAGCAGGACCACGAACTCCTCGCCGCCAAACCGGGCGGCAAAATCGTCCTTGGCGCGCAGGGCTTGTTGCAGCAGCGATCCGATCCTCCGCAACACTTCGTCGCCATACAGATGGCCGTACCGGTCATTCAGCATCTTGAAGTGGTCGACATCCACGACGATCGCCGAAAGTGCCGTCCCCGAGGTCACTGCCCGCTTCCACAATTCGGCGTACTGCGAGTCG
Organism: Acidobacteriota bacterium; assembly: GCA_018268775.1. Lineage (GTDB taxonomy): Bacteria > Acidobacteriota > Terriglobia > Terriglobales > Acidobacteriaceae > Edaphobacter. Next base: position 17,774 of record JAFDVV010000004.1, on the reverse strand, counting down.
AACGAGTGCCGGTTCGCCAGTCCCGTCAGCGCATCGCTCTCCGACCTCCGCAGCAGTTGCGCATTCAGCCGGTTCAGGTCTTCCACCATCAGCTCGTCGCGAAGGTTCAAAAGATAGTTCAGCCGCTCTTCCCGGCCTGCGCTGTAGTTCGCCACCAGAGTAATCGCCGTCGTAGCGATCGCCAGCGCCATCCCCAGAATCTCTTCCTGGCTCGTCAGGGTGTGGTCCACTCGCAGAAAGACCCAGTCCCCCGCAAGCATTGCTATCGAAGTTGCCACAGCATAAGGAAACCGCAGCCGCATTACGATATTGGTGAACAGCACCACCGCGAGCACCGCCATCTGTACGTAGGCAGAGGCCGCCGCGCTCTTGTTCGCCTCCAGGTAAAGCTGTGCCGCTCCGGCCAGGCAGGACGCAAACGCGATGCTCGCCTCGCGCACCGTTTTTCCCGGCTTCTGCAACATGCTCGCATTCACAATCAGGCAGACCGGGGTGACGACCAGCAGGCGAACGATCAACGCGCGACGAAAGTCCTGAGGAGAGCTGAAGTAGTCGGCGACCAGGAAGAGGTCGAACAGCGCAATGGCGATCAGGCCCTCAAGCCACAGCCGCCGCGACCGGCGCTCTGCCGTGTCCCGCTCAAAACGCTCCTCAAGTGCAATGGGAAATGCCGGCCATTGAAACCGCAGACCTGAAAACCGCTCAATCTGGCGGTTTACGGCTTCGATATTTGCAGGCAGTCTCGTCAACATGGCCGATTCGTGCTCTTCAAGTGATATCGGTAGTTCTGTTGAAGAAGTCAGAGATTCCGTGTTCAAAAGAATTACTTAAGTATTTTGCACTTTTTTGCGACATGGGGCGGTTGAAAAGCCACGGCAATCCGCACTTTCCCTGGTTCTTTGTCCCGCAACCTTTGGAAAAATCCTCTGTCCGCTTGCCCGATCCCCCGCGGCTGATAAACTTAAAGTTCTGTGCACATGCTGCATGTGTAACTTTCGTGTTTTTAAGCACGAAGCCAAAAAGAAGGACGACACTCACCCGTGGACCAGCAAACCCGCCAAGCCCTCAAGCACGATCAGTTCATCGACACCGCACAGCACGGCCTCGAATGGGCCGACCAGAATCGCCGTTCCCTCATCATGTGGGGTTCCATTGCCGCGGTTGTCCTCATCGTCGCCATCGTGGGCGGCATCGTCTACAAGCACCGCAGCGAGCAGGCCGACAACGCCTTTGGCAACGCCATGCAGACCTACCAGACCCCGGTCGTCTCGCCTGGTCAGCAGGTCCCTCCCGGCGTCAAGACCTTTCCCAGCGCCGCCGAGCGCGCCAAGGAAGCCAGCAAGCAGTTCGTCCAGGTCGCCGACCAGTACGGCATGACCTCCTCGGGCCGCCTCTCCCGCTACTTCGCCGGACTTACCTACATCGAAGCCGGCCAGAACGCCTCGGCCGAGAGCACCCTTAAGCAGGTCGCCTCCGGCTGGAACAGCGACCTCGCCTCGCTCGCCAAGCTCGGCCTCGCCCAGCTCTATCGCCAGACCGGCCGCGACGCCCAGGCCATCGAGGTCTACAACGACCTCACCGCGCACCCCAGCACCTCCGTTCCCGCCGGGACCGCCCAGCTTCAGTTGGCCGACCTCTACGAGGCCGAAGGCAAGCCTGAACTGGCCAAAAAGGTCTACGCCACCCTCAAGGACAAGGACGCCAAGGGTCCAGCAGGCATGATCGCCGCACAGAAGCTCAACCCCGCCCCCGCCGGTGGTGCGGGACTTGCTCAGTAATCGGTAAAAGGTATCAATCCCCAGCACCTGCGGGCGCGCCCGCAGGTGTTCTGTTTTTAATGACTCAGACGGAATCGCCGGCATGCCCAGCGAGCCCTTCGAGGCAGCGTTGCATCTCTATGCCAAGCGGCGCGAAGTGTCATCGAGCTTCGACGGAGTCTTCGCAGTGCCGTCTACTCTGCTGGAATGCAGGACCCACAGAATGCCCCCGACGACCTGCGCCGCCGAGATCGCTCGCGTGAGATTGGGGCGGTCCTCAAGCGACTGCATCAGGTTCCTCCACGGCTCAGGGCCATAGTGCCAGGCCCTGGCGTCGCGGCGAGGGTCGATCATACCCATGATGCCGTCGCCGATGATGGCCATGGCGGTGAAGTGCTTCCAACGGCTGAGGTCGAACTGCATCGAACACGCTCCAATCGTTCTATAAGACGCTGAAGTTCCTCTCATGTTTGCCCGCAATATCCGGCGCACCTGAAAACCTGCCTACACATCGCAAAGGTCGACTGCCTGCCTGAGCGAGGCCAGCGGGTCTCCCTTCGGTACGAACTCGTGAGCGACATAGCCGGGAAAATTCAGATCGGCGATGGCCTTCATCAGCGCCGGGTAGTAGATCTCCTGCGTGCTGTCTATCTCGTTGCGGCCTGGAACGCCTCCTGTGTGGAAGTGGCCGAGGACGTCGATGTTTTCGCGGACCGTTGCGATCAGGTCCCCTTCCATGATCTGCATGTGGTAGATGTCGTAGAGCAGCTTACAGCGCGGTGAGTTCACCTCGCGCATCACGCGCGCGCCCCAGGCCGTGTGGTCGGCCATGTAGTCCTTGTGGTTGCGCTTGCTGTTCAGCAGCTCCAGGCAGATGTTTACGCCGTTGTCCTCGGCGATCTTCTTCAGCCGGTTCAGCCCGGCGATCGTATTGCGCGCGCCCTCTTCGTCCGGCATGCCCCGCCGGTTGCCGGAGAAGGTGATGACGTTCGGCACGCCCGCCTTGGCGGCGAGGGGAATGTTCTTACGGAAGGCCTCTTCGATGGCCGCGTGGTTCTCCGTGCGATTGAGCGCATCGGGGATTGTGCCTCCGCCGGCGTAGCCCATGGCGCAGACTAGCCCATAGCGGCGCGGTACCTCCCAGTCCGCAATGTCCAGCAGGTCGATCGCCTTCAGCCCCATCTGCGCCGAATGCTCGCAGAGCTGGTCGAGCGTGAACTGCTTATAGCACCAGCGCGAGACGGATTGCCGGATACGCCCTTTGCGCTCAACGGGCGAGGCATGCTGGGTGCTGTTCGTCTGCGCCGTCAAGGGTGGTGTCCCGGCCAAAGCGGCTGCCGCCAAACCGGTCTTGAGAAACTTGCGTCGATTTGCCATAACTGCAACATGGTACAGGCCGTCGCATCCGGCGCATAGGAGCTAGAATCAAACTAACCATGGTCTTCGTTCTGGACAATTACGACTCGTTTACTTACAACCTGGTGCAGTACATGGGCGAGCTTGGCGCCGAGATGGTGGTCAAGCGCAACGACGAACTGACGCCCGCAGAGGTTGAGGCACTGAATCCTGAACGCATCCTGATCTCGCCCGGACCCTGCACACCGCAGGATGCGGGCATCAGCATGGACCTGATCAAGCACTTTGCCAACAGCGACAAGCGTATTCCGATCCTTGGCGTATGCCTGGGGCACCAGGCGATCGGTGCAGTGTTTGGCGGCGAGGTCATTCGCGCGCCGAAGCTGATGCACGGCAAGACGAGCGAGGTGGGCCATGACGGCCGCACGATCTTTGCCGGAATCGCGACGCCGATGACGTGCACGCGCTATCACTCGCTGATTGTCAGCCCCAGGGGCCTGCCGGCCGAGCTTGAGGTTTCGGCGCGCACGACAGATCCCGTCACGGGCGAAGAGACGATCATGGGCCTCAGGCATCGCGAACTCCCGATCGAGGGCGTGCAGTTTCACCCCGAGAGCGTGCTGACCTCGCACGGTAAAGAGATCATCGCGAACTTTCTGAAGATGTAGCGATGGCCGGGCCTATGGACGCTTGCAATCGACTCCCAGGCAACCGGTCCAGCGCCCCTCCGACTCGACCTCGCTAAACCGTGGATCGGGGGAGTCGCCAAGCTGGGCCCGCCGAATAGCGACAAACCCGGCAGCGGCCAGCTCTGCCTCAATGCTCTTGTAGTCCCACATCCACAGGTGTTTGGAGCGGCCGAAGAGTGCGGTGGGAATTGCGCGGAGACCGCGAGGGCTGCTCTTTTCACCCAGGTAGCTTTCCTGCATGAATCGATTTGCCGCGTCGTGGCTGCCGTCTTTCACGTAAGCCTGAATAAGCTGCTCCAGATCGGGCAGGACCATACGAAACGTACCTCCGGGGCGAAGGTAACGGTGAACATTGCGCAATGTGATGCGAAATTCCTCCAGCGACAGGTGCTCCAGGACATGGGAGCTGTAGACAGCCTCCAGAGACTGCGGTTGCACGGGCAGTCCCTTGATTACGTCGCCATACGAGATATTGCCGGGGTAGATGGGGAAGCCCCTCTTCGCTAGAAGCGCTTTGAGAAATGGAAATCTGCTTTGGATCCAGAAGGCTGGGCCGGCGTCGAAGTTGAGCCAGCCATCGGGTGCCGTCGTCCCACAGCCAAATTGCATGTAACCCTTTTCCATCAATGCGCTCCGTACTTCGCCAAATCTATGCACATCTTAGCATTCGGATTTCGGGCCATCGCCGGCATGGAAGATGCACGATTTGCATGTGCGGCAGTAAGCTGGTTCTATTCGCGGCAGGGCAGAGTGATGATTCGAAAATGGTTTAACTTCCGGCTATTGCGTCTTCTTCTGTTTGCGACGTTGTCGTATGCAACAAGCGAAGCCCAGCAGCCGATTGGCTCAGTGCAGATGCAGGATGCAACCGTGCAGGGAGCGCTCCGCGTTGCAAACGGCCGGGCCATTCTTGAGGGCGCTTCCACCGTCATTGCAAAAGGCCTCCCAGTCACAGTGAGCCTGCAACAAGGCGGCACGGTGCGCATATGTTCGACGAGTGGGCTGCATCTGAATGCCGGTAGAGCGGTTGCCGGAGAGACGCCACTGCTGCTGGCGCTCGACCGGGGCGCGGTTGAGATTGCCACTCGTGCCACGGCAAATGACGTGGTCATGACCCCCGACCTCCGCCTCACGCTGAAGTCGCCGGGGACGCTTGATCTGCGGCTGCGCGTCGCGCGCAATGGCGACACCTGCGTTGACAATCGCGGAGCGGCCGCGCCCGTGCTGAATGTCGCCGATCAGTTTGGCGAAGCGAGCTACGAACTGCACGCTGGGCAGCATGTTCTCTTCGAGCGTGGCAGCTTGAAGGAGGTCGTCGACAACGAGAGCGAACCGTGCGGATGCCCGCCGGAGCCGGTTGTCTCGGTTGCGGACGCGGGCGTCAGTGGCGGAACGCCCGCCGCGCCCGGAGCGCCAGTTGCCGCCGCGAAGACTGCGGCGGAGCAGCATCCATTTCCCGCAGCGGTAAGCGCGGGACTTGCACCGGGCAGCGCATTGCCGCCACAGGCCCCTGCGGGCCAGGTGCACGCGCAGGTATCCACCACGATGAGCTACGGCGTGGGCAGCAATACAAACGGCTCAGTGGCCGCAGGCGATCCGGGCGTATCCACAGCGGACGCAAAGAACGTGCCGGCAGCTCCATCGCCACAGGGCGCGACCGCCGCAGCTTCCACACCCGCTGCGCTGGAGACGGCCGCCCGTGCGCAGGCCCCTCCACCGCCGCCCGCACCCTCGACAGGCAATGTTTTTCATTCCATTGGGCGCTTCTTCAAGAGGCTGTTTCGCGGGCGCTGACGGGCCTTCGAGCCGCTTGCTGCGTTACAATAGATAGAGGTTCGGATGATCGGCAGCCACGCTGGCACGCCGCCGGACAAACTCTCAAAAACAGGCTGAAATTCAGCACAGTTCAATAAGATCAGGGGTTTTTATGTCGATTCCCGCAACACAGATGCGCCCGGGCATGGTTATCAAGTTCAAGGACGACCTCCACCTTGTCTTTTCGGTGGAGCACCGCACGCCGGGCAATCTCCGCGCCTTCATCCAAGCCAAGCTGCGCAACATCCGCACCGGCGCCATGTTCGTCGAGCGCTTCCGCTCGCCCGACCCGATCGACCGCGTCGTGGTCGACGAAGTAAAGATGGAGTACCTCTACAACGACGGCGACGACTACTACTTCATGGACATGGAGACCTTCGAGCAGACGCACCTGAAGCGCGAGACGCTGGGCGATGCCGTCGACTATCTGCTGCCGAACCTGACCATCGCTGTCAGCTTCCACGACGGCAAGGCCGTTGGTATCGAGCTGCCGAACGTCGTCGAGATGACCGTCGTCGAGACGGAGCCGGGCATCAAGTCGGCCACTGCCTCGTCCGTCACCAAGCCTGCGAAGCTCGAGACCGGACTCGTCGTGCAGGTTCCCCCGTTCATCAACGAGGGCGAGAAGATCCGCGTGGATACGGCCGAAGGCGCTTACATGAGCCGCGCGTAGGAAATACATGAACCGAGCCGACCTGCAGAGATTGTCCACGGCTAGAATTCGAGAAGCCAAAATTCTCCTTAAGGCTGGGGAGTATAACGGTGCATACTATCTGGCAGGTTATGCCGTAGAGTGTGCTTTAAAGGCTTGCATAGCTAAACGAGTACGAAAATACGACTTTCCTGACAAAACCCTAGCTCAGGACAGTTATGTTCACGACCTTAGCAAACTTGCGGGGCTCGCATATCCGAATAAAGAGCTGACCGAAGCCCTTCGGACAAATCCCGTGCTTGAGGCCAAGTGGAATCTGACAAGGGTATGGTCCGAACAAAGCCGCTATTCGTTCCGAACGCAAAACGATGCCGCGGCAATAATTGAGGCAATCACAAAGAGAGACGGAGTGCTGTCATGGATCAAGCGACACTGGTAAATCCCGATGTAAGCGCCGGCGCTCAGGCTCTTGCAGTCCTTGATAAAGCTGGCTTCAAACATCTCGTAGCACTGTTGGCGATTTTTCCTGAATATGAGGATTGGCGAATGGTTATATCGTCACCCTCTCTCAACCAAACCCAGCAGTTGAAAGCCTATGAACAAGTAGCGGAGGCTTTACAAGGCCGATTCGTCTATACCTTGCCGACCATCATGGTGTTGCCGACTAAAGATCCCTTCATCCGCGAACTCCGAAGTATCTTTGGCAGGTCAAAAGAGGTGATAGGAATGCGACTTGGCGGTCAGCGAATAGGAAACCGGTTCCTGTCGAATGCCTATGTCTATCGGATTTCCCCTCTCTGATATGGTTCGCTACTACCTCGTCAAAGGCCGTGTGCAGGGTGTCGGGTTTCGCTGGTTCGTACACCGCGAGGCCGCGGAGCTTGGTCTGCGTGGCTGGGTGCGCAACACCGATGCGGGCCATGTTGAGGTTGTCGCCTCGGGCGAACCGGAGCTTCTGGTTGAGTTGAAGGAAGCGCTGAAGAAAGGCTCGCGTGGAAGCCGCGTGGATGCCCTCGTTGAAGAAGAGCTGGCCGAGAGCGAAGACGCAAAGCTCGGACCGTTTGTGATTGAAGGAGCTTGGTAAGAGAAGATGCCGAATTCGAATTTGATTAATTGCGAGCCTTTGAAAGAACTGGTGCGAACCGTTCCCGACTTCCCCAAGCCCGGGATTCTCTTCTACGACATTACGACGCTGCTGAAGGACAAGACCGGCTTCGCGCAGTTGATCGACGCCTTTGCCGCCTACTATATCGGCAAGGAGATCGACCTGGTGCTGGGCATCGAAGCGCGCGGCTTCATCTTCGGGCCCGCGCTCGCCTACCGCCTCAACGCTGGCTTCGTTCCCGTGCGCAAGCCGAAGAAGCTGCCCGCCAAGACCGCCAAGGTCAGCTACGACCTCGAGTACGGCACCGACTCGCTGGAGATTCATCTCGATGCCATCAAGCCAGGCCAGCGCGTGGTCATCGTCGACGACCTGCTTGCGACCGGCGGCACGATGCAGGCCACGGTGCAGCTTGTGCGGCAGATGGGCGGCGAGATCGCCGGCATCGGCTTCGCCATCGAACTCGACTTCCTGAAGGGCCGCCAGAAGTTCCCGGAGTACGACGTACTCAGCCTGCTGCACTACAACGAATAGGCGGACAAGGGAGAACGGAACGATGAGGGTCGTCAATCACGGCATTCCGTCAGTCTGTCTTGCCATTGCAATAGCGTTGCTCTCTGCCGGCTCAGTGCGGGCTGAAGATGCAGCAGAAATTACGGTCAGGCTGCATCGCGCGGAGGCACTGAACCGTATCGACGACGCCTCGATGACGCCCTGGCATCTGAAGCTGAGCTTTCAGCTAATGGATGCGAAGGGACATCCGGCCGAAAAGGGGACGGTTGAAGAGTGGTGGCGATCGCCATCGCAGTACAAGATCGTTTTCAACAGTCCTTCCTACACGAGCACACAGATTCAAACCAACGGGACTCTCTACCGCACGAAGGACATGGCATCGGCTCCCTACCTGCTGGAACTCGTCCTCGATCAGGTGGTCCATCCCCTCATTCCTGAGGACATTAATGATGGTATTCCCTACATGCGAAAGGAGAACTTCGGCAAGGTCGCGCTCGATTGCATCATGATCACGCAGCCGATCAAGAATGTCGCTTCTCCGCCCGTGGGCTTGTTTCCTACCTATTGCTTCGATCCTGACCAGGAAAACCTGCGAGCCAGCTACAACTTCGGCTCTCAGTTTATCGTCCGCAACAGCATCGGCAGTTTTGAGAAGCATAAAGTTACGGTCGATCAGGTCGTCAAACTGAATAACGTCGACGCGATCACCGCACACGTCGATGAGTTGAGAGGGGCCGCCCTGGCTGAATCCGACTTTTCGCCGCCAAATGATCTGGTTCCAGTCAATGCCGGCGCGGTAAAGGTGGCCAGCGGGGTGGTGGCGGGCATGCTCCTGAATCAACCCAGGCCCGTATACCCAGAGAGCGCGCGACTGAACCATGTGAGCGGTTCAGTAGTGCTTGGCGCTCGGATTGGGACGGATGGAAGAATCCACTCTCTAAAGCTTATCTCCATCCCTGACCCCATTCTTGCGATTGCGGCGCTTGCAGCAGTGCGCCAGTGGACCTATCGGCCATACCTGCTGAACGGACTGCCAGTACAGGTCGACACTACGATCACGGTGAACTTCAATTTTAGGTAGCGGTTTGGTTCTGGACCAATAGCTGCGTCTCGTCGTAGTGCCGTCGCATCCAATGTGTATTCCTCTCAGAAGATGGAGAAATTTCAAATGATTGCTACCAAAGGTTATGCTGCGCAGTCGGCAAAGACGCCGATCGCTCCCTTCAACTACGAGCACCGCGAGCCGGGCGAGAACGACGTGTTAATCGACATTCAGTTCTGCGGCATCTGTCACTCCGACATTCACCAGGCGCGTAACGAGTGGGGCAACGCGCTCTATCCCATGGTGCCGGGGCACGAGATCGTGGGCACGGTTGCCCGCGTTGGCTCAAAGGTGAAGAAGTTCAAAGTGGGCGACATCGCCGCCATCGGCTGCATGGTCGATTCGTGCCGCGAGTGCAACTCCTGCAAGGGTGGCGATGAGCAGTACTGCGAGCGTGGTCAGACCGTCTATACCTACAACTCGAAGGACAAGCTGGGCAACCTGACCTGGGGCGGATACGGCAACCACATCGTGTGCGATGAGGCGTTTGTGCTGTCGGTGCCGAAGAACCTCGATCCTGCCGCGTCCGCTCCGCTGCTGTGTGCGGGAATCACCACCTACTCGCCGCTGAAGCACTGGAACGCTGGGCCGGGAAAGAAGGTCGGCATCGTCGGACTTGGCGGACTCGGCCACATGGGGCTGAAGTTCTCGCACACCTTTGGAGCGCACACGGTGCTTTTCACAACGTCGGCCTCGAAGATCGACGATGCGAAGAGGCTGGGCGCGGATGAGGTGATCCTCACCAAGGAAGAGAACTGGGCCGCCAAGCATGCGGGCAGCTTCGACTTCATCCTCGACTGCGTCTCGGCGGAGCACGACCTCAATACTTATCTGGCGCTGCTGAAGCGGGACGGCACACTATGCCTCGTTGGTGTTCCTGAGAAGCCCGCAACTGTCTACGCATTTTCGGTGCTGGGGCGCAAGCACCTGTCCGGCTCGATGATCGGCGGCATCAAGGAGACGCAGGAGATGCTGGACTTCTGCGGCAAGCACAACATCGTCTCCGACATCGAGATGACGAGCTACGACAAGGTGAACGAGGCCTGGGAGCGCGTGATCAAGAGCGACGTGAAGTACCGGTTCGTGCTGGACGCGAAGACGCTATAGCCTGGCTGTGCCCTGCTTGGGGCGACACACTACAGAAAGCTCACGCGGGTTCGGAGATGCGTATCTGCTCTTCGGGCCCGATGTAGTTTTTGCGGCGGAACCAGTCCTGCATGGCTGTCTGTAGTCTGTCGAGCGGGACGCGGTAGCCTGCTTCAAGCACGCCGTCGGTGACAGGGAGTGTGTCGTCGAAGATAGCGTCGTTGGTGAAGTTCCGCATGCTGAAGCTGTCGATCCAGCGGATAGGACAGGGGTGCGCCTTGCCTTCCGTGTCGATGCTTTCGATGTGCAGCCTGCGGGCGAACATGGCGTAATCCAAACTTCAAGCGAAGAGCAGATACATCGGGGAATCGACCGCGACGGTCTGGGTTGGGCCGGTAAGTTTTCCGGTGCCCTGATCGCGGCGGAAGACGGTGACGGTCGCTGAGTCCTGGTTGCCGCAGAGTATCCAGCGGAAGGTGGGATCGAAGGTGAAGTGGCGCGGCGTCTTGCCTCCCGAGGAGATGCGCTGCACTTCTTTGAGCGCGCCGTCGTCGCCGATGGCAAAGACGACGAGCGTGTCTTCGCCGCGGTTGGAGGCGTAAAGAAAGTTGCCGTCGGGCGAGATCATCACCTCGGAGGCCGTGTTTTTAGCGGCCGGGAACTCCGGTGCGATCGTGCTGACTGTCGTGCTGGCGTTGACGAGCAGGCCCTTCGGGCTTGGACCGCCGTGCGTTGTCGTCCAGAGGAAGCGGTCGAGCGTGGAGTCGAGCTCATTGATCAGGTAGATCCAGCGGCCGTTGGGGTGAAAGGCGATGTGACGCGGGCCGGAGCCTGCGCGCGTATTGGTAAGCAGTGGGCCCGACGGAGTGAGCTTCGCCGTTGCAGGATCGATGCTGTAGACGGACAACGCGTCGTTGCCGAGGTCGTTGACGATCAGGAAACGATCGTCGGGCGAGATGAAGACGGAGTGTGGGTGTGGCTGCTCCTGACGCCCCGCAACCGGGCCGGTGTGGCCGAACTGTGGCTCGCGATAGTCGCGGACATCGATGGGGTTCGAGAGCGTGCCGTCGGGCCTGATGCTGTAGGAGGCGATGGTCGCTCCCCAGTAGTTGGCAACGAAGGCGGCCTTGCCGGTGGAGTCGACCGAGATGTAACAGGGGCCTGCACCGGCGGAAGAGACCTTCGCCTTCTGCGTGAGCGCGCCTGTTTTTGCGTCGAGATGGAAGGCAGTCACGGTTGCATCAGGGCTCTTGATCGCGTTGACGGCGTAGAGCATACGGCGGCCTTCGCCCATCGGCGTTACGGCCAGAAATGACGGTCGCGGTGTCTGAGCTGCAAGCTCAGCCGCGCTTAGCTTGCCGGTAGCGGGGTCGAAGCTCGCCTGATAGATGCCCTTGCTGGCCCCGCTCAACGTGTCGGTGCCAATATAGAGGCGGACGGGAGCGGGCGGTGCCGGCTTCTTTTTTCGGAAGGGTGCGACAAAGTCCTGTGCCGTGGCCGCGTAAGCGGGTAGAAGCAGCAGAAACCGGCGGCGAGTGGTCATGTCGGATTAGAGCGGTTCACCCGGCAGATGGATTCCCATTTCATCTTCGGCGCGGATGTTCTCGTTGATGACCGGCAGGCTGGGCAGATTCAAGGTGCTGCCTGCCTCGCGCACTACGGCGTCGGCATGTGCAAGGACCTCGTTGACGGTCATGGTGTACATCTCGCGGCCGTTGTCGTAGCCGGACTCGATGGCGTGCTTGAGGTAGCGGCCCGCGATCTGCGCGGCGAGGTAATCGGTGATGACCTTGCCGGTGCGATGCTTCATCTCCACCCAGGCCAGGTTAGGCAGGGCGATCCAAACGGGGCGGCCGTTGACTGCGAAGCGGATGTCGGTGGCATCGGCGTGGCGGGTGGCGATGGCTACGACGGTCCCCTTCCAGACGCAATGAAGCTGCTCACCGGTCCAGCGGTCGGTCACTTTGAAGTCTTCGTACATAAGTAAATTTTAGCTCAGCGGCGGACTGGTACCTGCCTCTCCCCTGGTTTCTATGCAAAATCTTCAAAGCAGTCTTGTTAGCTGTCGCCGCCCAAGACGACGCGGCGGCTGCGACTGCGCCCTAATTGCTTGCCGTCAGGGTATAGGTAGCAGTGTGTATCAGGCCTCCTGAAGTGCCCAGGATGGTGACGGTAGAAGTCACGGTTTTGGGGTTGTTGCTGCCTGAGCCTGAGCCCCCGCATCCGGAGAGGCTGAAAAGGGAAGCCGCAGTGAGCACGGAGAACAGGACGACGGAGAGGAGGTGCGGGATGCGCCTGCGCCTCCGGGCTGCGAGGATCCAGACACCGAGGGAGACGGAGAAGGCTACCTCAGGCAAGTACGCGATGCGGCCTGTGGAACGGGCGGAGGCGGCGAGCGTTCCGCTGAACGTGACGGTGGAGGTCGCGGTGGCACCGCTGGGCGTAACGCTGGCAGGGCTGAAGCCGCAGGATATCCCGGAGGGCTGACCAGAGCAGGACAGGATAACAGCCGAGTTGAACCCGTTGGATGGAGTGACGTTCAGCGTTGCAGTTGCGGATGAGGATTTGGTTTCGTTACCACTTGACGGGTTGATGGAGAGTGAAAAATCTGGTGCGGGCTGTGCCGTAATGGTGACAGCAATGGCTGAGGATGCCGACGCAGCGAAGTTCGTGTTGCCGGGGTAGCTGGCGGAGATGGAGTGCGAGGCGACGGAAAGCGTTGATGTGGTGAAGGTGGCTTTGCCGGTTGCATCGAGGGTTCCCGTACCGATGCCGGTCGTGCCGTCAAGGAAGGTGACGGTGCCGGAGGGCACAGCGGTACCTACGTTCGGCGCGACGATGGCGGTGAAGGCGATACTGGCACCGCTGACGGCGGAAGATGCGGACGAGGAGATAACGGTTGTCGTTGCAGTGGGCGTTGTGGCACTGACGCCTACCGGGATGGCAGAAGATGTGCTGCCCGCGAAGTTGAGGTCCCCGCCATAGACGGCAGTGATGTTGTGGCTTCCTATAGCGGTCAGTGCCGAAGTATTGAGCATAGCGGTGTTGGATGAGAGCGTACCGGTACCGAGAGAGGTCGTGTCATCGAAGAAGGTGACCTTGCCTGTTGGTGTTCCAGTGCTCCCAGCAGCGGCGGTAACGGTAGCGGTGAGAGTGACGGACGAGCCCGCGGTGATGGTGCTGGCGGAAGAGACAAGGGCTGTTGTGGTGACGAACTGCGTAACCGTTGGCGCGGAGCCGTAGAGGTTGAGCAATACGGTCTGACCGGCAAGGATGTCGGGTTTGCCGTCTTTGTTGAGATCGATGGCAACGGACTGACCGCTGCTCCCGATGGGGAGCAGGTCTTTGGGAATGATATTGCCGTTGAACGGAACGGAGGTGAAGGTGCCATCGCCCTTTCCGTAGAAGACGCCGCCGAAGTTGTTGTTGTCGATGAGCGCGAGATCGACGTTGCCATCGTTGTTGAAGTCGGCGGAGGCGAGGCCGTCGCTGCGGATGGCATCGCCGCCGGAGAGACTTGAAAGAACGGGAGTCGCGAAGGTGCCGTCTCCGTTGCCGAGGGCAATCGCAAGCTGCGCCTGGGACTGGGGCGAAGCGGTTTCAATAAGAGCGGCGATGTCCGGCTTGCCATCCTTGTTGAAATCGGCGACGGTGATCTGTCCGACGTTAGTCGTGGTGATGGCGGATACGGGCGCGGCGAAGGTCGCATCCGTTTTGGCGAGGAAGACCTGCACATAGCCGGTGGTGACGCCCACTCCGCTGACAACGGCAAAGGTGCTGTTGCTGGCGACGATGTCGGCGCGGCCGTCGTTATTGATGTCGGCCGTGGAGGCGATCTGCGGAAGGTTTCCGCTGCTGGTGAACGGTGTGCTGCTGGTGGCGGTGTAGGTGATAGCGGGAGCGCCGAAGGTGCCGTTTCCAATGCCGGGCAGGACGGCGATGCCCCGGTTGTAGCTGACGGTGGTACCGCCGGCGGTCTCGTCGAAGACGACGGCTACATCGTTCTTGCCGTCGTGGTTGAAGTCGGCGATGCGCAGACTCGATGTGCTCGTGGCGTTATCGAAGGTGGATGCGATCTGTGGGAAGCCGGTGGCTGTCGCTGCGGCAAAGGTGCCATCGCCGTTGTTCAACGCGACAAAGTAGACGGAGTAGCCGCGGTAGTTGGAGACGTAGACGACATCGGGCTTCCCGTCGCCGTTGATGTCGCCAAGGGCGTAGCTGGCCGGAGTGAGGTTGGACGTGTTCTCCGTGACGGGCGAGGTGAACTCGCTGACGGTGAACGTGACGGATGTGGGCACGGTGATCGTCGCGCCTTTGGTGAAGACTCCGCTGGCCGAGCCCAGTTGAACGGTGAAGACAGCGTTCTGTCCGTTGACGGTGCCGGTGGTAGGAACGATGAGGTCGGGGTAGCCGTCGCCGTTGACGTCGGCGAGGTTGGCGCCTGTATACGGACCGGAAGCAGAGGGCGCACCGACGAAGGTGCCATCGCCCTTGCCCATCAGGACGTAGGCTGCGGCGTTGGCGCTGTCGTCTCCCGAGAAGAAGCCGGAGTTTGAGAGGCCGCTGTAGATGTCGAGGTTGCCGTCGCCGTCGAGATCGGTGACGGTGACGTAGCCGGTGTTGGCGATGGAGCTGTAGGCACCACCTTGAGTGAAAGTTCCGTCACCCTTTCCGAGCCAGATCGATATCGTGCTGCCTGTATTGAGTACCAGATCCATCTTGCCGTCTTTGTTGATGTCGCCGGCGGCGAGGTTGGGGCCTTTGCTGGTGGTGGCTGTGGCGTAAGGGAAAGCAGGAGTGGAGACGGCGGTGAAGGTTCCGTCGCCTTTTCCAAGCAGGACCAGGCCATTGGAGCAGATGATGTCCTTCTTGCCGTCGCCGTTCACGTCGGCGGTGATGAGGTTGACGATCGGTGTGGATGTGGGAGTGGCACTTCCGGGAAGCGACGCGGAGAAGCTTTGAGCGGCGTTGAAGGTACCGTCTCCTTTGCCGATCAGGACGGAGATGTTCTGGTCGTCGGAGGCGACGATGATATCGGGCTTGCCGTCGCCGTTGATGTCATCGACCACGGCTGCAACGGATTTACCGCCGGCGGTGGGATAGGAGACCGGGGCCTGAAATGTGCCATCGCCGTTGCCGATGACGACTGAGACGAACGCGCTGGAGGGGTTGTAGGCGTTGACGACGAGGAGGTCGCCATTGCCGTCTCCGTTGAAGTCGGCAGTTGTGAGTGCGGTAGCGTTGGGAAGCGACGTAAGCGCATTGAAGCCGGCGGAGGTGAGGTCGCTGCTGGGTGTGAGAATAAAAACCGCGTTGTTGCTAATGTTTCCCGCTGCAACGGCAAAGACGTAAGGGGAGTTGGACTTCTTCGGCAGAACGACGGCGGGGCGTGTGCTCAGGCCGCCGGGAGCTCCCCCGCAACCGAGGGGGTAGGTATCGGGAGTCGTGGTGAGTTGGGCGAGCTGGTGCAGGATGCGCTCGTAGTTTGTGGTGACTCCGGTGATGGAGCCAGTACCCGAGAGGGCCGAGCTACCCGTGGCGAGGTTGAGGGAACAATCCGCCGCACGGTTCATGAGGAAATAGGTGCCGGGGGGCTGGGCGATGGCGGTGAAGTTGCCGAGGAAGCTGGCCGTGCCGGTCTGCGAGCCGTCGCTGCCGGTGATCCTGGCGGCAAGGCCGGGACGAGCGTTGCCGAAGGGCAGGGCATAACCGATGCCGAAGGCGGTGAAGACCGCGAGGCGAACCGTTGGCGGAAGGTTGATGACGTCGCGTTCACCGCAGGTTCCGCAGCCTTCGTCACCCATGATGGTGTAGGACAGACATCCAAAGAGGATGAGAGACGTGATTCGCTGAGTGCGGGTTCTGTTTGGCGTTGTCTGGAAGAAATCACAGACTGCTCGGACGGGCCTGGAAGCGCGAAGGACTGAAAAGATCGGGCCAAGCATAGGCTTACTCCGTCAAATCGAAATTTTCAGGGAGCCGTGGGGAGGGAGTAAATATAACACGGCTGTACACGCGTCCGCCTGCCTCGTGGGCGGTCAGAGGGTAGCGACCGTGCGCCACTGGTGGTTTCAGCGAGGTACAGAAGTAACTTCGGGAAACGGTAACTGTGCCGTCGCGGGAAATTCGAGGCGGAACCTTGTGCGGATGCCTTCTCCCAGGTCGCCGCTTTCCACAGAGATGCTTCCGCCGTTCTTCTCCACCAGCTCCTTCGTGACCCAGAGTCCGATTCCAGTGCCGACGTCGGATTTCGTGCTGAAGAAGGCGTCGAAGATGCGCGCCTGATCGGCGTCGTCAATACCTGTGCCATTGTCTTCAACCAGGACGACAACTCTATCTTCGCGGTAGCCGGTGTGCAGTCGCAGCATCGGTTTGTCGCCACTGAAGGCGTCGATGGCATTGGCGACAAGGTTGATCAGTATCTGCCGCAGCTCGTGCGGTGCGATCTCGATCTCAACGCCGGGGGTGTAGTTACGCTCGACGGCGATATTCAGCAGATCGCAGCGGCGTTGATAGATGCTGAGCACGGCGTCGAGCACCTCAGCCACCTTGACGGGGGCGCGGACGCTGGCGGAGCGCGCGAACGTGAGGGTGAGGCGCGTGATGTTGGCCAGACGCGCAATCTCCTCTTCGGCCAGGGTGACGTAAGAGCGAGTGACGTCGTTGAGGGCCTCGTCTGAGCCAATCAGATAGAGCAGGTTGGTCACGGACTCCAGAGGATTGTTGACCTCGTGCGCAACGGTTGAGGCAAGGCGGCCCATGGCAGCAAGTTTTTCGGAGCGTATCAGGGCGCTCTCGACGACCTTACGACGGGTGACGTCGATAGTGGCCCCGCGCCAAAGGTGGTGCGAGCCCGGAACCTTGCTCCCGCGTGTCTCAAGCCAGTGGACGTCGCCGTTGGGCCAGAGCACGCGGTATTCGGCGCGGAGAGGCTGGCCGGTATGGATGGCGGTCTCGATCGACTCGCGGAAGCGATCGCGGTCTTCGGGAAGGATGAAGTCGAGAGGCAGGGCCTTGTTATCGAGATCGACGAAGGGGCGACCGAAGACGCGGGTAGAACCGGGGTCCCAGAAGGTCTCCATGGTGTCTGCGTTGAAGAGCCATGTGCCGAGATCGCTGCCCTGCTGCGCCAGAGAGAGAGCCTCGGTGCGCTCCTGAAGAGACTCCAGCGTGGCCCGCAGTTTGTTCTCCGCCGAGCGTTGTTTCCAACTGAGGAAGGTGAGAAAGAAGGCCGCGGCCAGCAATGTAACGGTGCGTTCGAGCTGCCCAATGCTGAAGTTGAACTGCTCGTGGAGAGGGTTGAAGGGCAGACTGTAGGCGGCAACGGAGGTCAGTATTGAGATCAGCGCCGGCCCAGGGCCAGCCAGCGCGCCGAGGCCCGCGATAATGCTGAAGTTCAGCGCAAAGGGGATGCTGTGCAGCTCGGGTGTCCGCACAGTGATCCACGCCGCAAGAAGAGGAAGCACTACGGCGCAGGCGTACCACACCATCTGGTACTTCGCTGAGCGCTCTGCCGTGGTGCTCTTGCGGGCCAACTCCCTTCACTCCTTTGCGGTACGGATCATTAGACGCCAAGCTCGGCGCGAATGGCGTTGGCGATGGTGTCGGCGTGGAGGCGCATCAGGGGTTCCGACTCGGCCTCGATCATGACGCGCGCCAGCGCCTCTGTGCCCGAATAGCGGATGACGACGCGTCCTGAATC
>JAFDVV010000049.1:29253-43670 GCA_018268775.1 Acidobacteriota bacterium | reverse complement strand
GATCTCGGCCTCGTCGCGCACGCCGCCCAGGCTCTGGCGCACGAACTTGCGGTAGGTGGCGCGCGCGATAGAGCGCCCCAGCGAGGTCTTGCCCACGCCAGGAGGCCCCACGAAGCACAGGATCGGCCCCTTCATGTCCGGCTTCAAACGCCGCACCGAGAGATAGTCCAGAATGCGTTCCTTCACCTTCGCAAGACCATAGTGATCGGCGTCAAGAATCTCCCTGGCCTTCAGAATGTCCACCTCGCCCGAGGAGGTCTTCGACCACGGCAGCACCGCCAGCCACTCCACATAGTTCCGCGTCAGGCCATAGTCCGCCGCCGCCGGATTCATCCGGCTCAGGCGGCCGAGTTCCTTCAGCGTCTCCTTCTTCACGTCCTCCGGCATTCCGGCGGCCTCGATCTTCTCCTTCAGCTCCGCAATGTCCTTCTGGGTGTCGTCGAGATCGCCCAGCTCCTTCTGGATCGCCTTCAGTTGTTCGCGCAGGTAGTAATCGCGCTGCGACTGCTGCACCGAGTCCTGCACCTCCGTCTGGATCTTGTTGCGCAACTGCTGGACCTCAAGCTCCTTCGCCAGGTGCTTGTTGATCCGCTCCAGCCGCTTCGCAACATCGGGAGTTTCGAGGAGCTCCTGCTTGTCGGTCGTCGTCAAAAACGGCAACGAGGCCGCGATGAAGTCGGCCAGCCGTCCCGGCTCTTCGATGTTGATCGCAATCGTCTGTAGATCGTCGGAGAGCGTCGGAGACGAGGTCACAATCTGCTGGAACTGGCTGACGACGTTCCGCTCCAGGGCCTCGTTCTCCGGGGTCTTCTCCGGCTCGACCTCGCCGATCGCCTCGTACTCCGCCGTCATAAACGGCGTAAGCTGCGCAAACTCGCCCAGGTGAACGCGCTCGTTGCCCTCCGTAAACACAAAAAGGCTCTGGTTCGGCATCTTGACGACCTTGTGGACCGTCGCCCGTGTGCCTACCGCATACAGGTCGCTCGCCTGTGGGACGTCCTGCCGCGCATCGCGCTGCGCCACCACAAGGATCGACTTCTCCTCACCCAGAGACTGGATCAACTGGATCGAGCTCTCGCGTCCGACGGTCAACGGCAGCACGGCATGCGGGAACAGAACCGTATCCCGTACCGGCAAGACCGGAACCGGGTGCCTGCCGTTCACTCCCTCGCCACCTTCAGTTGTCTTCGCCGTCGGCTTGATAACACTTACAAAGTCGTTTGCCATTGAGTGTCCTTCTATCAGATTTTCAGATATAGGATGCAGCAACTGTTGTCAAAGTCGCAAACCCTACCGAACGACCCCAAATCCGAACCCTGTATTCCATCTGACGCCATCGCCATCTCTGCCGTCATCGGCAAACTGCCACAATTCAGCAGTGGAAAGTCCCCGAAGAGCGATAATTCGGCTACATCTATGAAAATGAATGCGTTACCAGCACCGGAAAATGCGGGGAAGCGCCCTCTGGGGCGATATAACAGCAGAAATTTCGCAGGGGCCAGCTACTCCGCCGCCCGGTACCGGCCCAGCATCTTCACCATCCGGCAGTGTTCCGTCAGCGCTGCCACGGCGGAGTCGGCCTTCGCCGGAGAATCGAACCGTCCGTCGACGTAGAAGACGTACTCCCACGGACTGCCCGGCACGGGACGCGACTCGATCTTCGTCAGGTTCACGCCTGCCGACGCCAGCCGCTCCAGAGCAGCCACCAGCGTCCCTGGCTTATGGTCGAGGGCGAACGCGAGACTCATCTTGTTGTCCGGCTCCCTCGACGGCAGCAGCGGGCCGTCTGCGGTCCGACGGATCAGGTGGAACCGCGTGAAGTTCTGCTCATTGTCCTCGATGCCCGTGAGCAGGACATTTGCACCGTACTCCGTAGCGGCCAACTCTGGGGCGACACCGGCTGTGTCCTTCAGACCTTCGGCCATCACGTGTTTCACCGAGCCTGCCGTGTCGTAGAACGGCATCACGTCAAACTCGCGGTGGGCCGCAAAGAACCGCCTGCACTGCGAGAGCGCTACGGGGTGCGAGATGACATGCTTCACCTCGCTCAACTTCACTCCCGGAGCGGCGATCAGATTGTGGCGTATGCGCAGCAGACTCTCGCGCTCGACCCTTACGTCCAGCTCAAGAAGAAGGTCGTAGTGTTCGGCAACGGAGCCGTGAAGGCTGTTCTCGATCGGCAGCACCGCCGCGTCCACTTCGCCGGAGACTACGCGGGCCATCACCTCAGCCGAGACCGTGCAGGGCACGATGTTGAGGCCGGAGATCTCGTCTCCCAGCATCGCGACTGTTGCCATATGGCTATTGGAACCCGCCTCACCCTGGATCGCTATACGCAAAGGTTGCCTCCATTCGTATTCCATTTTATTCGCAGGAATGGCAACCACGGGAACGCGAGCACGGAGGACAACGCGCAGCCGCGGTCTCACATCCTAAGTAACAAGTTTGACGTTGTTATGGCCCGCCGCCCGTATCGGCGGGCTTTTCCTTTTAACGCCGTAGCAGAACATCCGCCGCAACGAAGCCGAAGAAGACAACCGAGATCACGCCGTTCAGGGTAAAGAACGCCGCATTCATCCGTCGAAGGTCGCTGGGCGAGACAATCATGTGCTCGTACAGCAATAGCAGCGCCACAACGGCGATGCCCGCTATCGCCACCTTCCCCAGCCCGAAGAGAACCACCAGCCAGCACAGCGTCGCCAGCATGCCAAGGTGCATGGCGCGGGCGATCCAGAACGCGCCTTCGACGCCGAAGGCCTGCGGCACACTGTTCAGTCCGGCTTTGCGATCGTGCTCGAAGTCCTGACAGGCGTAAAGCACATCGAAGCCGCCCACCCACAGTAGAACGGCAAGCGTCAGTACGACGATGCGCGCGTCCAGCGAACCGCGCACCGCAATCCACGCCGCCGAGGGGGCGATCCCCAAAGCGAGCCCCAGCACAAGGTGCGACCAGCGCGTGACCCGCTTCATGTAGCTGTAGGCCAGCACCACGGCCAGAGCCACGGGAGCAAGCGCCAGCGTAAGACGATTGAGCATTGCGGCACCGAGAAAAAACACCGCAGAAGAGATCAGGACAAAGCCCGCAACAAAGCCGCCGGTCAGCGTTCCGGCGGGAAGTGCGCGCGTAGCGGTGCGGGGATTGTCGGCATCCAGCTTTGCATCGACAAGCCGGTTGAACGCCATCGCGGCCGATCGTGCCGCGACCATGCAGACCACGATCCAGCCCAGAACGCGCGGCGAAGGCCACGCTCCCGCAGCCAGCACCGCCCCGGTCAAGGCAAAGGGCAGTGCAAAGATCGAGTGCTCCCACTTGATCATCTCAAGGGTAGTCGCCGTACTCTTCCACAACGAAGCCATACCTCTATCCTAAAAGAGGACGGGCCGCAAGGAATGCAACTCCTTCGCGGCCCGCTCCATTAAGCCAATCAGACTGATTATTTTTCCTTTTCCTGCGCAGGGCTTTCAACCCGCAGGTTATTGATGACCTTGAAGACTCCAGGAACACCGCTTGCCTTGATGTTTGCGACATCTTTGTCGCCCTGGTTGTCGACCACTCCCGAGAGCGTGACATTGCCGTTGACGACGGTAATTCGTATTGGCTTGGCGGGATCGATAGCGTACTTGTTCAACTGTGGCGCTCCATAGACAGCACGCGCGGTCGCCAGACGGATGTGGTCGTCCATCTGCGACACCGGGGCGACCTCGATGTTGTCCACAACATCCTTCACACCCGGGAAGTTCGAGACGAGGCTGATGGCGGAATCCTTGTCCATCGGGCCGTAAGCGATGCCTCCCAGCGTGACAACGCCGTTTTGAACACCGATCGTGAACGCGTTGAACGCCGTCGTGCCGTAGCCGACGCGGTCGTAGGTCAGCTTTTCGGCCAGTCTGTTGCGCAAGGTCGCATCTTCAACAACTGGGCCGTCGACCTCGATCAGGTTCTGCACGCCTTTAACATTCCGGCGATGGTGCGCTTTGTTGTCGGCGTCCTCCTTGGCGGAATACAGGTCCACCGTCCCCGTTAGCGTGACGATGCCATTTTGAACGGCAGCTCTTACGTTCTTGAATCGTTTGCTGTCGAGCGCCTTCGAGACGTCGGCCTGTATCTGCGCGTCCTGGGGCAGCGGCGTCTGCGCTTTCGCGTCGCTGGCAACCAGAACAAGACCCAATACCGCAGCCAACACCGCGAAGGGGCGATATCGATATGCCGTCATAAACTCCTCCAGAAGGCCACGCCTTCAACCTCTTGATTTAACCCCAGGCGTCTTCCATTGTTTCGATGCACCTTACAACCAATGGCTGTATCAGCGATAGCGCCGCCGCAACTTATACACAATACTGAAGACGCCCGACTCGTCGCGCGTCACCACAATCGACGAATTGTGGTTCAGGTCGTACTGCACCTGGATCAACTGCTGCGCCGATGTATTGACGTTTGTCGCAAAGGTGGCCGTAATCTGCTTGGAGATCTGCTCCTGAATTGTGATGCGCGCGGACGAGTTGCCCAGCGTGCCCACAAATGCAGGGTCGATCTTGACCGAACCCACGCCGAAGAGCTTCTCCACGCGCGAACTCACGGTCGCGTTCAGCGCGCCTCCCAACAATGCGCTCGACGTTGGATCGGTTCCGGCGCGGAGCTGCGTCTCCTGATATATCTGCGCCTCTTCCTGTGTCCTTCCCAGGGCAAGCAGTTGGAAGACGTCGGCCTGGCTGAGCGGAGGTTCCGAACGGTAGGTTGGCTTCAGATTGCTCGCCGTGCCGTGCAGACCGACCGTGACCTCATAGTTTTCGACCTGCGCCGTCGCGTCGATGTCGATCGTGGGATCGATGCGGACAGGATTGGTGAAATAGATGTCTCCGCGCTGAAGCTGATATTTGGTGTTCGCGAACGTTGCGCTGCCGTCCGTAACCTGGATGCGGCCCAGAATCGAGGGCGATGCGACGGTACCGCGAATACTGAGGTCGACATTCCCAGCCAGTTTGGCGTAGGAGTTTTGGAAGTCCAACTGCGGCGAACTGGTGACCCGCACGTCGAGATGGACCCTGTTCGCCGCAGCGTCCGGATCGGGCGGCGCGCTCACAGTGCTTCCGCTGCCGGCGAAGGCCGCGAAGTCGACGTCCTGGCCGACGCCGAAGCGCGTAACCAGAATGTTTCCGCTTAGCAGCGAACTCTGCGATGTCCCCTGCAATTTCAGGTTCGCATTTGCGGTCGCGCTCAGCCCGTAGAGACGCACCCGCACGGAAGTTCCCGTTGCGGTCAGGTCTGCATAGAATCCGTTGCGGAAGCGCAGCGAGCCGCCGATCTTCAGGTCGCCACCGCCCGTCTTTGCAGTGAGCGACTGCACCTGGAGACGGTCTTCGGTAAAGATCAGCGTGCCGTTCATGTCGCTCAGACCGTTGGGAACTCCATCGAGCGCGATGTTCACGCTGTCGAACTGCACCTTGCCGCTCAAGATCGGGTTCGTCACCTGCCCACCCGCGGCAACCGTAAATTCAACTTTGCCGCTGGAGATCAGGTCTGGGTCGAAGGTGTGGAGAAGCGCCATACTGACGCTGCCGTTGCCCTTCACATTCAACCTGCCGCCCTTGGGATCCGTTCCGCCGAAGAGCTGCGCTGTGCCGCCGAAGCGCATGTCGGTGTCCTGACCGACGATATGCACCTGGTCGAGCGTTGCAATGCCGTCGCGCAGGCCGATGCGCAGAGGTTCGGCAGCTTTGAGCTCCACGCCTTGCAGCTTGACGTCGACGTTGTTCAGCTCTGCCGTGCCGCCAAGCGCCTTCGGGGTCTTCAGCGGCCCGCTTATCGAAGCCGTTCCGCTGATGGCGGACTGCGCCTTGATATTCGCCGGGCCAAACATCGTGAGCGGCTTGCTGATATCGAGGTCCGCGATGTTCAGCTTTGCCTGCGTCTGATAGTTGTCCGTGAGCTGCGTCTGGCCGGTGAGGTTCAGCTTTGCGCCGACGGCAGTTGCGTTCGACGTAAAAAACAGGGTCTTGCCCTGGCTGTGCGCCTCCAGCGAAGCATCGCCGACGGGTTTGCTCTGATAGACGATGTTGGCCAGCGTGAGGTTGGCGCGCAGTCCCGGCTCTGCGACCGTACCGTTGGCATCGGCCGCGAACGTGAGCAGGCCATCGGCATCGATGGATGCTTTCTTCACCATTTCAAACTTCGCCAATGCGAGGTTGTGTCCCTCAAGATGGCCGTGCAGATGCTCGTTTCCCATGTCGTAGCCGCCGTTTCCGGCGACCTGCATGCCATGCAGCTTCAGCACGACGTTCGCTGCATCGACAGCCTTGCCATGCACCGCCAGGTCCGCAACCAGGGAATCGAACGGCTCGCCATAGGCCACGCCGTCCGCGAGCGTCAGGCGTCCCGTACCGTTGAGGTCGTCGACGGTGCCGGTGACGTGCGCACTCGCCGCGATGGTCCCGGTTACGGGAATCTTCTGCTGTTGACCGGTAATCTCCAGCAGGTCGGAGAGCTTTGCATCGGCAAGCTGCAGTTGGGCGTCGATCGCAACCATGTCGTCCCAGACATAGTCGGTAAGACCGCGTCGCGTGGTCTCGGCCCTCGGCTTGACCGTGCCCGAAGTATGCAGCACAGCCGAGCCACGATGGATCGTCGAGCTTGCAATGGCAACGCCGCTGTTTGGCGAATACTCCGCATCGGCGACGAGCGAGTCGATCAGCGCGTCCGTCGAGCCCATTGCAAATTCGATATTGTTCGCTTCGACGTGGCCTTTGACGTCGAGATTTCGCGCCGCTCCCTGCGCTGTTCCCGTGAAGTGAAGCGCCCCGTGCAGAGTCACAGGAACAGCAGCGGCCCCCTTTTTCCCATTTGCTTCCAAACCGAGAGTGGTCAGGAGCTGGTTGTACTCCGACAGATCGTGAACGGTGAGGTCGACGTGCAGCGCCGTGAGCGGGTCGCCGATGTTGACACCGAGAATGCCCGTTGCGGCAAGCGTCGATTGGGCCGTCTGCAGATTCAACTGCTGTATCTTGACCGTCTCGTTACTGCCCGTATAGTGAGCGAGGATGTGTCCGGCCACCGGCGTATTCGAAGCGATGCCTTTGCGGCGCGCGCCTGTGGGCTTCAGCGTCAGGTCGCCGTCGACCTCGACGGTGTCGGCGACGTCTCGCTGCGAACCGCCCCACTCCACTTTGGCCGGCCCGCTGACCGCCGTGTCGAAGCCGAGATCGGGATAGTGCCCGGCCGTGATGTCCATGATCGTACGCAGAGGGACGCTGTTGAGCGTTGCGTTGATGTAGGCATGGGAAGGTGTGACCTTGGGAACGGTTGAAGCAGGAGATTTTGCGTTCGGCGACTTCGCCGCCGTGTTGACGGTAGAGGCTGCCGCCTTCGTCGCCGGAGGGGCACCAGCCGAGTCGTCGGGGACTGCGCCCAGCCAGTGCTCAATGCGCATATCGCCGGTGATCGTTCCGCCCTCGGGCAGTGTCGCGGTGATCCCGTTCAACCGCATCTCCGAAGGAGACATGTGCATCTGGGTCGTAACATCGACACCGCGAACATCGACGTACTCATCGCGATAGCCCGCACCGCGAATCTTCGCGCTGCCCTCAACAAGAAAAGCGGCAGGACAGTCCGGGGCAGGCGCCGGCGCAGCGGGTTGAGGCGTCTGTTTCTTCCCGCTTCCTGGACGCATACGCTGCCAGAAGCGCGGCTTCTTCTCCGCCTGCGCGGTCGCGGCGATACAGTTGTGCGCCTGCACATTCAGGTCGATCGTCCCGGTCCTTAGAGTGTCCACGCCTGTCAACACCGCGATCTGCCTCACCTCGACCGAACCGGATGCAGTCGCATTCCACTCTGGCCTGGCAAAGTGTGTAAGCGTGCCTCGGGCACTGAGGTGCGAGGCGATGCCCGTCTCCAGTCTGAGCTGCTGCAACTCGGCGGCGTCGCGGCCAAGCTCCGCCTCAAGATGGAGCCTGGACTGTGCCTCCGGTTCCTTCGCAAGCCTGGTACGCAGATCGCGCAGGTCGATCGTTGCGCCGTAACGGTCGGTATGGAAGATGTAATGGACCTCGGCATCGAGGTCGCGCGCCGCCAGGTCGAATGGAATGGAGCGGTCATTGATCAGCGCAACCCCGTTGGCCAGTTCGACCTTGCGCGCCCGAAGATCGAGCAAGGTATCGGTCACGGGCTCGGTGCTGACGGTGTGATGCTTCGGTGTTGGCTGGTTCGTCTTGCCGTCTTTGTCGACGATCAGATGAAACTGTGGACGCTCAACGCGCAGATAGTTCAAAGAAATATGCGAAGCGATTCCGTTGCCCGCCACGCGCGAGAAGAGGTTGAGTATCTTCAGGCGAAGCAGAATTTTGTCCGCGGAAAGATACGGCGCCTCGCCCTGCGGTTCGAGCCCGTGAATCACAAGGCCATCGGCCTCAACAGCCAGATGCCACAGATCGAAGCTGACACGCTTCAACTCGACCCGCCCGCCTGTGGCGTCGCCAAGCACTGCAATCAGCTTGTTGGCTACGCGGCCCTCGAAGTCGGCGGTAGTGGTGTACCAGGCGAAGATACAGAAGAGCGCCAGCAGCGCCGCGGCGGTCCAACCGATCGCGCGCAACGTTCCCGCGGTGATGCGCGCGGCGATGGAACGCTTTACCTGCTTCAGCTTCTGTTCCACCTGATCGCGCCGCTCTTCGAGCTTTTGTTCTATCCGGCGCTTCTTCTCCTCGATGCGCTCTTCGAGGCGATGGCGCCTATCCTCCGGCGGTGGGGTCTTCCGTCCGTCGCTCACGGGGCCACCTCCCCTGGCTTCATCACCCAGACATTGCCCTGCGCGCGAAGCGACTTCAGCCAATCGCGCAGAAGGTTGCCTACCTGCTGCTGGAGCAAGACCTCTTCGATGCGTTGCGAGATCGTCTCCAGCTTTGGCGCGGCGACCTTTTGCTTTGCGTACTCCGGAAGCATCGTCGTCTCGTAGTAGTTCCTGATCTCATCGTCGGAGATTCGGATCCCGTTGCGGAAGCGCACCTCGATCAAACGCAACAGCTCCATTCTTTTGCGCCAGCGGTCCTGAAATTCGCTTACCGTGAAGCCCTTCGAGTTGAGGTAGCTCGCCCACCCGGCATCGGTCTCGCAGTGGAACTGGCTGCACTCCGGGATGTCTTTGCGAAGCGTCTGCAACTGCGCGTTGAGCGCCTGGTCGCTGACAGCAGAGTCCTCCGGTTCAAGTGCCGCCTGCTGCAGAATCAACGTCCGGTCGATGAGCCTCTGCACCGCGCGATCGCGGGAGAACTCCGCGGCGGATCCGCGATAGGGCTGGATCGACTCGAACCTGCGCTCTTCATCGACATCGCTTTCGAGGATGACCTCGCCGTTGACCACCGCGACCACCGCGTCGATCAACGTTCCCTGCGCCTCTCCGTTGCCTGGAGCAACCGGCGGATTTGTGGCCGACGGCGGCACTGGCGGCGCGGTTTGCGCTGGCACGGCAGGCTGCTGCGCGCAGAGGCGAAGCGCGAGAACGACAGGCGCAAGACAGCCCGCCATCCACCGCCACACCGAGTTGTGCATCGACATTCTCATTCGTCAGAAGCTCTGGCCGATACTGAAGAAGAAGTTGAAGTGGCTTCCTTCGCCAACATAAGGCGGCTTGCCGTTGTAGTCGTCGATCACCGGATAGATCGGTGGATTCAGGTTATAGCTGAAGTCCAAACGAACAGGCCCAACGGGAGTTCGATAGCGGGCGCCGATTCCGAGCGCGTGGGAAAAATAGTTGAAGCTGCACGTGCCGATCGTCTGCGAGATCGAATCGCGGCAGGTCTGCCGGTTGGGCTGGCGGAAGTTCAGGAAGCTCGGGAACATGTCCCTGGGGTTCTGGAAGACATTCCCCATATCGTGAAAGAGGACGAAGCTGACGCTGTCGCCAACGTAAGGAAGCGTTGGTGGGGGCGTCCGCAACTCGAGCGTGTTGACGAATGCAGCGGACCCGCCGACGGGATAGCCCGTCTGAAGATCGCGTGGCCCGGCGGCGTTGATGCCAAAACCACGGTGCGAAGTCGCGCCGCCGGCATAGAGCCGTTCCGGCAGCGGGACCGTATTGCAGGTTGGGTTGGTCGTCAGCAGTTGCCCCTGGCAGACGGCGCTGCCTGCGTTCGGGTTCATGCCCCAGGCGTGCTCAAAGCCGATACGCGTATTGCGCGCCAGCGTGTAGCGATGTTTGAACAGCGGGTAGTAGGTGGAGTTCGTGCCATCGATCTTCCAGAAGTTCGTCTCCGAACCGAACTTCGACGATGCAAGAAAGGTCTGTATCGAGAAATACATGCCCTTGACCGCGTCGAGAGGATTGGGCTGCCGCGTGTCGTGGAACCACGTCACCCCGGGGCCGCCCACACGCACGGGCTGCGAGAGCAGTGGGATCAGGTCTTGCGAGACGCGAAGACTGTTGGGGTCGACCTTTACGCGGCGATAGAGGAAGTCGTAGATGAACGTGTCGGTCCGCTTCACCCTCTGCGAGACGCGAAAGTCGCCCTGCAACGTCGACGAGGCGAAGGTCGTGATGTTCTGGATGTTGGTGTAACCGCCCGAGATGGCCGCCGAGAAGTTGTCCTTGCCGAAGAGATGCGGGTTTTGCAGTGTGAGGACGGCAATCTGTTCGAGCAAACCGTAGGTGGAATGCAGCGTTAGAGAATCGTTCGATCCGCGGAGGTTGATGCGCGAGACATCGAGCGAGACGCGCGGGCTGACGCCTGCCCTTCCCTCGGGAGAGTAGCTGGAGTTGTTGTTGGTCTGCGTCGTGCCGCCGGGATTTCCCGTCTGCGCCTCGAAGCCAAAACCGTAGGTCACGTTCCAGCGCTTGGCCTCGGTGACTTGTATCAACGCGTTTTTGCGCGGAGCGTCCCCCGTTGGGTTCTGCACCGCCGTAATCACTTCGTTGAAGAGCGCAAGATCGTAGAGGTTGCGCTGCGTCTCCAGCAGGGCGCTCTGGTCGAGCGGATCGCCTGGGTGCACCTTGATGCGGCTTTCCACCGTTCTGGGACGTGTGAATTGAAGCCCCGACAACAGCACCCGGTCGACGAAGACCTGGTGCCCTTCCTCAACGTTCAACGAGACGTCTGTGCGGGTCGGATCGTTCTGCACTTTGCTGAGCTGGACATCGACCTTTACCTGGTCGAAGCCGTGGCTGAGGTAGTAGGAGAGCACTGTGTCCCGGTCGCCCGAGAGTGTCACCAGCGAGTATGGCTGACCTTCCTGAGTATTCAACAGGCCTTTGACATCCTGCATGCGGCTGGCGTCGACCCCGACCAGATCCACCGTGCCGAACTTTCTCTGGGGGCCCTCGGTGATGTTGTACACAACCGAGATTCTTCCGGGCTTGCCTGTCGCCTCGTCGCTGTCTTTTACATCCGTGGCGACCTGCGCCTGGTCGAACCCGTTGGCACGATACAGGGCCTGAATGGAGCTGACATCGCTCGCGACGAGCCCCGGGCTATAGCGTCCGCTGCGCTGGTAGGCGTCCGCTTTCTTCACGCGCATGCGCTCACGCAGAATGTCGTCGGAGAAGTACTTGTTCCCTTTCAGCGCCACGGTCACGACCCTATGCTTGATCCCGCGATCGACGACGAAGACCACGCTCTCCTCCGGCGATCCTTCGCCAATCACCCTGACGTCCACCGTTGCGTCGAAGTATCCCTGCTGCTGCACGAAGTCGCGGATGTTGTGCGCTCCTTCATTCAGCAGGTCGTTGTCGATCGTCCCCTCTTCGAAGATAGGGACCAGCAGATGCAGGCGGCCCTTCGATATCTTGACCCCTTCGACCACAACCTTTACCTGCGGCCCCTGGCTGACGTGAAAGTCGTAGTCGACCTGGCGGCGCGACTCGACGTAGGTCTGCTTCTGAACGCTGACCGTCGCCTCCAGCCGCTCTTTTTTCTGGTACTCCTTGCGCAGACGGCTCAATGCAGTCGTGGTCGTGTCCCGCGTGACCTTGCTTCCCTGCTTCAGCTTCCCCTTTTTGCGAAACTGGTCGACCGTCATTCCCAGGTCGGCACTCTCGATCGAGATATTGCCGATACGCGCCTGGGGGCCGATATCGACGTTATAGAGCACATCGATCTGGTTGTTGGCCCTGTCCAGAGTGGTACCGGCAAAGACCCTGGGTTCGTAGTATCCCTGCTGGCGGAGTATCTCGCGAACCCCCTCGGTCGCGGTTGGAATGGACGAATCGGTGTAGACCGCGCCGGCGCTCAGCTTGGTCGCGTACTCCAGCAGCGACGAGAGCCTGTCGTTCCTGACACCCGTGATGGTGACGCGGCCCACGTAGTAGCGCGGCGTACCGGCAAAGATCAACGTCATGCCGCCGTCGCTTCGCACTGCGCGCACGGTTATGTCGCGATATCTGCCGCTGTTGAAGAGCCGCCGCGTGCTCGCGCGGACCTTCTCCGGGTCGAAGGGTTCGCCAGCCTTCTGCGTCATCTCCGAGGGAAGCGTATCGTCCTTGTCGAACGTAACGCCCTCAAACTCAATTCGCTCGACCCTGACCCCCTTCCACTGCCACACCGAAGCCGTAAGACCGGGGCCTGTCGAGATAGTCGGCGTCTCCTCCGAGGCCTGCACCTGCTGCGGCGGGTTTGCGCCCGCTGGCCGATTTTGAGCAAAAACCGAACATGACAATGTCAGGAGTGCCAGCCCCACCGTCAGACGCAGCCGCTTCAGGCCGCCGCGCCTGCAACGCAACGGCACATGGTCCAGCTTTTCTGCCGGCAACCCCGATTGAAGCTGATCTAAAAACACCCATCCTCTTTGCTGGTCATATCGTTGCGCTACCTGACTTCGATGCAAGGGTCCCGATCTGCGGGAATCCTCCGTGGATACCGCCTTCGGTCTCCCTCAAGCGAGGGTTCGCCCTTATACGATGCATTCCCTATACTACGAAAGAGCAGCCTCCTTCGGAGGCACAAACTCTTCCTCTATGCCGCCCCTTCCACCAGCCACCGGTTCCAGCGAAACGCTGGCGCAGCGTGCGATCGACGACCGCGAGCGCTACTCCCGCCAGGTGCTCTTTCCGGGGATCGGCCCCCACGGGCAGGACGCTCTCGCGCGTTCGCACGTCGCCATCGCGGGCTGCGGAGCTACCGGCGCCGCAACGGCGTCGCTGCTGGCCCGCGCGGGAGTTGGAACGCTCACCATCGTCGACCGCGACTTCGTCGAGCCGTCGAACCTGCAACGCCAGATACTGTTCGACGAAGCCGACGCGCTGGAAGCCCTGCCGAAGGCGGAGGCGGCGCGCCGCAAGATCGCCCTCTTCAACTCAAACATTGCAGTCCACGCACACGTTACCGATCTTGTTCCCGCCAACATTGCGGAGCTTTTTTCTTCTGCCGACCTGATACTCGACGCCACCGACAACTTCGAGACCCGCTACCTGATCAACGACTACGCGGTGCAGCAGAGCAAGCCCTGGATCTACGCCGCGGCCATCGGAGCATACGCCGCGACCATGAACGTGCTTCCCCCGGTCATGGATGCAGCGAAGCAAGCCTGGAGTCCAACAGCGTGTCTGGCGTGCCTCTTCCCCAAACCGCCGTCCGGGCCTGTCGAAACCTGCGACACTGCGGGCATACTTTCGACCGCGGTCAACCTGGCTGCGTCGATCCAGGTGACTGAAGCGCTCAAGCTGTTGACCGGGCAAGTGGAGACCATGCGGAGGACGATGCTCTCGATCGATCTGTGGTCGAACGAGCGGTCCGAGATCTCCGCCGCGAAGCCACGCGAGGGCTGCGGCGTCTGCGGAGAGCATAACTTCAGCCATCTCGCTGGCGAGGGACGTCCGCACATCACCCTTTGCGGGCGCAACTCGGTGCAGATTCACGAACACCATCGCCCTGTCGACTTTGCGGCGATGCGCGAGCGCTTGGCCCCCCATGGCACGGTGAAATTCAACGAGCTCCTGCTTCGCTTTGAACGGCCTCCTCACACCATCACGCTGTTCGCCGATGGCCGCGCCATCGTTCAAGGGACAACCGACATCACGGTCGCCAGAACGCTGTATGCGCGCTTTATCGGGAGCTAGGAAACCTCCCCCCTATAACCGCGCAGCGGCTTTCAGGCCGAGCATCCGCTCCTTCTCCATCAGGTCTGCTGAAGGGATTGTCTTGTCGCGAATGGTAAAGCCAACGACAGCACTTCCCTTCTTGATGAAGAGCGACGTCCCGAGCTGTGAGGTGATGTAGTAGGCGTCATCTCCGATACCGGGCGCCGGCGTCATCGTAATTCTCGGGTGCGGGTCGCGCTCCTTTTCAAAGTAGTCAGGCGTAGTGAAGTTGAGGACGACTTCAGCATCGCCGGTGACGCCCGTTTTGGCCCATCCGCACATGACGGTGCTCGTTTTGAGCACGTGCTTGCCCGGATCGACAGGCATGTGGAGCACAGAGCTAATCTCGGACGCCGTAAG
>JAFDVV010000049.1:12691-29240 GCA_018268775.1 Acidobacteriota bacterium | reverse complement strand
AGAACAAGACGGAAAGAGGAGCGGTAGACATTGTGCTGGCCTCCCGGGCAGTTGCCGGTAGCGCAGGCAACGCACGCGATGAGATTGAAGTACAGGAGCCCAGGGCCGTTGTTCGAGTGGCACACGCAGTCTACACGCCTTCGGGAACGAATGAACGATTGAGGCTGCCATCGTAACTTCGTCACGCCGCATCGGCGGGGACGATGCTCTAACCGGTTGAAACTGCGTCATCGAACGGCAAGACGGCCCGCATCACGCAACCTTTCCAGGCGCAGGCGATTCTTACAGGACTGCATGAAAATTGGCGCTGTTTACAGTAGGCTTGGAGAAGGCGAAAAACCGTTGAATAAACTGGACAAGACCGGAGCTACGCCATGGAGACCCAAGGCCTGCAAATGACTGAACAGAAGGCCGGCCCTGGCCTGTATAAACGAAATCCTCCGATCGCCGGCGAAGCCGAGGCGATCGAACGTGCAAAGGCCGGCGATGCCGAGGCCTTTTCGAAGCTCTACGCCCTGCACAAGCGCCGCGTTTACACGCTCTGCCTGCGCATGCTCGGCAATGTGACGGAGGCCGAAGACATGACGCAGGAGGCGTTCCTGCACCTCTTCCGCAAGATTGGCAGCTTCAGGGGAGAGAGCGCGTTTTCCACCTGGCTGCACCGTCTGACCGTCAACCTCGTGCTGATGCACCTGCGCAAGAAGGGTCTGCAACTGGTCTCTCTCGAAGAGACCATCAACCCTTCGGAAGAGGACGCGCCGAAACGCGACTTCGGAAGCCGCGATATGCAGTTGTCGGGCTCGGTCGACCGCGTTGCGCTGGAACGCGCCGTCGCTTCGCTGCCCCCGGGCTATCGCATGGTCTTTGTGCTTCACGACGTCGAGGGCTTTGAGCATAACGAGATTGCCGCCATGCTCGACTGCTCGACAGGAAACAGCAAATCACAGCTCCACAAAGCTCGTTTGAAGCTGCGGGAGCTGCTCCGTCAACCGGAGTCCACCGCTCAGGCCGGCCTGAAGGAAGCGGCTTTATGACCTCGCATAACTTTCAACCCGAATCTTCTGCCCCTCTGTCTTGTGCCGAGTTTCAGGAACATCTTCCCGATCTCTTCGCGGCAGGCTCCGAAGGCCTGACCGACGATCCAACCATGCTGGAGCACCTCAAGACATGCGAGAACTGTTCGGCCCTGGTTCGCGACCTGCAATACATCGCCGACCAGGCGCGCCAGTTGCTCGAGCCAACGCATGAACCCAGCGACGATGTATGGAAGAAGATCCAGGAGGGCCTGACGGGAGATATCCACGTGGCCTCGAACCCCGGCAAGGTCTAGGCGTCTCAGTTCACCGACCTGCCAGCTTCTTAGAAAATATGCCGTTGCAACCCACGCCCGTCCGTCATATGCTTGGAAGAGCATGACGAGCCACCTTACCTCCGGTCGATTTAGCTTTTGCTATTGGCGCATGTCCGCGGCCGGCGGAGCCCTCGCATGTATCTCTGAGAACCACTGAACCCTCAGAGTCTTCGATCTTCCCGAGCCGCGACCCAACAAGTCGCGGCTTTCGCATTTTTACCTGAGCCTTGAACGGAGTAAGAACATGTCTTCCAGCCAACCCGCTACGATCGCCCGGAGCAACAACGCTTCGAATCCCGGCATTCCTTCCTCGTTGAGCCGCCTCGTCTTGACCGGCTTCATGGGGGCCGGAAAGTCCACCATTGGACGCCTGCTCGCGACGAGGCTCGGCTGGGAGTTTCTCGATCTGGACACGCATCTTGAGAACCGCACCGGAACGACCATCCCCGATCTCTTCTCCCGCCACGGCGAGCCACACTTCAGGCGGCTGGAGTCCACGGCGCTTGCCTCGGCGTTGAGCCGAAACCGCACGGTCCTGGCCCTCGGCGGCGGCGCGCCGGAGGAGATCACCAACCGCCTGCTGATTGAACAGACGCCGGCGACCTTCGCCATCTTTCTCGATGCGCCCTTTCCCCTGCTCTTCGACCGCTGCATGTTGCAGGAGATCTCCCGCCCCGTCCTTGCCGACCCCACGCTGGCGGAGCTTCGCTTCGCCCGGCGCAGGCCGTTCTATCAGCGCCTTGCACATCTCACCATCGACACCTCGGCGCAAAGCCCGGAGCAGACCGTCGAGGCGATTGTGGCCGCTCTGAACCAAAAAGCTCACACTCTGCCGTAAGCTATCTGCATCCAACACGTTGACCGCAGGAGCCATCGCCCTATCGTGAATATCGACCTTACACCGGAGCAAAGAGAGTCGCGCGCCGTCATCCGCGGCCACATTCTGTTTACATTCGGCATCGTCGTCCTGATGTATCTGGCCTGGCTCCTGGTCAAGGAGCTGATGATCCTCTACGTCAGCGCGTTGTTCGCTGCCGTGCTGATGCCCGCCGTCAACCGCATCGCCCAGATCAGGGTCCGCAACCGCAACGTTTCGCGGCCGGTGGCCATCTTTCTGCTGATATGTGGCGTCACCCTGCTGCTCGCCGCTTTTTTTGTGGTCGGCCTGCCTCCAGTACTGCGCGATCTGAACCAGTTCTCGACGGAGTTGCCGGCGCGCATTCCGGTAATCGTCGCCAAGCTGAAGGCCCTGCCCCTGGCGAACCGGCTGGGCGTAGACGTTATCGCGTCCCGCACCGAGAGCGCCTTGACCGCGACGGCGAGCTACCTGGTCGTCTCGCTGCCCAACTGGCTCACACACCTGTTCGACATCGTCACAACGCTGTTTCTCTGCATCTACTTCATGCTCGAAGGGGAGCACGCTTACAACTTCTTTCTCTCCCTGTTTCCCACCGGCCTGCGATACCGGCTGGACGCGACCCTGAGACGCGCCGACGAAAAGATGAGCAAATGGCTGTTTGGGCAGGGACTGTTGATGCTCATCCTCGGCATCTGCTCGACGATCGTCTTCGGCTTCCTGCACGTGAGGTACTTCCTGCTCCTCGGCTTCCTCATGGGATTGCTGAATATCATCCCCATCGCCGGGGGTGTCTTCACGATCACGCTTGCCGCAGGGGTTGCCGCATTGGACTCCTGGGCCAAGATGGCCGGCGTCATCAGCTTCTATCTGGTCTACGTCAACGTCGAGAATGCCTACCTGATTCCACGCATCATGCGCACAAGCGTCGACCTGATGGGGCTGACCGTGCTGATTGCGCTTCTGTGCGGGACGGCGCTTGCCGGAATCACCGGCGCGCTGGTCGCCGTGCCAACCGCCGCCCTGATTGCTGTCCTGCTCGATGAGTATGCTGTTCACAGGGACTAAGCCATTGATCGGTATACATTTACGTCTCCCGGGAAATCGCGGAGCAGAAACTGGCTGAAATCGAAAAGAAAGCTATCGCCGCACAGCGGCGGCTTGATATGCTCACTTGAGTGCACGAACTGAATTTTAGCCAACCGGCACGCCGCAACATCCTCGCCCCTGTTCTGATTGCCTTTCTTTTACTTGGGATAGCGATTGCCTTGCTCTTGCGGTATACGCCCCACACCATCGCCGAGGTCAAGGTCGTCCATGTGGCCGTGTACCCGGCGCACACCGTCTTCAAATCGGACACGATTCTGGTCAATCGAGACCGCGCGCAGGACGACCTGTATGCGCTGATCACGGTCAACATGAGCGATCAGCTCAACCTTCCCATATTTATCAAAGACTTCACTGGGACGCTGGTCGGCGCCGATGGAACCAGCATTCCCGGCACCGCGGCACAGAAAGACGACCTGGAGAATCTTTACACCGTCTTCCCGGCGCTTCGGTCTTTGTCGTCGTCGCCGCTGCTCCGCGAGACCCTCATCGGCCCCGGCGGGACTGCGGACGGCATGGTTCTGCTGCACTTTCCTGCCTCGGCCGACACCTGGAACCACCGACGTTCCGCTTCGTTGAACGTCGACCTCTACCATCAGGGCACGATCTCCGTCGACATTCCGCAGGGCAACAACGTCTCCCCCGCCGTGCAGGGGGGCGAAGGCGCGGACAAGAGATGACGCGCCGCCGCTGGATCGCCGACACCTGGTCGGACAACACCGCCTCACTCACAGGCGACCAGGCAGAGCATCTTGTACG
This sequence comes from Acidobacteriota bacterium, assembly GCA_018268775.1. Taxonomy (GTDB): domain Bacteria; phylum Acidobacteriota; class Terriglobia; order Terriglobales; family Acidobacteriaceae; genus Edaphobacter. Next base: position 25,167 of record JAFDVV010000049.1, on the reverse strand, counting down.
CGTGCTTCGCGCCGCACCGGGGCAGATCTACGACGTCGTTGCCGGGGGCTTCCTGCACCGGGCGGAGATCGCGAGCGTGCAGCCGGGATCGTCCGGCGGGCCCGCCGAGGTGGTCTTCACGCTGCATGAGGAGCTGGAGTCCGACTCGGCGCTTCCGCTGCAACTCCTCCTGGCAGTCTTCAAGTTCGACCACATGGAGTGGGCCATCGAAAAAGCCACCGAGCTTGGGGTCGCGGGGATCACCCCGGTTCTTGCAAGGCGAACCGAAAAACATCTGGCGCAGGCCTCGCACAAGCGCGTTGAACGCTGGCGGCGCATCGCCCTTGAGTCGTCGAAACAATCGCGCCGAACGGCAATTCCCGCGATCGCCGATCCGCTACCGCTCGCAAAGGCTATCGAGCAGGAGGCCGCAACGACCCGTCTGCTTCTGTCGGAGACGGAACAGACCACTACCCTTGTCGAAGCACTATCCACGCAAAACAGAGACGCGAGCTACGCTCTGGCAATCGGCCCCGAGGGGGGATGGACCGCCGACGAGATGGGCCTGTTCACAACGCATCAATGGCAGCACGTGACCCTGGGGCCACGCATCCTGCGCGCCGAGACCGCAGCTATATCGGCCGTAGCCATTTTAGGGGCACAGCTTCAGGGCTGAGTCCGGCAAATCGGCCACAGAAGTGTCATTCCGAGTGAGCGGAGCGAGTCGGGGAATCCCCGCGTTTTCCTGCGGCACCGATACTGCCGCTAATTGAATATCTCTTTGACCTTGTCGAAGAGACCGCGTGAGGTCGGCGTGTTCTCCACCGTCATCGTCTCGCTGAGCTGACGCAGAAGCTCTTTCTGCTGCCTTGAGAGCTTGTTTGGCGTCTGGACGCGAATCTCGACGATCAGGTCGCCCTTGCCACGCTCGTTGAGGTGGGGCACTCCCTTGCCGCGCAGCTTGAACTCGCGGCCGCTCTGCGTTCCTTCGGGAATCCGGATCGTCTCCACGCCCTCAAGGGTCTGGATATCGAGCTCGGTGCCAAGCGCCGCCTGTGGGAAGGAGATCGGCATCACGCAATGCAGATCATCGCCGTCGCGCTCAAAGAACTTATGGGGCTTGATGCTCAGCACGACGTACAGATCGCCGGCCGGACCACCGAATTTGCCGGATTCGCCCTCTCCCTGATACCGGATGCGGGTCTCCTGCTCGACGCCCGCAGGCACCTTCACAAGAATCTTGTGCTCAGCCTGCACACGCGTCTCGCCACGGCAGACCGTGCAGGGATCGACGATCATCGTTCCCGTACCGCCGCAAACGGAGCAGGTCCGCGCCACGGAGAAGAAACCCTGCTGGAACCGCTGCTGTCCCCGGCCATCGCACTGCGTACAGGTGATGGGTTGCCGGCCCTTGGCCGCGCCGCTTCCTTTGCACTCGACACAGGTCTCGCTGCGGCGAATCTTGATCTCGCGCTCGACGCCGAAGACTGCCTCTTCGAACTCCAGCGTCAGGTCGTAACGCAGGTCGCGCCCGCGCTGCACGCGCGAGGCCTTGCCCCTTGCGCCGCCCATGTTGAACATCTCGCCGAACAGATCGCCGAAGATGTCGCCGAGGTCCTGCGCGCCGCCAAAGCCCCCGCCAAACGGCCCCGCGCCGTTGCCGCTGGAGCTGCCGTTGAAGGCCGCATGGCCGTAGCGGTCATAGGCGGCCCGCTTCTCCGGGTCGCTCAGCACCTGGTAGGCCTCGCTGCACTCCTTGAACTTCTCTTCGGCGGCAGCATCCCCCGGATTGCGGTCGGGGTGATACTGCATCGCCAGCTTGCGATAGGCAGTCTTCAGCTCCTGATCGGAGGCATCCCGGGAGACACTCAGTACCTCGTAAAAGTCAATCTTGGTCACGTTCGACGCCGCACTCATTCCTTAAAACTCACCTTCTACTGCCCCTCTGCAACTAGTCGCTTACCATCGCCGGGTTCGAGGCGATCTTGACCAACGCCGGCCGGAGGAGTTTCTCACGGAGCTTATAGCCGCGTCGAATCTCCTCGACCACCTGGTGGTCCGGAAACTCCTTCGTTTCGATGCTCCCCAGTGCCTCATGGACCCGGGGGTCAAACTGCGCCCCGACGCTCTCAACCGCAACAACACTCAGGCCGCGGAGGGCGTCTTCCATCTGCTTCAGGATCAATTCCACACCGGCCCGGAGCTGGTCGCCCGACCCGCCGGACCTCAGCGCAAGCTGGAAGTTATCCATGACTCCCAGAAACGGCTCGACGGTGCTCGAAACAGTGTAATCGCGCGCGTCCTGCCGCTCCTTGCCCTCGCGCTTGCGGGCGTTGTCGAACTCGGCCTGCAACCTTGCCAATCTGTCGAGCAACTGGTCTCGCTCTCCCTTGATCTGCTCCAACTCTGCCTGTAGCGGGGCGGCCGCGTCCTGCACTGGCTGTTCGGTGGCGACAGTCTCACCCTCCTGAACGGCCTGCACGGTCGTCTCATCCTGCATGGAATTGTGTCTCCTCATATTTCGTTCCTCTACTATTATCGCCGATTGCGCAAGCCCTGGACGCGGCAGGCTTCCGATCTCCCCGGTAAAGCGTAAATAACTGATTATTCGTGCCGATGGAGAGCAATACGATCGAAGACCCGGGACAGGTAGCTGACCGCGTTCATCGTATTCTCGTAGTCCATCCGCTTGCTGCCGATGACGCCGATGGTGCCTCGATTTTCGGCCCCCATACGGGCCGGGGCGGCGATCAGGACCAGTCCCGCCATCTCGGGGGCCTGCTCCTCCAGATCGAAGACCACACGCACGCTCTGTTGCCGGGCATCGATGTAGGCGTTCAGCAGGTCGACCAGACGCTGCTTGGCCTCGAGCGCCGCCAGCATCTCCCGCAGCCGCTCCCCGTCGATATTCGGGCCGATAAGATTCGCAACCCCTTCCACATAGACAGACTGCACCCGTGCTTCGCTTGCCGGAACAACCTTTCCCCATAGCTGCTGCACCGAATTGAGCAGCCGCTGGTACTCACTGCGCTCGCGCTCAACCATCCTGGCAAGCTCCGCCCGCACCTGTTCCACGCTCCAGCCGCGGAAGTGTTCATTCAGAAAGTTTGCCGCCGTCTCCAGTTCGCCGAGCGTCAGGTCGAGGTCGAGCGCCAGTACACGGTCGCGCACCATACCCGAGCGGGTCACGACCACGGCCAGAACGCGTGCCGGAGCCAGCCGCGAAAAATGCACATGCTCCAGCAGATCGCCCTCGGCGGCCGCGGCAATCGCCAGCCCTACTCCGCTTGAGAGTGTCGCAAGCACATGCGAGGTGCGCTCCAGGACAGCCTGCGTACCAGCCAGCCCTACAAAGCTCGAATCGATCTGCCTGCGCGAGCGGGCGGGGAGGCGAGCGGCATCGATGCGAGGGTTTGTGCCGCCGCTCAACTGCTCCACGTACATGCGGAACGCCCGCGCCGTGGGGATGCGGCCCGCCGAGGTATGTGGCTGCTCCAGAAGGCCCGCGTCTGCCAGCTCGGCCATCTCGTTGCGTATCGTCGCCGGGCTCATCGCCTGAGCTTCGCCATGAGGCAGACGCGCGATCGTGCCTGAGCCAACTGGCTCACCGGTCTCGATGTAGCTCTCGATAATGGCAGTCAGGATGGCTCGCTGCCGCGCCGTTACCTGCTCTCGCTCTGCCATCGGTCCCCCCGCACGTGACCAGTCTACCCTTCGTGTCAAACGAACGCAGAGTAGACATCCGGTCAACTGATCTCCAGAATGTCCTCGCTCTTTGAGGCCGTCTCGCGCGCCTTGTCCGCCACGCGTTGGGCCACTCCATAGAACTCCGCCGCCAGCTTCGACTCCGGCCCAGCCAGCGCTACCGGCAGGCCCTTGTCGCCGCCCTCGCGAATCGTGGGGTCAAGATCGACCGAGCCGAGGAAGTCCAGCCCGAACTGCGCCGCGGTCCGCTCCGTCCCGCCGGCCCCGAAGACATCGATGACCTCGCCCGAAGGCAGGGTCATCTGCGACATGTTCTCGACCATGCCCAGAACATCGACCTTGACCTGGTGGAACATCTCGAGCGCCTTGCGCGCATCCTCAAGCGCGACGTTCGATCCCGTCGACACGACGATTGCGCCCGTAAGCGGCACCGTCTGCACCAGCGAGATCACTACGTCGCCCGTGCCTGGAGGCAGGTCGACGATGAGGAAGTCCAGCTCGCCCCACTCCACCTGTTGCAGGAACTGGCGGATGATCTGGTGCAGCATCGGCCCACGCATCACCAAGGGTTTGTCGCCGGGTGAGATCAGCCCAATGGAGATGAACTTCACCCCGTGCGCGAGCACTGGCTCGATGCGGTTGTCACCCACGACATTCGGCTGCCGCGTCGCTCCAAGCATCGTCGGCACGTTTGGCCCGTAGATGTCCGCGTCGATCAGACCCACCTTGTAGCCGAGCTTTGCCAGAGAGACGGACAGATTCACCGCAACCGTCGTCTTGCCCACTCCACCCTTGCCGCTGCCGACGGCTACGACGTGCGCTATTCCCGGCAGAGGCTGCGGCCCCTGCGGTGCTCCTGCTCCCATGTGTCCCATATGCTTCTCTCCTAATTCGTTCAGACGTGCCACTCTTCGCTGAGCAGGCTACGTATCTGTTTCTTACGTTGAGTCTCTTCGGCGCGCATCTCGCGCCTGCGGCCAGCGTCTTCGTATCGACGCTTCTGGTGCTCTGTCTCCGGGACGACCTGCGGCACAACAATCTTCTTTCCGTCCAGGTCCATCGCGACGTAGGTAAGGTAGGCGGACGAGACGTGGCGCAAGCGGTTCTTCCTTACATCCTCGACCATCGCCTTCACGCCCACCTCCATCGAGGTCTTGAAGGCGCGGTTGACGCTCGCCTTCAGGATCAGCAGGTCGCCCACGCGCACCGGGGCCACAAAGTCCAGGTGGTCCATGCTCGCCGTCACCGTGATGGCGCGGGCATGGCGGCTGGCCGCCATCGCGCCGACCAGGTCGATGTACTGCATCAACCTGCCGCCGAACAGATTTCCCAGCGCATTCGCGTCGGCGGGAAAGATGATCTCGCTGCGCTCCGATTGCGACTCGCATACCGTTCTTGCCAAAACCTCTTCGCTCATTCTTACCAGTGTAAATTGTCGCGGCTTGCCAACTCCATGCGTGGCGTCGCACCATCGTTTTATGGACCGCATCGCTTTACTGACTCAGGTACTCGAACAGAACCCGGCAGACGCCTTTGCCCGCTACGGGCTGGCGATGGCGCACATCTCCGATGGCAAGACGGACGCGGCGCTCGCCGAGTTCGCCACGCTGATCGGACACAATCCCGACTATGTGCCTGCGTATCAGATGTCTGCGCAAACGCTTGCGAAGCTGGGCCGCGCAGGAGAGGCACTCGAACGCCTCCACAGCGGCATCGCCGCCGCCAATCGCACCGGCAACCAGCACGCGCTGGCCGAGATGGAAGCCCTGCGCGAAGACCTGAGCCGCTGATTCCACATCTAAGGGAAAGATGATGCCCGTTACCGTAAGTTGGGAGCAGGTCGCGCTTCGTATTCTGCTGGCCGCCATCGCCAGCTTCCTGATTGGGTATAACCGCGACGAGCGCGGACACGCGATGGGCATCCGCTCCACCATGCTCGTCTGTCTGGCGGCGACGCTGGCCATGTTGCAGGCCAACCTTCTGCTGGGGACCGCGGGGCGGGCGCAAAATTCATTCGTGATGCTCGACCTGATGCGCCTGCCGCTGGGCATCCTCTCAGGAATCGGCTTTATCGGGGCGGGCGCGATTCTGCGCAAAGAGGGCATGGTGCACGGGGCCACCACTGCCGCCACAATCTGGTTTGTCACCGTTCTTGGGCTTCTGTTTGGGGGCGGTCAACTCTGGCTCGCGCTTACGGGTTCGGCGCTGGCCCTCTTCATCCTGTGGGCGCTGAAGCGTGTTGAAGAGCGCCTGCCCACCCATCGGACAGGATCGCTTGCACTGGAATTTGGGACACCCGTGGACGGCGGGAGCCATCCAACCGAGGAACAGGTTCGTCAGGCGCTTGAATCGCACGGTTACGCCATCGAGAGCTGGAATGTCCACTATGCTGAAACTGCGCTCCGCTCTATCGAATGTGGACTGAGATGGCCCGCCAAAAGACCGCTGGAACCGCATACCCCCGCAGCCGCCCTCGACCTGAACCGCATCTCTACGATCACCTCGCTAGTCTGGCGCGAATGAGCGGTCGCCGTGACCTTGCGGTTACGGGGAACATCTATACTTAGACATGGCGAACTCACTTCCCGCGACCCTCGGCGCGCTCCGCAGCAGCGAATACACTCCCGAACGCCTTGCCCGCAGCGTGAAGGACGAGCTTCGCGAGAACCTGATCGCCCGTCTGCGCGCCAGCGCCCGTGGCAAGGAGACTCAGGAACCCATCTTCCCCGGCATCGTGGGCTACGAAGATACTGTCGTTCCGCAGATAGTCAATGCCCTGCTCTCGCGCCACAACTTCATCCTGCTCGGCCTGCGCGGTCAGGCGAAGTCGCGTATTCTGCGCGCGCTGACGACTCTGCTCGATCTGCACACGCCTTACGTCGCGGGCTCCGAGGTCCGTGACAACCCATACGCGCCGATCAGCAAGTACTCGCGTGACCTCATCACCAGGCTCGGCGACGAGACACCGATAGCGTGGCTCACTCCAAATGATCGCTTCGTCGAAAAGCTCGCCACGCCCGACGTCACCGTGGCCGACCTCGTGGGCGACATTGATCCCATCAAGGCCGCGCGTTCGAACCAGGACCTCGGCTCCGAGCTGACCATGCACTACGGCCTGCTGCCGCGCGCCAACCGCGGCATCTTCGCCATCAACGAGGTCCCCGACCTCGCGGGCAAGATTCAGGTGGCCCTGTTCAACATCATGCAGGAGGGCGACGTGCAGATTAAGGGCTACCCCGTGCGCCTCCCGCTTGACGTCGCCATCGTCTTCTCGGCCAATCCCGAGGACTACACGGCTCGCGGCAAGATCGTCACGCCGCTCAAAGACCGCATCGGCTCAGAGATTCGCACGCACTACCCTGAAGACATCGAAGAGGGTATCCGCATCACGGCGCAGGAGGCGTGGTCCGAGCGCCCCGCCTCAAAGATCGCGATCCCACACTACATTCGCCAGATCGTTGAACAGATCGCCTTCGCCGCCCGCGAAGACAAGAAGGTCGACAAGCGCTCCGGCGTCTCGCAACGGCTGCCCATCAGCACCATGGAGCTCGTACTCTCAAACGCCGAGCGCCGTGCGCTGCTCCACAGCGAGGGCCTCGTCGTCCCGCGTGTCGGCGACATCTTCGCGGCGCTGCCCGGAATCACAGGCAAGATCGAGCTCGAATACGAGGGCGAGATGCGAGGCGCAGACGCCGTCATCCGCGAGATCATTCGCGGTGCCGTCGGCGTTGTCTTCGACAAGTACTTTGGCGACGCCAACACGCAACAGATCGAGCAGTGGTTCAACCTGGGCGGCACGGTTCAGCTCAACGACGCTCAACCCGCATCCGCTTCGCTCGCCGAGCTGAAACAGATACAAGGACTCTTCGAAAAACTCTCACCCCTGAGCATCAACGGCAAATCGTCGCCTGAAGAGGCCGTCAGCGCCGCCGAGTTTCTGCTCGAAGGCATGACCGCGCACAAACGCATCAGCCGCGCGGAAGAACGCATCTTTTCCGCCGCCGAAAGAAAACAGCGCGTCGATCAGGCGGCACAGTACGCCGAGCGAATGCGTGAGCGCGAGCAGGAAGAGTTCAATCCACGCAACCGCACCCGCCGAGGCTTCAACTAAGGTTCAACCCTTCCGGGTTGCAGACGTTCCATCCCGCTTTCGTCTAGACTTGCGCCATGCTGAAAACCGGCGCTGTGCGGTCTCTGCGATTCTTCATCGTCCCACTGCTGGGGCTTGCGTGCTCAGCGCACGCCGAACATGTCTCGAATCCCAAAGCCTCTTACATCGACATCAAGCAGCGTCATGAACAACTGGCGAACAACCGCGACCCTCGCACCGCGCAGGCGATTGCATCTCTTGGCTTCTGCACGAAGATGCCGCCCATTGCGCCGCCCACCGGTCGCATGATCATTCCTCCCCATTACCTTAGCGGGGGACATGGCCCTGTCAATCCGGCCGAGGCCCCGGTGACGCGCGTCTATAACGACTTCGAGAAGCGCGTCGCCGCCGGCATGAATCAGTGGCTAGTCACTTCCAGCAAAGTAGAGGCACAGTGCGCTCAGCAACAGATCGACACCTGGGCACAGGCTGGCGCGCTGCTCGACTACGACCCCAGCGAAAGCTCGCAGGCGTGGTACCAGGTGGAATGGACGCTTAGCTCGATCGCCATCAGCGAGTCGGTCCTGGTCAACGAGCCTTCTCTCGATGCAGCACAGGTCAAGCGCGACATCGCATGGATGAACAAGGTCGCGCATCGCACCGTGGAGTTCGACAAGTCCCGCAAACAGAAGAACAACCACCACTACTGGCGCGGACTGGCAGCCGTGGCCACCGGGGTCATCTCTTCCGACGATGACCTCTTCACCTGGGGAAACTCAACCTATCGCCAGGCAATCGACGAGCTGGACCAGCGCGGCGCTCTGCCGCAGGAGATGGCCCGTCACGAGCGCGCAATCCACTACCAGTCCTTCGCGCTGCAACCTCTGCTTCCGCTCGCATCGTTCGCGGAGAGACAGCATATTCCGCTGATGCAGTACCGCTCGCCAAGCGGCCGCACTGTGAAAGATGCCGTCGACTTTCTAGGAGAGGCGATCGCCAACCCGCAGATCGTCAAGGCCTATACTCCCGACGAACAAATGGTCGCCGATTTGGGCAGCGATTTCTTCTCGTTCGCGGAGTTTTACTCCCTTTACGATCCACATCTCCCGCCGTCAATCGAGCAAGGGTTGGAACGCCCAACCTTCGCCTCGCGCGTTGGTGGAAATACGACCGTCATTGCAGGCCATGTGCCGGGTGCGGCGCAAAGAAAATGACCGGCGGCAGAACCGTCTCCCGAGCGTCTACACTCTAATGCACAGGCGCCTGCACGCCCTGGAGGAGACGCGATTCGATGAAACGGGTCCGCTATACAAAATTCACCGGCGATCTTTCCTCCAGCTTCGGCCTCGAAGACCTGATGCAGGCCCTCTCCGACTTTCTGCTCGACTCCGGCTTCAACGATCCCTATTCCAACTTCAGCGAGCTCAACGACCAGACCCTGGAGAATCTTCGCGACGCCATCCGGCAGGCGCTTGAATCGGGCGATTTGTTCGACGACGAGGCGCAAGAGAAGTACGACACGCTTCCCGAAGATCAGATCGAAGAGTTGATCGACAAGATCATCCAGAAGATGCAGGAGCAGAACTTCATCAACGCCGAGATGCCGCAGCAGGCGCAAGGAGAGACCGGCGACGGCAACAACACGCAGGCCCGGTTCGAGGTCACGGACAAAGGCATGGACTTCCTCGGCTACAAGGCGTTGCGCGAGTTGCTGGGCCCGCTTGGGCGCTCCAACTTCGGCCGCCACGATACACGCCACGAAGCGGCGGGCGTGGAGATCAACGGCTCCTCCAAGCTCTACGAGTTTGGAGATACGCTAAACCTCGACGTCACCGCTACGTTCTCCAGCGTCTTCGCGCGCGAGGGCATCGGCACGGCCGTCGAAGGCGAGGAGCATACGCCGCTCAACATCGAATACTCCGACCTGCACGTCCACCAGTCGGACTATCAATCGTCGTGCGCCACCGTCGTTCTTCTCGACTGCTCTCACTCGATGATTCTCTACGGCGAAGATCGTTTCACCCCGGCCAAGCGCGTCGCCATGGCCCTGGCGCATCTTATTCGCACGCAGTTTCCCGGCGACACGCTCAACCTCGTCCTCTTTCACGACACCGCCGAGGAGGTCCCGGTCGCGCAGCTCTCCCGCGTCAAGGTTGGCCCGCATTACACCAACACGCGCGATGGCCTGCGTCTCGCCCAACGCATCCTCGCCAAGCAGAACAAGGACATGAAGCAGATCGTGATGATCACCGACGGCAAGCCCTCGGCGCTCACGCTACCAGATGGACGCGTCTACAAGAACGCGTTCGGCCTCGATCCACTCGTCATCGAAGAGACGCTCGAGGAGGCCGCGCGCTGCAAGCGCTCCAATATCATGATCAACACCTTTATGCTCGCCAACGACTTTACGCTGGTGCAGTTTGTGCAGAAGGTAAGCGCCATGTGCCGCGGTAAAGCCTACTTCACCACTCCGCAAACGCTTGGCAACTATCTGCTGATGGACTTCATGTCGCGCCGCATGAAGACCGTGCACTGACTCTTGGCATATTTGGCCTTGGACGCTTTCCATCAATTTCTTCCGGAAGTCTGTTACCGTTTGTTGCGCCTGGAATCTAACGAGCCAGATCGTGCGTAAGTTTAATACGCAACACAGCAACATCCACTTTCAAGGAGAATTGCGAAATGAAGACTTCCCTCAAGGCAATGATGATGAGTGCGGCCGTAACTGGCCTGCTTAGCGGTTCGGCAACCCCCATGCACGCCTCCGTTCATAACGGCGCGCAGTTTGGTCAGTTGGCCAGCGCCTCTGCCGCTTTCCTGGGCGCAGACAAGGACAAACACGCCTGTAAGGGCCAGAACAGTTGCAAGGGCAAAGGCGGCTGCAAGACCAGCGACAACGGCTGCAAGGGCAAGAACAGTTGCAAGGGCAAAGGCGGATGCGCAACCGACGGCTCCAAGCCACCGGCGGCTTAGCTTAGACGCAATCGTTCCCTGCAACACAACACGCTGTATCGCCGCTGGAGTTCTCCTCTTGTCCTGCGGCGATACAGCCCTTCTCCACGAGGGACCTGCAATGCCTGCAAATCGCTTCAACGGGTTCACTGACTACGGCGTTGGAATAGGCCTGCGAGTGCCTCACTACCGGCACATCCTGGACAGGAAGCCCGTCGTCGACTGGTTCGAGATCATCTCCGAGAACTACATGATCGACGGCGGCCGCCCGCTCACCGTGCTCGACAGTATCCTCGATCAGTACCGCGTGGTGCAGCACGGAGTCTCTATGTACTTCGGCTCAGCCGGCCCGCTCTCGCGCGAGCACCTTCGCCGCCTCAAAGACCTCGTTCGCCGCACAAAGACTCCGTGGCTCTCCGACCATCTATGCTGGGGCTCGGTGGACGGGACTTACACACACGACCTCCTGCCGATGCCTTACACCTTTGAAGCGGCGCGCATCACCGCGGAAAAGATTCGCCAGGCGCAGGATTTTCTGGAAATTCCCATTGCTGTCGAGAATGTCTCCAGCTATGCCGAATATCACATCTCCGAGATGACTGAGTGGGAGTTTCTTAACGAGGTTGTCGAGATGGCCGACTGCGGAATCCTGCTCGACGTCAACAACATCTACGTCTCTTCGCAGAACCACGGCTTCGACCCGCACGCCTACGTCGACAGCGTTCCGGCCGATCGCGTCGCTCAGATCCACATCGCAGGCCATTCGAAGTTTGAGAAATATATCCTCGACACCCACGACCATCCCGTTCTCGATCCCGTCTGGGGGTTGTACGCTCGCGCCATCGAGCGTTGCGGCCCGACCGCGACGCTGCTCGAATGGGATGACTCCATTCCATCGTTCGATGAAGTCCACGCGGAAGCTTTGAAAGCCAACAAATATCTACGCGCCACCGATGCGCCACTTGCGGTGACAGCATGAGCGCCCTCGCCGCGCTGCAAAAGCAGATGGCAGTAGCCGTCATGCGTCCACTCACGCGCGACGAACAGATGCGCCATCGCGCAGCAGACGGCCACTCCATTGCAGATGAAGCCGAATCGTTCATCAAACCGAACGATCGCCTCTCCTCCTTCGAGCGGCTTGAAATCTACAACCGCCAATACTGGTTTCGCGTCTTCTCTTCTTTTGAAGAAGACTTCCCCGGACTCAAGTCCATCGTCGGCGCTAGGCGCTTTGAACGGATCATGCGGGCCTATCTTGAGGCCCATCCATCGCGGTCTTTCACACTGCGCAATCTCGGTTCTTCACTTGTGGCGTGGCTTAGAAAGAACCCGGCTTACACTGCGCCTCACACCGAGTGCGCCATTGCGATGGCATCGCTCGAATGGGCACACATCGAGGCCTTCGACAACGAACACCGCGCAGCACTGACCGCAGAAGAGATTGCAGCGCTCGACGGCAATTCCCGGCTCGCCTTGCAGCCCTGTGTGCGACTGGTCGATTCTCCCTTTGCCGTCGATGACGCGTTGATCGCCATCAAGGACTCCGGACACGCCGCCGGCACACAGGCATCGAACGCCGTCGCAATACACCTCGTTCGGCGGACACGATCGCGCAAGCCACGTCGCGAACAGATATACCTCGCCGTCCACCGTCACGACGACACCGTGTACTACAAACGGCTCTCGCGGGAAGACTACCTGCTCCTCAAAGCCTTTGAGGCCGAATCGACGTTGAGCGATGCCATCGACG
>JAFDVV010000049.1:0-12565 GCA_018268775.1 Acidobacteriota bacterium | reverse complement strand
ATGAGCATCGTCGCTCGCGCCGCATCGGCACATGCCACCTTTTGCAGCTTTGCTGAAAAGCTCTCCTCGCCCTTCCTGCTGGCTATCCGGCTGTATTGGGGATGGCAGTTCTTGCAGACAGGGCTGGGCAAACTTCGCAGCCAATCGCAGGTCGTTGAGTTCTTCACGTCGCTCAACATTCCCTTCCCCGCGCTCAATGCGCACTTCGTCTCCGGACTCGAGTTCCTGGGAGGCATCCTGCTTATACTTGGACTGTTCTCAAGACCCATCGCACTGCTGCTTACCTGTTCCATGACCGTCGCCTTCTGGACAGCGGACCGCGATGCACTCGTCTCCGTCTTTTCCAATCCCGACAAGTTCTACGCCGCTGCGCCCTATACATTTCTCTTCGCTGCGCTCATCGTGCTTATATTCGGACCCGGAAGACTTTCTCTCGATGCGCTGCTTGCTGTAAAGTTTCGCCCATATATGCGCGCGTTACACTGGGGAGCGGATGCCGCCGCAGATTGAAGCGAGAGACGAGACAGCGATGATCGAGAGGGTGCTGGGTGGACAGACCGAGACCTTTCACGAACTCATCCGACCCTATGAGCGCAGCGTCTATCTCATGGCACTTTCGCTACTGCACAACGAAGCCGAAGCGGAGGATGCCGCGCAAGAGGCATTCATCAAGGCCTATCGTCATCTCAGCAAGTTCCGTTCCGAATCGCGCTTCAGCACATGGCTCATCAGCATCGTCCTCAACGAAGCCCGCGGGAGGCTTCGTCGCAAACAACCCGGCCTGACAGACTCCATCGACGACACGGCAGAAGGCTCCGTCACTCCAGCGCAGCTCACCGACTGGCGCGAGATCCCTTCCGAGTCGCTCGAACGTCAGGAGATCCGCACGCTCATTCGCCGCGCACTTTCCGAATTGCCTGTCGCCTATCGGGAGGTCTTCGTGCTTCGCGAGCTGGAAGAGCGCAACGTGCAGGAGACCGCCGAAACTCTTGGCATCACGAGCGCGTCCGTCAAGATGCGACTCCATCGCGCCCGCTTAATGCTTCAGAAGCAACTCGCACCGCAGCTCAAGTCCGCGGTACCGGTCAGCCGGAGGAGGTTCCCATGGTTCTGAACTGCCGCCATGTCTGGGACTATATCTCCGGCTATCTCGACAACACGCTCGACGCGCAGACCCGCGCAGACGTCGAAAAGCACCTTGAGCATTGCGAGATATGCTCCGCCGTCCTCGATTCGACGCGCAACATCCTCATCCTGACCGCGGACGATCGTGTCTTCGAGCTTCCAGTTGGATTCAGCGAACGGCTGCACGCGCGCCTCACGCAGGCCATAGCCGAGACTCCACCGGACGAACCGGAATCTTCCGTCTGAGGTCCGCGGTCTATAGCAAATGCTGCAGGAAGGAATAGTGGTCGCCGTGGGCGACCCACTCCGACGCAAGCAGGATCAATGTCACAACTGCCATTCCTATCTGCAAACGCTCCGAACGCAGCTTGGCGAGCGAGGCCGGTTGCACCCTCCACTGCGCCGCCGGTCGCGCGCGCAGCGACCTCACACGCCACACTGAGAACAGATTGAATAGCGCCCCCACCAGGGCGAAGACCATCATCGGGATACGAACAGCGTCCCCGTGAAACCACTGGGCAGACCCATAAAATCCGCTTGCCAGTGCGCCCAAACCGATCAGCGTTCTGAAGCCGCTGATCGCCATGAAGACGGCGCACCCGCTTTGAAGCAGGGCGAACAGAAAGCTGCCTGCATTCGTCCAGCGCAGTTTACCTGCCTCCGGTTGTGTCTCGCTCCGCTCCTGAAGTATCTCGTCGCTCATCTGTCCCTCGCAGGCCGGCCATGTTCCAGCCATATTTTGTAAAGTCCCCAGGCCGCTATCGAGCAGTTGTCGACAATCTCTCCGTCGAGCACCATCCGCTCAAACTCCTCGACGCTCACGCGCTTCAATACAAGATCGTGCTCTTCGGCATCGGGATCGGGCGCGCCTGCCGTAAGCCCTTCCGCCAGGAAGACGTGGTGCTTCTGGTTCATGACGCCATAGGCGATCTGCAACGTACTCAGCAGCGTCATCTTCTCCGCCGTCAGCCCCGTCTCTTCCCGCAGTTCGCCACGCGCCAACTCTTCCGGAACAACCTCGGCCTCTTCCCAGCCACCTTGCGGAAACTCCGAGAACCTGCCGCCAACCGTATAGCGAAACTGCTCGATCAGGTAGACGAACTCCCCTTCATCCGTCTTCTCCAGCGGGATGATGATCGACGCCGGGTCTTTGTCGATTACGCCGTAGATACCACGCTGGCCGTTGGCGCGTTCAATCACGTCCTCACGCACACTCGTCCAGGGGTTGCGATAGACCTCGCGGCTGCTGATGGTCTTGATGCTCAAACTCTTCTCCTGCTCATTGCGGCATTTCGAATTCAAGGTGCGACGGGTATTTAGACGAACTGTAGATCGAGACCGTCTCCGCCTTGTACGCACTCGCGGGAGCGCTCATGATGTTCGGCACATACGTCTGCGGGTTGCGGTCGTACAGCGGGAACCAGGACGATTGCACCTCGACCATGATCTTGTGGCCTTTGAGGAAGGTGTGGTCAGCGCCATGCAGGCTCCACTTATACTCCGTCACCTCGCCCGCCTTGACAGGCTCCGGCTTCTCGAAGCTCTTCCTATAGCGTCCGCGCAGAATCTCGTCGGCGATCATCAACTGATAGCCGCCCATTCCGTCCGGCGCATCGTCGGGATACACATCGATCAGCTTCACGATCCAGTCGCCATCCGTTCCCGTCGTCGAGGCGAAGATGTCTGCAACCACATCGCCCGTCACCGTCACGTCGCGGTCCAGTGCGGCCGTCGTAAAGTTGGCCAGGTCCTTGCGTCCGCTCACAAAGCGCTGGTCCTCCACCAGCCACGGACGCCACTTCGAGCCGGACGCGTAGGTCGACTGAATGGGACGCTGCCTATACGGCACCGGGTTCGCAGGGTCGGCAACGTAGTCTGTCTTCGACTCCGCCGCGGGCGGAGTAAAACTCAACCCGTTGCCGGCAGCGAGATACAGCTTCGCCGCGCTGAACCCAATCTTCGGCGGCCATGCGCCGTAGCGCTTCCACTCGTTGACGCCTGTGCGGAAGCTTGCCGTGTCTTCAAGATCGAAGCCGGGCCTGTCCTTCAGATACTTCTCGAAGAACGGCGCTTCGATGGTCTTGCGATATTGGTCGCCCGTGGCCGCGCCGAAGTTTACCGCTCCCAGATGCCGTGTCGTCGGCACCCAGCCACCGTGGTTCCACGGACCGAGCACCATGAAGACCTCGTGGTTCTTGTCGTGCGGCTCCAGAGCGGCGTATTCAGCTTGCGTGCCCCACATGTCTTCCTGGTCCCACCAGCCGCCGACCTCCAGCGTGGGAACCTCCACCTTTGTCAGGTGCGGCTCCACGGCCATCGCCTGCCAGAACTTCGTGTACTCCGGCTGCGACAGGAACGCCCTCGCTGTCGGCAGGTCGCTCATGCCCGCGCTCTTCGCGGCGCCCGCAAAATTCACGTTGTCGAGAAAGAAGTCGAAGGTGTCTTCCTTCGATTCGACGCGAACATCTGTCTTCTGCGCCTCAAGCTGCTGCACATAGTCGAAGCCGTAGGTCTGACGGAACGCCCCGTTGTGAAAGAAGTCGTCGCCTTTCCAGATATTCGTCATCGGGGCCTGCGGCGAGATCGCCTTCACCGCCGGGTTCGCATCGATGCCGGCCATCATCGCCAGAAACCCAGGATACGAGATGCCGTAGACGCCGACGCGTCCGTTATTGTTTGGAACGTTCTTCAGCAGCCAGTCGATGGTATCGTTCGTGTCGGTCGTCTCGTCGACATCGTTTTTTGTCTTGTGCGCGACGATGGGCCGGTTCATCACAAACTTGCCCTCCGATCCGTAGCGCCCGCGTATGTCGCCGAAGACAAAGATGTAACCGCTGGCCGCCAACTCCGGTTTTGTCGCATTCACACCACGCGACGAAGCACCGTCAACGCCATATGGTGTCCTCTCCATCAGAAACGGCAGCGGCGCTCCAGATTTTTCCGAACCCACGGGCCGCAGTATGACGACATGCAGCCTCACTCCGTCCCTCATTGGGACCATGACCTCGCTGCGCGTGTACTCGCGGAAGTGGTTCAGCTCCTTCGGTTCATCGCTGAAGCGGACAAAGGTCACTGTACCTGCCGCGCTTCGCGGTCCCGCATATTGGGTCGTCAGCGCTGTAACCTTGCCCGACGCATCGCGCTGGAACGTCATGCGCATCGGGCTGCCCGATACGAAGAAGTGGTCGGCCGACTCCGCCTTCCACTCCGTCCTGGCGGAACGCTCCCCCTCGCCGAACAGCGCGTCGCCCTGCCGCGAGATCGACGCCACGATCTCAGGCTCGGCTGCAACGCGGTATTCCCCTACGTACTCATCCAGCTTGCTTGCAGGCAAAACCACGGACGCAGGATTGCCTGTAGTGGCCTGGCCCCACGCCGGGGTCATTGAAACCAGCAAGACTCCGCACAGTATCTTTATCGACCAGCCACGATGTGTCATCGGAATCGTCCTCGAATGATGGGAAAGGTGGTACGAATTTCTGTCACAGGACAAAACGATAGCCGGCTGTCGAGGCCGGCTATCGTGTAAAGCTAGGTGAGGTTCTCTGGACTTGCCTGACACTGAAAGCCGATACGGTTGTGCGATCCATCGCAGAACGGACGCTTCTCGCTCGCCCCGCACCTGCACAACGAGATCGCCGGCTTCCCCGTAAGGTCCCACTGCTTGCCGTCGGCGTCCATCAACGAGATCGGACCTTCGACTCGCAATGGGCCATTCGGACGAACCGTAATCTTGACTGCCTGTTCTGACATCGTTTGCTGCTCACTCTCTTTTGAAGATGAGGCAAGCATAGCAAACTATAACGATGGAAGCTCCTGGATACTGTTGCGGCTATCGCTTCGAAAAGTCCAGCTCCATCTGGTCCACGTAGCACCAGCCCCAGTCCTCTCCAGGCTCCATCGACCGCATGACCGGATGCTTCGTCGCATGAAAATGCTTTGTAGCGTGTTTGTTAGGCGAGGAGTCGCAGCAGCCCATGTGGCCGCAGGTCATGCACATCCGCAGATGTACCCACCAGCCGCCCGTCTTCAGGCAATCCTCGCAACCCTTTGCCGAAGGTGTCACATCCTCGATCTGATTCAGGTGTTTGCAGATCATCGCCGTCGCCGTCCTCCGTCCGATACTACTTCATCGCGGACCCGGCGGCGCATAGGGGGCACTAACCTTCCATCGCGTCGCCGATCCCGTACTCCTTCAGTTTGCGGTAAAGGGTCGTCTTGCCAATACCCAACAGCCGCGCAGCCAGCAATTTGTCGCCCTTCAACTGCCGTATCGTTCCAAGAATCGCCTGCTTCTCCATCTCGGCGATCGAGACGATCTCTCCATCGGACGCCCCGGGCGATGTAGGCTGCGCCGGCGCACCACCGGCGGGCGCGGCTTCGACGATCCTGTGCATCCTGAAGTCCTGCAACTGCGTTGGAAGATCGCCCATATGCAGCAGCGGTCCGCTCGACAGTGCGCAGGCCCGCTCAATGGCATTCTCCAGTTCGCGAACGTTGCCCGGCCAGTCGTACTCCGTCAGAACGCGCAGAGACTCATCCGACAGCGTGCGCGCTATACCCGTCTGCTTCTCCATCCGGGCAAGAAAGTACATGGTCAACAGTGGAATGTCGCTCCTGCGCTCGCGCAGCGGAGGCAGTTTGAGATTGACCACGTTCAGCCGGAAGTAGAGGTCCTTGCGAAACTTGCCCTGCTCGACCATCGTTGCCAGGTCGCGGTTGGTCGCTGCCAGCACCCGCGCCGATATCGGCCTCGCCTGCGTCGCCCCGACCGGCCGCACCTCTTTTTCCTGCAGCGCCCGCAGCAGCTTCGCCTGCAAATCCAGTGGGAGCTCACCGATCTCATCCAGAAAGACCGTACCCCCGTCCGCCACGGCCAGCAGGCCGTCCTTTGCGCGCTCGGCCCCGGTAAACGCCCCCTTCACATGGCCGAACAGCTCGCTTTCAATCAGCGACGGCGCGAGCGCGCCGCAGTCGACGGGAACGAAGCGCCGCGATGCGTTGGGCCCATTGACGTGAATCGCGCGGGCCACCATCTCCTTGCCCGTCCCGCTCTCTCCGAGGATCAGGACAGGGTGCGTCGAGAAGGCGACCTTGGAGAGAATGCGATAGAGCTTCTCCATCTCCAGCGATTTACCCACCAGGCCGTTCTCGTCCTTCTGCGACCGCAGCCGTTCACGCAGCATGCGGCTCTCGCGATCGAAGTGCATCCGCTGACCGGCGCGTTCAATGACCGTCGTCAGCTCCTCCAGCGCAAACGGCTTCGTCAGGTAATCCCGTGCCCCGATCCGCATCGCCTCTACCGCCGAAGACACCGTCGCAAAGGCAGTCATCACCACAACCGCCGTCTCCGGATAAAGCGTCTTCACCTGCTCCAGCAACGTGAGGCCGCCACCGTCAGGCAACTTCAGGTCCAGCAGCAAGACATCGATCTTGTGATGCTTAAGAATCTCCCGCGCGCGAGCGAGACTGTCTGCGCCCTCGACCGCGCATCCCATATTCTCCGCAATCGTGCAGCATGCCTTGCGTACGGAGTTGTCGTCATCGACCACAAGCACGTGCAGGGCCGGCCCGTCGCCCGCCAGCTTCTTCCGTTCATCCATCTGCGCCGCCAAAGGCGACAGACCCACAAGCACCCCTGAAGGACCACCGCTCCCCGGTTTCTGTGTCACCTCATTCATGACCCCTGTTACCTCTCCTCAATGTCTTGTTCGTGCAGGCCGCAGCCAGTTTCGATTCAGCAGGCGATCCATCCCGCTTCGCCGCGCATAACGCGCTTCGTCCTTTCGCCGACCTCGATCTCAATCTCTTCGATCGACGGCCACTCGACTGATACTCGCGTACCCTCGCCCGGTGCACTCGCAACCGCAACGCACCCATTCGACAGCGCAGCCAGCTCACGGACCACGCGAAACCCGATGCCGCGTCTTCCACGCAAGGGCCCACCGCATCCTCCCAGCGCAGAAAGCTCGGCATGGGTCATGCCACGCCCGTTGTCTTCGACCGTCAGAGCAACTCCTGCCCCGCGTCCGACTCCAACTCCAGCGATATGCACCACGATCACCCCGGCATTTTCGTCACCGATCGCCTCGGCTGCATTCTTCACAAGGTTGGATACGATGCGCTCCACCGCTTCGGTGGAGATATCCACCAGCCGGTCCGCACCTCTACCGAAGGAGATGTCAACGCGACGGCCCGCGATCCGGTTCAGAAGCCCGCTGCACCGCGCAATCGCCTCGGCCAGAGAGGTCAGCTCGCCTCCTGCCTTTTCCTTCGTCCGGGCGATGCAATCGAACATCTGCTGGACCATCGCGGAGCTTCGCTCGCTCAGCAGACGAAGCTCACTCGCGTACTCGCGGTATTGCTCATGCAAGACCCCCGGCATCGCCAGCAAGTCGGCATAGAGGCCAAGCGCGCTTAGCAGGTTCCCTGCGTCGTGCGCCAACCCAACGCCGCCTGCGACATTCATGCCAGGTCTGCTGTGAGCAGATCCATTGTCGAAGTCCCCCCTGCCAGAGACCTCGCGAGAACGCGTACCGCGCCGCTGTGCCCCTGTCAGAAGATCTTCAAGAAGAGACCATGAGTCGTCCACGGCCGCAGAAGCTTTTGGAGCGACCCATGCCTGAGCGGCATTCGGCCCGTCGCGGTATGGAACTTCCTCAACAATGCCAAGGTCGAGCCTGAGACTCACCACTCGGTGGGCCGCTGGCGCACTCAACCGCTCTCCGCTGCGGGACTCAATTGTCTCCGCTAACCCCATCAAGGCAGTACTGCTCTGCGTTGCCTGCATTCCTAAAGCTCCAAACCGCTTGGTTGCTCCGCATGCGGTTGCACTTACGTAATCACTTTAAGTGCCAAACTGGGACACCATCGAACGACATAAAACGTAACTAGCTGAATATCAAGACTAAATGACAATGATTACCTATGGTTACTTCAAAGTAACTCATGTTGCGAGAAATCGAGCAATTCCCAATTTGGGACGGTGTCCGCGTCAATAACCCCTGAAAACCCCAAAATTCAAGGAATTTTCAGGTTTATCGCGATTTTCCCGAAAGCGAACAGCACTCCCAATTTGGGAACACTTCGAACCTGTCACGACTAAGAACTTTCGGCCGCCTCCCTTGACGAGTTCCAGCAACAGTCTTACTCTAACCCAAACAGGCGAACATATGGCGAAAACTATCGGCAATTCCTTGTTCCCCATCCTCGGCCAGGAAGCCGGTCCCCATCCCGCCGGTATCGCTCGCATGGCCTTTGAGGCCACCCCTATGGACGCAGGCCATCTGGTTGAATTCAAAGCTCTCAACGTTCGAAGCCTGCTCAACCGCTCAACCTCCCAGCGTATGACCTGGCTGGCCTGGAGTATCAATCCATACCGTGGTTGCGAGTTCGCCTGCCGCTATTGTTATGCCCGTTACACGCACGAGTTTATGGCCCCTGCCACTGGCTCCTTTTCCCCTGGGCAGCCGGACTTCCATGACCCGCTTACCTTCGAGCGGCTCATCTTTCTCAAGCAGAACGCCGCCTGGCTTCTGGAACAAGAACTTCGACGCTTCCATTCCAGCGACCAGATTGCCATCGGCACAGCGACAGATCCCTGGCAGCCGATTGAGCGCCGTGCCCGCATCACCCGCAGCATTCTCGATGTCTTTGCATCACGCGCAGGCTACCGCATTGGCATTGTCACCAAGTCACGGCTGGTTCTCCGCGACACCGCCCTGTTGCAGGAGATATCCAGCCGCAACCATTTGGTTGTCAACATCACGATCACCACTCCCGATGCAACGCTTGCCCGCCTGCTCGAGCCTCGCGCGCCACGCCCGGACCTCCGCTTCGACACCGTGCGCAGGTTGCGGCAGGCGGGTATAACCACCGGCATTCTCTGTTCGCCGCTGCTGCCCGGCATCACCGATTCGGAAGCGGCAATCGACCGCATGGCGGCATTGGCAGCCGAAGCCAACGCCAGCTTCTTCGCGGCCAGTCCACTCTTTCTGAAACCGTGCTCCCGTCCTACCTACCTGAGCTTCGTTCGGGAGCACTACCCGGCGCTCATGCCCGAATATGAGCGCCGGTTCGCGCACGACGACTTCGCTTCAAAACCCTACGCGCAACATCTCAGCCACCTCGTCTCCGACGCGCGGCAGCGCCACGGGCTCAACCAGCGCTGGCGGGAAGGCGATGGTCTGACAGAACGCACCGAGGACTCTCTTGGAACGCTGCCGTTTCCTGGACGAGCAACTACCAGCACAGCAAGCGATCCGCGGCCCAAAGCTCCAATCCGGCACGCTGAAGCTGGCCGAAAAAAATCGCCGTCCAGTGTGCGCCAGATGCAGCAGAGCCTCTTTGGCTGAGGATGTCTGGCGGAGCATCTCTCGGAAGACAAAAAGCCCCGGCGATGCCGAGGCTTTTGTGTTTAAATCGAGCGAAGATTAGGCAACAACGTCGATACCCATGGAGCGCGCCGTGCCGCGGATCGTCTTCGCAGCAGCCTCAACCGTGGCGGCGTTCATGTCCGGCATCTTCTGCTTGGCGATCTCGAGGACCTGCTTCTCCGTGACCTTGCCCTTCTTCTCCTTGTTCGGAGTGCCCGAGCCCTTCTCGATGCCAGCGGCCTTCAGCAGAAGCACCGGAGCAGGAGGGGTCTTCGTCACGAAGCTGAACGTGCGATCGGCATAGACCGAGATCACGACCGGCACCGTCAGGCCTGCCAGTGCGGGATCCTTGCTCGTGCGCTCGTTGAACTGCTTGCAGAACTCCATGATGTTCACCCCTTTGGCGCCCAGTGCGGGGCCGATGGGCGGGGCCGGGTTGGCCGCCCCTCCTTTTACTTGGAGCTTTACCAGCCCCGTTATCTCCTTTGCCATTGTTTGGTTGTTGTGTCCTTGTTAGCGTCCGCCCTTCGGCGGACTTGGACTGGTTTTCGTTGGGNNCTGCTTGCAGAACTCCATGATGTTGACCTGGGCCTGACCCAGCGCGGGGCCGACCGGAGGTGCAGGCGTCGCCTTGCCCGCTACGATCTGAAGTTTGACGTATCCAGTAACTTTCTTCGGTGCCATTGGTAAACCCTCTTTACGCTTCCAGCGGCGGCCTCACGGCCATCTCGCTTGATTTTGATATTTCCAAACTCATACTTCCAGGCCCGCCGCCGAACCGCGCAGGCCCAAAACCTTATTCGATGACCTTGTCCACCTTTGAAAACTCGATCTCTACCGGGGTCGAACGTCCGAAGATCGAGACCATGACCTTGAGGGTCTGCTTGTCTTCGTTGATCTCGTCCACAGCGCCCGTAAAGTTCGCGAACGGCCCCTCGTTGATGCGAACCTGCTCGCCCTTGTCGAACTTGATCTTGAGGGTCGGCTTGTCCTTCGAGACGTCGGAGCGGAACAGGATCGAGCTGACCTCCTGCTCGGAGAGCGCGACCGGGTTGTCGCCTGTGCCGAGGAAGCCCGTCACGCGAGGCGTGTTCTTGATCACGTGCCACAGGTCGTTGTCGAGATCCATCTCGATCAGGACGTACCCAGGAAGGAAGACCCGCTCGATGGTGTACTTCTTGCCGTTGCGGAGCTCGGTCACGGGCTCGGTCGGAATCATGATCCGGCCGATCTTGTTCTGAAGGCCAAACGCGGAGATGCGGCTCTCCAGCGACTCGCGCACCTTGCGCTCGAAGCCCGAGTAGGCGTGGATGATGTACCACTTGAAATTCTCATTGACCGGAGGGGCCAGTTGTTCCGTCGGCTGCTCGTTGCCTGCCTCGGTCACCTGCTCTACCGGATTCTGCTGCTCTTCCGCCATGATTATGCCTTCTTCACGCATAGATGGTTCTCATCTGGAACCGCTTAAAACCTACTGAACCCGACCTACCTGGACGCAATGCGCAGGATGTACTCCACCGCGCGGCCAATGACGTTGTCCACCAGCCAGAAATATCCGGCGAAGATGAAGACCGTAACGAGCACTACCGTCGTCGTCGACTGCACCTCGGCGCGACCGGGCCACACCACCTTGCGCATCTCGCTGCGCACGTCCCGCAGGAAGCTCATGGTGCGCTCGGGAAGCGACTTCAACTGCTGCATCCCGGTGTTCGTCTGCTGTTCCGCTACCGCTACTGTCTTGGCCATAATGCCGCCTCAAGAATCTTCTTTGACTTCCGCTTCAGTACTGCAATCCCTGTCGTTTTCGGAACCGGACAGGATGGCGGGGGAGCTCGGATTCGAACCGAGAAGTTCGGTTTTGGAGACCGACAGTTTAACCGTTGAGCTTACTCCCCCAGCGAGTTGTCAGTTCTCAGCTTCACCTATCAGAAAAACACTGACAACTGAGAACGGACACCTGAAAACTACTTGGTCTCTTTGTGATCTGTGTGCTTGCGGCACGTGTTGCAGAACTTCGAGAACTCCAGACGGCCCGTGGTCGTCTTCTTGTTCTTCGTGGTCGAGTAGTTCCGGTTCTTGCACTCCGGGCACTGGAGGGTAATGATCTCGCGCATTGTTGTCTTCTCCTTCTAACGTGACCAGCCACCTCGGCTGGTAAGCAGTTTGTGTTTGGATGGTTATTAAACCTTCCGCCCGACACGCCGCGACGCAGGGGTTATGGTCCCTGCCACCAAAATCCTGAATTGTAGTACGGAAAGAGGAGCGGTCAGGCCACGCTCATCCTCTTCTATTATCCACGAAAGCGCGATTTTTGAGAAGTGTCCCAAACACGATTTTTGGCTCTAGAATCATCCCGGCGAGAAATTATTGATGAATTCAACTCGACGGCAATTCATTGGAAAAGCACTAGGCTTGGGAGCATTCTCTAATTGCATCACGGCAAATGCAGCGCGAATATCGCTCAACTGCACACCCGCCCCAAGTTTTGCAGTCCCGTTGACGAAGGGAACTTGGCGAAGTCCTGTGTTTCCTGTCGGAAAACACGATTATCACGTCTCGCTGGAGGTGGATCGGCGTATGCCACTCGATCAACTTAATTGCGACTTGGGGCCACCGCGTCATGGGCATCGCTGTGACACGCCTCCTCTACTCGACCTCGAGTGGAAGGTATGGGACGGAGCGGCGTTGGTTAAGAGTTGGTCGGCTGAACCTATTCGGGCATCTGCATGGGGCGAAGCAGAAACGAGTTGTTTGCTCGGAGATTTTGCGGGTAAAAGGAATGGTCATTTCACCCTCGAATTGAATATCAAAAAGGACGCAGGGCGGCTAAAAGAGTTTCGCCCCCGAGTCCAAATTGTGAAGAATCCGGGCTATTGGTGTTGGCTGTAGAAGAACAAGCGGCGAGCCGAAGCTCGCCGCTTTCTGTTCAATTTCGTATCCGGCAAGAACCCACGCGAAGCGCGCTCCCGCCGTCCGCGAAGGACTACTTGATGATCTCGGAGATGGTACCTGCGCCGACGGTCCTTCCGCCTTCGCGGATGGCGAAGCGGAGGCCCTTCTCCATG
>JAFDVV010000048.1:37692-49896 GCA_018268775.1 Acidobacteriota bacterium | reverse complement strand
GGCCGCCGTTTTTATTGTCATTCCGACCGAAGTGGAGGAACCTGCTGTTTGCCCGAGACGCCGTGAAGAATTGCGGTAGAGAAGCCGCTTTCTCCGCTCCGCGTCTCACGAAAAACCGTGAAATGCGGCGGTCGAAATGACCCATCGTTTGCAGATCGCAAGTTGAAGGTGCTCCCAGGAGTAACCATGCAAATGGTGACTAAATAAGTCACCGTGCTCCGCGATTTCCGGCAATCTTGTGGGCTTTTCGAGGCATACTTTGAGTATTGCCTCCGCTGGAGACAGCCATTTGTCCGAGCAAATTGAATCCAGCAGCAGGTTCTGCGCGTCTTATGGATGTCACAGAAAGGTTGTTATGAGATTGAAGGCCTCCATCCTGTTTGCCGTCGTCGTGAGCCCCGCCTTCGCGCTCGCGGCACCGCGCCCAGCGACGCCACACTTCAAGGGGCCGACGGTTCGCGACACGCAGCAGACCGCGCGCACCCGTGTGCCGAAGGCGCGCGTACGCACGACGCAGGCACGTACGCGCTAGAGCTTTAGCAGATGGTGTAGCTCAATCTTTCAGGGCCGAAGGCCCACCACATACCAGCCTAGGCCGAAGGCCTAGGTAAGCAACCCCAAAAAGATCAAAGCGCTGAAAGCGCGACACAAAATATGCCGCTAGACCTATCAGGTAAACAGCGCTAGGCTGGTTTCCCTCCGGTTCTCTCAAGCAAAACAGGCTCCCACGATGGGAGCCTGCGCTATTTTCAAGACCTTGTTACGGCTATGCCTCTGCGGCTGCTGGAGCGGCAGCAGGCTTCTTAGGGGCCGCCTCCAACGCCTTCTTCGACGGCGCAAGAATCGCGTGCAGCGTTGTCCCTTCCATGCGCGGCATGAACTCAACGACACCGGCATCGCCAATGTCCGCGATCAGCCGGTTGATGATCTTGTAGCCCAGGTCGCGATGCGCCATCTGGCGGCCCTTGAACCGCAGCGAGGCCTTCACCTTGTCGCCGTCGTTCAGAAAACGGACGGCCTGGTTCTTCTTGGTCTGGTAGTCGTGCTCGTCCACCGTCACCGAGAACTTGACCTCTTTGATGACGATGACCTTCTGCTTCTTGCGCGCCGCGCGGTCGCTCTTGTCCTTCTCGTAGAGAAACTTCCCGTAGTCCTGGATCTTGCAGACAGGGGGCACGGCATTGGGGGAGATCTCCACCAGATCCAGCGAACGTTCACGGGCAATCTTCAAAGCGTCGAAGGGAGCCATCACTCCGAGCTGTTCGCCGTTCTCATCGATCACGCGAATCTCGCGGGCTCGGATACGTTCGTTGGTACGAATGAAAGACTTGGCAGAGCGCTTATCGATCGGTGGAATATTTGCCTCCACAGCGGACACTCAAGGACCGCCATGCTTTAGTGTTAGTGGTTTCCGGCGCCCGCCCATCCCATCGGGACGCGCCGCATATTGAAGTATACCACCCGCCGGGATGCGGAGACGGCAAGCCGCAACGGCGCATCTTCATCGAACGAAACCGCCGCAATCGCGGGCGGACACGTGAAAATCGAGGAAGTCCCGGGAGTGTCATCAAATTCGCTTCCCGAGCGAGAAGCCTTATAGTGTCATTCCGGCCGGAGGCCCGCAGGGCCGCAGTGGAGGAACCTGCTGTTTGTCTGCGACGCCGGGAAGGATCGCAGTAGAGAAGCAGGTCTCTTCGCAGCATCTTTTGCAGACAGAAGATCCGATGACGCTCCCTAACCTACCTTGCGGTCTTCCAGAACTTCATCGAGCAGCCCCGCGAGCGAACCGGCGCGCGAGCGCATCGTCACCTGCGAGAGCGAGAGGCTGCCGGAGAGGCTCTCGTACCTGGCGCGCAGGGTCTCCAGCTCATCGGCAATGTTGAGCGCGGCAAGCACCGCCACCCGGAGCGAATCGACCGTATTGCCCAGCGCCGAGACGGCGCGCATCTTCGTGTCGACGACGTGGGCGAGCTGCTCAATGTACGCGGTATCCGTCCCGCGAAGATGATAGACCTGGTCGAAGATGTCGACGGCGACGGACTGCTTCTCCTGTGCGGGGATTGTGACTGCCTCTGCTGCCTGATCCATCGTCTCTCCTGTCGGTCGATCTACAACAACTCATCCATCTGCTGAAGCATCTTCTCCACGCGCTGCTTCACAACATCGCGGTCCTTGCTGAGCGTGTTGACCGCGGTCTGGGCCTCGCTGGCTACCAGCGCCTGGAACTCGAGCTGCTCTTTCAGGCTGGCGACCTCCGCCTCGGCCTTCGCGCGCGCCTCACGCTCCTTCTTCACGATCTCGACGGCGCGCAGCACCTTCTGTTCAAGTGCCTGAAACTCGTCGACGCTGATCGTTGCTGTGCTCATAGACTCAATGCTCCTGCTGAAAGATTCTGTTGACAGTATAGATGCCGGGGGAGTGGATATTTCGCCGCGAGAACCATCATGGATTCGCTATTTTTCCGCTCCGTCGGCAACTCATGCCCTCTGTGTGCCGCCCAGCCCCTTCAACGCATCGACGATGCGCGACGACCAGCCCGCGATCTCCTCTTCGCGCAACGTGCGATCATGCGACTGGAAGACGACACGCAGCAGCAGCGAGTGCACGCCGGGCTGCTTCTTCGCATCGCGCCACACCTCGACTGGCTTGCGGCTCTGCATCTCCGCTATGGCCAGCGCATCGAGCGCATCGGCAACAGCCTGCCAGATGACAGCGTCCGGGAAGACGAACGAGAAGTCGCGCTCCACTGCCTGGAAACGGGAGAGGTCGTGCGATGCCGCCCGCTTGAGAGGAAGCTCGTACAGCCACGCCAGATCGAGCTGAGCCAGATAGACCGGCTGGCGCAGCTTCCGGGCCTCGCGCTCCGAGGCCGCAAGCTCTCCGAAGACAGCAAAGGGACGCCCGTTTAGCAGCGCCACTGCCGAGCGCCCCGTTTCAAGCCACGCCGGCGCATTCGCCGTGGTGAACGAGAGCGCCGCGCCACCGCCCGGCAGGGCGACCAGCGAAGCGAGCGATTCGATGACGCCCTTCAGCTCAAACACTGGCGCGTCCGCGGCGGAGTGCAACGCCGTGGGCTGCATGGCTGCCGATGTCAATCCCAGGGAGAGCTGCGCCGCCTCATGCACCTCGGCAACATACGAAGCGCCCGCTGGAACAGTACCCGTAAAGACCTGCCCCTGCTCAAACAGCCTCGCCTCGCGCACGTCGCGGTTCAGGTTGTTCGCGAGCATCGACAACATTCCCGGCACCAGCGAGGGGCGCAGCAACGAGGCCTCATCCGAGAGCGGGTTCTCCATCGCGACCGTGTGCTTCCCTGTCTGTGCGCCATCCGCTCCATAAAACAGGTTGGCATCTTCGCGGCTGGCGAAGGTGCTCGATACCGTCTCGCTGAACCCGAGCTCCAGCAGGCGCGTGCGGACCGCCCGCTCTGTCGGGGCGGCGGGCGACTCCGTCACAGGAAGCGCCGTGGGAAGCGTGTTGGCGAAGCGGTTGTAGCCGTAGACGCGGGCGATCTCTTCGATCAGGTCGATCTCGCGTTCGAGGTCGAGCCGCCACGACGGCAGCTTGACCAGATAGACATCGAGGCCATGAATCAGCGGCTGACAGCCAAGCGAGGTGAGGTACTGCTGCACGATCTCGCTGGTAATGCCATCGGCATCGATCGTCGTGCCGAGGTGGCGGCGTACCTGCGCCACCGAAAGCTCTATCGGAGAGCGGTCTGCGGTCCGCGCCGCAACATCGGGGTCGACCACGTCGATCAACTCGCCCTCGGGCTTGCCGCCCGCCTCCAGAATCAGCGCGGAGACCAGCGCATTGGCCAGCGGTGCCGCGTTGAAGTCCGCGCCGCGCTCGAAGCGGTGGCTGGCATCGGTGTGCAGCATATGGCGTCGCGAGCTGCGCCGCACGCTGGCCGGGTCGAACCACGCCGCTTCGACGAGGATGTTCTTCGTCTCCGGCGTAATCATCGAGTCCCACCCGCCCATCACGCCGGCCAGCGCCAGCGCCTTCTTCTCGTCGGCTACAACAAGGTCGTCCGCCTCGAGCGTACGCTCGGTGCCATCGAGCAGCCGCAGCTTCTCGCCCTTGCGCGCCAGACGAACCACGATGCCGCCCTCGATCTTGTCGAGGTCGAACGCATGGGTCGGATGCCCCATGCCCAGCAGGACGAAGTTCGACGCATCGACAGCATTCGATATCTGCTTCTGTCCAAGAAGTCCGAAGTACTCCGCAACTCTGCCCGTGCTCGGGGCGATCGTAACGCCGCGCAGCACCTGGGCCGTAAAGCGGCCGCAGAGCCCCTTCGCCTCCTCGGCGATGCTGACGGAGAACGGCGCATCGACCAGCGTGCCCACCCCAACCTGCGGATGCAGCGGTGCCAGCGGCAGGTTGTAGATCGTGGCCGCCTCGCGCGCGATGCCGTAGTGGTTCATCGCATCCACGCGATTGGTAGTGATGTCCATCTCAAACAGGTGGCCGCTGCTGAGCGCGTGCACGCCTTCGACGGCGATACCGCGAAGGGTAAGGTCGTCGGCAAGCTGCCGGTCGGTAACGGAAAGCGTTGGTAAGTAGTGGCGCAGCCAGCTTGTAAGAACTCTCATGATGGACGCCTTCCAGTCTAAATGCTCACGCGCCCATCGGGACTCGACCTGCGGCTAAGTGGCTTCGTCGAACATCCCCGTGGGAAAGCCGTCGATGCTGCGCGAGTTCTTCCGGCGGCGGTACTCGTCCAACGCAGCCTCGCCCTTGACCTCGGCCCAGCGCGTGAGCTGGTCGCGGTCGCCGGTAAAGTCGAAGAAAGGCACGTTCATTCCGCAGGAGGTCTGCACCGTCTCCACATCGAGCCACACCATCTGCCGCGCCCCTGGCGGCTCCACGCCACCGAAGTGCTCCGCGAGCAAAACGCTGTATTCCGCGCCGGGCCGGGGAACGATCCGGCCCCGCCCATACAGCCTCATGATCATCGGCGACCCGCTGAAGGCGCAAAACATCAGGGTGAGCCGGCCGTCCGCCAGCAGATGGGCCGCAGTCTCGTTGCCGCTACCCGTGCGGTCCACGTAGACGACGGTATTGGCATCGAGAACCCGCAACGCAGCGACATCGCGAGGCGAGACGTTCACGCGCCCGGTCGGTGCCGCCGAGGCATTGAAGAATATCCGTTGCCGTTCGATGAACTCGCGATGGTCCTGCTCGATGCGCTCAAACTGCTTGCCCATTGCCACCTGCCTTCGTTGTCGCCGATTCAATTTTATCGTCGTCAGTTTTGACGTGCGATCGAAGGGACACTCGGGTATGCTCTTGAGACGTCGGCCCTTAACTCCAATCTGAAGTCCTGAAAGGAACCGCTATGCGCTGGTTGCTGCACTGGATTCTGAATGCCATCGTTCTGCTCATCGTTGCCCACTTTGTTCAGGGCTTTGAGATCAACAGCTTCATCTCGGCGCTGATCGCGGTGGTCGTAATCGGCCTGCTCAATTCGACGCTGGGTCTGCTGCTGAAGTTCGTAACGCTGCCGCTGGGGATACTCTCGTTCGGGCTCTTCTTCCTGCTCATCAATGCGGTGATCCTGAAGCTGTCGAGTATGTTC
Organism: Acidobacteriota bacterium; assembly: GCA_018268775.1. Lineage (GTDB taxonomy): Bacteria > Acidobacteriota > Terriglobia > Terriglobales > Acidobacteriaceae > Edaphobacter. Next base: position 44,312 of record JAFDVV010000048.1, on the reverse strand, counting down.
GTCCCCGGTTTTTCGGTGGCAAACTGGAAGGCCGCCTTCCTTGGAGCGGTGGCGCTGGCGGTGCTGCATCTGGTGTTTGGCCTGCTCGGTCTGAAGAAAAAACCAGCCAACGCGTAGGCGCACAAGGGAGAGTGTCTTTGGAGAGCATAGCGTTGTATCCCCGGCTGGTCTTCGCGCTTGCGTTCATCACTTTGTGGCTCGCCGCATGGGTTGGGGCGAAGCTGGGCATTCGGTGGCATAACGTCACCGAAGACCTCCGCACAGACTACGGCGTGGTCCTGGGCGCTACGCTGACCCTTCTCGGGCTGATCATCGGGTTCACCTTCTCGATGGCCATCGGCAGATACGACCAGAGGAAGAACTACGAGGAGGCCGAAGCAAATGCTATCGGCACCGAGTACGTCCGCGCCGACCTGCTACCCCCGTCCGAAGCAGCGAAGGTTCGCAGCCTGCTGAAGCAATACACCGGCCTGCGAATCCGCTTCTACACCACCAGGGACAAGAGCGAGCTGCGGTCGATCGATGCCGACACCGCACGGCTTCATCGGGAACTGTGGGCCGCAGCCTCGCAACCGGCGATCGCGCAGCCCAGTCCCGTCGTCGCGCTGGCGGTCGGCGGCATGAACGACGTGCTGAACTCCCAGGGCTACACGCAGGCGGCGTGGTTGAACCGGATTCCCGGCTCGGCATGGGGACTGATGTTCGCGATTGCGATCTTCTGCAATGGCATGCTTGGATATGGCGCGCGGCGGGTCGCTCCACGACTGTTCGTCGTACTCCCCCTGGTCACCGCAACCGCATTCTTTCTGATCGCCGACATCGACAGTCCACGGAGAGGAATCATCAAGGTACGCCCGCAGAATCTCGAAAGCCTCCAGGTAAGCCTGAAGTAGACCCACGCACTCAGCTATAGCTTTTTACCAGATGGTGTAGCTCGATCTTTCAGGGCCGAAGGCCCGCAATATACCAGCCTGGGCCGAAGGCTCAGGTAAGCAATCCTAAAAAGATCAGAGCGCTGAAGGCGCGACACAAAATACGGCGCCATCCCTATAGGTAAATAGCTTTAAGCGAACTGCTCCAGAAACCGCATATCCCCGGAGTAGAACTGGCCGATGTCCGAGACGCCGTGCAGCATCATGGCGATGCGCTCGACGCCCATGCCAAACGCAAAGCCGGTGATCTTCTCCGGGTTATACGCGTCGTCGTCGGGGTTGATCTTGCGGCGCTCCGCTGTCACAGCGGCGAAGACGGCAGGGTCCACCATGCCGCACCCCAGCAGCTCGATCCAGCCCGAGTGCTTGCACTTGCGGCAGCCCGCGCCGCCGCAGAAGATGCACGAGATCTGCACATCGGCCGACGGCTCCGTGAATGGGAAGAAGCTGGGAAAGAAGCGCGTCTTGACCGCCGAGCCGAAGAGCGCCTTCATCGCGTGGTCGAGCGTGCCCTTCAGGTCGGAGAACGTAATGTTCGTGTCGACGCAGAGGCCCTCGATCTGGTGAAAGATCGGCGAGTGCGTTGCATCGGCGGCGTCGTTGCGGTGCACCTTGCCCGGGATGACGATGCGGATGGGCGGCTCCTGCGCGATCATCGTGCGAATCTGCACGGGCGAGGTGTGCGTCCGCATCAGCAGACGGTCGCGCGAGGGACGCGACTGCTGCCCCGCGATCTGGAGCGTGTCCTGCGTGTCGCGTGCGGGATGGTTGGGCGGAAAGTTCAGCGCCTCGAAGTTGTAGAAGTCGCTCTCTACCTGCGGGCCAAGGTTGGTGGAGTAGCCGAGATGATGGAAGACACGCACCACCTCGTGCATCGTGTTCAACAGCGGATGCGCGATACCGGGCTGACGGTTTGTACCGGGCAGCGAGATGTCGATCCCCTGCACATGAGCGGACGTCAAAGACACCGCCGGGGCCTCCAGCACCTGCTCGATCTGCTGCTTGAGCAGGTTGAAGCGCATGCCCAGAGGCTTGCGAGCCTCGATGGGAGCAGACTTGAGCCATGCATCGGAGACGAGCTTCAGGCGACCCTGCTTGCGGCCCAACCAATGAAGGCGGAAGTTCTCCCGCGCCTCCTCCGTTGCGAGTGAAGCTGCCTGTTGCGTGGCCTCCTGCGAGAGCGTGGCAAAAGCCGCATCGAGGGCCGGTTCATCGTAGCCGGTAAGCTGGGGGATCGTGTCGGTCATCGTCAGCTTCAGGATAACCGAGTCGCAGCTTTAGAGCGCGGAGAGCACGATCAGCAGCACCAGCACGCCGAGCAGAAGACTCCGGCGGTCCGTAATGGCGTAGACCACCGGGTCTTCGTCCAGATGTCCGCGCGAAGCCATCAGCCAGAGGCGGCTGATCCAGAGCAGAAGCACCGGCACCAGCAGCCACAGGCGTTTCGTGTGACTGTAAAGCTGCTCCGCGTCCAGGTTCGAGATATACAGCGTAAGCACCGCCACCGACACATAGCCCGAGGCGGAGCCGAAGCTGCGAAGCTGCTCGATGTCCGAGATATGGTAGCCCCGCCCCTTGGCGACGGCCCCCCCGCGCTCGCGCAGGTTCTCCAGTTCGGCAAAACGTTTGACGAAGGCCAGCGACAGAAAGAAGAAGATGCTGAAGCTCGCCAGCCAGGTGGAGACGTCGACACCCGTGGCGGCCGACCCCGCAAGAATGCGGATCGTATAGAGGCCCGACAGAACAATCACGTCCACCAGCACGGCGCGCTTCAGGCGCAGCGAATAGGCCAGGGTCGTGACCGCATAGATGCTCAACCACCCAAGAAATGCGTACTGCGTGTTCCATCCAAGAAAATGATTGGGTACCACACCGGCGATCGCCGGAGACATCCGATGAATCACGTGGGGGACCGCGATGGCAATCGCCACCGATGCGACCAGAAAGAAAACGATGACCGCCACGCCCGAGAGCGCGGAAAGATCTCCGGCGGCAAACGGCCGCCTTCGCTTGCGCGGATGGAGCCGGTCGACCTCTATGTCCAGCAGGTCGTTGACGATATAGGTTGCCGAGGCGCAAAGACCGAATGACAGAAAAGCCAGTCCCGAAGCTACCAGCAACGCGGGGACCAGCGCATGGGCCAGCAGCACCGGCAGAAAGATCAGCACGTTCTTGGCCCACTGGTGGATACGGATCGCCTTCAGCCATGCCTTTGGTCGAGAAGACCTCTCGTTAAAGGTGCGCACCGGAGCGACACCCGCTCGTCGAATCGCGGATTTCAGGCCCGAAGTCGGGTTCGCCACCATCGGCTCGCGGCAGCAGGCGAGCAGGGGCAGGTCGACGCCCGCATTCCCGATATAGCAGAAGTTGTCGCCAAAACGCTGCTTGAACGAAGCTAATTTATTGCTTCCAGAAAGGTTATTCGCCCCATCCGAGGCCAGAACGTCGGTGAATATCCCAAGATGATCGGCCACGCGACGGGCCAGCGTGGCGTCCGCCGCTGTAGCCAGATACAAGGGGCGGCCCTCTGCATGTTGCTGCTCAAGAAATTGCAGCAGCTCCCGGTTATAGGGCAGATGGGCTACATCTAACGAAACAGCATCGGTTATATGTTTTTTAAGGGAGGCTTTACCTTCCATCAGCCATCCCGGCAGCTTCAAAAGCAGCGCTGGGTGCTGGCGCGCAAGAAGGAGCGCGGAGTCGACCAGGGTATCCGACTTAACCAGGGTGCCGTCAAGATCGACACAAAGCGCCGGTATCGAGGTATCGAGGGCAGAACCGGATATGGCCAAAACGTAATCCCTTCCTGAAGAATTGCTTAGCTTGCCGCTGTTCCTGTGATTTTCCGTTGTTTTGGTGCCTGTGGCAACGAAACCTTTGGGGCATCTCAAACGTCATTATCATTTATTCTGGGATTTCTCTGGCGAGATAACGTCCCCTGTTTCAGAGATTTCATCTACAGCCTGGTTTTATTCAACTTTTTCAGAACGCGGTGAACACACCCATGTCGTCAGCTCCAATTAGTGAACAAGAGCCCCGGCTCGCGCCTCCTTCTCAGGACCCGAGGATCGCTTTGCCTGAACCTGAGCAGCCGAAAGGGTCGGGTTTCCGCAAGTGGATTGTCCTGCTGGTCATTGCGCTTGTCGTAGGCGCCGCAGTCTGGAAGATCCGCAAGAACACCGAGGAGCAGACGTCGCAGGGCCAGAAGATGGCCGCGATGATGGACCGTCCGGTTCCAGTGCAGACGGTCGCCGTACAGCAGCGGACCATGCCGATCTATCTCACTCAGTTGGGCACCGTCACGGCCTACAACACCGTCACCGTACGGTCGCGCGTCGACGGGCAGCTCCTGCGGGTCAATGTGCGCGAGGGCCAGGCCGTCAGGCAGGGACAGCTTCTCGCCGAGATCGACCCCGCGCCCTACCAGGCGGCGCTGGCGCAGGCGCAGGGCCAGTTGGCCCGCGACCAGGCGCAGCATGCCAACGATCTCGCCCAGTCCAACCGCTATGAGGCCCTCTTTCAGGCAGGCGTCGTCTCCCACGAGAGCGCGCAGACCCAGACGGCCGCCGCCGGACAGTCCGGCGGAGCGATACAGGCAGACCAGGCCGCCATCCAGGCCGCAAAGGTCAACCTGAACTACACCAAAATCGTCTCGCCGATCAATGGCGTGATTGGCCTGCGTCAGGTCGATCCCGGCAACATCGTCCACGCGTCTGACACCAACGGCCTGCTTGTGGTCACGCAACTCCAACCGATCGCCGTCATCTTCACCCTGCCTGAGGACCATCTCCCCGAGGTGCTCGACCTCACGCGCAGAGGCAAGGTACTCACCGTCGAAGCCTACGACCGCTCCGGTGCCACACATCTGGCGACCGGCAAGGTGCTCACAGTCGACAACCAGATCGACACGACCACCGGGACCGTCAAGGTCAAGGCCGTCTTTGACAATAAAGACGGGGCGCTCTTTCCCAACCAGTTCGTCAACGTCCGCCTGATTCTCGAAGAGAGGCCGAATGCGATTGTCATTCCGGCCGCCGCACTGCTGACCGGCTCGCAGGGCAACTTCGTTTACGTGGTGAAGCCTGGCGATCCTCCGGCCGAGTTGCAGGACGCCGCGCCTCCTTCGTCGAAGGGCCGCCGCTCCGGCTCCGGTGCAGGTGCAGGTGCCGGTGCAGGACAGCAGGGCGCCACACAAAACCAGCCCCACAACTACGTTGAGACGCGCATCGTGAAGGTCGACCTGACGGAAGGGGCGCAGGTCATCCTGACCGACGGCGTCAAGGCGGGCGAAGATATCGTCGTCGACGGGCAGGAGAAGCTGCGCAACGGCAGCCGCGTCATTCCGCGTCCGTCGGCAAATCCGAACGGCCCCAGGCCGATGAACCCGAACCGCGCCGCCTCGGGGGTGGGGGCCAACTCCTCCGCCCCTGAGCGCGGGCAGCAGCAGGCCCAGCCTCGCGCAGGAGGCAAGCAGCCATGAGTCCTTCAAGGCCATTTATTCTGCGGCCGGTGGCCACCTCGCTCCTGATGGTGGCCATTTTGCTTGCCGGGTGGGTCGCATATCTGCAACTGCCGGTGTCGGCGCTCCCGCAGGTCGACTACCCCACCATCCAGGTCATGACCTTCTACCCGGGCGCAAGCCCCGAGGTCATGGCATCGTCGGTTACAGCCCCGCTTGAGCGCCAGTTCGGCCAGATTCCTGGCCTCACGCAGATGACGTCGAGCAGCTCCGGCGGCGGCAGCGTCATTACGCTCCAGTTCGACCTCGCCGAGTCCATCGACATCGCACAGCAGGATGTACAGGCCGCCATTAACGCGGGGTACAGCTATCTACCCAAGGACCTGCCGAACCCCCCGGTCTACAGCAAGGTCAACCCGGCCGACGCCCCGATCCTTACGCTAGCCCTTACCAGCGATGCGCTGCCGATGTCGAAGGTCGAAGACATTGCGGACACCATCCTGGCGCAGAAGATCTCGCAGCTCTCGGGCGTGGGCCTCGTTTCCATCAACGGCGGACAGAAGCCCGCTGTGCGCATCCAGGCCAATCCGACGGCGCTCGCCAACTATGGCATGAGCCTTGAGGACCTCCGCTCGGCCCTGGGAACAGCGAACGTCGACCAGGCCAAGGGCAGCCTGAACGGGACCCATCAGTCCTATACCATCGGCGCAAACGACCAACTGCTCTCAAGCGCCGACTACAACAAAGTCATCGTTGCCTACAGAAACGGTTCGCCGGTGCGGCTGTCCGATGTGGCCAACGCCATCGACAGCGCCGAGAACCTCTACCAGGCCGCATGGATGGGCACCTCCGCCCGTCCCGCCACGAAGGACGCCAACGGCAAGGAGATCCCCGCGCGCGAGCTGGATCTGAAGCCCGCCGTCATCGTCAATATCCAGCGCCAGCCTGGCGCAAACATCATCGGCGTGGTGGATGAGGTGCAGAAGCTGCTCCCGCAGCTCCGCTCCACCCTGCCGGCAAACGTCACGCTTGAGGTCCTGACCGACCGCACGAACACCATCCGCGCCTCAGTCAAAGACGTGCAATTCGAGCTGATGCTGACGATCGCGCTGGTCGTCATGGTCATCTTCCTGTTTCTGCGCTCGGTCGCCGCCACAATTATCCCATCGGTTGCGGTTCCCCTCTCGATCGTGGGCACCTTCGGGGTGATGTACCTGCTCGGCTACAGC
>JAFDVV010000048.1:0-37651 GCA_018268775.1 Acidobacteriota bacterium | reverse complement strand
TTCGTCGTCGACGACGCCATCGTGATGATCGAGAACATCTCGCGCTATCTGGAAGAAGGAGACGATCCACTCACCGCGGCACTCAAGGGCTCCGAGCAGATCGGGTTCACCATTCTCTCGTTGACCATCTCGCTGATCGCCGTCCTGATTCCGCTGCTGTTCATGGGCGACATCGTGGGCCGTCTCTTCCGCGAGTTCGCCGTCACGCTCTCCGTCACCATCCTCGTCTCGGCCATCGTCTCGCTGACGCTGACGCCGATGATGTGCGCCAAGCTGCTGAAGCACAAGCCCGAGCACGAACAGAACGCCTTCTATCGCAAGAGCGAGCAGTTCTTCGAGTACGTCATCGCCAGGTACGCCGTTGGCGTGCGCTGGGTGCTCCGCCACCAGACCCTCACGCTGCTCGTAACGCTGGCAACGTTCATCCTCACCATCTATCTCTACATCATCGTGCCCAAGGGCTTCTTCCCGGTGCAGGACACCGGCGTCCTGCTCGGAATCACTGAAGCTCCCCAGACCATCAGCTTCAACGCGATGAGCATGCGCCAGCAGCAGCTTGCCCGCGTCATCCTGCAGGATCCCGACGTGGAGAGCGTCTCTTCGTTCATTGGAATCGATGGCACCAACTCGACACTGAACAGCGGACGCATCCAGATCAACCTTCGCGACCGCGAGGAGCGCACCACCTCAGCCACCGAGGTCATTCAACGGCTCGGGCCGAAGGTCGCCCAGGTCGAGGGGATCCAGTGCTACCTGCAACCGCTGCAGGACCTCACCGTGGAAGACCGCGTGAGCCGCACGCAGTATCAGTACTCGCTTGAAGACGCGAACTCCGAGGAGCTCGCCCAGGCGACAAACCTCATGGTCGAGAAGCTGAAGCAACTGCCCGAGCTGACCGACGTGGCGAGCGACCAGCAGCTCGAAGGACTCGAAGCCCATCTCGTGATCGACCGCGATACCGCGTCAAGGCTGGGAATCACGCCGCAGAACATCGACGACACGCTGGACGATGCCTTCGGTCAGCGGCAGGTCTCCACCATCTTCACGCAACTGAACCAGTACCACGTCGTGCTTGAGGTCGCGCCGAAGTTCCAGTTGAACCCCACCTCGCTCAACAATATCTACGTCAAGAGCTCGAACGGGTCGCAGGTTCCCCTCTCCACCTTCACGCACTTTGAAGAGCGGCAGACTTCGCTGGCGATCAATCACCAGGGACAGTTCCCTGCCGTCACCATCTCGTTCAACCTTGCACCCGGCAAGTCCATCGGCGACGCCGTGGCCGCCGTCAACAAAGCCAAGCAGGAGCTGAACCTGCCGCCGAGCGTAAACGGAGAGTTCCAGGGAACGGCGCGCGCCTTTGAAGCATCTCTGACGAACGAGCCGATACTGATTCTCGCCGCGCTCATCGTCGTCTACATCGTGCTGGGCGTCCTCTACGAGAGCTACATCCATCCCATCACGATCCTCTCGACCCTGCCCTCAGCCGGCGTGGGAGCGATCCTCGCGCTGCTGCTGTTCCATGTGAACCTGAGCGTCATCGCACTGATCGGCATCATCCTGTTGATCGGCATCGTGAAGAAGAACNNTCCTGCTGATCGGCATCGTGAAGAAGAACGCCATCATGATGATCGACTTCGCGCTGGAAGCCGAGCGCGACCACAACATGGAGCCCGAGGAGGCCATCTATCAGGCCTGCCTGCTGCGCTTCCGTCCCATCATGATGACGACGATGGCGGCGTTGCTCGGTGGCCTGCCGCTGGCCATGGGCACAGGCACAGGCAGCGAGCTCCGGCGGCCACTGGGCATCGCCATCGTAGGCGGCCTGATTGTGTCGCAGGTGCTCACGCTCTACACCACGCCGGTCGTCTATCTGTTCTTCGACCGGATCGGGCGCAAGTACCTGCGCACCAAGGAAGCCGATGCCGAGTTCCGTGAACACGAACACGCAGTGAGCGCAGACTGATGGCGAACCTACCTGAAGACCGCGACCTGTTGGCGGCCCGCAAGGACGCCCAGAAGATGCCGCGCGCGGCCGGTGTGCACTTCTCCGCGCCTTTCATCAAGCGGCCCGTGGCCACAACGCTGCTCTCCATCGCCATCATTCTTGCGGGCGCAGTCGCCTACAAGATGCTTCCCGTCGCCAGCCTGCCCGAGATTGAGTTCCCCGTCATCTCCGTGGGCGCGGGCCTTCCGGGCGCCGATCCGGAGACCGTGGCCTCGGCGATCGTCACCCCATTAGAGCGGCAGTTTGCCAGGATCGCCGGCGTCAACGAGATGACATCTAGCTCCGGACTGGGCAATGGCTCGATCTCGCTTCAGTTCGACCTCGACCGCGACGTCAACGGCGCCGCGCGCGATGTGCAGGCGGCCATCAATGCGGCCCGCAGCCAGCTTCCGTCGAACCTTCCGCAGAACCCGTCGTACAGAAAGATCAATCCGGCAGACTCACCGATCGTCATCCTTGCCCTCACCTCCGACACGCTCTCGGTGCCGCAGATCTACGATGCCTGCGACAGCATCCTCGCGCAGAAGATCGCGCAGGTGGAAGGTGTCGGGCAGACGTTCTGCGGCGGCAGCGCGAAGCCTGCCGTACGCGTGGAAGCGAACCCCACGCAGCTCTTCAACTCCGGCCTGGGGCTTGAGGCTCTTCGTGCCGCGCTGAGCACGGTGAACGTCAACCAGCCGAAGGGCTATCTTCAGGACGACACGAAGCGCTGGAGCGTCAGCACGACAGACCAGTTGTTCGGCGCGGCAGCCTATGCTCCGCTCATCATTGCGACCGACCGCGGTCCGGTGACATCTTCCACCGCCATCAGCGGACTCCCCGCCTCGCAGCAGAGCGCCGTCGGCGACAATTCGAGCGCAAACATCGGCAAGACGAACGCCCAGGCGTCGAAGACCTCCTCCAGCGCGAACCCGACGGCGGCAACGCATGGCATCGTGCGGCTGCAGGACGTCGCCGAGGTCGTCGATGGCGTTGAAAACAGCTATACGGGCGGCTTCTTCAACGGCAAGCCGGCGATCCTCGTCATCGTCTTCAAGACATCCACCGCAAACGTGATTGAGACGGTGGACAACGTTCTCAAGCTGCTGCCCAATCTTCAGGCGGCCATTCCACCGGCCATCAAGCTCCACGTCGCGCTCGACCGCACGACGACGATTCGCGCGTCGGTCAAAGATGTTACGCGGACACTGGTCATCTCGATCCTGCTGGTCATTCTCGTGGTCTTTGTCTTTCTTCGCGAGGTGCGCTCGACGCTCATTCCCAGCGTCTCCGTCCCGCTAAGCCTGCTCGGAACGTTTGGCGTGATGTACCTGCTGGGCTATACGCTCGACAACCTGAGCCTGATGGCGCTGACNNGTCGACGACGCCATCGTGGTGATCGAGAACATCTCCCGCCACCTCGAAAGCGGCAAGACACCGTTTCAAGCAGCGATGGACGGCTCGCGCGAGATCGGCTTCACCGTCGTCTCGATGAGCACCTCGCTGATCGCCGTCTTCATTCCGATTCTGCTGATGGGCGGCATCGTCGGGCGCCTCTTCCGCGAGTTCGCCGTCACGCTGTCGGCCGCCATCGTGATGTCGCTGGTCGTGTCGCTATCGACGACGCCGATGCTGAGTGCCAAGTTCCTCGAATCGCACGACAAGCGCAAGCATGGCCGCTTCTACCGCTGGGGAGAGCAGGCCCTGCGCTGGCTCACCGAAGAGTACGAGCGCGGACTGAAGTGGGTCCTGCAGCACCAGGGCCTGGTGCTGACCATCACCATCGTCACATTCATCCTCAACGTCTACCTCTACATCCTCGTTCCGAAGGGCTTCTTCCCGCAGCAGGACACCGGACGCATCGGCGGAAGCATCATCGGGCAGCAGGACGCTTCGTTCGATGCCATGAAGCCGAAGATCCAGCAGATTGCCTCGATCGTCGGACAGGACCCCGGGGTCGAGAACGTGATGTCGTTTGTCGGCGGCGGCGGTCCCGGCGGAGGCAGCAGCAATGCCGGACACATGTTCGTCTCGCTGAAGCCCGACGCGGAGCGCATCAAGCGAGGCGACTCCGCCGAGGTCATCATCAATCGCCTGCGTCCAAAGACGTCCGGTATTCCCGGTGCGAACGTCTACTTCCAGGCGTACCAGGACCTCCGCATCGGCGGTCGCGGCTCGTCGACCCAGTACCAATACACACTGATGGCCGACAGCCTGAAAGACCTCGACGAGTGGTCGCCGAAGCTGATGGCCGCCATGCAGAAGCTGCCCCAGTTGAAGGACGTTGCCACCGACCAGCAGGACCAGGGACTTCGCGCGCAACTGGTGATCGACAGAGACACGGCATCGCGGCTCGGCGTCTCGCCCCTCGCGATCGACGCCACGCTATCCGACGCGTTCGGCCAGAGGCAGGTCTCCACAACCTACCGGCCGCTGAACCAGTACCACGTCGTCATGGAGGTCGCCCCGCAGTACCAGCGGAACCCCGATGCCCTGCGAAATATCTACGTCAAGAGCACGACCGGCGCAATGGTCCCGCTTTCGGCGATGACGCACTACGAGTCCCAACGCATTCCGTTGACGGTCAACCACCAGTCGCAGTCGCCGGCCGCGACGCTCAGCTTCAACCTGACTCCCGGCGTCTCGCTGAGCGATGCCACGGCGGCGATCGAGCAGGCCCGCGTAAACATCGGGATGCCTTCAACCATCCACGGCGGCTTTGCCGGAACGGCCCAGGCCTTCCAGGCTTCGCTGTCGAGCGAGCCGATGCTGATCCTGCTGGCACTCGTCGCGGTCTACATCGTTCTCGGCATGCTCTATGAGAGCTTCATCCATCCGCTCACCATTCTCTCGACGCTTCCTTCAGCGGGTGTTGGAGCCATCGTCGCGCTCCTGCTCTTCAAGGTGGAACTGAGTGTCATCGCCATGATCGGCATCATCCTGCTGATCGGCATCGTAAAGAAGAACGCCATCATGATGATCGACTTCGCATTGGCGGCGGAGCGGCTCGAAGGCAAACCCCCGGTCGAGGCCATCTACCAGGCATGCCTGCTGCGCTTCCGGCCAATCATGATGACGACGATGGCCGCCCTGCTGGGAGGTCTCCCACTCGCGCTCGGAACAGGCACAGGCAGCGAGCTGCGCCGCCCGCTGGGAATCACCATCGTCGGCGGACTGATCGTGTCGCAGTGCCTGACTCTGTTTACAACCCCGGTCGTCTACCTCTTCTTCGACCGGCTGAGAGCGCGGTTCGCGAAGACCATTCCAGGCAAAAAACCTGTCGCCTCCGTCGCCCAACCTGTTGCCGGAGACTGATTCGCTCAGAGAACCTCTGATTAAGTCCTGTTTTGTTAAGGGCACGGCTTTAGAGCCTGTCCTGAGCGTAGTCGAATGGATGCCGTAAATACTGCAAAATCAAAGGGGCTTTAGCCCCTGAGGTACGCTTGCAGGACTTACTCAGAGCCTCCTTCGGGGCGGTCATGAACGTTTCCCCATCCGGACCAGGCTCATCGTCGTCATTCTGACATCAGGCTCATCGTCGTCATTCTGAGCCGGAGGCGAAGAATCCCTGTAGTTATAGATGCCATACCAATAGGTGTGGCTCTTGCCTTCAGGGCCGAAGGCCCCCAACATACCAGCCTGGGCCGGAGGCCCAGGTCAGCGGGCCCGAATGGTCGGAGCGCTGAAGGCGCGACACAAATTGCTGCACGACACCTGCAGCGAAAATCCAATCAGTTCAGATCGAGCCCTTCCACTACTTGCGGACTTTGGCGAGCTCCGCGATATCCGCTGTATTTGAAATACCGGCGTTGATCGCAACGCGCGTCTGCGTATCCGTATACGGAAAATACGCATTCGAAAGATACTGGCTCAACATGCGGTGCGTGTTGAAGAAGGTCCCATTGATCCCGATGCAGTGCTGTTGCAGCCTTGCCCAGGCATTCGGGTTCGACCAGAGCGGCGCAATGCTCTTTTCCAGCTTGTTGTAGAGACTCGCCGCCTCCGCGGCCTCCGTCTCGGCGTCCTCGATCGCCCATCCCGTTGTGTTTTCCGCACATCCTTCGATCCACCAGCCATCCAGAATCGACAGCGACGGCACACCGTTGAGCGCGGCCTTCATCCCCGACGTGCCCGAAGCCTCATAAGGACGGCGCGGCGTATTCACCCACACATCGACGCCCTGTGTCAGCAACGCTCCCAGCTCCCAGTCGTAGTTTTCGATGTAGTAGATCTTCAACGAGGACGAGTTCAGCCTTACGGCCGCCTCGTAGACGTCCTTGATCAGCGCCTTGCCCGCGTTGTCCGCCGGATGCGCCTTGCCGGCAAACAGAATCTGCAGGCCGCCGATCTTCTCCGCCAGGGCCACCAGGCGCGCGGGGTCTTGCAACAGCAGGCTGGCGCGCTTGTAGGTGGCCACGCGGCGCGCGAAGCCCAGCGTCAGCACCGACGGGTTGAAGTAGTGCCCGGTACGCCGCGCCAGCGCCGCGAAGAGCTTCTGCTTGTTCTTGATATGACAGGCGGCGATGCGCGCCGCATCGATACCGTACACCGAGCGGAAGTAGCGGTTGTCCGTGCGCCAGTCCGGAATCTCGTCGTCGAACAGCTCCTGAAAGCTGCGCGAGAGCCACGTCGCGGCGTGAACGCCATTGGTGATGGAGTGCACCTTGTACTCGGGAAACATCACCTGCGAGACCTTGCCATGCTGCATCGCCACTCCGTTGACGTAACGCGAGAGGCCAAGCGCAAGGTACGACATGTTCATCAAGCCGTTGTGGATTCCTCCAGCGGCCTCGATCGCCATGCTTCGGTCGCGGCCAAGCACCTGGTTCATCTGGTCGGGGCCAAACTGGTCGTGCCCGGCAGGAACAGGCGTATGCGTCGTGAAGACGCAGTGCTGACGCACCACCTCGCGATCGGCGGCCGTGGCCTCGCTTAGCGGACGGCCACCCAGACGCTGTTCGAGCAATGCGATCGTCAACAGCGCCGCATGGCCCTCATTCATGTGATAGACCTCGGGGGTCACACCGAGCGCCTGGAGCAGGGCGATGCCGCCGAGTCCAAGGATGGCCTCCTGGCAGAGCCGGTAGTAGGTGTCGCCACCGTAAAGATGGTCGGTAAGATGACGGTCCCAGGCGTCGTTGCCCTCCACATCCGAGTCGAGAAGATAGACCGGAACGATATGCCCCGTCGCCCCAACGACATCGAAGCGCCATGCGCGAATCTGCAACGGACGGTTCTGGATGTTGATGGTAACGGTATGCTCCGCGCTTGGAAGTGTCTCCGGCGACCACGGAACGTCCGCCTCGGTCTGCTGACCGACGTCGGAGAGAATCTGGCGGAAGTAGCCATGACGATGAACGAGCGAGATCGCAACCATCGGCGCGGAGGTGTCGGCCGCCGAGCGCAGCGTATCCCCGGCAAGCATTCCGAGTCCGCCGGAATAGGTGGGGATGGCTGGAGAAAGCGCGATCTCCATGGAAAAGTAAACGATGCTGCGGCGTGAAAGGTCGGGGGATTGTGCAGAGTGGGAAGCTGGGGAAGGACTCATGCCTTGGCGATTCCTTTACAAAAACCGGGTTAGACGCCCGCCTGCCTACCGATGGGGCGACATCGTCTGCCGTAAACGGTAACGGGGGGTCTGCTGGCGAGAGTGTATCAAAGGATTTACAAACTCCCGGTGGATTATTGGGGCATTTCCGCTGGTTCCGAGGGGGTATTGACAGTGAAATTCGCTGGTAGACATCTTTCCTGTAGGCATGATGCCGGATTTCGACCTCAATGGGCGTTTTCCCAAAGAAAACGCCTCTGAAGGCACCATCGTGGAATCCCATCGACAGGGTATTCTCCGGCTGTCTCCCTGAAGGCGTGCAGCGGCGGAACCAGGGGCCGAAGACCCGAGTAAATCGCCGCAAACAAGCAGAGCGTTGAAGGTGCGTCACAAAATCGCCGACGACACAAAAAGGCACGGCCTGAGCCGTGCCCTTTATTGAACCCGATAAAGCTAGGCGGCCTTCTTCTCCGACTTCGCTGCGGTGAGCGCGGCCTTGGCCTGCTCGGCGAGCGCGGTGAAGCCTGCTGCGTCGTTGGCGGCGATGTCGGCGAGGACCTTGCGGTCGAGCTGATTGCCAGCCTTCTTGAGGCCGTCGATGAAGGTCGAGTAGCTCATCCCATTCAGCTTCGCGGCAGCGCCGATGCGCACGATCCAGAGCGAGCGGAACTGGCGCTTCTTCTGCTTGCGGCCGGTGTAGGCGAACATCAGGGAGCGCTCAACGGCCTCCTGCGCTGCCTGATAGAGCTTCGACTTTGTGAGGAAGTAGCCACTCGCGCGCTTGAGGATCTTTTTGCGGCGGTCGCTGCGTTTCGTACTCCGTTTTACACGGGGCATGGTGCATCTCCTTTTGCGTACTTCGTTTGAGCGGCTGGAGGTAAGGTGGCCTCTTCACTCGCTTTGCAACTTCAGATCTCGGTGGAGTTCGCTATCGCTTCCTCCAGGGGCCTCTACGCTTTTACGGCCCTTTGCTGATTCTCAGCGGCTCGATCTGAAAAACGGTCCAACTCCCTGCCTGAAGATCAGGCGTAAGGAATCATGCGGGCGACCTTGGCCGAATCCGCCTCGGAGACCAGGGTGATCGAGCGCAGATGGCGCTTGGTCTTGGTCTTCTTCGAGGTGAGGATGTGGCGCATCTTCGACTGACCGCGCTTGAACTTGCCCGTGCCGGTCTTCTTGAAGCGCTTGGCCGCGCCTGAGTGTGTCTTCAACTTTGGCATTGTGAATCCTGAAGTTAACTGGTTCTGGATCGCTGCTTTTCAGGCAACCTACTGAGTATATACGAAATCCTCCTGACAGCATACAGCACATACAAAACGGCTCCGGCCATGAGACCGGAGCCGTCCAAGGTGTTCCCATCTTCCTGAAGATGGTCAATTTAGAGGTGTGCCAGTGGGCGCCTGTCTGGCCGTTCTTGGAGAAAAAGGCTTACTTGCCGATAGGACCGCCGCCGCTGGTGTTGCCACTGCCGCCACCGGAAGAGGTTCCACCGCCGCCAGTTCCGCAGTAGCCGCCACCGTTGCCCTTGCCACGGTCGCAGTTGTTGCCCCGGCCCGAGTCCTGACCGTTCTGGTCGCACTCGCGCTTGTGGCGCTCATGATCGCGGTTGCTGTCGTTATCGCGATCGCGGTCGCGGTCCCGATTGCAGTAGCTGAAGAAGGAGGAAAACCACCCGCCACCATGCTCACTGGCAAAGGCTGAAGGGGAGGCCGACAAAGTAAGACAGAGGGCAGATGCCATCAACAAGCGATTCAGTTTCATGAAATGTTTCACCTCTGGGGAATGACAATAGCAATAGGCGGGGGATTGGGCAGTACAACTTTGGGTGCAACCCACCCGGTTACCGGTTGGGCAACAAGTTGCCTCTGTGGAAGCCCTGCTTTTGGCGGGTAAATTGCCCCTGCATAACGAGATAGACGAATGTTGCAGTTGAGGACCCGCAGGGTGGAACCGGGGTGGGTACATACCGCTTGCGCACTCCTCGGCGGCAGGGTTTTCCTCCCACGAGCGTGTTATACTTTAGTTACGGAAAATCCCGGTTGCAACCGTCCTTAAGTGCTTGATTTACGCGGGCTTCAGCGATTCAGGCGGACGGCTCCCGGAGGGTCAATCCCAGCAATTTCAGGAGTTACATGGCAACGACCGCAGTCCCGACTGGAACGGAACTTTTGGAAGACGGCAAGGACCAGAAAGCTGGTCAGGCAAAGCCGGCCGCAAGCAGCTATTCGGCTGAGAACATTACCGTTCTCGAAGGCCTCGCCGCCGTCCGCAAACGTCCCGCGATGTACATCGGTTCGACCGGCGAGCAGGGTCTTCACCACCTCGTCTACGAGGTCGTCGACAACTCGGTCGACGAGGCCCTCGCCGGCTTCGCCACACGCATCGACGTCACCATCCACGTCGACAACTCCATCACCGTCGTCGACGACGGACGCGGCATCCCTGTGGCCGACAAGACGGTCAACGGCAAGACGATGCCGGCGGTCCAGGTCGTGCTCACCATCCTGCACGCGGGCGGCAAGTTCGACTCGTCCAACTACAAGGTCTCGGGCGGTCTGCATGGCGTCGGCGTCAGTTGCGTCAACGCGCTCAGCGAGGAGTTCGACGTCGAAGTGTGGCGCGACGGCTTTGCCTGGACGCAGGACTACTCCAAGGGCGACCCCGTCAGCAAGCTGCGTCAGATGGGCCCGTCGAAGAAGCTGGGCACCAAGATCCACTTCCTTCCCGACAAGTCGATCTTCACCGTCACCGAGTACAACTACGACACGCTGGCCCAGAGGCTGCGCGAGCTCGCCTTCCTCAACAAGGGCCTTGAGATTCACCTGACCGACGAGCGCACCGCCGACCCCAAGACCGGCGAGGCCAAGCACCAGGAGTTCAAGTACGTCGGCGGCATCGCGGAGTTTATCAAGCACCTCAACAAGGGCAAGCAGGTCCTGCACGACAAGCCGATCTACATGGAGGCCGAGCGCGACAATGTGGCCATGGAGATCGCGCTCCAGTACAACGACGCCTACTCCGAGACGATCTTCACCTTCGCCAACAACATCAACACCATCGACGGCGGAACGCACCTTCAGGGCTTCCGCGCCGCGCTCACCCGCACCATCAACTGGGCCGGCCAGCAGATGGGTCTGTTCAAGGATGTCAAGGAAAACCTCTCGGGCGACGACGTCCGCGAAGGTCTCGTCGCCGTCATCAGCGTCAAGCTCTCGCAGCCGCAGTTCGAAGGGCAGACGAAGGGCAAGCTGAACTCCGACATCGCAGGCACCGTGCAGGCGTTTGTCAACGAGCGGCTGGGTGCGTTCCTCGAACAGAACCCCTCCGTCGCCAAGAAGATCATCAACAAGGCGATCGACGCCGCCCGCGCCCGCGAAGCCGCGCGCAAGGCCNNCGACCTCACCCGCCGCAAGGGCGCTCTCGATGGCGGCGGCCTGCCGGGCAAGCTGGCCGACTGCTCCGAGCGCGAGCCGGACCGCTGCGAACTCTACCTCGTCGAGGGTGAGAGCGCAGGCGGTACCGCAAAGCAGGGACGCGACCGCAAGTTCCAGGCGATCCTTCCGCTCAAAGGCAAGATCCTCAACGTCGAGAAGGCCCGCTACGACAAGATGCTGGGCCACGAAGAGATCCGCGCCATGATCACCGCGCTCGGCACCGGCATCGGCAAGGACGACTTCGACACCACCAAGCTGCGCTACGGCAAGCTCATCCTGATGACCGATGCCGACGTCGACGGATCGCACATCCGCACGCTGCTTCTCACCTTCTTCTTCCGTCACATGACGGAACTGATCAAGCGCGGTCACGTCTATATCGCCCAGCCGCCGCTGTACCGCATCAAGAAGGGCAAGTTCGAGCAGTACATCAAGGACGATCGCGAGTACGTCTCCGTCATGGTCAAGCGCGCCTCCGACGGCATGGTCATCCGCTACGGCGAGGGTGGCGCAAAGCTCGAGGGCGCGGCCCTGACGAAGTTCATGGGCCAACTGAACGACTACCTCGGCTTCTTCGACAAGGTCGAGAAGCGCCTGCGCAACGAAGAGGTCACGCGCGAGTTCGCCGACCTGTTCGCCCACGAGGGCAAGGAGCCGGCAAAGCGCGCGGACTTCGAGTCTCCCGAAAAGCTCAAGACCATGAAGGCGAAGCTGGAGGCTGAAGCAAAGGCCTATCAGTTCAAGCACGTCGGCGACGTCGAGTTCGATGAAGAGCACAAGATGTATTCGGTGAACTTTACCGATGCTCAGGGCGCAGTCCGCACCATCGACTGGACGCTGGCCTCGGCCCCCGAGAGCAGGCAGATGCTCGGCAAGCACGCCCAGATTCGCGAGCAGCTCACCGGGCCGTTCGTCATCGAGTACGCCGCCAAGGGTTCAAAGGCCGACGCCCAGGAAGAAGCCGAGGAAACAGAGGCAGCCGAAGGCGTAGCCGAGACCGCCGCCGCTCCGGGAACGGCGCTTGAAGCAAAGGCCGGCAAGCGGCAGGGCAAGGCCTCACAGGATCCCGTCGAGAAGAAGACCGCACGCGAGGTCTTCGAGTACGTCATCGAGCAGGGCCGCAAGGAGTACCAGGTGCAGCGGTACAAGGGCCTCGGCGAGATGACCGCCCCCCAACTGTGGGAGACGACGATGGACCCCGAGCGCAGGACCCTGTTGCAGGTGAAGCTCGAAGACATCGCAGCCTGCGAGGAGATCTTCACCACGCTGATGGGCGAAGACGTCGAGAGCCGCCGGAAGTTCATCGAAGAGAATGCACTGGATGTGAAGAACCTCGACATCTGAGGCCCACTTGGAACTAGACCGATTCGTCGGCCGCACATCGACACATTGACGCAGCACGCAAAAGAGGCAGCCTTCGAGCTGCCTCTTTTCATTCAGAGGTGTCATTCCGAGCGAAGCGCGCAGTCGAGGAATCCCCGCATTTCCTCTGTGCCGCCCAAAAACCCAGGTACCCGGGTTTCCTCGGCTCCCTCCTGTCGCTCGGAATGACACTTTCTTTGCTGGATGCGACGCAGTTCCCTCCGATGGCTCTTCATGAAAGCGCGGAGCGGAAAAGCTCAGGGCCAACGGCCCGAGACATACCAGCCCAGGCCGAAGGCCTGGGTAAAACGCCCGGAATGCTCGGAGCGCTGAAGGCGCGACACAACGCCCACTGACGGCGAAGCAGCTTGAAAAACACACTGGCCCAGTCATCAGACTGGGCCAGTGTGTTGAATCTTCCAACAGGTTTAGCGTGCGAACATCTTGCGACGCAGGGTTCCGGCAGCGCCGAGGATTCCGGTGCCGAGCAGCAGCAGCGTTCCCGGTTCAGGTGCCGGAGCTACGTTGGTGAAGAGGAACTGGCTGTCGTTGTAGTCGTAGTCGCCCCACAACGTATCTTCCATTCCGATGTACGTTCCAGCCGGATAGGTCTCCGTTCCGAGCAGGCCTCCTGCAAAGAGCGTGGCGTAGCCATGGGTAGCTCCATCGGGATTCGCAGAGGCGTCAGTGGAGACAATCCAGTTCTTGGAGGGGTACTGGTCCCACAACTGGAAGACCAGAATGTCGCCATTGGTGACTGGCCCGAAGTCCTGCGAGGTGCCAACCGCCGTGCTGTGGTTGGGCAGGAACCATGCGCTGGTCGTTCCAGAGGTCACATCGACCATACGGACAACTGAGTTGTCCCACGCGTTCGATCCTACGAAGTAGCCTGTGACGCTGCCGGTGCTCTGAGCGACCAGGGTATAGGTGGGGGCCGGGGTGCCGAGATTCGCATACGGAATGGAGTCTGCCAGCAGCGCCGGTGCTCCTCCCGCCAAGGTCGCTAAAGCCAGGACTACAGATAGACGACGCATAAAACTCCTTTGGGTATGTGGCCTTCAAAAAAAATTGCGATACGCCATCCCTATATGCACCTGGCACGCCAAACCCAATAGAAATTTACGTCACGTATTTTGTTGCACTTACATGATCACCCCAGGACGTATGTGCAAATCCATGCAGGCCGAAGGGAGACTTCAAGGAAAGCAATTTCTCCTGCAAAGGGAAATGAATTTCCATCTCTCCGCTAAACATTGACCTGCATTGACTTACTTTCCTCCCACCCAGGGGGAACACCCTCCTTTCGCCAGCCCGCATCTCTTGCGAAACCAGGAGCGACCGGTCACAAAGCCGCTCGGAACACAAAAAACATAGGCAAACCGGTGCAATAATGCCGGGATGAGCGAACAGTCTACTGTGCTGAACCGGCGGTGGTTTCTCGGCGTGTGCTCTGCGGCAGGTCTGGGGCCGACCCTGCTGCCCGGCGTCCTGTGGGGAATGGCCGCGCAGACACCGGCAACTCCCTCAATAGATATAGAGGGGGCCGCCGTCGACCACGACCATCTCGCAAAGATCACCCCCGAGATGATCGACGCCGCCGCCGCCATTGCAGCTATTAAGCTGACGCCCGGGCAGAAGGCCCAGATGCTGGAAGGACTGAGGCAGCAACGCGACTCCGTTCTGGTGATCCGCAGCATGAAGATCCCGAACAGCGTGGCTCCGGCGTTCGTCTTCGACCCCGTACCGGCTGGCATGAAGCTCGATACGGTACGAAGACCTGCGCGGACCAGCAAATCTCCAGCGGTAAAGGGCCTCGTAACCGGTGGGGAGCGCAGCATCGCCTTCGCCTCCGTCCGGGAGCTGGCCGAGCTTGTGAAGACCAGGAAGATCAGTTCCGTCGAGTTGACGAAGATTTATCTGGCCCGGCTGAAGAAGTACGACCCCCTTCTTCACTTCGTCATCACTCTGACCGAAGACCGCGCCCTGAAGCAGGCCGCCGATGCCGACAAGGAGATCGCCGCAGGAAAATATCGCGGGCCGCTGCACGGCATTCCCTGGGGCGCGAAGGACCTGCTGGCCGTAAAGGGATACCCCACCACCTGGGGGGCTGGAGGGTTTGAAGAGCAGACGTTCGACTACGACGCCACCGTTGTGCAGCGGCTGGATGCTGCGGGAGCTGTACTGATCGCAAAGCTGAGCATGGGAGCTCTGGCGAGCGGACCGATCTGGTTTGGGGGTATGACGCGCACGCCATGGAATCCAAAGCAGCCCTCGGGCGGTTCGTCGGCCGGGAGCGCATCTGCGGTGGGAGCAGGCTGTGTGGGGTTTGCGATCGGCACGGAGACGCTGGGGTCTATCTCATCTCCTTCGACACGATGTGGCGCAACGGGTCTGCGACCCACGTTTGGATTTGTGCCGAGGACAGGAGCGATGGCGCTAACCTGGACAATGGACAAAATCGGGCCGATATGCCGGAGCGCGGAGGACTGTGCTCTGGTATTGAGCGCTATCTATGGGCCTGATGGGCACGACCGCAGCGTAAAAGATGCAGCCTTCAACTGGGATGCTGACTTCAACTGGAAGACCCTGCGGATTGGATATCTGAAGAACGAGTTCGATCCACCAGAGATGCCGAAGAATGCGAACGAACAGCAGAAGCTGAGCTATGCCCGCGAGGTCTATGACGCGAGATATGGGCAGGCAGCTCTCGATGCGTTGCGAACGATGGGCGTAAAGCTGACCGAGGTGAAGATGCCGAAGGGGTGTCACTTTGGGGACATACATCCAGTACTGGAAGCCGAGGCCGCCGCTGCGTTCGACGATCTGACATTAAGTGGACGGGATGGACTACTGACGGACCAGGGACCGAATGAGTGGCCGACTACCTTCCGCGTTGCGCGGTTCTATTCTGCGGTGGACTATATACAGGCTCAACGGGCTCGGACACTCGCGATGGAGGCAATGGAGAAGATCTTTGCCAAGGTGGATGTGATTGTGACGCCGTCGTCTGGGACACAGCTGACGGCCACGAATCTCACGGGGCATCCGGCGATCATTCTTCCCAATGGAGTTCGAAGCGACGACGCTCCTCTGCCGGAGCATACAGGGGATGGAGCGCCCGACAATGTCGGCGGCCCCGGCACACCGGTTTCGCTGACGTTCCTTGGAGGGCTCTATTCTGACGCCAGACTGGCGGCGTTTGCGCGGGCGTATCAGGAGGCGACGGGGTTTCACCGCCTGCATCCGAAACTGGGGTGAGGAATCCCCGATTGCATCTTGCCTTGTCTTACTAACGGCACGGCGGTTTCATGCAGGTGGATATCTGAAGAACTCAGGGCCAACGGCCCGCAATATATTAGCCTGGGCCGCAGGCCCAGGTAATCAACCCCAAAAAAATCAAAGCGCTGAAGGCGCGACACAAGATGCTGCACGACATCTAAAGGGAAGCAGCTCCAACTAGCAGATGCTAGTATCCGGCTATGGCGAATGAACCTGGCTCGACCTTGGTCGAAGCCGTCGGCCTTACCAGGGAGTACGGCCCGAACGCGCGCGTCGTCGACGATGTCTCGTTTACCATCGCGCGCGGCGAGACGCTGGGCCTCGTCGGCGAATCCGGCTCCGGCAAGAGCACCGTCGGGCGCATGCTGCTGCGTTTAATTGAGCCCACGGCAGGCGAGGTGCGCTACGACGGCCGCAGTCTGCAAAACATATCGACGCACGAGTTGCGCGGCCTGCGGCGAAGGATGCAGGTCGTCTTTCAGGACCCCTTCGCCGCGCTGAATCCGCGTATGCGGGTGAGCGACATCCTCAGCGAGCCCTTCGCCGTTCACGGAGAGCGCTGCGACACGGCCCGCCTGCACGAGATGCTGAGCGAGGTCGGCCTCGACCAGAGCGCCCTCGAGCGCTACCCGCACGAGTTCAGCGGAGGCCAGCGCCAGCGAATCAACATCGCCCGCGCCCTGGCCCTGCGGCCGGAGTTCATCGTGCTCGACGAGCCCATCAGCGCGCTGGACGTCAGCGTTGGAGCCCAGGTCGTGAACCTGCTGCGCGAGCTGCAACGGCGATACGGCCTGACGTACCTCTTCATCTCGCACTCCATGCCGCTGGTCCGCTACCTGTGCGACCGCGTGGCCGTCATGCAGAGGGGCCGTCTGGTCGAGCTTGGCGAGTGCGCGAGCGTATGCGGCAATCCGCAGCAGGCCTACACGCGCGAGCTGATCGCCGCGACGCCCGAAATCAGGGCATAACGCCAACAATTCTCCAAGGGCTGTGATGAACATATCTTTAGGCAGTGCCCGCCTTTGCCGTCATTCTGAGGCAACGCCGAAGAATCCCCGTAGTCTGCATTGGCAGGGCAAAACTACTGCGATTCTTCGCCTTCGCCTCAGAATGACGGATTCGAAGCTGAGTCGAAGTCTCCGATAGCCCCGCCCGGGCAGGCCGATACAATGGAATTGAATGACCGCTGAATCGATCCCGCATTGGCGCTACGCGTGGCTGGTAACGGCCTCGTCGATCGCCGGCGTGATGAACGCGATGGCCGGCGGAGGATCGTTCCTCTCGTTTCCCGCAATGCTTGCCGTCGGCGTGCTTCCAATCCAGGCGAACGCCACGAACACCGTGGCGCTGTGGCCGGGACAGTTGACCTCCGTCGCCGCGCTGCGCAGCGACCTTCGCCGCGACCTGCTGCCTGTAGTCATGGCAGCTTCCGTCGTGGGCGGCGTCAGTGGTGCTGTCGTACTGTTGAAGACGCGGCAGATCACCTTTCTCCACATGGTGCCATGGCTGCTGCTCACGGCTTCTCTGCTCTTCGGCCTCAGCGGCCCGGTCTCGCGCTGGCTGCGAAGGCGCTCGGCGGAACCTCACGTCCTGCACCGCACCGCGATGGTGCCGCTCTTTCTCGCTCTGCTGCCCATCTGCTTTTACATCGGCTACTTCGGCGCGGGCGCGGGGTTCCTGATCATGACCGCGCTTGCACTGTTCGGTGTCGAGGAGATGAACGCGCTGAACTCGCTGAAGGTGTTGGCCGCCTGCACATCCAACCTCTGCGCCGTGCTCACGTTTATCGCCAGCGGCGCCATCGTGTGGCGATACTGCCTGATATCCATGGTCTTCGCGGGAGCGGGCGGATACGCGGGCGCGCACTACTCGCGGCGGATGAACCCCAACACGCTCCGCGCCATTGTAGTGATTACAGGCTGCATCATCGCCGCGTACTTTTTCTGGAGAAACGGACTGACGTCCTGAACGCTGCCATCGAAGTTGAAGCAATGAAGAAAGAAGCTGAAGCATGAGTCATGAAGGTATTCGAATCGTAAGTGCCGAAGAGGCGCGTCAGGACGCCGCCACGGACAAGAAGCTGCCGCCGGATGCGGTCGCCCCGGCAAAGGTGCGCGTCCACAAGACCGAGGGCACCGGCATGGAGATCGATTGGAAGGATGGCCACCGCAGCTCATGGACCTTCGCCTGGCTGCGAAATGCCTGCCCCTGCGCAACCTGCCACGAGGAGCGCGAGAACAGCGGCCGCAGGCCCGGCGAGCCGAAGCCAAAGCCGCAGACGCTGCTGCCGATGTACGAGCCTCCCGTGCGTCCCGCAGAGGTGACGCCGGTCGGCAAGTACGCCCTGAAGTTCAAGTGGACCGATGGACACGAGGCCGGCCTCTACTCCTGGGAGTACCTGCGCCGCGTGTGCCAGTGCGAGGCTTGCACGGCGAAGAGGTAGGCACTGGAATTTGTGGCGGTACGAGCGAAATGCGGGGATTCCACGACTCCCCCTTCGACTCGCCGCGCTTGCAGGGTCGCTCGAAATGATGACACATCAAGTAGAGCGACGGAACCCAGGGCCGAAGGCCCGCAACATACCAGCCTGGGCCGAAGGCCCAGGTCAACGATCCAGATATCCAGGAGCGCTGAAAGCGCGACACAAAAAACGCGACACACCTGAACGAAAACCGTTCTAAATCTTCAGCGTAACCAGCTTCTGGAGCCTTGGCGTACGCGCCACCTCGGCGAGCGTGTACGTGTCCAGCGTGTCGAGAAACGCGGCATAGGCGCTGTCCAACGCTCCCTTCAGCAGACATGCCCCGGTCAGCGGGCACCGCTGCTCGCTGCAATCGATCACCGCGTCGGAGAACTCGGTGATGCGAAGTATCTCTCCCAGCCTTATCGACTCGGCCGGGCGGGCCAGCCGCACCCCGCCGCCCGCGCCCTTCGTCGTGATCAGCAGTCCTCGCTGCCCGAGCTGGTGCACCACCTTCACCAGGTGGCTGTAAGGAACGTTGAAGAGCGTTGCCACCTCGCGGACCGTGACCGTGGCCTCTATAGGTTCGGCACGGCTGCCGAGATACATCAGAAGGCGCAGGGCCAGGTCCGAGAAGCGGGTGATGTTCATTCGTGCGGTTGATGCTCCCTTGCTATGCGTGCGCAATGTCCGTCGTGAACGAGGGATCGGGCGCGAAGGCTTCACTATAACGGCAGGACAGCGGAATGTTAAGCGAGTCGAGCAGGCCGTCCACCGCGCCCATGAAGCCCAGCGGGCCGCAGTAGTAGAACTCCGCCTCCTGCTGTGGCAGATGCGGCGTCAACGTCTCGGCCGAGATGCGGCCCGCGAAGTCGTAGTCCACCCCAGGCCGGTCCGCGCCCGACGGCCTCTCGTAGAAGGTCAGCGAGCGCACATGCGGATGCGCCTCCACCAGAGCGCACTTCTCCTCGCGGAAGGCGTGATGACTCCCTTCGAGCGTCGCGTGGACGAAGAGCACAGGCCGCTGCGGTGCATGTTGCGCAAGGTGCTGCAGCATGCAGATCGCCGGCGTGATGCCCACTCCACCGCTCAGCAGCACAACCGGGCGGTCGCTCTCGCGCAGCACAAAGTCGCCCTGCGGAACGTGCGCCAGCACGGTGTCGCCAACCTCGACATTGTCGTGCAGATGGTTCGAGATCAACCCGTTCTCCGCCGCGACCACGTGCGCCGGCGCAAGCTCGCGCTTCACGCTGATGCGATACGTGCTCCCGTTCGCAACCTGCGAGAGGCTGTACTGCCGTATCTGCCAAAAAGGCGCGTCGGCAACCTGCGCCCTGACGGCGAGGTACTGGCCTGGCGCGAACGCCGGTAACGGCGCGCCGTCGGGCGAGGCGAGATAGAACGACGTGATCGTCTCGCTCTCGCGCACCTTGCGGACGACCTTCAGCGGCTGGTATCCGCTCCAACCGCCCTGCTGCGTGCTGCCCTGCGTGTAGAGGTCCTTCTCCACGCCGATCATGATGTCGGCAAGCTGCTGGTACGCCGCTCCCCATGCCTCGATGATCTCCGGTGTCGCCGCTTCGCCAAGCACGGTGCGGATGGCGCGAAGCAGATGGTCGCCGACGATGGGATAGTGCTCGGCCTGCACCTCGAGACTGGCGTGCTTGTGCGCGATGCGGTTCACCATGCCGCCAAGCTGTTCGAGGTGGTCGATGTGCGCCGCATACGCCAGGATCGAAGCCGCAAGACTGCGCGCCTGGCCACCGTTCTTCTGGCTCGCGGGATTGAAGACATTCAGCAGCCCAGGATTCTCCGCAAAGAGCGTCTTGTAGAACGCGGTCGTGATCGCCTCGCCATACTGTTGCAGTGCGGGAATGGTGGCCTTGACGATGTCCTTGTGATGTTGCTGCATATGTCCTCCGGTTGAATATGTATTTCAAATACATATTTCCCGAGATGGGCGTTTAGCGCAAATTTAGCGCGATAATAGAACGCACATGCGTTTGGACCTCCGGGGATGCTCGGATCAAGTCGCCGTTTTGAAGGGGCGGGACTTCAGTCCAGGGCCAAAGGCCCGCCACATACCAGCCCAGGCCGAAGGCCTGGGTAAGCAACCCAAAAAAATCAAAGCGCTGAAGGCGCGACACAAATACGACAACAGCTCTAATCAGAGCTTCTCCCACTAGGCGCTCCCTGTGCGCGGCGGCGCGCGGTCCGTCAGCTATCCGTGAAGGCTTTGGCGTGCTGCATCGACCAATGCGAACGCCTCTTCCACCGACCCGGCCACCAGCAGCACCTCGCGATTGCGCTGCCGCAGCAGTCCCTCACCCACGCAGTGGTCGAGAAAGCCGAGCAGCTTGTCGTAGAAGCCGTCGATGTTCAGCAACACGATGGGCTTCCTGTGCAGCTTGAGCGTCTGCCAGGCGAGGACTTCAAACATCTCCTCGAACGTCCCAAAGCCGCCGGGCAGGATGAAGAAGGCATCCGCCAGCTCGCCCATGAGCGCCTTGCGCGTGTGCATGGTGCTGGTGACGTGAAGCTCCGTGATGCCGTGGTGCGCCACTTCGAGGTCGACGAGCACCTCGGGAATCACGCCGACGACGCGCCCTCCCGCCGCCAGCGCCGACTCCGCCAGCGCCTGCATCAGGCCGACGTTGGCCCCACCGTAAATAAGGCCGATGCTGCGCGTGGCGAGCGCGCAGCCAAGCTCGTTCGCCGCTTCGCGATAGATGGGCTTCGTTCCGTTCGATGAGGCACAGAAGACGGCGACGTTGGAGATCACGGTTCTGAGAATATCAGTGCGCCATTGGGAGTCGTTAACGTTATTGCGGCCTCCGGGGCGAAAGCTTCGCGGGGAAGCGCCGCATCGGAGGCCGGATCGAGATCTGCTACGTGTTCCTTACTTGATGTGGATCGTGGCGCCGTTCAGCGAGCTCGACACCTGCGCGATCAGAGTACCGGCCTGCGACTTCTCTGTCGTGGTGTTGGAGACGACGCGCGTTCCATCGGGAAGGTTGACGGTGACGGGCTTCCCCGCCTCCAGCTTGATCACGTCGTCGCCGGCCTTGACCTCCATGGGAGCGCCGGAGTCGTTCATCAGCGTGAGCTTGATCGTCTTCGTCTTGCCGAACATGGCGTGTACCGGCGAGTTGAGCGCCGATGCGTGAACGACAGGCGAAGCGACGAGAGTGGTAGCGACGAGAGCGGCGGCGGCAAACACATTGCGGAATTTCATTTTCAGCTCCTGGATGTTGCTTCGTTGTGGAACGTCGAGCCTCGCTGCCATGGTTCAGCAAGCTCTTCATATGTCGATACGCATTGGACTCAAATTGGTTCCCTTGGTTTTTGCAAAGTGACGAGACGTGTGGAAATGGTGACGAAGCGATAGGAATGTTTCACGAGCGATAAAATTGAAGGTGGAGCGTGTACCGGTTTGAGTCATCTTTTGGAGAACATGAATCCCCAGCAGCAGGATGGGATTCGCACGGTCGATGGCGCTGTACTGCTGCTTGCAGGCGCGGGCAGTGGAAAGACGC
Organism: Acidobacteriota bacterium; assembly: GCA_018268775.1. GTDB lineage: Bacteria > Acidobacteriota > Terriglobia > Terriglobales > Acidobacteriaceae > Edaphobacter. The sequence goes on along the minus strand of JAFDVV010000048.1, from coordinate 16,047 downwards.
GCGTCGTGACGCACAGGATCGCCTATCTGATTGAAGAGCGCGGCGTGCCCGCGGACGCGATCCTTGCCGTGACCTTTACCAACAAGGCCGCGAAGGAGATGGCCGAGCGTGTGGAAAAAATTCTTGGCCACTCCTCGCTCGCAAAGCCAACGCTGGCCACGTTCCACAGCTTCTGCGTGCGCGTGCTGCGGCGCGACATCGAAGCGCTGCGCGTCAATGGCGTAGGTCTGACGAAGACCTTCGCCATCTACGACGAGCAGGACCAGCAGGCCGTTGTGAAAGGTGCGCTCAAGCGCCTCGGCATCGACGACAAGAGCCTGAAGCCGCGCGTTGCCCTCGGGCGCATCAGTTGGGCGAAGAACCACATGATCGACCCGCAGGAGTACTTCCTCGCCTCCGCCAATCCCATGGAGGAGAAGATCGCGCACATCTTCGAGATCTATCGCAAGGAGCTGGCCAAGGCGAACGCCATGGACTTCGACGACCTGCTGCTCGAGACGGTGCGCCTGCTGAAGTCCTCGTCCGAGGTGCGCGAGCGATACAACCGCAAGTATCGCTACGTGATGATCGACGAGTATCAGGACACGAACCGTCCGCAGTATGAGCTGATGAAGCTGCTCGCCGGGCACGAGAAGAACATCTGCGTCGTCGGCGATGAAGACCAGTCGATCTATAGCTGGCGCGGCGCGGACATCAAGAACATCCTCGACTTTGAGAAGGACTTTCCAGGATCGAAGACGATCCGGCTCGAGCAGAACTACCGCTCAACGCAGGTGATCCTCGAAGGCGCCAGCGCGGTGGTCTCGCAGAACACGCAGCGCAAGGGAAAAAACCTGTGGACCTCGCGCGAAGGCGGCTCCCTGATCGGCTACTACGAGGCCCCCGACGGCGAGAATGAAGCGCTGTTTATCGCGGACAGGGTCAAGCAGTATCTGCGCGAGGCCGGGCAGCAGGAAGAGGCCCCGCGATGCGCTGTCCTCTACCGCACCAACTCGCAGTCGCGGCTGGTGGAAGAGGCGCTCAGGCGTTACCAGATCCAGTACCACATGGTCGGCGGCTTCAGCTTCTACGACCGCTCCGAGGTCAAGGACCTGCTGAGCTATATGAAGCTGGTGCAGAACCCGCACGACTCGATCGCGCTGCAACGCGTCGTCAACTCCCCCGCGCGCGGCATCGGCAAAACAACAATGGAGACGCTGGAGCGCATGGCGCTCGGAACCGGGCTCAGCACTTGGGACGCGATCGCGCGCGCCATCGCCGAACGTCTGCTGCCGCAGCGCACGCTCAACGCGCTCGAGGGGTTCCGCAAGCTGATTGAGGATGCGCGCGCGATGCTCGGCCCGGGCTTCGCCGAAAAGCTGACCGAGGACGTTCAGGGCACCGAAGGCAGCGACGCCTCGTTCGACGTGTCGCAGTTTGCAGCAGAAGAAGCTGAAGATGCTCCCGAAGCCGTCGAAGCCGCAAGCGAAGAGGACACGTCGTTCGATACGACCTTCAACTTCGCCTTCGACTTCGGCCCAAGCGAGGAGATATCGACCATCGCGCCTGAGAACTCGCAGGACTCGGACGAGGCGCACAATATCTCATCCGCTAGCTTCAATCCGTTTGCCCCTGTGGTGCTGAAGGAGTCTGGCGCATCGAAAAAACGAACAGCAGGTCCTTCGGCTCCGCTCCGCTCCGCTCAGGATGACAAGCCGGGAGGGGAAAGCTCCGCTCAGGATGACACTGTATTGACGAGCACAGGAAGAGAGCGTCCTGCATTTCGTAAGCCCGGAGACAAAGCCACTCTGCCGGAGCTGATCAAATTTCTGAACGACCGCAGCGGATACATTCGCGCGCTCGAGGACGAGGGCACTCCCGAGAGCTTTTCGCGCATCGAGAACCTGAAGGAACTCGCCAACGCCGCGCAGGACGCCGAGGAGCGCGGCGAGACGCTGGACGAGTTTCTCGACCACGCCGCGCTGGCGAGCGACGCCGACCAGTACTCGGCCGACGCTCGCGTGACCTTGATGACGCTTCATGCCGCAAAGGGTCTGGAGTTCCCGCTTGTCTTTCTTGCAGGCATGGAAGAGGGCCTGTTTCCCAGCGCCCGCACCCTGATGGACCCCAACGGCCTCGAAGAAGAGCGGCGGCTCTGCTACGTGGGCATGACGCGCGCGATGGACACGCTGGTGATGACACGCGCGCGCTACCGCCGCCGGTATGGAAGCGACATGCCCGACTCGACGATGGCGTCGCGCTTTCTGGAGGAGGTGCCCTCGCGTCTGGTGGAAGACCTGGGCAGTCCGCCGGCGCGGCCTCAATTCGGCGGAGGCGACTACAGCAACGCGTACGCGACGCCATACCCGAAGGCGAACCGTTTCGGCGGACGCGACACCGAGGCGGGCGAGCGCCACTTCAGCTACGAGGACGAAGACCAGAGCGGCGACAGCTACTCGAAGGGCGGCCAACGCCGCGCCGGTGGACGCGCTCCCACTGGGGGTTCAGGCTCGCTCGACAATATCGCCAGCTTCTTTGCCGCGCGCGGGCAAAAGGCCACCGCAAACGCTGGACGCACGAAGCTGGATGTCCCGGAGCCCACCGGCAAGACGGGTCTGCGCCAGGGAACGCGCGTCCGGCACCCGAAGTATGGCGAAGGAACGGTGTTTCGTCGCGAAGGCGATGGGGATGACGCCAGGATTACAGTACAATTTCAACAGCATGGCGTGAAGAAGCTGGTGGAGAAGTTTGCCCAGTTGGAACGCCTTTAGGTTTCCCGCAACATTATTTTTTAGAGAGTGATTGGCAAAAGATTTCCATGGCAAATACCAAGAGCATTACAGACAAGGTCGAACGCAAGAAGGTAAAGCGCGCCGCACGCAAGAAGGCAGCCCCCAAGGCCAAGCGGACCACTCCGCGTGGCTCGAACAAGGCGAAGGTCAAGAAGCTGGCCCGCGGCCAGTCGAAGCGCTAGCGCATAGCTGAGAGGCCAACCGGGCCGAGCGATCGGCCCGGTTGACGAGCTCCTCCCCCGAAGAGATTCTTTCTCAAGGCTGTATTGTTGTATCGGGCGGGTCCGGGACAGCTCCCTCAGAGCGATCCCCGGACAATTTTGTTGAGGAGCGGGGCGCTGGCCAGGCAAATCTTTCAAACCAAATCGATCGACAAACTGATCTCGGAATCGGAGCGGCCGGAGCACGCGCTGAAGAAGACGCTGGGGCCGGTGAGCCTTACCGCGCTTGGAATCGGCGCTGTCATCGGCTCGGGCATCTTCACCGTGATTGGCACGGCCATCGGCGGAAACCCTGCGATGGAAGAGAAGATCGCCGACTCGCCGGTGATCGACCTCGTGCTGGGACTGCTGCATCACACCAGCGGCGCGGTTGCAGGCAGACCCGGCGCGGGGCCCGCGCTGGCGATCTCGCTGGTGCTCGTCGCGATCGTCTGCGCGCTGACCGGCCTCTGTTATGCGGAGCTGGCGAGCATGATCCCCATCGCCGGATCGGCCTACACGTACACCTATGCGACGCTGGGCGAGCTGGTGGCGTGGGTCATCGGATGGGACCTCATCCTCGAATATGCCTTCAGCAATATGAGCGTCAGCGTAGGCTTCGCCGCCCACGTCGTCGACCTGCTGGACTGGCTGGGCATTCATATCTCGCCAAAGTGGCTCTCGCCCGCATACCTGCCTCTTGGCTTGCAGGACCTGCAAGGCCACGACATCTACCAGCCGGGTTGGCACGCGGGATTCAACATCCCGGCGTTCCTCATCGTGCTGCTGCTGACAGTGGTGCTGGTGCGGGGTATCCGCGAGTCGGCGCGCACGAACAACATCATGGTGCTGGTAAAGATCATGGCGATCCTCGTCTTCGTCTTCGCGGGCATCAGCTTTATTCATCCGGCCAACTATGTTCCCTTCTCGCCAAACGGCTGGAGCGGGATTCTCGCAGGCGGATCGATCATCTTCTTCACGTACATCGGCTTCGATTCTGTCTCGACTGCCAGCGAAGAGTGCAAGTGTCCGCAGAAGGACGTTCCCATCGGAATTCTGGCGACGCTGATCGTCTGCTCCATCCTGTACATCGGCGTCGCCGTGGTGCTGACGGGCATGGTGCCGTGGAAGACGGTGGCGGGCGATGCCGCTCCCGTGGTGAATGCGTTGAAGCGCGTGTCGCTGCTTCCCGGCGGACACAGTCTGCACTGGGTGCGGCTTGCCGTGCTGCTCGGGGCCATCATCGGCATGATCTCGTCGATCCTGGTGTTTCAACTGGGACAGGCGCGGGTGTGGTTCGCCATGTCGCGCGACGGCCTGCTGCCAAAGGCGTTCAGCAGGGTGCACCCACGGTTCAGGACTCCTGCATTCGCAACATGGGTTGCAGGGTTTCTGGTCGCAATCCCCGCGGGGCTGTTCGATGTAGGAACCTTCGCCGAGATGTCGAACATCGGCACACTGTTTGCCTTCGTGCTGGTCTCGGCTGGCGTGATGGTACTGCGCGCCAAACAACCGGAGAGGCATCGCGGCTTCAGGGTCCCGCTCGGGCCCATCATTCCCGTCCTCAGCATCCTGTTCTGCATTCTGCTGATGGCTGGCCTTCCTCTGAAGACGTGGCTCCGGTTCTTCGTATGGCTGGTGGTCGGGCTCGTCGTCTACACGCTCTACAGTCGCAAGCGGAGTGAGTTTTACACTCCCGAAGCATAGGGTGTTTCGCCAAATTGGTTTCTCTGAACGAGAGGTATTTATTGTCATCCCGACCGGAGCGTAGCGGAGTGAGTTTTACACTCCCGAAGCATAGGGTGTTTCGCCAAATTGGTTTCTCTGAACGAGAGGTATTTATTGTCATCCCGACCGGAGCGTAGCGGAGTGGAGGGACCTGCTTTTTTGCGCTCCTACGCTGAAGAACTTGCGGTTTGCTTTATGCAGAGAGGCCCGCGGTTAAAAAGCAGGTTTCTCCGCTCCGCATCTCACGATCAAGCTGTGAGATGCTCCGGTCGAAATGACACATCTTCTGCAGATAGCAAATTTGATGACAGGCTCGTATCAGTCTCATAAACAACCGGGATGCCTGTTTGGCCAGTATGGAAACCCGCCAGCGAAGCGGGTTCCAGGACAATCGCGCAGCACAAATGCCAAGACAGGAGACAGCCTCTAAGATAAAGAGATGGCGCGAAAGCAGACGAAGCAAGACGAGATCGATGCAGCAGAGTGGTTACGCGGCCTTCCCAAGGCGGAGCTGCATCTGCATCTCGAAGGCACCATCAAGCCCGAGACCCTTGTAGAGCTGAGCCGCAGGCACGACAAAGAGCCGCTCACGCTTGCGACCGCGAAGGCGCTCTACCAGTACGAAAACTTCCTGGGCTTTCTGCAATCGTTCAAGGCCGTGACCGAGCGCCTGCGCTGGCCCGAGGACTACGAGCTGATCACCTACAGCATGATTCGCGACCTCGCGGCGCAGGGCGTCGTGCACGCCGAGGTCTACGTCTCGTTCGGAATCATCTACTACTGGAAGCGTACCGAGGTGGAGCCTTACGTCGAGGCGATCGAGCGCGCGCGCATACGCGGCGAAAAGGACTTTGGCGTAAGCGTGCTTTGGATCGTCGATGCCGTGCGCCACTTCGGCGTGGAGGAGGGCGCGAAGGTCTTTCGCAAGGCCGCCGAGATGCGCGTCCTGCACCCGAGCTTCGTCGGCATTGGCATTGGCGGAGACGAAGCGCGCGGGCCCGCCGACCAGTTCCGCGATCTCTATAAAGAAGCCAAGGCCGCAGGGCTGCGATTGACCGCCCACGCCGGAGAGTCCGTCGGCCCCGAGAGCATCTGGTCGGCGATCAACATCGGCGCCGAGCGCATCGGGCACGCACTGACGGCGCAACACGACTCCGAGTTGCTCGAGGTACTGGCACAAAAACAGATTCCGCTCGAGATCAACGTCACCAGCAACATCAAAACGGGATGCTGCAAACACTTCGACGAGCATCCGCTCCGCTCCTACTTCGACGGCGGCCTGATGGTGACGCTGAACTCCGACGATCCGCCAATGTTCGGCAGCGACCTGCTGGGCGAGTATCTTGTCGCCCACGAGAGATACGGCTTCACGCTGGAGCAGATGCGAGAGCTGGCCGCAAATGCAGTGGAAGCCAGCTTCCTCGACCCCACACGCAAGCTGGCGCTGTTGCAGCGCGTGGAGCAGTACGGCTAAGGGCCGAGGGCCCGCCACATACCAGCCTGGGCCGAAGGCCCAGGTAAGCAACCCCAAAAATCAAAGCGCTGAAGGCGCGACACAAGAGTGCTGCACCATATCCAAACGGTGATTTGCCACGCCCTAAGGCGTAGCGCGCGGGGCGAAGTATCCCTTGCTGGCCCGGACGCGGTAGCGCGGGTCGAGCGCCTGAAGATAGATCGTGCGGAACGATCCGTCCTGTTTGAACTCCGCCGGACGATAGACCAGTGAGTACTGGCTGCGCAGCTCTTCCTGAATGTTGCGGAAGCCGATGGCAACGTCCTCGATCTTTACCGGGAAGAACGGCGCGCCGCCGGTTGCCTCGGAGATGACGCGAAGGACCTCGTCGCCCTTGTCCTTGCTGGGGCTGACGTTGGTGCTGATCGTGTAGACGATCGTCTCCGCGCGCTGGCACATCTTGATGGCGTCGGACTGCTGCACGCGGCTGTAGTTGTCGTCGCCGTCGGAGACGACGATCAGCGCGCGGCGAACGGCGCCGTCTTCTTTCAGCGTCAGCATCTGGTCGCGGCAGGTCTTGTACAGCGCATCGTAGAGCGCCGTTCCGCCGCCGGGACGCAGCTTGCGGATGCCCTGGTTGAGCAGGTCGATGTTATTGGTGTAACTCTGCGCGATATCGGTTTCGATATCGAAGCCCTCGATAAATGCGCGGTCGTTGCGATGCAGAATCTGAAGCAGGAACTCGATCGCCGAGTCCTGCTCGAACTGGAACCGCTGGCGGATGGAGCTGGACGTATCGAGAAGGATACCGACACGCAACGGCAGGTTCGTCTGTTGGGTGAAGCGAAGCACAGCCACCGGAGGCCGTCCGTCGTCGAGCAGGCCGAAGTTCTGGCGCTGCAGCCCGGTGATGAACCGGCCCTTCTTGTCGGTGACGGTAAAGATCAGATTGACCTCCTGCACCTGGACCTTGATGGTCGGCGCGCTGAGGTCAGGGGAACTCTCTTCGGGGCTTGGTTGCTGCTGGCCCTGGGCTGGCGTCTGTGCCGCAGGAGCGGCCGGAGCCGGCGTGGCTGGCTGTGTAGCCGCCGGCGCGTTCTGCGCGCAAAGCGGCGCACCGGAAAGTGAAGCAATCAACAGACCTGCGGCCAAAGGCCAGGAGACACGATTCATTCGCACACGACCAGTCACTAACTCTATTTTACCTAAAATCAGTCCGCTAATCGGCACGAATCGAGGCCAGCATCTCCTGAAGCGACGGTGGAAGCGGCGACTCGATGCGGAGCTCCTTTTTGGTCTGCGGGTGGTCGAAGACCAGCCTTGCAGCATGGAGAAAATTGCGATCGAGCGAGAGCGTCGCCGGTGGCTGGCCAACGTGATGCGGCGCGCCGTACAGCGTGTCGCCCACTACAGGATGACCGAGCGCCTGGAGGTGGACGCGTATCTGGTGCGTTCTCCCCGTCTCAATGCGCACCTCGACGAGAGTGAAGTCGCCATACTGTGGCGAGTGGATGCGCTCCATCACCTTGACGTGCGATACCGCCGCGCGGACGCCTTCGCTATCGGCAGACCGGCGCGTCGTCATGCGCGTGCGCCGCACAAGGTCGCGGCCAATGGGGAGATTGACGGTGATGCTCTCCTTCGCGAGACGCCCGTGGACGAGGGCGATGTAGGTCTTCTCCAGCTCGCGCGCGGCAAACATCTCGCTGAGCTTGCGATGGGTGCTGTCGTCCTTGGCAACCACGATGATGCCGCTCGTCTGCTTGTCGAGCCGATGCACGATACCCGGCCGCAGCTCGCCGCCCACATGCGAGAGCTTGTTGAAGTGATGCAGCAGCGCGTTGACCAGCGTGCCATGGTTACGGGTGTCGGTGCCGTCGGGGTCGACAGAGCCGGAGCCGGCGTGCACCATCATTCCCGCAGGCTTGTCGATGATGGCCAGGTGCTTGTCCTCGTGGAGGATGGTGAGGGGAATGTCCTCGGCGAATGCGTGAAGCGGCGGCGGATGCGGCGCGCCTGCGATCTCGATGCGCTCGCCGCCCTGTAGCTTCAGCTTCGCCTTTGGCGGTTGACCGTTGACCGTGACCTGCCCGTGCTCGATCAGAAGCTGCACGCGGGCGCGGCTGATGTCGGGAATCGCCTGCGCGAGATATTGATCGAGACGAAGCCCCTTGGCCTCGGGCGCTGCCGTAAATGCGTGGACGCTCTCCCCCGCCTCGTCGTCGATCTCGACCTGCGGGATCGCAGGCGGTGGCGGCGGTTCGACGCCGCGCGTGGCGCGGTACTCCGGCTTGACCGTGTGCCTGCGCTGGCCCTTCGGCAACATGTTTTTAGACGGCATCAGTAACCTGCCTTCGCGGCTGCTGCCACAGAAGCGCTGCGGTGACGATCATGCCCAGCGCCAGCCACTGAATCGGGTCGAGCATCGTAGCGAGCGCGTTGTCCATGAACTCCGGCTCGCGGAGAAACGAGATGAAGAACTGCGCCACTCCGCAAAGAGCAAGCGCGAGCGCGGCGGTGTCACCGGCGCGGCCTCGCGAACGAAGGTGCCGCAGAAGAACGACAGTGATGACAGCGGCGGCAAGAGCGATGTAAATCCCAACCGGGTGATGACGCGGCGCACCGCGCACAATCGAGACGGCCCACGGAAGTCCGCTAGGCATACCGGGATCGCTGCCCTCCGCGAAGTGCCCAATCGCCAGAAAGGCCCATGCGAGTGTCGCGCAGGGGGCCCAGGCATCGAGCGCCGGCAGCAACGGCAGTCCGCGAAGACGCAGGTAGACGACAACAACCAGCGCCGTCAGCAGAAGCCCCAGCGGAGTCAGCGATGGAACCATCAACAGCAGTACCGGGTACGAAAGAAAGCTCGCGAAGTTCGTCGCCACCAACAGCAGCCGTGAGAGGACGAAGGCGGCAACGATGCTGAAGAGTCCGGCGTTCCACAGTCGGTCCGGACCGAGCCCTACAACAACAGCGGTGCGAAGACTGAGCGTAAGCGCAAGCATCAGTCCCATCGCGGCAAACAGGCCGAAGGTTGGGATGGTCAGGAACCCGAGGTGGATAAAGTTGGGATGCACAGGAAGGAGATGCTACAAGAAGACTCGGCCGCCAGCGACGTTTAGGTGAGCGGAAGAACCAAGGGCCAACGGCCCGCAATATCTTAGCCTGGGCCGAAGGCCCAGGTCATGCAATCCGAATGAACAGAGCGCTGAAAGCGCGACACAAAGCACAGCACCAACCCTACATGTCTGAATACAAGAAGACCGACCCGCTGGGCCGTACGCAGATGCGCTGGTGAACCCGTCCTAAGACGGCGGGACCCTGCCGTGGTTCTTTAGGCATTCCGGACTGGCGGACGTTGCACACCGAACCATGTCTACGAGCCAGGCCCCTGTTCAATGAATGTTGGTTCAACCAGCGTGGATCGCGTACCTGCTTTGCAGGCCGGTCTCTTGAACTGTGATGCTACCTGCGCGGTAACGGGTTTGCAAGTTGACTTGAAGGCGTAGAATACGCGCTGTTGTTCGGCAAAAAAATCAGCTCTTTCGTTCGCCGTTGACGAGCGAACGCATCGCGAGGCTCGCCTCGGTATCGAGCTTCGCGAGCCCTTCGGCGACAGAGGCGCGCGTCTGCTCATTCTGGTTCTGGCTGACCTTCCACTTCCCTTCCAGCCGCTCGATCGAAAGCTCGATACCCACGATGCCTTTGGCGATGCTCTCAACATAGTCCGCTGGCGCGTCGCTTACCTTCCAAGGAACCGCAGACGCAGCCTCGTGCGTGTCGGTCAGCGAGTTGAGATGCGTGAGCAGCCATGCGGGGTCTTCGACGATCGTAAGCTTGCCATAGGCGTGAACGACGGCGTAGTTCCATGTGGGAACGACCTTGCCGCTGATCGCCTTCTCCGGATACCAGTTCGGCGTGATGTAGTGCTGCGCGCCCGCAAAGATGGCGAGCGCCGAAACGGCGGCATCGTAATCGCGCCACTGCCGGTTGGCACGCGCAATGTGTCCGCGCAGCACGGCGCGAGTGTCGTCTTCGCGATGCAACACCATTGGAAGGTGCGTCGCAAAGAGGCCTGAGCTGCCCATCGTGATCAGCGCAGCAAGCGGATGCGAGCGCATCAGGCCGTCGAGCACCGGAATGCGCGTCTCTTCATGCAGTTTGGGAATGTACATGCCAATTTCATTAGACAATGGATTCGGCAAACGGAGTATTGTAGGGAGCAATCGAATCAGGTCCGCTCCAGGCCGAAGTCAACCGGACTGATTTTTAAACGACAGAGGACCTCCGTATGAAACGAAGGGTTTTGCTTGTGGATGACGAAGTTGCCGTCCTCCTTACGTTGAAGGCCGTGCTGGAGATCAACGGGTTCGAGGTGGAGACCGCCGCCTCCGCGCGCGAGGGACGCCTGAAGCTGCGCAGCCGCGAATACAACATGGTCATCACCGACCTCAGAATGGAACGCGAAAAGGCCGGCGCTGAAGTCATCGCCGCGGCCCGCTCGGCGTCATACCACCCCGCAGTCGCCCTGCTCACCGCGTTCCCTCTTGCCGATGAGGACTGGCAGGAGATGGGCGCCGACCACATGCTGGTCAAGCCCATGCACACGCGCATGCTACTGGAGCAGATCGACCGCCTGATGACGGCCCACACGCTCAAGCTGGAGAACGGCGAACAGACGCAACCCGGCCGCTCGAAGAAACCGATTGCCACAAAAAAGCGCGCCATAAAAGCCGCCGTGGCGGGTGGCAAGTCTCCAGTCAAAACTGCATCGAAGAAGGCCGCAAAGAAACCCGCCAGGAAGTTCGCTTCAAAAAAAACATCAGCCCGCAGACGCGCCTGAAAGTTCACCGCGTTGAAGGATCAATCCGGCTTCAGGTCCCGCCTTGTGGTACGAACCCGATTGAGCGAAGCGTCCGTTCTATTAAGGTGTCATCCTGAGCGAAGCGACCAAAGGGAGCGGAGTCGAAGGAGCTGCGTTTACGATATGCCTCCGAGATTGATGGCTTGAAGAAGAATGCAACTGCAGGTCCTTCGACTCCGGGTTCGCCAAACGCGAACCCTCCGCTCAGGATGACAAAATGTAGAAGGGTGTGCGGCGAACGCCGGGTACAGTCGCTAGCGCAGCCGAACGGGCTGAGGAAATCTCTTTGCAGGCGAAGCAATTCTTTCAGCGCTGCGAATGGTCTTTGATGTAGTTGCGAAGCTCCAGGTTGATGTCCATCGCCTTGCGGACGCCGTCGTCCATCATCCGCAGCCAGTCCGATGCGGGCTCCTTCAGCCCCAGCGTACCCAGCAGGTAGCCCGTCTGCACGATCACCTCAAGCGAGTTGCTCAGCTCGTGGACCAGCTTGCGAACCTCGATCGCCACATCGGCTGGAATGGTCTCTGCGGAAAGGGCGTCGATCGGGGTTCGAGAAGAGGTCATGGTCTGCTTGTCCATAGCGTGTTGGATGGTGTATCTGCTGATGTAGACGCGGAAACCGGCCCTCAGGTCTAGCGAGTGTCATAAAATTGGTCTCCCTGACTAGGCCACCTGTCTTGTCATTCCGACCGAATGCCCGCTGGGCCGCAGTGGAGGAACCTGCTGTTTGTCTGCGGTGCCCGGAAGAACCGCAGCCCACGGAATTGACAGAGGGTACCGTTTTTGAAAGACTAAAAGCTCGCGGTTGCAGTGTTCGGCCTTGCTGGCAGGGCTTATTCGACCGTTGCCGAAGTGGCGGAATTGGCAGACGCGCATGGTTCAGGTCCATGTACTCGCAAGGGTGTGGGGGTTCGAGTCCCCCCTTCGGCACCAAGTTTATCGACATCGGGTTCAGAGGTAATATCGAAGGGAGCGCATGGCGCTCCCTTTCTGTTTCCAAGTCCAACGCCTGCGCTAAAATTTGACAGTCCCATCCACCATCGAATGAACGACATGCCGACGCAGCTCGACAAGATTCTCGCCCACACGCTTCTTGAGGTGAAGGCCCGCAAGGCAGCCGCCGACTACGGGGCTCTTGAACGCAAGGCCGCCGCCCATACCCCGCGTGGATTCACCGCGCGCCTGCGGGCCGTCAGCGCCACCGGCCCCGCCATCATCTCCGAGATCAAGAAAGCCTCGCCCTCCAAGGGGCTTATCCGCGCCGACTTCTACCCCGCGGCACTGGCCAGGGGCTTCGAGGGAGCGGGGGCCGCCGCGCTCTCCGTGCTCACCGACGAGGAGTTCTTTCAGGGGTCGCTGGCCGATCTCGAAGCGGCATCGAAGAGCGTCCAGATCCCGTGCCTGCGCAAGGACTTCATCCTCGACCACTACCAGGTGCTCGAGGCCCGCGCCTCATGCGCCGACGCCATCCTGCTGATCGTCGCCGCGCATGGCGACGACAAACTCCGCGAGCTGCGCGACGAGGCCCGCAGCATGGACCTCGACGTTCTCTGCGAAGTTCACAACCGCAAGGAGATGGACCGCGCCATCAACCTCGGCTTCGACCTGGTCGGCGTCAACAGCCGCGACCTGCGCACCTTCGTCGTCAAGCCGGAGCTGCTGCTCGAGCTCGCGGTCGGCCTGCCCGCCGACACCGTGATGGTTGCGGAGAGCGGAATACGCAGCGCCGCCGAGATCGCCAACCTGCGCGCCGCCGGCTACAACGCCTTCCTGATCGGCGAGACGCTGATGCGGCAGCCCGACCCCGCCGCGACGCTCGCCCTGCTGCTCGACCGCGAGTACTCAAGCGAGTTCTAAGGCACCGCCATGTGGGTCAAAATCTGCGCCACCACCAACCTCGACGACGCCCTGCTCGCCGCTGAGCTCGGTGCCGACGCCATCGGCTTCGTCTTCGCCGAGAGCAAGCGCAGAGTGACCGCCGAGCAGGTGGCCCGGATCACCCCTCATCTTCCGGCTGGGATCGAAAAGGCAGGCGTCTTTCACACACACAGCGCCGAAGAGATCGTCCGCACCGTGGACGAGGCTGGACTGACCACCGTGCAGCTCCACGGCGGTCTCGACCCCGCCTTAACCGGGCAGCTCAAACGGCAGCTTCCCGCCATCAAGCTCATTCAGACCCTGCATTGGGCCGCCGATGGCTCTGAAGACAGCGCGCTCGCGGTGGCGGAGCAACTGGAAAAAATTCGCAGCAACGGGGCCGCCGACCGCGTCCTTATCGATTCAAGGGTGGGACAGGCCACCGGCGGGACCGGCGTCACATTCGACTGGGAATCTGCGCGGCAGGTCTTCGAGAGGTATGGCCGCGAGCTGAAGATCATAGCCGCCGGCGGCCTGAGACCCGGCAATCTCGCCGAAGCCATCGCCCTGATGCGCCCCTGGGGAGTCGACGTTGCCAGCGGGGTTGAGGCGGCTCCAGGCCGGAAGGATCCGGAGAAGCTGAAGGTCTTCCTGCAAATCGCCAGAACGTGACTTTGCTCCCCCAACACTGCGGCCTAGTGGCTGTCATGAACTTTTACCCATCCGCATCAAGCTCCTTTGCCGTCATTCTGAGCCGAACGGGGTCCCCGGCCAGCTTGCTGGCTGGGGCAGGGAGGCGAAGAATCCCTGTAGTTCCTCTCGCGCAGCGCAAAAAATACTGAGATTCTTCGCTACGCTCAGAATGACGGCTTATCACAACGCGCAATCTTCCCTTTAAGTTCATAACAGGCTCTAGAGCTTATAAATGCGCTCTATCTATCTCCGATGCCTGTTCCCTGCGATCGGTATACATTCATAAACCAAACAGCCATGGATCGCGACGCACGGCATTCGCCTATCGGTCGAAGAGGACTGGATTCCGCTCTACCCACCAACAGGGCCGCCCGCCCACCTGCGGCAGCCCTTCAGGCAGCAGCGAGCGCGTGCATCGAATGACCATTCGGCCATCGGGATAATACTCTTCCTTGTTGTTCTTGAGCGGGGCCACGACAACCCTGTCCACCGACACAGACCCGTAGCCACTGCCGGCAATCGTGCGTCCCTGCCAGACCAGCCAGTCGGCCGCCCATACTGTCGCCACCGCAATCGCCAGATACATCAATGCGCGCATCGCCAAACGTCCCAATCGAGTCCCTCCGCACCGCGAGCCGCCCTCTGCATCTTCGCAAAATTGCGGGCCCCGCGCCTTGACAAAAGAGCGGCCAGCGATTTTTCCTCTTCCATTATGCGCAATCCGGTGTCTGGGGCCCCTTTGATCTCCTCGATCTTCGCGCTCCTTCTGGCCGGCTGCTCGCTTTCGCCGCTGGCGCGGCACACCGCCGATTTCTCCAGCGCCACAACGCTCGTCGTCGACAACTCGGAAGACGCCTTCCGCGCCGCCGTGCGCCTCAACGACCAGGCGCAGGCCTCCATGCTGGTCGCTCGCTACGACTCCGCGCAGCCGCTGGACCCTCACCAGTTGAAGCACCTGATCGACCCCGAAGGTCTCAAAGCGCGCGCCCAGGTCCTCGACGGACTTCGCACCTACGCGCAGACCGTCGCAGACCTTGCCAGCGGGGTCTCCTCCACCCAGCTCGACGATGCCGCGACATCGGCTGGGACCGGCCTCATCAAGATGGGGGCGGCCATCTCGGCATCGACGCCCGTCGGTATCGACATCTCGCCGCAGCAGGCAAACGCCGCGAGCACCGCACTCAAAGCACTCGGCGAATTTCTTACAGCACGCAAGGTCAAATCCTCTGTACCTAAAATCGTCCAGGAGATGGACCCCAGCGTCGCAACCATCTGCAACCTGCTCATCAGCGACATCGATACCCTGCGCGACCAGTCGGGACGCGACTACGAACAGCTTCTCGCCCAACAGGACTCCTTCATTCGACGCTCCGGCGCCGCGCTCTCTCCGCTGGAGCGCCGTGCCGAGATCCAGAAGCTCCCGCAGATTCTCGCAAGCAAGCAGGCCACCGACGACATGCTGGCCGATCTTGCAGGCTCTGTGAAACAACTCGCATTGGCCCATCATGCGCTGGCCGCGGCGGCCACGGCCAAAGATGCACCGTCGCTCAGCGCAAGGCTCGCCGACCTCCATGCCGCGGCCAGCCGTTTGTCCCGCTACTACTATTCGCTACCAACAAAATAGAACTGGAGAAACCATGCCTTCCTCCAAGTCCACCATCGGGTCAAAGAAGAAGTCAGGAGCTACCCCTTCACCTGCGGCATCGGCCAGGGCGGAGGTCGCCACCCCTCCCGCGCCGCCACAGACTGCGGCCCCTCCAACGGCCCAGCCCATCACCTCGGTTCCGCCAGCCCTCCAAGCGCCCGACGTGATCGCAACGTACCAGACACTCTACGACACGCTGGGCCGCGCGTACTGGGAGGCGTCGGACCTGCAATCGAAGGACACCATCCAGGGCTCGCGCGATGCCATCTACGACATACTCACCGACCTGAACATCGCAAAACTCAAGGCTAGCACCGCGCTTTATCTCTCGCTCATTCCCAGAATCAGGCGCTCCAACGAAGCGCTCAAGCAGATTCAGGGAGACATCGACAGCATCACGAAAAACATCGCTACGGCCACCAGCGTCATCTCAGCTATTACAAAGGTGTTGAATATCGCCGCCATGTTTTAGGACTGTGATTGTAAAAGTTTCATCTTCGTTCGCGTTGCGACTGGACGCGTAGAACCTCGTCACGTATGTTTTTGAATCGGGAAAGCTTCTCAAATTCTGAAGGAGGAAGTTTATGGCTCGTTCCACTGCCTCACGCTTTGCAGTTGCTCTACTTACGCTGGCTCTGTCCGCCGGGACTCCCGCAGCCCTCGCGCAGCAGCAACCCGACCCCACATGGTCGCAGGAGGACGTAACGCGCATCGTCCACGACGTGCAGAAGAAGCTGGGCGGGCTGGTCAACTACTCCGTCTTCGACTGGATCACCTTCGGCGTGCAGGGAAAGACGCTCGTCCTGAAGGGTTATGCCTCGCGTCCAACGCTCAAG
>JAFDVV010000047.1:40491-44771 GCA_018268775.1 Acidobacteriota bacterium | reverse complement strand
CGCCCTGGCGACGCCGGGCCAGAGTGCAACCCAATCCGCGCTCCGCCCGCCGCAAACTCCCTCCAGCCTTTCTCGCTGGAGACCAGCTTCAACCCGAGCACCTTGCCATAGAATTCGCTCATAGCATCCATCTGCCCCGTAAACAGAATCACACGCGCCATCTTCATCGCATCAAGTCTCCCGATCTCTTCCGTCATCCAAGCATATCCTCCCTCAGACTTTGATACCCTTGACTTGGCCGCGCATCTCACATGAGATCGCGCGGCCAAGTCATTTTATGAAGCACGCCCTCAAGCCCTCGCAATACGCCATCCTCATCACCATCATGCTCACCGCATCCGTAGGAGACACGCTCCTCTCTCGCGGCATGGCGCAGGTTGGCGCGGTCGATATGCAGCACCTCGGCCTGCTCTGGCGCGCGCTCTTCAATCCCTATGTCATTTTGGGAATCATCCTGCTGATCGGCTTCTTCGCCAGCTATATGACCGCGCTCTCCTGGGCCGACCTCACCTTCGTCATGCCCGCAACGGCGTTCGGGTACGTCGTCGTCGCGCTGCTCAGCCGCTTCTGGCTACACGAGCATCTCTCCCTCTATCGCTGGGCGGGAATCCTGCTGATCGTCTGCGCCGTCGGCTTCGTTGCGGGAGGCCCCTCGCGCACCGAGCATCCCGAAGAGCCGCACGAACTCGGTTTGATGGATTCAGGAGCCGGACGATGACCCTGCATCCCTCGCAGCTCGCTCACCAGTGGAGCGCTATCGCCGGAGTCGCCGCTCTCGCCATCGCCGGCGAGGTCCTCATCGCTTCCGCCATGCGCGACCTCGGCGACCTCGACAACCACCGCACCGGCCCCGGCCTCAAAGGCTTCCTCGGCCCAATCAAGGCCGTTCTGTCGAGCGTCAAGTTCCTCATCGGGGCAGCCTGCATGGCCTTGAACTTCTTCGCCATGCTCTGGGCGCTCTCCATCGTCGACCTCTCGCTTGCCGCCCCGGCCATCGCGTCGCTCACCTATATCGGCAACGCCATCTGCGCCAAACTCGTTCTGGGCGAGAACGTCGACCGCCGCCGCTGGCTCGCCGTCCTCTTTGTCTGCGTGGGTGTCGTCCTCATCTCAAAATAGCCTGCACTGCACTCCATAGTGCTAAACTCTCCACCATGATGACACGCCTGAAACCGATGCAGTTGGTCTCGTTTATCTGCATCTCCAATCTGGTCGCAACACTTACCGTTGTTGTTCTGGCGGCAAAGCTGTGGCATCTTCCGGAAGATCAACACCTGCCTGCCGGCATGAGATTTTTCGGTATCGCTATAGCCTTCGTCGCTCTTGCCGCAAGCCTCGCCGTGGAATGGACGCTTCAGCGGGGCATCCGCTCCAATATATGGTTAGAAGCATTACTAGAGCGACCACGGCAAATTCTGTCCAACCGTCCTCTGGTCGTCCTTGCTGCAACGACGATCGTTCTGTCGTTCCTATGCTTTATCAGCTTACCGTTGAAGCACAGCACAACTGGCATTCTCCTGCTGTCAATCTCGACCAACTGGCTGCGCTTAGGCACCATCCTCAAACCCAAGCAACCTGCCCTCTCGATCAGTCCTTCCCGCTGATTCCTTTTCAGATCAGTTCTAGGTCAGAAGAGCTTCATGAAGCCGGTGGCGGGAAGTTCTGGGGTCATGAAGCGTTGGCGGCTGCCAGCGACCTCACCCGCAGCCAGACGTCCGCTGCGAACTGCTCCCTCCATCGTCGAGGGCCATTCGGTGGCCGTCCAGTCACCGGCAAGGTAGAGGCCAGGCCATTGCGTCTTCTGCTGCGGACGGAAGCGATCGAGGCCGGGCGCGACCGAAAATGTTGCCCGAGCCTCTTTCAGTACGCCGGTCTTCACCAGCTTCGCCTCACGAGCCGCCGGGAAGAAGTTTTCAAACTCGCGCAGGGCTGACGACAGAATCTCTTCCCTGCCCATCTCAAGTTCCTGCCACGAGGCGCTGATGACAAGTTCCTGATAGCTTCCGCGCTCAACCGGCCAGCGCCGAATGCGCGACTTGGTGAAGACCCACTGAATGCGGGTATCCAGCAGCACGGCGTGGTCGAGCCCGACAACGTCGCGGTCGTACCAGAGATGGATCGTCGTGATCGGCGAAGGGATGAAGCGCACGAAGGCCGCCTGACGCTGCCGCTTCTCTTCCTCAGTGGAAGGCAGCGTAGAGAGCAGCGATTGCGCCTGGCGAAAGTCCGTAGCAAGAACAACCGAGTCCGCCACGTACTCAGCACCGTTCGAGCGCAGGCTCCAGCGTCCATCGGTGTTTTGTGAGATCGCTTCGACACCGCTCTTCAGGCGGACCTCAACGCCGCTGCGCTCCGCCAGTGCGGCAATTGGCGAAAAAAACTCCGTCAGCGGAGCCGCCGGGATGCCGAGCCTTCCCGCCTGCGGCGAACGCAGAAACGATTCGTTGAAGACCTTACCGGCATACTTCACCGAACAGTGTTCGAAGTTATCGTTGAGCGCGCCGACCACAACCGGCTCCCAGAAGTGCTTAATTGCGCGCTCCGTCTGCCCCGTGCGCTTCAACCACGACGCGAAGCTCTCCGCATCATTGTGCGGGTAGCCTCGCAGGAACCGCAGCAGGCCCGACGCGATAGCAGCCTTGTCTGCAAGATTGAGCATCGGAGCTTTGAGGAAACTGAGCGACTGATGCATTGGAGCAGGCAGCATGCCCGGCTTCAGGAGACTGCGATTGCCGTTCGCCTCAATGAACGTAAGCTCGTCGTACCAGCGAATCGTCTCCGCCATCTGCGCCTGCCGCGCCAGATCGAGCAGGTTCGTACAACAGCCGACGACGACGTGCTGCGAGTCGATCGTCTCCTCAAGGGCGGGATGCTCATAGGAGTAGGCGCGTCCGCCGATGTAAGGGCGGCGCTCCAACAGAGTCACGCGCGCTCCGGCCTGAGAGAGCGCTACCGCGGCGGCGAGTCCGGCGACTCCCGCGCCCGCAACGATAACGTCCGCATTGTTGTTCTGTGCCGTCATGGCAGCACCCGGTTGCCGAGTGATCGCACCGCGCCCTGCGCAAGAATGCCGAGTTTCTTCAATGTTGGGACGCTAATGCGCTGGGCAAATACCTCGAAGGCAGAGCGCTCAATCTTCTTGAGCAGACCATGATAGATCGTCACCAGGACCCAAAGGGCGGCGCGGCTGTCGGCATCGATCAACGGCAGCAGCTTATCCGCGGACTGATAGTAGTGCTCGGCGCGGTTCCCAAGCTCGCCAAGCAGACTTCGTTCGCGGGCCTCCATCGGCGCGCCAGAAACCAGCGCGCGGATGCGCTCTTCGGAGACCTGAAACTGCGCCATCATATCCAGCGGCAGATAGACGCGTCCGCGCTCGGCATCTTCCTTCACATCGCGAAGGATATTCGTAAGCTGAAAGGCGATGCCGGTCTCTTCAGCAAGCTTCTCCGCAGAAGGATCGCTGTAGCCAAATACCCGTATGCAGACCAGGCCCACGACTGATGCAACCAGATAGCAGTAGCGGTAGAGATCGTCGAAGGTCGCGAAGGTCTGAACACTGTTTGCATCCAGCGGCTGCGGTTCGAGGTCCATCGTCGTCCCCTGCACCAGCTCTTCCAGCAGCTTGTCTGGGATCTCGAATCTACGCTGCGTATCGTTCAGCGCGAGAAAGACCGCGTCATCTGTCGGGCCTCCTGCACGGGCCGCGCGCCAGCTTTCGACCCAATGCTTCATTGTCGCGCGCCGCTGGCCGACAGAGACCGACTCGTCGTCGGCGATATCGTCCGCGCGCCGCATGAAAGCGTAGATCGCGCACATGGCATCGCTCTTATGACGCGGGAGGACGCGGAAGGCGTAGTAAAAGTTCTTCGCTTCGCGCTTCGCGATCTCACGGCAGATTGTGTATGCCTCGATAACCGTCACCGCTTCTTCCCCACAGTGACAATCCGCATCTTCTCAATCAGCGAACCGCCCACCAGCAACAGCTTTTTCAGCTTTGAGACCACTGGCCTTCCACGCAGCACGTCATAGTCCTGCGCAACGATGCCGTCGAGAATGGCGTCGCCGCCCTTGCGAAAGAGGTTGAGCGTCACGGCGAGCTCGCGATCAACGCGGCGGCTGATCTCGCCACCCTCGCGCAGCATCGTGCGTGTACGTTCCACAAGCTCTTTGACCATCGCGCCGAACTCCGGCGTGAAGACACGTCCCTCAATCTGGCCCTCGTCCACATTGAACCGGGTCATCGACTCCTCAGGGATGTAGCGCCGGCCACGCTCCTT
>JAFDVV010000047.1:26820-40436 GCA_018268775.1 Acidobacteriota bacterium | reverse complement strand
AATGTTCTCGTCTCTGTATCCGCAGACCCAGAGGACGAGGCGTCCAACTGGATTGGCGGAGTAGTGCGAGTACTCAAGCAACTCGTCCCATGTCTGGTACTCGGTCTTCACCTGGTCCATGCGGAACGCAATCAGCAGATCGTGAAAGAGCTGGCGCGGTAGACCGCAGGCCACGACGGTCTCATGCAGCGCGACGAAGACCGGATGCAGGGAGCGCTCAGGCGCGTCGTAGCATTCATCAAGCATCGATCCCCAGGCGTCGAGCAGGCGTGTTGCCACGGCCGGATCGGCGACCTCGTCGCCAAGATCGTCGGCCACGCGGCAGTAAGCATAGATGCTCTCAAAGTGCGGGCGCACCTTTGCCGGCAGAAAGAAGGTGGCCACGTGAAAGTTCTCGTAGTGGCTTCTGGTCAGCTCCGCGCACCAGGCCTGCGCCTCACCAAGTGTTGGCCGCTCAAGCGGCGTAAGGTACTGGTGCGGCGCGCCCAGCAGCGCGTGCTCAGTTGTGCTCAGTTCACTCACCGGGGTGCGCCCTCGGGAAAGACCGCGGTCTTGATATCGCGAGAGCCTCCGCTGCGCGTCATCATGCGCGCAAAGACTTCGGGTACCTGGTCGAGCCTGACACGATCCGTAATGGCCTCCGCGCACTTGAAGCGGCCGCTGGCAATCAAGTCGAAGGCCGTGCGGCAGGTCGCAGGCGTGTGATGGAAGCTCGCTTTGAGCGTGATATCGCCATAGTGCAAACGATTGGTGTCGAGCTGCACCTTGGTCCCGCTTGGCGGGCCTCCGAAGAAGTTGACGACCCCGCCTTTGCGAACCATGTCAACGGCCCACTCCCAGGTTGCGGGAGTCGCCACGGCTTCTAACACAGAATCCGCGCCGCGCCCTTCAGGGGTCAGGGCACGCGTTGCGGCGATCACATCCTCAACTGCGCCGATCTGCACAACTTCACTGGCGCCAAAGAGCTTTGCTGTCGCCACCTGGTCGTCACGCTTGACGATCGCAATGACGCGGACACCGGCAAGCTCGGCGACGTGCATGAACATCAGTCCGATCGGTCCGGCTCCAATGACAACCATTGTGTCTCCGGGCTGAGCAGCAGTCTCCTCCAGGCCGCGCACGACGCAGGCAAGGGGCTCGGTCAGCGCGGCATATTCGAAGGGAACGCTTTCGGGAACCTTCAGGGTGTTCTTTTCGACGATGCGGGCCGGGATGCGAATATAGTCGGCGTAAGCTCCATTGTTGAAGAGCAGGTCTTCGCACAAATTCTGCTGACCGTGCCGGCAGAAGTAACAGGCGTCGCAGGGGGCGGAATTGAGCGCGACAACACGATCGCCTTCGTGGAACTTCGTCACACCTTCGCCAGCTTCAGTCACCACCCCGGCAAGCTCGTGGCCGAAGGGGATGGGCGGCGTAAGCATCATCGCGTGGTAGCCTCGGCGGTAGACCTTCAGGTCCGTGCCGCAAGTCAGCGCCGCACCGACGCGCACCACAAGCTCGCCGGCGTAGGCCCTGGGTGTTTCGACCTGTTCAAGGCGAAGGTCCTCGCTGCCGTACAGAACCGCTGCTGTCATTCGTGGTGCCATTTGTACTATTTTCTCACCTTGCGGCCTACATTCCCACCTCTACTACGAAGACAATCAACAAGATGCACACTCCCCGGCATGGTCTGCATCTGATAGTCTGAGCCACAGATAAGATGCCCCTCCTCTCTCCAGAAGAGTTCGCCAAACAAAAGGTCGGAGCCGTTCAGGACTATGCCATCCTGTCGTGGCAGGCTGTCGCCAATCTGTTCTCACGTCCGAGATACTGGGCCGACATCTTCACGCAGATGGACTTAATCGGTGTGGGGTCGCTGCCTACCATCGCTCTGACAGGGTTCTTCACCGGCTCGGTTCTGGCATTGCAGTCGGCCACGTCGCTCAAGACCTTCGGTGCGGTCAGCATGACGGGCAATCTGGTGGCCCTGGCCATGGTGAAGGAACTGGGCCCCGTGCTTACAGGACTCATGCTGGCGGGACGCAACGCCTCCGGTATGGCCTCGGAACTGGGTTCCATGAAGGTCACAGAGCAGATTGACGCCATGCGCGCGCTCGGCACCGACCCCGTTCGCAAGCTGGTTACGCCGCGGCTGTACGCGACGATCATCATGCTCTTCTTTCTGACGATCATCGCCGATGCCGTCGGAATCGCCGGAGGCGCTCTCATCAGTGTGACGATGCTAGGAATGAACGCTTCCACCTACTTCAGCACCTCGTATCGCGCTCTGCAGTATGCCGACATTGTTCAGGGATTGACGAAGCCGCTGTTCTCCGCGTTCATCGTTGCCACGGTAGGGTGCTACTTCGGCATGAACACGAAGGGCGGAACGCAGGGAGTGGGCCGCTCGACGACGCAGGCAGTCGTCGTCTCATCCATCTTTATCATCATCGTCGACTTCCTCGTGAGCCGGGCCATGATAGGCATCTTCGGCAGGTAAAGGAAAAGACTCGATGCCTCAGGAACTACTTCCCAGCGACGCCGTTCGGCCGGGCCGGTTGACAGAGAAGGAGCCTGTTGTCGTCTTTGAGAGTGTCTCGATCGCCTTCGACCTGAAGCCTGTTCTTGAGAATGTCTCGTTTTCAGTCCAGCCTGGCGAGACGCGCATCATCCTCGGCCCAGCGGGCGGAGGCAAATCGGTGCTGATGAAGCTCGCAAACGGCCTGATTCGCCCGGACTCGGGCGCGATCCGCATCTTTGGCGAAGACATAACTCAAATACGCGAGCGCGACCTCTACAAGCTGCGTGGGCGCATCGGGATGGTCTTTCAGGAATCGGCGCTCTTCGACTCGCTCTCGGTCGAGGACAACGTTGCATACCGCCTTCATGAGGAGCAGGTGCCACCAGACGAAGTCCATACGAGAGTTGTAGAGGCACTGAAGTTCGTCGAACTTGAGCAAGCCATCGCAAAGTTTCCACCTGAGCTGTCTGGTGGAATGCGCCGCCGCGTCTCGATTGCGCGCGCTATCGTCTCCAACCCGGACCTAATTCTTTACGACTCGCCCACGGGCGGGCTTGACCCGATTACTTCGACCACAATCATCGAACTCGTCATGAAAGAGCGGGATGTGAACCGCACCACCTCGTTGCTGATTACGCATCGCCTGCAGGACGCCTTTACCCTTGCGATGAACCGTTATGACCGCGCAAAAGGAACGATGGAACCCATCCCCGGCAATGGGGTGGATGAAGGAACAAAGTTTCTTGTGCTCAATGAGGGCAGGGTTGTCTTCGACGGGACGACCCGCGAGCTTGTGGGCAGTACAGACCCCTGGCTGAAGCAATATCTGTCGTAGACCCTGCTAGAACCGGTCCTCATATCTTGGCGTCTGTGGTGCGCGATTGCCCTGAACCCCGCTTCGCTGGCTGGTTCCACACTAGCCAAACATACATCCCGATTGTTTATGAGACCGGTTCTAGTGCGTCTTCTTCCACTCCTCGTAGGAGATGCGAGGGATATTGATGAAGCTGTCGCGCGTTCGCACATAGTTGCCCAGGCCGTTCATTCTTCCGATGGCGTGGAGCTCTTCCGCGCGTATATAAGGACCGGCAGGATCAATGAATCTGTCCTCAATATAGATGGAGACGACACGCCCGAGGATGATGCGCGAACGGCCAATCTCCATCGTCGTGTGCTCGCGGCACTCGAGCGCGGCGTGGGCCTGTGCGATACGAGGGACCCTGACCACGGCCGACGGTACCGTGGAAAATCCCGCCATATCGATCTCGGAGACATCGGGGGGAAAGTCTGTCGCGCAGACGTTCATCTGCTGGGCAATGTCCTCGGTTACGACATTGACAACGAACTCTCCGGTACGGCGAATGTTACGGGCCGTGTCCTTTGGGACGAAATGCTCCGCTGGCCGGTTCATGACGCCGAGTCCGACGATCGGCGGATCGGTACACAGATAGTTGTATGCGCTGAAGGGGGCGGCGTTCAGCATGCCTTCCTCATTCATGCTCGTCACCAGTGCAATAGGCCGGGGGGCCACAAGACCGATCAACAGGTTATATATCTCGCGAGGAGCAGCCTTTTCGGTATCGAACTTCAATCCCTGCTCCTTTGGGCAAACAGTCTTATTTTTTTGACTGGCTGCCGGATACGGAGGGCGTCGCCGCAGGCAGGGTGTAGATGACCTCGCCTGGGCGGGTGTAGTGCAGCTCCTCACGGGCCTGATGCTCGATGGCATTGGGGTCGTTTTGCAGCCGCTCGACGTGCCCTTTGAGAAGCTCGTTCTCCCGCAAAAGGCTCTTTGACTGCTCTTCGAGCACCCTGGAGTCGTGACGCTTCTGCTCGTAGGCGGTCAGGCCATTTTGACCGAAGATCACATGGTAGCCCATGCCAATGGCCAAGGCGGCTACGGCCACCGTCACAGCCTTTCGCCAGCCGGACTGGACACGCCCGAAGAGACCTTTCATAAGGCCAGACTTCGCCGTGCCGACGATTTTTGCGGCTGAACCACCCATGTTTATTGAGTACAAAAGTTAGAGGCAAAGCGCGTCAAGTGGAAAACCGCCTGAGGAACACGATGTACCTGTTTGGTACTGGATAAACTGCTATCCCCCGCCCTGCTGCTATTTAGCACTCTGGGCCTGCCGTTCCCTGTCCAAAGATATCCGCCAGACGAAGCCCTGAATAAGATGCGCGAAAGTCTTTGCTCCTTGATATTCTTCTGATGGTGCTGATTCTCTTCGTCATCTCGGTCGTCTGCTTTTTCGCCTTGGCGGGAGTCGGTTTTGCAATCGTTCGCCATGTGCGGACCGAGCAACGGCGAGACGTAGCGCCAATACCTCCTGAACCAAGCTTTACGCAGCATCTTTATGCCGCGGCGGAGTTCGGTTCCACGCGTCCGCCCCGGCAGATTCGGCACCAGACCGTACAGGGCATCACGGCGAAAAAAGCGTGGAACGCTCCCTCCCATTCGGTTGAGATTCACCCGGCTGCGGAAGAACCGGTCGCGGGAAAACGCAAATCGCCACAGCCCGTCCACCCCACTCGCCCGCAGTTCGCCGGCAACCGCGTGGACTGGGACTACTTCAACAAGGACTACGGCGATCTTTCGGACCCACATCCATCGCGCCCGGTACGTGCAGCTTCGGGCAACGGGTCTGCCACGAGAAAACGCTCTTAGCGAAAGGACTCACCCCACAATGCAAACCACACTTTCGTCGCCCCAGGCTCTGTCGCAAAGCACCGGGCATTCGTTCACACGGTCGCTTCCCGGCCGGATTGTGTTGATGGTTGCGGCGACCGTATTTATTGCGATCTGTGCGCATATTTCAGTGCCGCTGCCGTTTACACCGGTCCCACTGTCTATGCAGGACTTTGCAGTACTACTCGTAGGCCTGGCGCTGGGCCCCGTTGCCGGCTTTGGCGCACTGGCTCTTTACCTGGCCGAAGGCGCGATGGGCATGCCCGTCTTCACACCGCAGGGGTTGGGCGGAGTTGCCCAGATCATTGGGCCTACCGGCGGGTTTCTGCTCTCGTACCCGTTTGTGGCCGCAATCGCGGGATGGGGCGCACGGTCGTTGCGCATTCAGAACGGATTCGCCCGCGCCGCACTGGCCTGCACCTTTGCAAGCATCGTTCTCTTCGCCTTCGGCGCTACATGGCTCGCCCAGTATCGTCATCTGGCACCGCTACCGGTCTTTCATATGGCCGTCACCCCCTTCCTTCCAGGTAACATCGTCAAGATTGCGGCCGCATCTGGAATCTTCAGCGCCATCGACCGCCTGTGGCGCGCTTGAAACATTTCGCCAGTTTCCGATAGCCGGAGCGCCTCCGGCATGTTCTATCGCACCAAAACCCGTAGAGGAATATCCGCAACATGAATGCCGCACAGACTGCTACACAAGAGATCAGCATCGCCCACAGCCCCGATTCCGACGACGCCTTTATGTTCTATGGGCTGGCCACGAACAAGGTCCGCGTCCCGGGCTACAAGTTCACCCATGTGCTGACCGATATTGAGACGCTGAACCACAAGGCCATCAACGAGGCCTTCTACGATGTGACGGCCATCTCCTTCCACGCATACCCGTACCTCCAGGACAGGTACACGCTGATGGCCTGCGGCGGCAGCGTGGGCGAAGGCTACGGACCGATGATCGTCTCCAGCCCGAAGCTGACTTTGGCCGAAGCGAAGAAGACCCGCATTGCGGTTCCAGGCACGCTTACGACGGCGTTTCTTACGCTGAAGCTGTTTGCCCCCGATGTAGAAACCACCGTGGTTCCGTTCGACAAGATCATCTCCGCTGTCAGCTCGGGCGAATTCGATGCCGGATTGATTATTCATGAGGGCCAGTTGACCTATGCCAACGATGGCCTGATCAAGCTGCTGGACCTCGGGCAGTGGTGGCGCGAGCAGACCGGGCTTCCTCTGCCGCTGGGTGGCAATGCGATTCGCCGCTCGCTCGGCGAAGAGACGATGGTGATGGCGACCAACGCGCTTCGCGACAGCATTCAGCACGCCCTCGATCACCGCGAAGAGGCCCTGGCCTATGCCATGCAGTTTGCGCGCGATCTCGATCCAAACCTGGCCAATCGCTTTGTGGGAATGTACGTCAACGAGCGCACGCTCAACTATGGAGAAGACGGCCGCGAAGCGATCCGAAAGCTGCTGGACATGGGTTATGACCGCGGGGTGATTCCGCATCGCGCGAATGTGGATTTTGTTGGCTGAATTGCGGGCCTGCGGCGTATCTAAATGCCGCAGGCTGTGCTATTCTTACTAAGTTGATTGATTGCAGCCTGTTCGGATCAGAATGGCTCTCGATCAACGCTCCTCTTCCTCGAGGTTGCAACAGGCTTGGACGCGTAGCTCAACTGGCAGAGCATTCGACTCTTAATCGACAGGTTGAAGGTTCGATTCCTTCCGCGTCCACCATTCATCTCGCGATCACTAGACCTGACGTTGCTTCTCACCAGATTCATCTGTGGCCCAATGCCTGTTTCTGCAAGAGCTTAGTGCGCTTCAGCGCCGTCAAACTGCCCCTGTTTCGACGATGCAATCCGCATCTTGAAGCCATTCTCCGAATACCGCTTGAGTGCTTGGAAATCTACGATCGTCACCGAGCGCGCCTTCAGCTTTACCAGTCCATCGTGCTGAAGACGGGCAAGTGCGCGTGAGACGACATCCCGCACGGAGCCAATGCGAATGGCGACCTCGTGGTTTGAAAGTGTGAGCTTGAAGGTAGAAGAACCGCATTCGGCCACCCCCGCCTGCCTTGCTTCATTGAGCAGAAGCAAAGCAAGCCGTTGTCCGACTTCGTGGAACGACAACGCCTCGACCAACTGCGCGTGTCGTCTCACTCGTTCAGCCATCAGCTTGAGGGCCCTGAGAGCAAACTCCGGTTGTTCCAGGCAAAAGGCATGGATGTCCTTTGTGCTGATAAACAAGACTTCTGTAACTTCTTCGGCGATGGCCGAGGCAGGGTATGGCCCATCGTCGAACACCGGGACCTCGCCGATGGTGGCACCTGCGGTATCCATATGCATTACCTGCTCTCGTCCCTCGGTATTGTGACGAAAGACGCGCACTTTGCCACCTACAACCGCAAAGAGCCCCTTTGCCGTGTCACCCGAAAAGAACAGCATCTCACCGGGCTGAAACTGCATTTCCGTTGCCCGCCGTGCAAGCCTTGCGATCCCTTCGCGGCTTACCTCGCTGAATAATTTTGTGCGCTGCAATGCAGCGATCCGTTCCATGCTCGCTCCCTCAACCGCGTTCCTTGTACGACACAAGTCATAGCACATCCGATGGCAGCAGAGTAAGTTCGGGTGAAAGTGGACGAAGTAAAACGGGCTGGGCCCGACAAGAGAGGCAACGGAATGCTCAAGCACAATCTGAATGAATTGATTGAATTTGACAGCCGAAGATTCAATCCCAAGGTGTTGATCAACGACCCGGGTTATCGCATGGTTCTGCTGAGCCTGAAAGCCGGTCAGTCAGTTCCCGAACATGCGACATCGGGGAAGGTTACGGTCTACGTCATACGCGGCCACATCGCTTTCTATGAGCAGGACATTCCCCACGAAATGCGCGAAGGAGAAGTTATCGGCATTGCCGCCGGGATCAAACATCGCGTCGACGCACGCGAAGATTCCGCACTGCTTGTGCTTGCAACGGGTGACATCAGAGGAGGGCACCCGGCTCAAGACGATGAGATCGACATTCGCGCGGTGCCGCGCCCGCAACGTCATCCACTCATCTTCGCGAAGTTCGATTCGCTGGCTATAGGCAGTTCCTTCCGGCTGCTCAACGACCACGATCCTGTGCCCCTGAGCCAACAGTTTGAGAGCTTGCGGCATGGACAAGCAGCGTGGGAGTACCTCGAACGCGGGCCGAGCATCTTTCGCATAAGAATTACGAAGATATCGTCTCAGAGCACGCCAGATACCTTGCTTACCGGAACCATATCGCCAGCACAGGTCCAAAATCGCACGGCGTAGCCGTGTGAATGCGAAGCAAATGAGGAAGTCATGGCAACGACACCAGCGATAGCATCTGTTCTACCGGAGAACAACTACCTCAACAACGGATTCGGTCTCAAATCGTGGCTGCTGACGCAAGATCACAAGCGGATCGCGATCCTCTATATGCTCTCGACGAGCTTTTTTTTCGTGATTGGAGGATTGGCGGCAGCTCTGATCCGGCTGGAGCTTCTGACTCCAGCAGGCGACCTTATGGCCTCCGATACTTACAACAAGTTGTTTTCCATTCACGGCATCATCATGGTGTTTTTCTTCCTGGTACCGGTGGCGCCCGCAGTGCTGGGAAACTTCCTGATACCTCTGATGATTGGCGCACGGGATGTCGCATTCCCGAAGATCAATCTTCTAAGTTGGTATCTCTTCATGATTGGGGGAACGATAGAACTCTGCTCGATGGTCACTGGCGGAGTCGATACGGGATGGACCTTCACCACGCCGCTGAGCACGCATTATCTGAACAGCAACGTCGTCAGCGCGGCGATGGGGATATTCGTTGCAGGCTTTTCTTCTATTCTGACTGGCGTCAACTTCATCGTCACCATTCATCGCATGCGCGCGCCGGGGATGACCTGGTTTCGACTGCCACTCTTTGTCTGGTCGTACTACGCTACGTCGATCATCTTTGTGCTGGGAACCCCCGTGGTTGCAATAACCCTTGTTCTTGTTGCGCTGGAGCGGCTTTTCGCAATCGGAGTCTTCGACCCCACACTGGGCGGAGATCCTCTTCTGTTTCAACATCTGTTCTGGTTCTACTCCCATCCCGCCGTATACATCATGATCCTGCCGGGAATGGGAATCATTTCGGAGGTAATCTCCTGCTTCAGCAGGAAGAGGGTGTTTGGATATACCGCTGTCGCATTTTCATCGGTCGCTATCGCCATATTCAGCTTTTTCGTCTGGGCCCACCACATGTTCATCATGGGCATATCCAACTATTCGGCCTTGATGTTTTCGCTCATGAGTATGCTGGTGGCCATTCCTTCAGCAATCAAAGTCTTCAATTGGTCGGCAACGATGTACAAGGGATCCATCATCTTTACAACGCCGATGATCTACACCTTTGGCTTCATCGGGCTGTTTACGATGGGGGGCATGACCGGAGTAATGCTTGCGTCGCTGGGTATGGACATCCACCTGACCGAGACGTACTTCATCGTGGCCCACTTTCACTATGTGATGGTAGGCGGCATGATCAGCGCATACATGGCTGGGCTGCATTTCTGGTGGCCAAAGATCACGGGAAGGATGTATTCGGAGTCGCTGGGAAAGCTCGCGGCCGCCACGTTGTTTATCGGGTTCAACCTCACCTTCTTTCCACAATTCATTCTTGGCTATCTTGGTATGCCCCGGCGCTATCACTCTTACCCGCCCGATTTTCAGGTACTGAATGCGCTGTCAACGGCGGGTGCCTCCGTTCTTGCTATCGGCTATTTGTTGCCCGCAGTCTATCTGCTCTGGTCATTGAAATATGGAGCGGTTGCCGGAAACAATCCATGGCGCGCATCCGGGCTGGAATGGACCGTGCAATCGCCACCTGTCACTGAAAATTTTGTAGAGACCCCTGTCGTTACAAGGGAGGCCTACGACTACGCAAACATCGACAACCCGGTGGTAGTCACTGGCGAGTCGATTGCAGCATCGTGAGCAACGGCGAACGGCCGCAGGAGAAAGGACGAGTTCATGGCATTTGTTATCGCCGAACCGTGCATTGGGACCAAGGACACCGCTTGTGTAGATGCCTGCCCGGTAGACTGCATTCACCCGAAGAAGAGCGAAGAGGGCTTCGGCCCGAGCCCAATGCTGTTTATCAATCCCGTTGAGTGTATCGACTGTGGGGCGTGCGTTCCTGCTTGTCCGGTGGCGGCGATCTATGCCGAAGGCGATGTTCCAGACCAGTGGGAGAAGTACGTGCAGATCAATGCAGACCATTATGTAACAAAGTAGATGGGGTGGAAATTGCAATGCTGACACAGATAGGTGGAAAACCCGAGAGCGACTTCAGCGACCCGCTGGGCCTGTTGAGCGATTGCCATCAAAGAATACGATATTTTTTAGGCGTACTGATCTCCGTCTGTGAACAGGCGAGAGTAAACCAGCTTACTGTCGACCAGCGAACAGGCTTGGAGAAGGCGCTCTGGTATTTTCGCGAGGCGGGTCCAAGACACACCGCGGATGAAGAAAAGTCTCTGTTTCCCCTCCTGCGTGCGAAAAACATACCCAGGGTTCTTCGAGCACTCGAAAAGGTCGACCGGCTTGAGGCCGATCACAGACAAGCGGAGGTCGATCACGACGATGTCGATACCATTGGCCGGCGATGGTTATCAGATGGCTCCTTGTCGAAAGAAGACCTGAGGCAAATGAAGGTACTTCTGTCCAATCTGATGGCGCTTTACAAGCGTCATCTCGTCGTGGAAGAAGCTGAGATCTTTGTGCTGGCGGATGGAGTGTTGTCGGACGGCGAAAAAGACCTGGTTGGCCGCGAGATGGCAGCCCGTCGCGGCATCCTGAGGCGATAAAGCGTAGGCCACGCTGAATGGTCGCGCCGGTCCAAGGCCTAAGAGATTGCAGGAGTCGATTCAGAACGACGGAGATGGGCTGGCGGCAGGATAAGAGTCACTGCGATGTTCAGCGCGAAGAGTGTGACTGCTGTCAGTTCTATCAACGCGGAAAGCGGAAGCACTCTCCAGGCGAGGCCCCAATAGCCCTCGTAAGCCAAAGGCTCCGCTACCACGCGCAACGTGCAACCTAAATGCAGCAGCAGCAGAGACCAGAACATCATCTGCGTACTCCACAACACGCGCATGCCGCAGAATGCAGGGAGCACGCGCTGGCCAATGGCGAAGACCATGCCCGCAATAAAGCCTACAGTGAGTGCATGACGGCTTGCTCCCCATATCCCTCCAGAACGGTCGTATGGAACTGCCAGCATATTCAAAACACAGGAAGCAATAAGCCAGAAGTATGTAATACGAACGAAGAATGGGAATGAGGAGTGGACGTTTATCAGTTTGGCTGGTTGCACTGCAGGCGTACAGACATGGAGCGCATTAGTTGCCAGAAGCGCGGCAAAGAGAAAGGCCACGGCAGACACAGACTGCCATCCTGCAAAGAGCGCTATCAAGGCCGTGAGGATGAAGCCATATGCGGCAAAAAACGGTGCTCCGGCCGGCTGGCGCAGGCCCACGAAGATGGGTAGCCAGCGAGCGTTAAAGGCAAAGATTGTGGGAACGAGAACACCCCACAAGGCAAGCGATACCATCTGCTGGTCGAGCAGATGCGGAAGCGCCGGTGAATTTCCAGCATAGGCGAGTTGAACCATGGTGATGAGATTGACAACCAGCACCGCCAAAAATCCGAATGTCGAGAGCATGACGGCCCGCAGCCAGCTCTCTTTGGGTTTACCGCCGTCGCGCGTACGTGGTTGCCGCAATGAGCGGCCAAAGAGATAGAAGGCGGCAAGCTCTATCGCCGCGGAAAGAGGAAGTAGAACCCTCCAGTGCCACTCGGTTACGCCCCCAAGCCATCGGAATGAAATTCCAAATGTCCACAGAGTCCAGGATGCCCATCCTGCGCAAACGGAAAAGCGCAATGTTCCCCGCATTTTGGTCAGAGAATAGAAGCCTATCCCCAGGATGAACGACCCGATCCACCCAAATATCTGCGCCTGCCCATGGGCCTGAAGCCACGCCGGCTCCAGGCTGGCCACAGTCCGTTCCTTCGATATCGCAATCAGCTTCCAGACGCCCAGGAAGGTCCCAGGCAGCAGCATAAAGAACAAGCCACTCACAATAAATGCAATTGCAAGCCTCTGGCTGTGTTTTTCTATCGCAATGCGATCGATGTCCGCTCGCTGCCCGGGTAAGTTTGCTTCCTTATCCATGTTTCTACCGGTACAAGGGTTGCCTGCCTTAGCGACCAGCTTACAGAATAGTCAATCGCAACCCCATGACTTTAGTCGTTTCATAAGACCCACATCCCCATACTCCATAGTCGCCATAGCAATTCATCCTACAACTCGAGTGCGGGCAAGCTCGCTTCGCCCCCGGGCTAATGTCGCGTGTACAACCTCGTCAGGTTGCGTACGGGCAAGCCCGCCCTCCCCCGCCCAGGTTTGGGACCAGGTCTTTGCGACGACTCTTATCATTACAAGTACGCAGAGAGCGAAGACTGCATAGCTAATAAATCCCGCCGAATAGGAGCCTGTGTGCTGCTTTGCCTGCCCGAGCAGATTGGGGAGAACTCCCCCCCCAAGCGCACCGATTTCGCCAATCATGCCGCCCGCCACTGCCGTCGTCAGTGGCCAGCGCAGAGGCACAAGCTGGAATGTCGCGCCATTTCCAGCGCCAAGCGCTGCAAAGCAGAGCATAAATAGAAGCGTCGTCACTACAAGTGACGGCGATGCAAGAAATCCTAAAAAGCCCACGATCGATATCAGGAACACAACGGACAATGTTGTGATACCTCCGAATCGATCGGCAAAGAACCCGCCTGCAACCCGTGCGAGAGAGCCGGTAAGAGTAGCAAAGACAGTCAATGTACCTGCCTGGACTTTCGAGACATGGAATTGCGAATAATAAAACGATGGAAGAAATGTCGCTAGACCGAGGAAACCGCCAAACGTAATGACATAGATGAGATTGAAGGCCCAGCCATCCTTTTCCCACAGGCAGGAGAGGTGCTGGCGGAGAGTCTGATGTTCCGTATCGGGCGGCTCCTTGGCAAAGACAATCATTACGAACAGTGGAAGCAGCATTGTGGTAGCTGCAAAGCCGTACACCTTATGCCAGCCAAAATGCTGGGCGAGCCTCGGAGCAAGCAAGGCAGCAAGGGCCGTTCCGCTATTCCCTGCTCCGGCTATTCCCATTGCAAGCCCTTTGTGCTGCTTTGGAAACCAACCGGAGCCAAGCGACAGCGCTACTCCAAAGCTCGCACCGGCAATCCCCAACAACACGCCCATGGCGAGGACATCGTGAAATGTCCTTACAAACAGGTACCCATAAATCAGTGCGAGGACAATAGCAGACATCTCGACGATGGCAGCGCTCTTGCGTCCGATGTATTGAGAAAGAACACCCAAAGGAAA
>JAFDVV010000047.1:0-26734 GCA_018268775.1 Acidobacteriota bacterium | reverse complement strand
CCGGACCTAAGGAATGACTTGAAGTTCGACATGGGCTTACAGTCTCCGTATGTAGTTTGTTCAGCTATTGTTTTGAGCGCATGGGCTTACCGCCGCGCGGCAACTGAACGGCGATTTGAGCGCGGAGTGCGCTCGATACTTACCGCGCATTGCTTGAAGTTTGGCTCGCGTGAGATTGGATCAAAGGCGCCGAGCGTGACAATGTTTGAGTTCGTCTCTGAAAAATGAAACGGCATGAACACCTGTCCGGGCGCGACGATCCCGGTTATACGCAATTCAAGATCGGAGACAGCTCCACGACGGCTGCGGACGGTTACGCGATCATGCGGTTTGAGGCTCAGCCGGTTCGCGTCTGCGGGGTTCATCTCCAGCCACGCATTCGGGACCATATCGTTCAGCAGATCCACTTGTGCGGTTTTTGTACGAGTGTGCCAATGCTCTACCGTACGTCCGGTATTGAGGATGAACTCAAAGTTGACATCTGGCTGCTCGGTAAATGGATCGCAGGGAACGCAGTGGATGCGCGCGCGTCCATCGTCAGTTGCGAAGACGCCATCGCGATAAAGAGATGCGCCGCCCCATTGCAAACCGTTTTCATCCTCTATCTGTTTCCATGTAAACCTTGAGTAATCGCACATCCGTCCCGCCGAAACACGCTGCCATTCGAGAAACGCATCATGTGTGGTGTTCCAGCCGGGGTAGAGTCCTTCTTTGACGCCCAGACGCTTGGCAATGGCGAGAAAGATATCAAAGTCGGAGCGCGCTTCTCCCGGCGGAGAGACAACCGGATTCACCTTGGAGATTCGGCGCTCTGAATTGGTGAAGGTTCCTTCCTTCTCCCCCCAGATGGCTGCGGGCAAGACGAGGTGGGCAAATTCGCTGGTCGGTGTGGGATGGAAGCCGTCCTGTACAACCAGAAATTCAACCGAGCGCAGAGCATGCTCGAGAAGCTTGTAGTTTGGAAAGGACACAGCCGGATTCGTTGCTACAAACCAGAGGGCTTTGATACGTCCCTGCACAGCGGCTTCAATAATGTCTGGATAGGCGAGGCCGCGACTCGCCGGAATGCGCTCCACATCGATGTTCCAGATACGAGCTAGATCCGTACGGTCTGCAAGGCTATCGAATTTGCGATATCCGGGCAAAGACGCAGTGAAGCCAGACTCCCGCGTACCCATTGCATTGCACTGCCCCGTAATGGAGAACGGTGCAGCTCCTGTGCGACCGATGTTTCCTGTAATGAGAGCTAGATTGTTGATCGCCGCAACCGTGACCGAACCCTGGGTCGAATGATTCACTCCCATCGTCCACCCAATGAAAGCTGCGCGCGCGCGGCCGTAGAGCAGAGCGACTTCAATAAGACGCTCTTCAGTTAGTCCGGTAATTGAAGCTACGCAGGCAGGCGTAAACGTCGAGACAAACTCCGCATACTCTTCAAACCCCGTTGTATGCTGCCGGATGTATTCATGATCGATGAGCCCTTCGCGAATGAGGACATGCGCGATGCCATTAAGTAGTGCGATATCGGACCTTGGCTTAATGGCAAGATGAATGTCCGACATCATCGCAGTCTTGGTTACGCGAGGGTCAACGACGATCAGTGTGCGCGGTTTTGTACCGGGAGATGTTCGATCGACGCGATGGCAAAGGATGGGGTGGTTGTCTGCAATGTTCGCTCCAACCAAGAGGATGACATCGGCGGACTGCATGTCCGCGTACGACCCCGGTGGACCGTCGGATCCAAAGGACAACTTATAGCCTGAAACGGCAGAGGCCATGCAGAGCGTGGTATTGCCATCGTTGTTTCGCGTGCGAAATCCCAACTGGACGAGCTTTCCCAACGTGTAGCATTCTTCGGTCAATAGCTGCCCGGTGCCGACAACGCCCAGCGACTCATTCCCATAACGCCCCTGAATATCGCGTATGCGCGAAACCATTGTGTCGAGTGCTTCATCCCACGACACTGGAGTCAGCACTCCTTCTTTCCGCAGCAGGGGCTGGCGTGCACGCCCTGGCGCGTCGAGGATGTGGTGCTCGGAAAGCCCCTTGGGGCAGAGTTTACCGGCATTGACTGGGTGATCGGGGTTGCCGCGTACCGCAACTGCTTTGTTGTCACGGACGCCTACAAGCATTCCACAGCCCACTGAGCAATAGCCGCAGGTAGTCTTGATCCAGCGCTCCGCTACTCGCGATTCGGATATGAAGCCGTAGGCTGGATCCTGAGCATAGGCATATTTTTCCGCTTGCGTATCGATACCTACGAACCGCTTAACGCGTTGGACGATCGAAATATCGCTCATGCGTGGACCTGCCGGACGAAGGTCAGCGCCATGTTGAGCGGAACGACGGAGACGAAAAAGAGGTAGCGTGACGTGACGATGGCCGCAAAGGCCGCCAATAACGCGAAGAGGGGCTGGCAGGCAAGCGCCATCAGAACAGCAAGACCAGCGAAGGCAAAAGCCACTAAGAATGTCCCCCGCAGGCCGTGAGTATTGAGCAGCGATGCGGATGCGCGCCGTTCATAAACCTCAGACCTGTGCAGACCGATCGCACGAACGATATGGTTCATCATCCACAATCCAGTCGTAGCGATCAGCGGCCACACCGTGATTTCATGGAACTCGCACGCGTTTGAAGGTAAATTGAACAACGAGCGTTGATGAAAGAAGAGAGTAATTTGGTTGAGTATTGGCGTTGCAGCACAGCCGAGAACAGCCGAGCTAAGCAGAAAATCGGCCGGCGTGTGTTGAGTATTCCATGCTGGACGTGCAGGCACCAGATAGATACGTGCGCTCGCCAGTATTCCTGCTACTCCGACGAGCGGCGTAATGTATTGCAACGTCCGTTGAGCGGCGAGTATGGAATGAGAAACATATATAGCAGCGCACCACGCAACGACAGTTAGAACCGTGAGGGAGACGAAGAACAGTCCGAAGAGAAGCACTTCACGCGAGAGCCAGGATCTCCTCCACATTTTGAGCGCGCGCCACGCATATGCCGGTCGCCCAAGATGAAGAATGGAGACATTAAGGGTAAAGGCGGTGAGGAGAAGAATAATCGTCAATGCAATCGGATCGGTCTGGCCTGAGAGCAGTCCAGCGGCAAGAGTGCCAGCAGATAACTGGATCAGAGAGGTCATCCAGACAAGCGACCAGTGCGGGTGTTCGGCGCGCAGCGTCTCGATGTCGACCCGTTCGAGAGTTACGTCCGAATTGGCCGGCAAGGTAATACGCGTAGTCGAGATTGTATGTCCAGCATTCGGCATTCCGGGTGCATTTGCAGCGGCATAGTCGCTGCGCCATTCGAGCTGGTCGACTATCTCGATTTCGATTGCATTTTCCGGGCAGGAATTGACACACGCCGGTTCAAGCCCAGCGGTTAGGCGGCCGTGGCACATGTCGCACTTGCCAACGACTCCACGTTCCGGATTGAACTGCGGTACCGAATATGGGCAGTTCCACACACAATACTGACAACCGATGCATGCCTCGGCGGAGTGCAGCACGATCCCCGTAACAGGGTCCTTCTTGTATGCGTCGACCGGGCAACCGCGCAGGCAGTCGGCCGAGAGGCAGTGATTGCACCCCATGGAGAGGTAGTGGCGGCTTGTATCGGGCCATGCACCACCTTCGATCTCGCCGATACGCCGCCAACGTAGATTGGCAGGGTTGCCGTTCTGTTCGTTGCATGCAACTTCACAGGAGCGGCAACCAATGCACTTCGTCATGTCGAAGTGGAACCGATATTGCTCGCCGGGTAACAACGCGCGTTCTGGTATCAGAGAGGTCTTCGATCGGGAGCGGCTATCGTCCGCCACAACGATGTCCAAGCCGTTCTCCGTCAGACGCACGATCGGACTGATGGTGTCGGATGTGGCGAGTTCGTGGAGTGGAAGTGGCATCGTTCTCCTGATTGAATCTGCTTGAGCCGCAACTAGTACACATCGCGGTGATAGCGATGGCCGTCTTTAAGGTGCTGGACGTATTCGGTGGCCGCATCCGCATCCAGGCCGCCTTGCGACTGAACGACCTCATGAAGAACCGTATCGACGTCCTTCGCCATACGCGATGCATCTCCGCAGACATAGACGCTTGCTCCATCCTGGAGCCAACGGAAAAGCTCCTGCTTCTGTTCGCGCATGCGGTCCTGCACGTAGATCTTGTGCTCCTGGTCGCGAGAGAAGGCCAGATCGAGATGCGTCAGATGACCATCGCTGTGCATCGACTCAAGTTCATCGCAATAAAGAAAGTCTGTAGCGGCAGAGCGTTCGCCAAAAAACAGCCAGTTCTTCCCTTTGTGCCCCAGCGCACGCCGCTCATGCAGAAAAGAGCGGAATGGAGCAACTCCGGTTCCTGGACCAATCATGATGATCGGCACGTTCGAATCTGTAGGTAGACGAAAGCGCTTGTTGGGCTGGATATAGACGGGAAGCGACTCCCCAGCACCCCTTCTGTCGGCGAGCAGAGTTGAACAGACGCCGCCGCGTTCGCGATTATGAGAGCGGTAGCGCACAACGGCCACCGTCGTATGTATCTCTCCCGCATGCGTAGACGGGCTGGACGAGATGGAATAGAGACGCGGCGCAAGACGAGGCAGGATCGCCACCAGGTCCGCCGGATCTCGAAGCACGCCGGGATAATCATGCAGTAGGTCGATCAATCCCCTGTCGCAGGCATACTTTTCAAGATTTGATTGCTGCTCCGGCGCGAGAAGAGTAAAGAGCGGCTTACAGGCTCCGATAGTGGCGTATGACTCTACCATCTTTCGCGTCAAGCGGGTGACTTGGAAGTGATTGAGAAGTGCATCCAGTAACGTTGTCGAACCGCCTTTTGGAAGCGGTACGGAGACGGTACTGCTGAAATTGAGCGCGTGAAGTATCTCCTCGACAAGCTGACGGTCGTTTTGCGCGATGACGCCGCATGCGTCTCCCGCTTCATACCTCACATTGGAGCCCCCGATATCGAACGCCACGTGAAGAGTGAGTTTACTGGAGATGCTGCTGGTCAGTGGCCGCTTTTCGATAAGTTGCGCAATGTAGGGGTTGTCGCGAGTTGGGGTCGCGGCTTGCTCGGCACCGGATGATGTCTTGGATCTGCTGGCTATTGAAGATGGCGAAGCGGATTGAACCGACCCTCCTGAGACAATATCGTCTACGCCGTCAAAAAGTGCCAGCTTCCAGTTTGCGAAGCTCTCGTCGAGATCAACATCGCAGTCGACACGTTCGCAGATGCGTGTGCCAGCCAGAGAGGCCAACTTGTTATCAAGATCGATGCCGAACTTGCAGAAGTGTTCATAGTTGGAATCTCCAAGTGCCAGGACGGCAAAGGAGAGGTTCTCACAACAAGGAAAGTGCTGGAGACACAGTTGCTCATAGAACGGACGCACGGCGTCTGGCGCTTCGCCATCGCCATATGTGCTGGCGATGAAGATTGCATAGCGCTCCGTAAGCAACGTTGCAGGAGTGTATCCTTCAAGCGAGGTGAGCGAGGCAACGTGGCCTTTGGCCTTAAGCTCCTTCGCCACTTTACGAGCGATTCCTTCCGCCGTCCCCGATTGGGACGCATAGAGGACTGCTATCTTCAGCGAGCGCGGCGGACCGCCCGCGGGGGACACTGCTGGCACGTTGGCGAAGACGCCCGCAAGAAAGCCGTTGAGCCAATTCCGCTGCTCTGGAGAGAAAGGCGCGTTATCGGGAATGAATGGGATGGCTGACATGTCTAAGAGCTCTCCTGATTGCAAAACGATTGCAATGTTGCGATGTCATGGCGTCGCGTGAACTGGAGAAAGGTCTCGTCCGATCTACGCTGCGAAACATACTGCGAAAACAGGTTGTCCAGTTTTTGCTGAAGATCGGTGAACCGGATGGAAGATATCAGCTCGCGTCCGATTCCTTGATCTCCGTCTGCGCCGCCGCCGACAATGACCTGATACCCTTCTTCGCCTGAGACTTTGACCCCCATCAAACCGATGTCGCCGATGTAATGCTGCGCGCAGGAGTGGTGGCAGCCGGTTACGTGAAGATTGACCGGTTGACCCAGCATGGGAAAGCGTTCATCCAGATGCCTGGCCAGCGATACAGCATGGCTCTTCGTATTGGAAGCCGCAAAACGGCATCCCTGGTTTCCTGTGCAGGCGACTGTGCCGCTCAGCACCGTAGTTGTCTTGTAGCTTAGTCCGGCATCTGCAATGGCTTGCCTGGCCTCTTCCAGCCGATCAGCGATTATGTTTGGAACGATCAGGTTTTGCCATACCGTCAAACGAAGCTCACTCGATCCGAAACGCTCCGCAATACCGGCGAGCGATCGCATCTGCGCAGCAGAAAGGTGTCCAACCGGGACACATACGCCGATGTAGTGCAAACCGGGTTGCGATTGAGCATGAATCCCGATATGGCCCATGCGATTTATGGCGTTGCGCGGTTCGCACTCGGAGACGGCGACTCGAATGAGAGGAAATGCGAGAGTTTTCTCGGTCTCTTCAATAAACCGATCGACGCCCCACCGGTCAACCAGGTATTTGAGCCGGGCCTTTTTGCGATCTGTGCGGTCTCCATGTCGCACAAACACGCGAACCATTGCAGCAGCCACTGCAACGGTCTCTTCGGGTCTAAGCAGCAACCCACAGTCGGCCGCAAACTGCCGATGCCCCGTAATTCCACACAACATCACACGAAAGTAGACCCCTGCTGGAATGCTGCGCCCTTCCGCAACGCGCACTGCCGCGAAGCCGATGTCATTGGTATCGGCAAGTGTGGAGATTGTCCCGCCACTGTCGAATGCAATGTTGAATTTTCTGGGAAGGTCATACATCTCGGGAGAGTTTGTTATGTATGCCTGCATGGCTTCTGCCAAAGGCGAAACGTCGATCAACTCGGCTGGATCGAGTCCCGTCAAGGGCGACGCCGTAATGTTGCGGATATTGTCGGCACCGGAGCCACGCGATGTCAGTCCAAGCGACTGAACACAGTGAAGAACTCTCACAATGTCCTTGGGCTGAAACTCTCTAATCTGAATATTGCTGCGCGTCGTCAGATCGACACGGCCGGATCCGTAACTTTCAGTAAGCCTCGCGAGGCCGCAAAGTTGATGTGCTGAAAGAATTCCACCTGGGATTCTGAGGCGAAGCATAAAAGAATCCTGCGCGGGGGCCACATGGAACAGTC
Source organism: Acidobacteriota bacterium (assembly GCA_018268775.1). Classification (GTDB taxonomy): domain Bacteria; phylum Acidobacteriota; class Terriglobia; order Terriglobales; family Acidobacteriaceae; genus Edaphobacter. Next base: position 19,572 of record JAFDVV010000047.1, on the reverse strand, counting down.
CATGATATTTGAGACGAAACCGGTCATCGTCAGATGGAGATTGGTTTCGGCCGCTATATTCGAGGACCTTGTCCCATATTGCGAACGGATCCAGCTCGTACTTCCAGCGCTCTTCCCGGGCAAGATCGGAGACCGGAGTTCCGAACCAGCAAGGCTCGGTCTCGATTGCCTGATTGGGCACACTGGAAGAAGCATCCGCGGTGATAAACCCATCGGAGGTATGACCGACAAAGGGAGTGAACCCGCGTTGCGCTATCGAGGTAAAGAAGCCCTGAAGGTATTCTTTCTGTTCGACGGTAAACTCGCTCGAATTGATTGGTGCACTGCCACTCATGCGTAACTCCTTGAGAGGTTTGCTCGTGCCACGTTTCGTGGGGCTGAGCAATCAACAGTGCGCATGTTTTGGAAACGACAATGCGCAGACCAGAAAGCATTGTGGCCAAAGCCACAACTTGGCAATCAGGGCTCTTCAAGGAGCTTGCAGATGAGTTATCGAAGTTTCGAGCTGCCGACACACAACAGGAGGTGCGCCGCTGCTTCACTTTAACGCCGTCGGTGGCGTTGAATTGATAGTAGCCGCAAATTGGCAGCACTGCAAGCGAAAATCAACCACCCCGTAAATGGTGCTTGCTAGAGCTGACAAGTCATGGCACGATACAGCAACTTCTCTTCACAATTTTGGCACCTTGATGTGTCATGAGACGCGGCGTGTGGCCCCGAACCACCACCTGTGGACGGACACTCGCCGTTCAATCAACATCCCTTTTTTGCAGACAGCAAGGAATTCACGCTGCGGATCAATGCGTCCGTCAAGGTGCCTGTTCCCCGAGAAACCGGCACGACAACTGGCACACACGCCACGCAAAAGGGACCTGCTGACAGCTCAGGAGACAACCATGGCGAAAGCGGCAATAAAGCTCACCCTGTTTTTGTGCATCGCACATTCGTTTGATTTTGCTCAGACTGGTTTTTTCAAATCATGGGAAGACCGCGTACGCGCGACAAGTGCGCGGCAGCCGGCATGGCCAGTGCCGGTGGTAGCTCCATCGGCAGTGATTGTCCAACTTGCTCGAGTGGATTTCGTACACCAATACACCTCGACACACACAGAAACCTGGAACTACGGCAACGGTAAAGGAGTCAATTTGATTCCCTTTGCACGCAGCGAGTTCGACATCAACTTCCCTGCTTATATTCAGCACAACACGCCTAAGACGAAAGACGGAGCTGGCGACTTTTCGGTCGTTGCGAAGTACAGAATGTTCGCGAGAAGTGAGGGAGGCAACTATTCCACGGCAGTGCAGATGGCGTTCTCGATCCCGACAGGGGCCTACAAGAACGGCACCGCCGTTTCGACAATTACACCAACCGTTGTTGGAGGCAAAGGCTTTGGAAAGCTCGCAGTGCAATCGGCAGTCGGGGGTGTTTTGCCGGCCAGCTCCGTGCCGGCAATTGGGCGAACGCTTCTGTGGAACAGCGTTGCTCAATACAGGGTTGGCAAGTACCTCTGGCCGGAATTGGAGGCAAATGCAAGTTTCTTCCACGGCGGCTCCAATGACGGAAGAAGCCAGGTCTTTTTGACGCCAGGCCTGATCGTCAGCAAGATCAAGCTGCGCAAGGAGCCGAAGGACAGGCTCGGACTCGTTCTAGGCACCGGTATGCAGATTGCGACTTCCCGCTATCACAGCTATAACCACAGCTTCATCCTTACCGGACGTCTTACGTTTTAGACAACAACACCTTTGGAATCGGGGCCAGGCGAAGTTGTGCTTGGCTCCGTTGCCATCTCGCGGATAGAATTTAGACAGCTCCTACCGATATTGCTCCACGTCGAGCGTTTGCCGCTGAAAGGCACGGCAGGAAGTAAACCCCAATAACATTTGGCTGGAGGAAGCGTGGCACATGCAAGCTTCAAAGGACTCCGTGTACTTTCGTTGGAGTCCCGCCGTGCGAAAGAGGTAGAGAAACTGATTCGCACCTATGGCGGCGAAGCGACCGTAGTGCCCGCCCTGCGAAAGATCGGTCTGGACTCGAACGAGGAGACGATCAAATTCGCCAACAGGTTGATACGTGGAGAGTTCGATCTCATCGTCTTTCTGACGGGTATCGGCGTTCGTGCCCTCGTTGATCTCGTACAGACGCGAGTGAACAAAGATGAATTTCTCGAGGCCTTGCGCAAAGTTAAAATCGCCGCGCGAGGCGCTAAACCGACAACAGCTCTCCGCGAACTGAAGGTTCCGGTGCACGCCATCTCCGAAGATCCCAGCACATGGCGCGAGCTATTGCGCGCAATCAACACAACCTTTGGCGAATCGTTGAACACAATGAAGGTCGCTGTACAGGAATATGGCGCATCCAACCCGGAGTTTCTCGCCGAACTCAGCAACCGCTGCGATGAACTGGTGAAGGTCCCCGTTTATCAATGGACTCTTCCCGATGACCTTCAGCCTTTGCGAGAGTCAGTCATGGGCCTGATCAACGGCGCAGTAGATGTCGTCCTGTTCATGACGGCGGTACAGGTGATTCATCTGTTTCAGGTGGCCGAGCAGATGGGAGTAGCGCCGCAACTGCGGGATTCGTTGCAATCGACAGTCGTACTCTCCATTGGACCAACGACGTCCGAAGAACTGACGCACTACGGGATTCAACCGGACTTCGAGCCTTCACGTCCAAAGATGGGATTTTTGGTCAATGAAGCGGCCCAGTATGCCAGTCGCTTACTGGAGGAAAAACGCAACAAGAAGATTGAGGGCGTCCTGTCCGACACTAGCTACATTGAAGAGTTTGGCACTGCAAAACAAGTACGGCGCGTGGCTACCTCAACGCCCACCATGGCAGGCTTCAGGGATGGGCTCAAACAGATCGATTTTCTTCACGAGATCGGCAGCCGTATCGCGGCGGCCGACTCCCTCCACCTCGTTCTCGACCGGATCGTATCGTTCATATCGAGCGTTATTCCATGCGATTCCTGCTTTATCTATGTCCTTGAAGGTGAGAGCCTCGTCATGCGCGCGTCGAAAAATCCGCACGCGGATATTGTGGACCAGGTCGGCATCCAGATCGGCCAGGGAGTTACAGGGTGGGTAGCTAAATATAGACAACCTGTCGCTCTTGCCTCCGGCGCCTCGAACGACCCTCGCTTCAAGGCATTCAAGAATATCCCGGAAGACCACTTTGAAGCGATGTTGTGCAGTCCGATCATATGCGCCGGCAGAGTGGTCGGTGTGATCAACCTGCAACACAGGTTATCGTACAAGCACACAACGCACGAGGTACGGCTGCTGTCGACTCTCGGCTATCTGGTTGGAGCGGAGATAGAGCGCGCACGCCTGGAAACGGAAAACTCGCAGCTCGCCAATCGGCTTGAGACACGCAAGGCTGTCGACCGGGCCAAGAGCATACTGCAACGGGATCTATCGCTCAGCGAAGATGAGGCCTACCAGATGATGCACCGAGAAAGTCGGCAACGCCGCAAATCGATGAGGGAAATCGCAGACGCAATTCTGCTCTCAGAAGAACTGCGCCGAACAAAATAAGTTGCGTTGCGATTGCGACATCGCTGCCAATCGAAGTAACTCTGTGCCGGAGGCTGGTGCCCGGAGGGGGACTTGAACCCCCACGACCGGTTAGGGTATGCGGATTTTAAGTCCGCTGTGTCTGCCGATAATTGATTCAAAATAAAAAACTTATAGAGAATTCCTTGATAGAATGTGCAACTTTATGTGTAAATTTTTTTTCTGACGCCGAGAGAACGTCTGAATGAACCAGCACATGACCTGAACGCCGACGAATGTGTTCGTGTGCAAGGGAGTGCTGGAGCATAGGTGCTTCCTCTCTGGCACCTTGACAGAGGATTACGGCACTTCCGGCAGAGGTTCTCCAGCAATTCCTTTTCGTACCAGCCCGGCCAGAAATTCAGCAAACGGCATGATGTCCTCATGAACGCTGGCCCTTTCGAGAGCTTGCATGTAGGTATTGCGTTCACTAACGGGAATCACTGTCCACGGATAGCCTCCCGAAGCCATCATCACATTCATCAGGAAGCGTCCGATGCGCCCATTCCCATCCATGTACGGATGAATGTAGACGAAGAGGAAGTGTCCGAGCACCACGCGCACGGCTGCGCTCTCCTCCTGGCGGAGAAGATCAAAGAACGCCGGTAACGCATCGCGCACGGCCTCGCTATTCAACGGCACGTGCATCGACTTGCGAATATAGACCTGAGCATTGCGATACCCGGCAAGGTCGGCAGGCTTCAATAAACCTACGGCAACGCTGGGCGCAAACAGCTCTCGATACCATGTTCCATGATCGCTGTCCGCTACGTCCCCAGGATTCTCACCTGCAAGTACATTGCGAATGCTTTGCTGCACGGCCTGATACGCCTGCCAGTAGCCACGCGCCGCCATCGCATTGCGCTGCTCACGGTCTTCCTGATTGGCCTCTGGATTCCAACCTCCACTCCGAACGCGCTCGATGAGTTCGGGAGTCACACGATAGCCTTCGATAGATAACGAGTGGTACGCATCCGTGACATAGGCATCGTTCACCCGTTTCATATAGGCTTCGACCCTGCGCGGCACTCCTGGCGGCTGAGGAAAGATTGCAATGACCGGCTCCCGCATCTTCTGCCACAGGAGTTGAATCCTGTTCACGTAGGGCGAACGTTCCCTAGTAGAAAGCAGCAACGAGGGCTTATCCGTGAACGGATCTCTTTCGCGCACGTCGTATCCTGCGGACAACATTGTCTTGAGGATGTCGTCCGCAATACGTTCGCGACCACAATTGCGGAACGCGCCTGCAAGACGACCGGCAATCGTAGTATGTCCGCCTTCAAGAAGCCGGGCCAACAACGGAGACGCATCGCGAATCGTAAGAAGCACCGCACGAACGTCAGTCGGATGACTTGAGAAAGAGCGCGGCGAGGATGCAATCAAGGCCGCTTCCGGGGAGAAAAGACGCAGCTCTTCCCTCACCTCTCTATCGTTCGGCGCAGGCAAAGCCGCGCGAATGTCGAGCACCGATGTGTGGTGCGGAAGCGATGTAATTTTGTTCCGCGCTTTGGAAGATCGCACGACAAGTTGCCGTGGCACGGTGCGATTACCCGCATGGAAAGAAAGTGACTGTTCGGGCGAAAGGCACCAATCACTCCCAAACCGTTCATTCAAATATGCCGAGCAGAAGCTCCAGAAGGATGCGTACCATGCCGTACTTTCCCCGGCTACTTCATCGGGGCGGCTAGGAATGTACCAGCCTTTGATAACCTGCTGAAGAAACCCATTCGCCAGCAAGCGTTCACGGTGGGTTCGGGAGATGTCCTTCACCCGAATGGCAGCACCTCTCACAGGTAGTTGCAGACTGCCGAGAACCTCCAGAGACTGGGCAAGTTTTTCAGAGGGCGTGGCCATAAATCATTTTCTTTAGCTTTTCGTGTCGCGCAAAATTTAGCTTTTTCTGTTGTACGGCAATTAGCTTATTCCGTCTAGAGCGTAGGAGCGTCCATAGGTACTATTTGCGCGTATGTTTGTTTCTTTCCTACCTGCCCCGGAATAATTGGCTGATTTTGGCCCAACCGTGAGGTCCGCGTGTCAAGGCTGCCGAAGGCACCGCGTAGCGGCTGTGGCCTTGACGCGCGGCCAGGTTGGGCTACGCTCTCACTATTCGGGGCAGGCAGGTTAGAGGCCGTGTCCTAAGCCTATGCCGTGTTCTATGACGGGCGCGATTTCCTGCTGCGGCGGCTTGATGGCTTGCTCCGACTTTATCGCTGGCGTGTGGGCGCTCTCGTGGGACACGTCATGCCCTAATGCTTCCGGTAGCTTCTGGCGATCGTTGGTGTAAAGCTGTGCGTCCTCCGCGCCGCGCCAGACGGCGACGTAGGCCATGCGGCTGTTGAGCAGGTCTTTTGCGGCCAACTCGGTATCGACGTGAATCAAGACACGCTCGGCGGTCTGCCCCTGGCTGGAATGGCTTGTCACCGCGTAGCCGTGATCGAGATGCGGATGCTCGCGCGGATCGATCTGTACGTCGCGGCCTCCGTCCATCTTCAAGCGCATTTGTCCGTCCTGCCCAATGGCTTCCACCGTCCCTAATTCGCGGTTGGCAACCTTCAAGTCATTGGCCGGTGCGGTGAACTGGATACGGTCGCCAGCGGCGAAGCTGCGCGGTTCTTCCCGATACACAGACACGCCTTGCTGCCGTCGCGGATCGTAAGTCAGTTCTGAACCATCGGCCCGCACCACGGTTAACAAGTTTTTCTCTGCGTCAACGCTCTTGACTCGCGCGTATTCGCCGCGCTCCATGCCGGTTTCTTTCGATGCACGCGCGTAGCGCACGACATCGTTGAACTCATACCGCGCGACCCATGTCCGCTCCGGCCCGGTAAGGTCCTGGCGCGGGACAAGCGCCGCAATGGGATGTTCTTCTTTACTGACTAAACCGCGCTCCTGCATCTCGGCACGAATCGCCAGATTGATCTCCACGCGGGAGCGATTGTCGGGCGAGACGACCAGCGTACCCTCCGGCGACCTCACATATTCCTTCGCAATCGCTGCGATGCGTTCCTCACGCCCTGCAATCTCATGGACGCGGCCCTGCCGCTCCAAACCCTGTACTGCCTCGCGCACTTCGCCCCGCGCAAGCTGTTCCACTACTTGTTTCAGTTCCGGGTTTTTCTGGCGGACGATCTCTTCAAGTTTGACTGTCTTCATGCCCGCGTCCTGGAGCTGCGCGAAGGGCCGCCCGGCCTCGACCGCCTCATGCTGCCTGCGGTCGCCTACCAGCAACACGCGGTCATTGGGATGCAGGCGATTCACAAACTCGTGCATCTGTCTGGTGGACGCAAGCGAGGATTCATCGAGCACATACAGACAGCGTTCTCCGGTGTTCGGCTGCTGGCCCCGCGCAAGATGCCTTTGCAACGTGGATGTTTCCATGCCTGCGTCGGCCAGCTTTTGCGCCGCGCGGGATGTAGGCGCGAAACCCTCGACCGTGTACCCCTGCGCCTCCGCGCCTTCCCGGATGACGGCCAGCGTCGTTGTCTTCCCCGCGCCAGCGATTCCATCCAATCCCACTATCTTTTCGCGTGAAAGAAAAACATCATCGACCACTTGGCGCTGCGAGGTATTTAGCTCCGTGTGACGATCTTCGGTCGTAATCCGAATCTGCGGAGAAACCAGCATTGGGTCGCTCATCTCGCGCTGATTGCCTTCCTGCATCCGTGTGATGATCTCGCGTTCCATGCGAAGCATCGCGGCGGTGGTGTACTGCTGTCCTCTACCGCCATGATCGACCGTGCGGAACTCACCCCGCGCGGCCCGCTGCGCGAACTCCTGCCGGATATGGGCATACGTTGTTTCTCCCATGCCGCGATTGAGCGCCGCTTCCAGAAGCTCGCGCCGGTCCAACACTGCGGAACGCTCGAAGAGATGATCGCGGGCATAGGTGACGGCTTGTTGCGCGATGCGGTCGGGTTCGTAGACGTGGCGCTGTTCATGCGCCCGCGCTTCGGCCACAACCCGGTCTGCCTGGTGTCCATACTGCGCGGCCAGTTCGCGGTGCCGCGCTAATACCTCTCCCGGCGATAACAATTCTTTGCTGTCGCGCGTCCGGTGGGCTGCCACCTGTGCGGCTCCCGCGCCGTCTATTCCCATCTCGCGCAGATGGTCTTTAATCTGCTCCCGGCGCGGGCTGCTGGCCTCCAGATACTCTTTCGTATAGCCCTTGATCTCCGGCTGTCCGTGCTTGCCGCGCTCTAACTCGTAACCCAATCCCTGCAACCGCATCGCCAGCTCGGAGCGATAAACGCTGGTGGCATAGCGTTGCGACGCAAATAGTTCCTGCGGCTGCAAAGCGCGGGTTTGACCGTTGTCGCGCTCAGTGACGTTGAAGATCACGGCATGGGTGTGAAGTTGCGGCGCGGCGTAACCATCCACAGGCCGCGCGGTGTCGTGCTCGAAGGTAGCCGCAACGAATTTGCCGGTTGTCTCCGGCGCGTGGACATTGCCGATGCGGGCCTGCGTATACTTCTCCAACTCGTTGAGCGCCACGCGGACGCTTTCCCGATGCGCCTCTCTCACGCGCTCATCGCCGCCGACAAGGGCAGTGAGCGAGACTGACTTCGGCGCGGAGAACGTGGCATCCCAACCGGCGCGGTGCTCCACGCTGGCCACTTCTTTGCCGAATTTGCCCTCATAGGTTTTGGAAACCTGATGGCGGACGAGCTGTGCTTCCGTGTGTGGATGCTGCCCTTCCGTCAAACGCGCAAAGTGCTCATTGCCGACCGGACCTGACAAACCCCACTGCTCGGCCAGCTTGCCTTGCCACTCGCTATGTCCCTGCTGGTCGCGGCTCCAATAGTTCTGCCGCTCCGATGCAAACTCCCGCTCATGGTACGTCCGTACCTGCGAGGCTGACAGCGGCTTGGAGATCGTCAGCATAGAGAGATTCTAATCCGCAACTCGAGATGCCGACTTGACGGGAGTAACATCTTCTCGAAGAGGTCGAAGGCTCAGGCAGCACAAAATGAGGAGTTTTCCTAATGAACGGAACGGCTATCGCGGCGATCTACGGCGCTATCGTTTCCACCTTTGCTGTTAGCTGGAACATATACAGGGACTCCCGTGATCGGGCACGACTTGAACTATCGACGATGGTGGGATTCTTAACCAAAGGCGGGAACCAACAAAACATCGTGTCCCATGCGTTTGCTCTTGAGAAGTGGCCAGAGCAATTCCAGGGTTCGTCACCCGAACTTTTTCTTACCATTACAAACGTAGGTAGACGCCCGGTTGTAGTTCAGGGGTGGGCAATTCAAGCAGACCGCCGGAAAACCGGAAATGACAACTTCCTCTATAAGCTCACTGTCCTACCCAAAGCTCTGAAGGAAGGGGAATACGCAGTGGAGCGCACCAGTGATCTATTGTTATTGGTTGATGGTGCTAAGAAAATCTACGCTTGGGACTCAGCCGGGAAAAAATGGGCGCTTCCACGCCACAAGTTTCGCAGGCTACAGCAAGAAATCAGAAGTGGTCAGTCTGCCGGAACGCTCGTCCTAAAGTCCTTCGATACCATTTGAAGCCCAAAAAAGTGAATAGTATTGACGGGCGGGTAAGTGGTGCGGAGTGACCCCTATCTCGATTCTGAGATCGGGGATCGCAAGAATTATTCCAGAACGGATTACCTATTACGAAGCGGGTTGACGATCATTCAATACCCTTGGACTCATCCCACACAAAGCGGCCTGGACTGCTACCGGCGTCGGCGGTAACGGCCTAGGCGCAACCTCCGGCAGCTTGCGTTCGATGAACTCCGGCTGCTTACCGTGTTTCCTTGCGAACTGGAAGTGAACCGGAACGACCTTGTTCTCTTGCTTGATGAAGCCGTGCAACGGCTCCAAGCCGGAGATTTCCGACGCCATGACAAGCGGCTTGGTCGCAATCTCCATCGCATACGATTTCCTGCTGCCGAACAGCTTCATGCTGCGCGACTCCTTCAACCGTTCCACTTCAATTTCCCCGATGGCATCGGAAATCCACTTCGCGGCGCGAGGCTCGGTCGTCTTGAAAAACAGCTTGGTTGCGGGTTGTGAAAGCATAGCCTCGGCATCCTGGCCGTAGCGTTTTTCAAGCTGGCTGCGGCCTTGAAAGCCAACCACAACGGGATTGCCATATTTGCGGTTTTCCGTGACGGCGGTATGGAGTTGCGGCAGTTTGTTGAGGCTTGCCAGCTCGTCCAGCACAAACCATACTGGCTTCGCCGTCTGGTCTTCGCAGTAGCCCATCATGCGAAGGATAAATAAGTCGAGCCACACGGAATGCAGCGGCAAAATCTTCGCGCGATAGGCGGGGCTGGAAGTGAGAAACACCCAACGCTTCCGGCTCGTGTACCATTCAGCCGTCGCAAAGGTCGGCCTCGTATGCTCCCACTCCGGCAACAGTTCTAAGCTATCGGCCACCATGTTCAGGCTGGCAAGGACACCCGCTCTCTGTGCTGGCGCTCCCGAATCGAGCAGAGCGGCCAATGGCGTTCCTTTCACTGCCTCCTCGATCCGCGACGTGTCAGCCATCATCCTCAGAATGTCCCTGGGCTGCGGCTGTCGCTTGAGCAGATGGGCCAGTATCCGGCGCGGCCCATCGGTGAAAAACTCTTTCTCGTATTCCTTCTCCGGCAGGAACGCGGCGGCGATGGTCGCCCCTGTTTCGTCGCGGTCGATCTCGTCGCCGAGACTCCAATACGGGCATCGCTGGTCCAGAGGATTCAGAATCAAATCCCCACGCGCGGGCGAATAGAACTCGCTCACAAAGTCCATCGCCGGGTCGTAGACGATGGCGCTCTCTCCGCGCTCCCGCACCTGGCGAAGTAGCTGCCGGATGGCGTTCGATTTCCCGCTGCCGGTGTCGCCCATCATCAGAATGTGACTCGCCTCAAGACGCTTCGGGATGCAATAGCTTGGGCCAAAGGGCAGCCACCGCAAAAGCCGATTCTCGAAGCGCAGTCGGAAACGGATGCCGTCCGGCTTTGCGCCTCTCCACCGCAAAGCCGAGGCCAACTCCGGACCTTTGATGCGTCGGCCATGCCGCTGCTCGTGCTCCCAACTGGCGCGAAGTCTGTGGCCGAAAGAGAGCCACAGCGCATACAGAAAAAGAACCACAGCCGTCAGATAAAGTACGGGGCGAAGATAGATCAGCCAGGCACTGTCGCCGTCATAGATCGTAGCCGCCAGATACTCCCGCAACTCTTTCGCGCGAACCTTCTGCGGCGGTGTAATCGTGACCCCGCGCCAGCCTTCGGCAAGGGCCTTTGGACTCAGAGCAAGAGCCTGACTGGCACTCGACCCTTTCACCGCATCTTCGGCTAATAGCGGCTCTGGCGTTCTGCCCGGAGCCGTCTTTTCGGCGTAGCGAACGGTAGTCAAGGCACCGGGATAGCTGCTCAGTGTGGAACTGGCAGCGTAGGTTCCGAGGTAGAAGTTCTGGACTGGATTCATCGTCCAGCCGAGCCACAGCGTGGCCGGTACGATCACCAGAAACGGTCCCAGAACGAAGAGCAAGATCAGCCACAAGAGCCACCTGCCCCGGCTCGGAAAACGCATGGGCGGCTCACTGCTTGCCTCCGTCCGGCCCCTCCTGGGACAGGAACCCTGCGAGCAGTTTGCGGGCGTCTGCCAGCTTCCGCACATTGGCCTGGTCACGGATTTTGACCACGGAATCGGGCAGCAGATGCTTCCCTTCGGCGTTCGCCTGGGCCGTCGCGTGGAATAGATTCAGGAGCATGTATCGGAGCGCCGAAACCTCGGCCAGCAACAGCTCGGCAGGGTCTGCCGGACGCTCCCGCGCGGCTTTCAAGGCCAGCTCACGCAGCCATTCGGCCAGGGTCTTGCCTGCGCCTTCGGCGGCAGCTTCTACCTCCGCCAGCTCTTCCGGCGTTACTCTGGTTGCTATGGTTTTGGCACGAAGGACCGGACGCGCTTCGCCACTCGGGGAGGCCGGAGACTGCAACGGAGCCGGGATGCGGGGAGTGCTCATGGGGGAACCCGCCTCGAAAACAGCTTGCACCCTGCGATTTTGGCCGTCAAGCGCCGGGATGCTGGAAGCCTTTGTCTATCAGTGTGTTTACGCATTGGGCGCTGTAAGGCGCTCTGCTCGTTTACGCGCGTAAACGCAATGTCGCCGCGCCGGATACACACATTACCAAACTGCTGATTCAAAGCGCGTTCACGTCGCCCGCCTAAGATTCCGCGCCGGTTTACCAGCAGCATCCCATTTTGGGGTGACGTGCCACTGTCCATCCGCTGCGCAGCAGCGAGAGCCCGGATCATTGTTGAAGCATATTGGAAGGCGAGGCGGGCCGAGGATGCAGTCTGTCGCTCATCTACTAGGCATTTATACGGCCTAACAGCTAATATGAACTGGCCTCTCAGTTCACATTTTGAAGCAAAAGTGTGAACGGCCCATGGCTGGGCCGTTCGAGGATACTGAGGCAAGCCTCAGATCGTGGTTATCCACGACACTACCTTACGATGAAAGCCTAAAAAGCTTTTTCTTACTAAGAAAAGCTGGGCAATCACCGCTCAAGTACACTGAGGCTTTTTTACGCGAATGCTTTTATTTCGTCAAGGAGCTTTCCGTGCAGGGAATGGATCGCCGAAAGTACACCCTGGGACTTGACCTTGGTTCTTCTTCTCTGGGATGGGCATTAGTTGAATTGGATACCAGCGACCACCCGCTCCACGTGTTAAATGCGGGAGCGCGGATTTTTGATCCTGGCGTTGTTGGCGGGGACACCCAGATTGAACAGGGGAAGGACCACTCCAAGGCGTCGGAACGTCGATTGGCTCGTCAACAAAGAAAGCAAACATACCGCCGGGCACTACGGCAGAGGAAGCTGTTTGGATCGCTCCAAGATGCGGGCCTGCTTCCGGCCTGCCAGAAAAGTCCCCGCAAGGCATTTTCTCAGCAGAGACACGAACTTCTGAATGACTTGGATAGAGAGCTTGCTTTACGTTGGCGCGGCAAAGCAAAAGTGGCAGGAAGCAAGTTGGATTTGGCCGACCAATCTCTTGTATACCTGCTGCGAAGCGTGGCTATAGAAAGCCGCCTAGAACTGGATGAGATCGGGCGCATTTTGTACCATCTCTCGCAAAGGCGCGGCTACCTGTCAAACGGCTTAGACGAAGAGGAAACGGCTGAGAACGAGATCGAAGCGGTTGCGGCACCAAAAGGCGGCGGCAAGAACCAGAAGAAGCAAAAAGAAGCTGAAGATAAGAAGCAAGGCGAGGTCGCCAAAGGCATCTCCGATTTACGCGCAAAAATGGACACTGCGGGAACCCGCTACTTAGGCTCTTATTTTGCGCTGGTTAATCCGCATGAAGAACGCATTCGGCATCGCTGGACCGAGCGCGCAATGTTTAAGGAAGAATTTGCCGCAATCTGGAGCAAGCAGCGGGAGTTTTATCCCGAAGTGCTGACGGATGATCTTGAAGCAAAAATCCGTTACTGGCTGTTCTTTCAGCGTCCGCTTGCCAGCGCGAAACACCTCATTGGTTTCTGCGAACTTGAAAAGAAGGAGCGGCGCGCTCCGTGGGCCACTTTGGAAGCCCAACGTTTTCGCCTGCTACAGAGAGTGAATGATCTGCGTGTCATTGAGCGCGGTGGCGGGAATGAGCGTCCGCTGCGGAAAGAAGAGCGCGAGCGCATTCTTGACCATCTACAGAACAAGGACGATCTGACATTCAGGTCCATGAAGACGTTGTTGGGATCTCCGGAGATTGAAGGCTTCAATCTTGAGCGGCTTGTGAAAGATCGCATTGAAGGGAATCGGGTCAATGTTCACATGCTGCGTGTATTTGGGGGTCGATGGAATGCGCTCTCCAACGAAGACAAGCATAAGGCTGTGGAACAATGGCGGACTATCAAGCCTGAGAAGTTGGAGCAAGTTGGAAGAGAGCAATGGGAGCTTGATGAATTTGCAGCTAAACGGTGGGGCGATACGAAGTTGGGTCGTCCGCCGAAAGATTATTGCAATCTGTCTCGAAAGGCTCTCCTCGAATTGCTTCCGCTTATGGAGGATAGGGTTCCCTTCAAGACTGCCGAACGCGAAAGATATGGCAATCGTTTCTCCGGTACCGAACCATTAGATTTCGTTCCGAGAGTGGTAGACTTTCTGCCGTCTATTACCAATCCCGCAGTCCTCCGTGCTCTAACGGAGTTGCGGAAGGTAGTAAACGCAATCGTTCGTGAGTATGGCAAACCCTATCAGATTCGCATTGAGCTTGCCCGCGAATTGCGTAGAAACCGACGCGACCGAGCTGCGCTGTTCAATGACAATCAAAACCGCATGAAAAAGCGTGAAGAAGGCGCACGATGGATACTTGCACAGCAGAATAAGCCAAACCCATCTCCGCAAGAAATGCGTGATGTCCCACACTACATGATTGAAAAATGGTTGCTGGCGGAAGAGTGCCGCTGGATTTGTCCATATACAGGCGAAAGCATCAATTACACCAATCTTTTTACTTACCCCGTCTTTGAGGTAGAGCACATTATTCCGCTTAGCCGCTGCACGGATAATTCTTTTGCAAATAAGACGCTTTGTCATCGCAGCGCAAATCAGGACAAGGGTGGCAGAACTCCGTGGGAGGCATATCCATGTCGTGGAAAAGAAGAGCAATGGGTCCAGATACTCAATCGTGTCTCACGGTTCACGGGCAGCCCAAAGATCGGGAAACACCCCAAACTGCGACGGTTCGAGCTTCGCTCTCTCGAAGAGATTGAGGGGTTCACCAGCCGCCAACTGAACGATACGCGCTATACGAGCAAACTCGCCGCGCGCCTCCTGATGTCTCTTTATGGCGGACGCGATACAGAGGTAGCCCCGGAGGCGAATAACGACACGGCAGAGTTCTTTGACAAGGTAGGTCGCAGAATTTTCGCCTCAACGGGCGGGGTAACGAAACTCCTGCGCGACGCTTGGCAGCTTCATCCAGATGTTGTCCTGCAACTGCCTTCAGAGAAGGATGGCGAAAAGCGCAAAGGAAAAGACCGTTCGGATCACCGGCATCATGCCGTAGATGCGCTCGTCATCGCGCTGACAACAGAACAGCAGGTGCGAGATGTTAGCCTGCACGCACAAAGCAAGATGGGCAACAAGTGGCCGCTGGATTATCGTGATCTGGTGCGCGGCCTGCTGTCTCCCTGGACAAACCATGAGGAATTTCTTGGAGATGTGTTTCCGCGCATGTCCGTGTCACACAAGCCGGAGCATAAATTAAGCGGGTCACTCCACAAAGCAGGCATCTATGGAAAGACACGCGACTATACGGCAGCGGGTAAACCAATTGTCCACGAGAGAATCCCCATCAGCGATAAGCTGACCTCTTCCGACATTGACAGTATTGTTGATCAAAATGTTCGCAACACTGTACGTCTTATGGAGCAAACAATAGGTGGATTTAAGAAGTGGTCCACCGACAAGCATGGCTACCCACTTTTGAGGACAAAGAATGGGGGTGCCATTCCGATTAAGAAGGTTAGGATAAAAAGCACCAACGGCGGTTCGATAATTGGCGCAAAACATGCGGGAGATTTTGATGAACCATCCAGAGAACTTATAAATGCTCGACGCGTCGATGCGAGCGAAAAGCATCATGTAGCCCTATTTGTCTCTCGCAAAGAAGTTGGGAAAGAGAAGAAGTTGCGTGAAAAATGGGTCAGCGAGTCTGTGTCGCTATTCGAAGCTCACTGTCGATATAGCACCGGGCAGCCGGTTATTCGCAAACACCTCCAGAAAGACCCAGAAGCAAATTTTCTTTATTCCCTGCGCAAAGGAGATACTGTGAAACTAACTCAAGGCGGACAAGAAGGATATTACATCCTTACTGCAATTGAGGCAGACGGGAGAATCAATTTTGTTCCAATCAACGCCGCAGGAAAGCGAACTGAACAAGGTAATGTAAAAATTCGCGAGATGGCGGATGGGCTACGTTTGCTCAAATTAGAAAAGGTCTACATCGACCTGCTCGGAGTTCCCCATCCTGTTCATGAGTCAAGCCTATGATCGACCGCATCGTTGAAATCTCCAATCCGGCCAGATTGAGTGTACGGGACGCACAACTTGTCATTGAGCGTCAGCAGGGAGAACAACTCTCCCTGCCGTTCACCACACCTGTAGACGAAATAGCCGTATTGCTGCTGGCGCACCCACAGGTCGTGCTTTCTCAGGCGGTACTTTCTCGTGTTGCTGAAGCTGGCGGCGCGGTCATCACCATCGATGCGAAATTTCTCCCTGCATCCATGCTGCTTCCTGTCCAGGCGCACTTTCTACAAACAGAGAGATTCGCCATGCAGATGCAGCTTTCGCTGCCCACCCGTAAGCGGCTATGGCAGCAGATTGTCCGTGCAAAGATTCGTGCGCAGGGTGAGCTACTGAAAGAATTGCATGGAAGCGATGACGGACTGATTGCGATGTCTGAACGTGTACGGTCAGATGACGCCGGGAACCTGGAAGCACAAGCTGCCCGTCGCTACTGGTCCTTGCTATTCCGCGACTCGAAATTCCGCCGGGGTTCGGAAGGCCCAGATCAAAATCGTCATTTGGATTATGGTTACACAGTGCTTCGGGCAGCCGTTGCCCGCGCTCTGTGCGCGGCGGGCCTTCATCCTTCTATCGGCCTACGCCACAAAAACCGTTACGATGCCTTCTGCCTGGCTGCGGATGTAATGGAGCCTTTCCGTCCATTGATCGACCGCAGCGTATTTCACTGGATTGCCCGCGAAGATCGTGCTGCCCCACTCGACTCGCGGACAAAGAATTGGCTCATTGGTGCCGTAACAACTCGTTATGAGTTCGACCGGGAAGAAAGAACTCTCTTTGACATTCTTTTACGAACCGCAAACTCGTTGGCAAAATGCGTTACCGGAGGACTCAGCAGCGTCAGCATTCCCAGCCTGCTGATCCCCATTGCGATTGAATCTGCCCCGAAGCGTGGCGTGAAACGAGCGGAAATTGATGGTCTGGAATCTGTTAGAGCACAGGCGTGAGATTGAAATGTAATGAAAGGGCGGCCACCATCCGCGTATCGATCCTTGTGGCTGATTGCCATGTTCGATCTGCCGACAGAGACACCGGAAAACCGGCGTGACTACACACGCTTTCGGAAAGCCCTGCTCAAAGACGGCTTTATGATGTTGCAGTTTTCCGTCTACGCCCGCTATCTGCCCAGTGAAGAGGCTGCGGCAGCGCACCGCAGCACAATTCGTTCTGTGATTCCACCCTTGGGGCAAGTTCGCCTGATGACCGTAACCGATCTTCAGTTCGGCAAAATGGAGGTTTTCTATGGCAAAAAGCCGCGTGATCCAGAAGAAATCCCTGACCAGATTCTTCTTTTCTGAGAAGGGAAACCGCGCCAACCTGCTGTTTTTCAGCAAGTTCGGCGCGGCCTAGTGTACTTGAGCGGTGAATCCCGGCCATCCCTAGCAGATACTGCTCAACATCTGCGGCTACTTCAAGTGTACTTGAGCGGTGAATCCCGGCCATCCCTAGCGATAGGAGGAGCGTACCGATGACGATTGAAGTGTACTTGAGCGGTGAATCCCGGCCATCCCTAGCCCGGTTAACGCATTAAATGCCTGTGATCCAAGTGTACTTGAGCGGTGAATCCCGGCCATCCCTAGCGTCGATGCCGGTTGGGGCTTCAACCCGAGTAGTGTACTTGAGCGGTGAATCCCGGCCATCCCTAGCGTAAACGGATTCCCCGACTGCGCCTGGAAAGTGTACTTGAGCGGTGAATCCCGGCCATCCCTAGCATTTTTTGGCGTGGCGAGACGTCATGCACTAAGTGTACTTGAGCGGTGAATCCCGGCCATCCCTAGCGCTACGTGATGAGGGCATATTCTTTTTCCAGTGTACTTGAGCGGTGAATCCCGGCCATCCCTAGCAGAAAGCTGCCGATGCTGCATTCCAATTCGAGTGTACTTGAGCGGTGAATCCCGGCCATCCCTAGCGATTGTGTTTGATCGCTGGTCAGGCGTACAGAGTGTACTTGAGCGGTGAATCCCGGCCATCCCTAGCGTAGCCGAAGTAATAATTCAGCGCATTGCTAGTGTACTTGAGCGGTGAATCCCGGCCATCCCTAGCCTACTCAGGGCATTGAAGCGCAGGGTCAAAAGTGTACTTGAGCGGTGAATCCCGGCCATCCCTAGCTTCACCTTCATCGCAGGTCCAACCGGAAGCGGAGTGTACTTGAGCGGTGAATCCCGGCCATCCCTAGCTATCGCAGATGCGCACGTCGAAATATGACCTAGTGTACTTGAGCGGTGAATCCCGGCCATCCCTAGCACAATAGCAACTGGTAGTTCGCCAATGTATTAGTGTACTTGAGCGGTGAATCCCGGCCATCCCTAGCTTGTTTCATTGTCTTATCCTTGAACTAAGTTAGTGTACTTGAGCGGTGAATCCCGGCCATCCCTAGCGCAAAATGCCGATACCAGCGCAAAGTATCGAGTGTACTTGAGCGGTGAATCCCGGCCATCCCTAGCGCAACACGCCTGTCGCCGTGCTGGAGAAGCAGTGTACTTGAGCGGTGAATCCCGGCCATCCCTAGCCTGGAGGTCGCAGGCGTCACCGTCGTCGAAAGTGTACTTGAGCGGTGAATCCCGGCCATCCCTAGCCAAGCCCGCCCACGAACCTGCAACTGACCAAGTGTACTTGAGCGGTGAATCCCGGCCATCCCTAGCAAGGCCGCGCGTTCGGCTTGTAGCTCTTCGAAGTGTACTTGAGCGGTGAATCCCGGCCATCCCTAGCGCAGGAAGACACAGACGCGACGGGTGATGAAAGTGTACTTGAGCGGTGAATCCCGGCCATCCCTAGCTTGATCTGGTTGCGCTCCTGCTGCAACTCAAGTGTACTTGAGCGGTGAATCCCGGCCATCCCTAGCAAGAATGCCGCAGCACCCATCGCCAGCGCGAGTGTACTTGAGCGGTGAATCCCGGCCATCCCTAGCACCATTCTGGTAGAGTTCTACAATTCCACAAGTGTACTTGAGCGGTGAATCCCGGCCATCCCTAGCTTGCGGAGATGTATGAACGAGAACTTTAGCTAGTGTACTTGAGCGGTGAATCCCGGCCATCCCTAGCACGAAAAAGCCGTCCCAAAATGTGGGCGGAGTGTACTTGAGCGGTGAATCCCGGCCATCCCTAGCAGATTCGCGAAGAAAGCGAGGCGACGCGATAGTGTACTTGAGCGGTGAATCCCGGCCATCCCTAGCTCTGGTCAGTGCAGAGCTTCGCGTGGACTTAGTGTACTTGAGCGGTGAATCCCGGCCATCCCTAGCGGGTACGACGCTTGAAGCGGCAAAGAAACAAGTGTACTTGAGCGGTGAATCCCGGCCATCCCTAGCTGAAAAAATCGCCGGAGCACCTCAGCGCCATGAAGTGTACTTGAGCGGTGAATCCCGGCCATCCCTAGCCGAAGGAGCGCGAGACGATCATCGCAGACTTAGTGTACTTGAGCGGTGAATCCCGGCCATCCCTAGCCGGTGGGGAGGAACACCATGTCGAAGGTGAAGTGTACTTGAGCGGTGAATCCCGGCCATCCCTAGCGTTCGGCGTGGCATAGACCTGATTCGCGCTAGTGTACTTGAGCGGTGAATCCCGGCCATCCCTAGCCGGCCGGAGTCTTCGTCTTCAGTCCAAACCAGTGTACTTGAGCGGTGAATCCCGGCCATCCCTAGCGTCAATGGCGTAGGGCGAATTACCGCCGCTAGTGTACTTGAGCGGTGAATCCCGGCCATCCCTAGCCGTCACAAAAGCTGTAGCGCGGGGATACCAGTGTACTTGAGCGGTGAATCCCGGCCATCCCTAGCTGTCCGGGTAGATGCCGAGCTTGCCGCTGCAGTGTACTTGAGCGGTGAATCCCGGCCATCCCTAGCAACGTGACCCATATCTCGCTGCCCTGCTGAAGTGTACTTGAGCGGTGAATCCCGGCCATCCCTAGCGGCCCGACCAGGTAGGTCGTGCGCTTCACGCAGTGTACTTGAGCGGTGAATCCCGGCCATCCCTAGAGCCTGTTATGAACTTG
>JAFDVV010000046.1:1379-25779 GCA_018268775.1 Acidobacteriota bacterium | reverse complement strand
GTGATCTTCGAAGAGTTCAAGGGCACCGGCAACATGGAAGTGATCCTCGACCGCAAGCTGGTCGACAAGCGCGTCTTCCCGGCGATCGACATTCAGCGCTCCGGCACGCGTAAGGAAGAGCTGCTGATTCCCAAGGAAGACCTGCAACGTATCTGGGTGCTCCGCAAGGTGCTGAACCCGCTGTCGCCGGTGGAAGCGATGGAGCTTCTGACCGACAAGCTGGCGAAGACGAGGAACAATCAGGAGTTCCTGCACAACATGAGCTCGATCTAACGGTCGAGGAGAATCCCGGGTCCGGGTGGTACTGGTCCGGGTGATGCAACAAGGGCGCAGTCATCCGACTGCGCCCTTGTGCTTTTTGGGGCGAACAGGGTCAGTATCCGTTGGCGAGCAGGTACTGCTCGGTAACGCTAAAGGTCGCAGGCTTTTCGCTTCTCGCTTCGGCATACTTGCCCAGAACGTCGACTTCGATATTGAGTCCGTCACCAGGCGACAGTGTGCGGAGACTGGTTGCGGCGTAAGTATGAGGAATGATGGCGATCTCAACTTCGCTGCCGCGGATCGCCGCGACTGTGAGCGAGATGCCTTCCACGGTGATCGAGCCTTTCTCGACGACGTAGCGCGTGAGCGCGTCTGGAATGGTAAAGCGCAGCCGGTAGTCGGTCGCTTCTGTATCGGCAGTGAGCGCTTCCAGCGCGACCAGGGTCGCCGTCGCGTCGACGTGGCCCTGCACGACATGGCCGCCGAGTGGAGATCCCGCGGGCGTAGGAAGCTCAAGGTTCACGACCGTATCGGGCTTGAGGCGCGAGAGCGTGGTGCGCGAGATGGTCTCGGTGGCAAGGTCGGCGGAGAACCGCGCAGGAAACGCGTTCGGCTCGATGTCGAGCGCGGTGAGACAAACTCCGCTCACGGCGATCGAGTCGCCGGTATTCAACCGGCCCACAAGCGGAGCGGGAGCGCCGATAGTAATGCGGGTAATACCGGCGTTCGGTGTAACGCATAGGACGGTTCCGGTGGTTTCAATCAATCCGGTGAACATAACAACAGGTTACAGGCGAATGGGGGCCGCTCGCCAGAACCGGTCAGAACTCGGGCCATGGATCGTGCAGGTAGCCGCTGATGCAGGTGTCGGGGCCAAAGCTGGTGATCGAAGGGCGCAGCAGTGCTTGCTCGAAGACCGAGGCAGGCTCCGTGCCCTGGGCAAATGGAAGCGCCTGGTCGCCAAGCATGATGTCGGCATGAAAGAAGACGGCCTTGTCGACGAGATTCTGGCGCAGGAACGCTCCATTGAGGTGCGAACCCGCCTCCAGCAACACGCTGAGGATGTTGCGCTCCGCGAGCATGGCCAGAACCGCTGGAAGCGACAGGCGGCCTGCGTGTTCGGGGACGACCTCAACCTCCGCGCCATCCTGGGTCAGGCTTTCAATCTTCCACTCAGGGGCGTTGGCGCTGGTCAGAATCAGTAGATCGCGGTTTGCCGAGCGGACGAGTTGCGAACTGCGCGGGGTGCGAAGGTGCGTATCCAGCACAACACGAAGAAGAGGACGGCGACGCGACTCTTCCGTGCGATCGGTGAGCAGCGGGTTGTCGGCGAGTACCGTGCTTATGCCTGTCATGATTGCGTCGGAAGCATGACGAAGTAGCTGGACCTCTTGCCGCGCGGCGGGGCCGGTGAGCCAGAACGGTTCGCTCGGAAAGTGTGTCGCAGGGGGCGGCGCGAGCTTGCCGTCGGCGGAAAGTGCCGTCTTGAGCGTGACGAGGGGTGTTCTGGTGCGGATAAAGTGCGCAAAGGCGTCGTTGAGATCGCGCGCCTGCTGTTGCAGAACGCCTACCGTGACCTGGATGTTTGCATCGCGAAGTATCTGAATGCCGCGTCCGCTGACCAACGGGTTCGGGTCGGTGGTTGCGATGACGCATCGCGCGATTCCCGCTTCAACAAGCGCCCTGGCGCAGGGGCCGGTGCGGCCATGATGGCTGCAAGGTTCAAGAGTGACGTAGGCCGTCGCCCCAAAGGCGGAGAGTCCCTTGGCGGCGGTCTGCTTGAGGGCGACGATCTCGGCGTGGTCGTGGTTGTCGTAGACATGCGCGCCTTCGCCGATGACCTCGACGTTGGCGCCGGTGCGCACGATGACGCAGCCCACCTGTGGATTGGGGCTGGCAAGCGCGGTCGTCTGGGCGGCAAGTTCAAGCGCACGGCGCATGAAGAACTCGTCCTGCTCGGCGGGCGAAGCTGGATTTACGACGGCCATGTCAATGTTGAGCATAGCGCGATGGCGGCGGCTGTGCGCGCTGACGACGGGCTCAATCCACAAGCGAATCGATAAAGGCCGCGCTGTCGAACGGGATCAGGTCGTCGATCTTCTCGCCAATGCCCGCATAGAGGACGGGCAGCTTCAACTCAGTGGCGATCGCCAGAACGATACCGCCCTTGGCAGTGCCATCGAGCTTGGTGAGCACGATGCCCGTAACGCGCGCTGCCTCGGTGAACAGGCGCGCTTGTTGAAGCCCATTCTGGCCGGTGGTGGCATCCATCACGAGGAAGGTCTGGTGGGGCGCGCCCGGAACCAGCTTCTCGGCGGTGCGCCGCATCTTGTCCAGCTCCTTCATCAGGTCGGTCTTCGTATGCAGACGGCCCGCCGTGTCGGCGATCATAACGTTGGTGGATCGGGACTTTGCGGCAGCAAGCGCATCGTAGAGCGCAGCCGAGGGGTCTCCACCCTGTTTTGTCTTGATAAGAGGCACATCGGAACGCTGCGCCCAGACCTCAAGTTGTTCTATCGCCGCCGCGCGAAAGGTATCGGCCGCGCACAGCAGCACGCTCCTGCCCTGCGATTTGTAGAGATTGGCGAGCTTGCCGGTCGTCGTCGTCTTGCCCGTGCCGTTGACGCCCACCATCAGGACCACTTCGGGCGGCGTAGAAGGATGCTGGATGGGGCGGGCCACTCCGTCGAGAATCTGGCGAAGCTCTGTCTTGAGAATCTGCTTGAGCTGCGCTCCGCTCTCGATTCCTGTGCGAAGTGCGCGCTGGCGCAGGTTCTCCATGATGATCGCCGTCGTCGCGGAGCCGATGTCGGCCGCCAGCAATCGCGGTTCCAGCGCGTCCAGCGATGCCTGGTCGACCTCGCGGGTGAGCGCGATGACAGAGCTGATGGACTCGGACAGTGACTCGCGGGTGCGCGTGACCGCCTGCCGCATGCGGTCGAAGAAGCCGCGCTTTTGCTCAGGCTCGGACGCGGCGGATTCGGGCTGTTCAGGTTCGGCGGGACGTTTGCCGAAGAGAGACGAGAAGACCATACCTCATCCAGTTTAGCGGATTGCGAGGGCCTTCATCGCGAAGCGCGTGCGGCAAGCTTCTCAAGCCATGTTTGCCGGTTGTGACATGACGATCTGCGATACCGGGTGCTGTGTCTTGTCCTGTGGAACGAGGTGCTTCCCGGTTCCGGCAACGACAACAATCGCGGCGACCAAAATGACGACGAGTGCCACGCTGGCTGCGATAACGACGGGAAGGAACTCCGCGTCCCCGAGATGCTCTTCCGTAGGCGGCGCAATTCTCTTTAGATCGAATAGGCTCTTCATACCTAAGTAAGATGCGCAAAGTTGCCGGCACGTTGAGCAGGCGTGGCGGCTACTGATATTCGTCCCGTCCAGGCCGTGACATCAGGTCGCGAATGGCGTCGGCGGGCTTTTTGTTGTGGTGCAAAATCGCGTCAACCTGTTCGGTAATAGGCATCTCCACGCCGTACCGTGCCGCCAGACCGAGCGCCGAAGCCGTCGAGCGCACGCCTTCGGCCACCTTGCCCCCCATACCCGACAGAATATCGTCGAGCTTGCGTCCGCGCCCAAGTTCAATGCCGACCGAGCGGTTTCGCGACAGGTTCCCCGTGCAGGTGAGCACAAGGTCGCCTATGCCAGAGAGTCCGGCCAGCGTCTGCCTGCGTCCGCCGCACGCCACGGCAAGGCGTGTTATCTCTGCAATGCCGCGTGTTATCAGCGCTGCTGCCGAGTTGTGGCCGAGGTTGAGTCCCGTTACGACTCCCGAGGCCAGCGCGATGACGTTCTTGAGCGCGCCGCCCATCTCGACACCCGTAACGTCGTCGTTGGTGTAAACGCGTAGGGATGGCGACGAGAAGTCCCGTTGGATCGTCTGTGACATTCGCGGATCGCTGGCAGCGGCAACGATTGCTGCGGGAGTTCCCGCAGCCACCTCCTGTGCGAACGTCGGCCCCGACAGTACGGCGCAGGGGTTGCCGGTCACGGAGGCAATCACCTGCGTCATGCGCAGAAAGCTGCCCTCCTCGATGCCCTTCGACGCGGAGACGATGATCTGGTCTCTCGTAAGCAGCGGAGCAATATGCGAGACGATGCCCCGCAGGTGTTGCGAAGGTGTGACGAACAACAGGATATCCGCCTCAAAGATCGCCGCCGGCAGATCGTCCGTAACGGCAATGCCGGCCGGCAGGGTAAAGCCCGGCAGGTACGGCAGGTTCTCGCCGTTCTCGGCAAGCTGCGCGGCAAGCGCAGACGAGTGCGCCCACAGCGTGACATCGTGGCCGCCGCGACGCGCAAGCGAGAGCGCGAGGGCCGTGCCCCAGGCCCCGGCTCCGAGGATGGCGATACGGCTCAAACAGTCACCTTGCGCGAACCGAACCGGTTCTCCGTGCCTGAGAGCAGGCGGCGAATGTTCTGGTGATGTTTGAAGATGACGACAAGCGGGATGAGTACGTAACCGGCGATGACAATCATCGTGTGAACCGGTGCATGAGGCAGCACAAGAAAGGGGAAGAGCGCTGCGGCAACGATCGAGCCGAGCGAGATGTACCGCGTGAAAAAGACGATAACCACAAAGAGCAGAACGACCCAGAGCACGGTAAGCGGCGCCAGCGCGAGGAAGACGCCCAGTGCGGTGGCCACACCCTTTCCTCCGCGAAAGCCAAGCCAGACCGGGAAGCAGTGGCCGAGCACGGCTGCAAGGGCCGCCACGACGGGAATCTCATAGGACTGCGGAAGCCCAGACGGAGAGGCAATATGCCCGGCGATGAACACGGCGGCGTATCCCTTGAACGCGTCGAGCGCCAGCGTAAGGATGCCTAGGCCCTTCGCTCCCGAACGAACCACGTTGGTGGCGCCGATATTGCCGCTGCCGGTGGCGCGAATATCTTCATGCCGAAAAAGGCGCACAAGAATGTAGCCGAAGGGAATCGACCCCAGCAGGTAGGCAATCGGGATGGACAGCAACCAGGCAGTCATCGTGGTCTGAGGTTTGAGTCTATCAAGCCACGGTGCTACACGGTTAAACGCGCGAAAAGACGGTAGTGGGTCAACTCGGTCGTTGAGTTCAGGCTTACTGATGAGAACCCGGTTTGCTTAAGGGCACGGCTTCAGCCGTGCCGTAACCGCCGAGGAATCACTGGGGCTTCAGCCCCTGAGGTCTGACGTTCTGTCGCCGACCCACTTTCAAAGCCCTCATGCTGCTGAAGAATCTCAAACTGTCTTTTCTAAAATGCCTGTGATTCAAGCAGCGTCACGCGAATCAGCTCAAGCGCGTGCTGCGAGGCCCACCACCGAATCCTGTCGCGGTTGCCGAGCAGATTCAGCTCCTTCACCCGCGTCTGACTGCCATCGGCCAGTGCAATGTAGACCAGCCCGATCGGCTTTTCGGCGTCAGGGCCCGTGCCCGGTGTAGGGCCGGCAATGCCCGTAATGGAGATGCCAAACGAAGCTCCCGTGCGGGCACGGATCCCTTCCGCCAGCGCCTTGGCCACCGGTTCGCTCACAGGCCCCTCCGTGGCGACCAACTCGGCGGGTACACCTGCGAAGGTTGTCTTCAGGGCGTCCGAGTAGACCACCGCCCCGCCAAGAAAATATCGCGAGCTTCCCGGAACCGCCGTGAGCCGCGAAGCGAGCAGGCCGCCGGTGCAACTTTCAGCCGCTGCCAGCGTCAGGTGACGAAGCCCCATCATCAGCAGCACAACCTCTTCCAGATTTTCTCCGTGCGAAGAGAAGATCGCGTCCTCCATCTCAGCTTCGACCAGGCCCGTAAGCTCATCGACGCGTCCCTGTGCCTCGTACAGTGTGGTCTTCGATGCGACAAAGTGGAGCTGTATCTCGCCATGCCCGGCAAGGATGGTCGTCTCAACGTCGGTGAACTCCTTGTAAATCGGAGCGGTGCGCGCATCGACCTGGGACTCGGGAATCAGGGCCATGCGCAGTGTGCGGCGTGCAAGATGCTGCGGCGGAAGCGCGGCGGCAAGCATCGGCTTCACCACCTGCGCAAACATCGGCTTCAACTCTCCCGGAGGTCCGGGAAGCAGGATGACGATCTTGCGGTAGCCGCCAATCGTGGTCTCAAGAAATTGTCCCGGCGCGCTGCCGTTCGCATTGGCAAGCACTGTTGCCCCTTCAATCACGTCCGCCTGCTTTGCATTGTTCGGCGGCATCACCATCTTGCGGGCGGCGTAGCGCTTGTACATCTCCGCAAGCAGCGATGGATCGCGGCGCACCTCCACTCCCAGCGCCGCCGCGGCGGCCTCGCGGGTCAGGTCGTCTTCCGTCGGGCCCAGCCCGCCGGAGAAGATGACGATGTCGGCGCGCGAAATCGCGTTGCGCGCCGCGCCTGTAAGGTGCTCCAGGTTGTCGCCCACGATGGTCTTGAAGGCCACCTGAACGCCCAGATCGTTAAGCTGCTCCGTGAGATAGAGAGAGTTCGTGTCCTGGCGGTACGGCGTCAGCATCTCCGAACCGGCTGCGATGATTTCTGCGATCATGTCGGC
The DNA here is from genome assembly GCA_018268775.1 of Acidobacteriota bacterium. Taxonomy (GTDB): domain Bacteria; phylum Acidobacteriota; class Terriglobia; order Terriglobales; family Acidobacteriaceae; genus Edaphobacter. The sequence continues at coordinate 19,006 of JAFDVV010000046.1, read as the reverse complement.
GTTTAGCGTCCTCAAGCGAACTGCCGGGGAGAGAGCAGTGAAGCTACAGTCTCCATGATAGAGAAGTTTCCGCCCGAAGGGCCGGTCTGCGCACCTATAAAACTGCCCGCCGGAAGGTGAGGTTGAAGCGGGACTCCCCGGTAAGCGGGTGCGTGCCTTGCCGGATCGGCGCGACGCCGTGGTAGACGAGACGCGCCGGGCCTCCCCATACAAGTACGTCTCCATGCTCGATGCGTATGCGCCGTGGCGTATCGGTGCGGTGCAGCGTTCCAAGCAGAAACGTCGCGGGAAGCCCAAGCGAGACGGAGACGATGGGGTGCGCGTAGTCGCGCTCGTTCTTGTCCTGGTGCAACGAGAGCCGCGCACCGGCAGCATAACGGTTGATGAGGCAGGCATTGGTTGTAAAGCCCGGGAACCCTCCCGCCGCCGCCGCGCGTTGGGCCAGCGAGAGCAGGGCCGCCGGCATGGCGGGCCACGCGTTGCCCGTCATGGGGTCGCGCGCAGTGTAGCGATAGCCGGTACGGTCCGTCGTCCAGCCCAGCGCGCCAACGTTTGTCATTGCGACCGACATAGTGTGTCCGCCGGGAACGATCATCCGACGAAACGGAGAGAGAGCCGCGACCTCGGCGATGGCGTCGAGAAGCGCCGGTGCCTCATCGCGGCAGAACCCGCGCAGAAGGGTGATGCCTTCTGCGAGCTGTTCTACCGATGGTGCGACGGTATCGGGCCATAGAGAACCGCTATCGCGCGTCATGGAAGATCACCCCAGCCGTAAAGCGTTCACCGGAGCGGATGGGGCTGACACCATGTCGCATGGCAACTCTGTAGGTGCCGCGAGTTCCGCGTTGAGGCCGATGATTGACCGCGAAGATGACTGCTTCGCCCTGTTGCAACGGCACAACCGTCGCTCGCGACTGCATGCGCGGACGCTGCTCGGTCAGCACAAACTCACCTCCCGTGAAGTCGAGCCTCGGCTCACTGAGCAGAAATGCTACCTGCAACGGAAACACAAGCTCGCCGTAGAGGTCCTGGTGCAGGCAGTTGTAGTCGTCCTTGCCATACTTCAGCAGAAGTGGCGTTGGGCGCGTCTGGCCTGCCGCATGGCATTGCTCAAGAAACTGCGCGAGGTCAGGAGGGAACGATGCCGCAAGGCCAAGCGCCGCGTTCCATCGATTGGCGACGCTCGCCAGCGGTGGATAAAACGCTTCACGCAACTGCTGAACGATGCCTGGTAGCGGATAGCTGTAGTACTGATATTCGCCGCGCCCAAAGCCGTGACGCGCCATGACGACGCGACTGCGAAACTGTGTACCGTCGTTGTACCCCGCGGCAAGCTGTTTGCACTCATCTGCTGAAAGCAGCGGGCCGGTCGTCGCATGGCCGCGTTCATCAAGTTCGGCAGAGAGCCTTGGCCAGTCGAGCGAAGCGATCTTTTCGGCAAGAGACATCCTCTCACTCTCAGTCATGCGATGATCTGCGTACACTCCGTTTTGTTCATTCGAACTGTCATGCAAGGAAAACGGCAGCCCGCATCTGCGAGCTGCCGTCGATCGTTATGAAACGCCGGTTAGACCTTCGGTGCCCACCCCTTCTCATACTCGCGGTTCCAGAACTTCATCGCTTCAGGATCGTTCAGGACGTGTCCATTGGCCGGGTCGAGGTTCAGTCCGCGATTCAACTCCCATGCCACATTCGAGAGCTGAAGCATCGTCACAGCCACATTGCCCACCTCGATCGGAGCATTGAGCTTTTCGCCCTTCTGGATGCCTGCAATGAAGTTGGCAAAGTGCAGGTCGGTCATCGAGTCCGCCCCCATCGTGTCGGAAGACGAGGCCGAGGCCTCCTTCTTTGCGCTGAAGGACGAGGTCTTGGTTCCCTTCAGGTCGTAGATGTCGTAGCCCTCGCGGTCCACGACGACCGTTCCGGTCGTGCCCATGATGGCCGCGCCGCGGTCGCGGTCATAGAACTTCATTCCCTGGCAGCACTTGCCCTCCCATGAAATGATCTTGTCGTCGTACTCGAAGCTCGTTACCAGCGTGTCGTAGAACTGCCAGTCGTCCTTGAACTGGTAGCGCCCGCCCGATGCCGAGACATGCTTGGGGAAGTCCACACCAATCAGCCAGCGGCAGACGTCGATCTCGTGCGTGCCATTGTTCAGCGTCTCGCCCGTGCCCCAGTGCTTGAACCAGTGCCAGTTGTAGGGGTGGTAGTTCGACATGTACTGCTTGCGCGGCGCCGGTCCCTGCCACAGGTCCCAGTCGAGAGTGGCCGGCACCGGTACCGGCTTGCCGAAGCCGATCGACTTGCGCGTGTTGCTGTACCAGGCCTTGGCATAGTACGGCCGGCCGATGATGCCGTCCTTGATCTTCGCCGCAACCTCGATGGTGTGCGGCGAAGAACGCTGCTGGCTGCCCATCTGCACCAGCTTCTTGTACTTGTCGCGCGCGGCCACCAGCATCACGCCCTCGCCGGGGTTATGGCTGCACGGCTTTTCGACGTACACATGCTTGCCCGCCTCAAGTCCGGCGATGGCCATCGGCGCATGCCAGTGGTCGGGAGTGGCAATGGTAATCGCGTCCACGTCCTTCGATGCAAGCACCTTGCGGAAGTCTTTTTCCGTTGCAGGCTTGTAACCCAGCGCCTTCTCCGACCTGCCTGCGAACCTTTCGAGGATCGGTGTGTCGACGTCGCAGACGTGCGTCACGCGCGAGGTCTTCTCGTTCGCCTTCAACGAGGAGAGGTGAGCATAGGCGCGGCTGTTGAGTCCGATGACGGCGAAGTTTACGCGGTCGTTGGAGCCCATAATCTGCGCATAGCTCTTTGCATTTGAAGTGACGGCTACGCCTGCGGCGCTTACCGCGAGTGTGTCGAGAAATTCGCGTCGGGTGATCACGGGGTCTCCTCCTCGGGAGTTAGTTCGGTCTTTGAAGTAATAGCGCATACAACGGTTAACGGAGTGCGCAAATCAATGTACACGACGCAGGGAACAAAGCGCCATAGCCACATCCAAGGGGTTCTGAGGACGTTGAAAAGAGATGGTTTTGAAGGGCCACGACTTTAGTCGCGATCCTTTATGGCTGTTTTCATGAAGGGTAGAGCAGAGGATTCAGGGCCAACGGCCCGTAATACCCTAGCCTGGGCCGGAGGCCCAGGAAAGCTGAATGAACAGAGCGCTGAAGGCGCGACATAAAAATGCTGCATCACATCTGAGCGGAAACGGCTCTAATACTGACTTTTCCATATCCGCTAACCCATGGAACTCACACGAGCAGCGAACGGCCTTCGATGTCCAGCGCCACATGAAACAGCGCATCCCGCGTAGCCAGAACGGCGCAGCCGTCCTCGACAAACGCCAACCCGACAAGGTTGCTGCCAGAGACCGCGAGCGATGCCTCGCGCGACGGCGTAATGCGAACGATCCCCCTCTGTCCATGCAGGCTCGCGGCAACATAAAGGTTGCCGCCGATATCGAACGCCATCCCTTGGGCGCGGCCAAGTCCCTGATAAAAAACAGAGATATTGCCGTCGCGGTCGATCGCGTGGACCGCCTGGTTGGACGACGTAGTGGGGCCGGTGACATAAAGCGTCCCAGCATCGTCGAAGGCCAGATGATAAGCCGAAATCGACGGCTCAAGCGTGGCGAAGACGAAGATCTCGCGCGAGGGATTGATCTTGAAGATCGTCCCCGAACGGTCGCCGACATACAGATTGCCGTCGCCGTCGAAGGCGATGCCCGTCGCGATACCCATGCCCTCGGCGTAGGTCGACATCTCGCCCTCGGGAGAGATGCGGTAGACCGTCCCCTCAGCGCGCGAGCTTGCATACAGATAGCCCGCCTTGTCGAAGGCGAGTCCCGTAGGGTTCATCAGCTCGCGAACGAAGGGTACCATCTGGAAGTCGCGCTGGATACGAAAGATAGAGACCGGTGTCGCCTGTCCGCGAGCCCCTGAGAGCGTGGTAAACACCTGTCCCGTGGCATCGACGGCAGGGTTCGCAACTGGATGCAGGTTCTCCGCCATGGGAACCGCCACACGCACCGTAACCGGGTTCGACGCCGCGCCGTCGCGGTGCAGAACCACATCGCCGGAGATGCTGCCGTCGAGAATGCGGACGGTCGCGCGGTTCGGCCGGCTCAGGCTCACTGGCGCAAAGACGTCGCCGATGGTGGCATGAGGCATGCGCCTGCCTTCGGGCTCCAGATGCGTTCCGTGCAGGTCAATCTCGCCCCCAGGCATGGCGGCAGGCGGAGATATCCGCGTGATATGAGGAGCCAGGGGCGAAGAAGAACTGAAGAGACTCATTCGCCTTAAGCCTAGACCGCCAGCCGGAGCAATTCAAGGAGTCGTCCGGTAGCTTAGGGGAACACGACATGCGCGAACAAATCTCCTGCCTCGTTCCTATCCGGGGGACTTAGATCGGTATCGAGGTCAAGCCGGGTAGCATTCAGGTACAGGCGGAGTTCAAGCTGCATGTTTTAGGTGGAGATCATGCCACAAGCTTCTCCAGACTCTGAGGGCCGAAGGCCCGACAATATACCAGCCTGGGGCGAAGCCCCTGACAAAAGACATACAGACTAGGTATGGTTAGGAAACGAACGCCAAGCGCTGTAAGCGCGATACAAGCTCTTCTGTCCCCTACGACAAACTGATTGAAGGCCTTCTCTACAGAAAATGCCGTACCAGTTGACCGCAGAGAAGCGCCAACACACCCGCGGCGACATCATCCATCATGATTCCAGTGCCTTCTGGCAGCCTCTCAAAACGCCGGATTGGCCACGGCTTGAAGATATCGAAGGCGCGGAAGAGTAGAAGTCCAATTACCGCGTAGCCGGGTACGGCAGGCAAGGCAATCAGCGCGATAAGCTGCCCCGCGACCTCATCGATGACGACATGCCCCGGGTCCTCGCGACCCGATTCGCGCGCGACGATGGTCGCCGCAGGAATGCCGATCAGCGTGACGGCAACCGCTGCGACCGTTGTCCATACAGCCAGCGTGAAGGTCGACAGATGAAAGATATGCGCCGCCACATACCAGAGAGCAAGCGCAGCCACCGAACCATAAGTTCCCGGCCCGGGCTTCAAAAGCCCCGCGCCGAAGAAGGTTCCAACCGCCCAGGCCCAGAGCGTCTTCTTCTCCGCTGGAGGACGCAGTTGAACGTTCGAGTTTGCCACTAAGCGTCCTCGTCCTTCTCGCTCGCGTCGGGCCTGTCGCGCTTCGAGCGGGACAGCTCTTCGAGAAGATCGGGATCCTGAATCGGCGTCGAAACCTTGTAATCACCCGAGGCCCACTTGCCGAGGTCGAGCAGACGGCAGCGATCCGAGCAGAAAGGGAAGTTCTCGTTGTCGATCAGGACAACGTTGCGGCAGGTTGGACAGAAGAGCGCTTTCGGAGACGTGGTCATGGTAACGGTTCGTTTTCAACAGGATGAATTCACCCTGCGTGTGACAGATATTCCTGAAGAGCATCGTGCACGACTGCGTTCAGCTTGCGGCTGTGCTCTTCAGCATAAAGCGCGGCTCGTTTGTGCAGATCGGGGGTAAGACGGACATTGAAGCTGCCTTTGAAGGGCGTGTCCGGGGTCTTCCCCTCCGCCTTGCAGAATTTAAGGTATTCGTCGACGGCTGATTTGAAGTTCTTTTCCAAACTGCGAACGTCAGTGCCTTCGTAGCTCACAGTGTCCCTGATTCCGACGATGCGGCCATGCAGAAGTTTGTCTTCCGCGCTATAGAGGACGGAGCCGTTATAGCCCTTATACTCCATGGTCTGGCTCATTGAAGATGACCCTCCTGCTTTAGAACCTCTACTCGATGATTCTAGCGACCACATCGTAGTCGTGCGACTCGGTGATCTCGGCTCGGTAGAAGGTGCCGGGAACTAGCTCCTCGTGGGGGCCGAAGTCGTTGATGAAGACCTTGCCGTCGATCTCGGGGGCGTGCTGGATGGTGCGGCCCTCCCAAAGCAGTTCGGTCTCTTCGCTCTCGCCTTCGACGAGGAGGTGGACCTCGCGGCCCACCCACTCGGCCTTGGCTTTGGCGCTGATCTTCTGCTGGAGCTTCATCAGCTTGCGGCGGCGGGCCTGGATGGTGCGCTCGGGGACCTTGAGGGCGGCGTCGAGCTCGAAGGCTTTCGCGCCCTCTTCGTCGGAGTAGGTGAAGACGCCGAGCCAGTCGATCTTCGCGGCCTTGATAAAGGCTTCGAGTTCCTTGTAGTCCTCTTCCGTCTCGCCCGGGAAGCCGACGATGAAGCTGGTGCGGATGACGATGCCCGGCACGATGCGGCGGGCCTTCTCGATCAGGTCGAGGAATATCTTTGCGTTGCCGCCGCGCTTCATGCGCTTGAGGACGCTGGCACTGGCGTGTTGCAGCGGCACGTCGAGGTACTTGGCGATGTTGTCGTGCTTTGCCATCGTCTCCAGCAGCCGCGTCGTCACCTTGTTGGGGTAGGTGTAAAGGAAGCGGAGCCACTTGAGGCCGGGCAGCGCTGCGAGAGCATCGAGCAACTGCGCGAGGCCGTCGCTGAGGCCGAGGTCTTCGCCGTAGCAGGTTGTGTCCTGGCCGATGAGCGTGATCTCGCGGACGCCTTGCGCGATCAGCTTCTCCGCCTCGGAGACGATCGACGACATGCGGCGCGAGCGGAACTTGCCGCGAAGCTGCGGAATGATGCAGAAGCTGCACGGGTGGTCGCAGCCCTCTGCAATTTTGATGTACGCGGAGGCGCGAGGCGTGGCAAGGATGCGCGGCGTCTCGTCGCTGTAGAGATACTCGGGCAGCGCTGCTGTTGCTCCGTCCCATGATGCGCGGGAGAAGCGGCCTTGTTGTTCTCGAAGGTCGCCTTCAGCGCGGAATGTAGTGGTGCTTCCAGCACCCGCAACCGCAGGTCCTTCGACTTCGCCTACGGCACCGCTCAGAATGACACCTTTTGTTCTTCCCAACTCTTTGTCGTGCTCGATTTTGAGTTGTGCGCCCTGCTCCGTCGGGTGCGAGTGCTGGTGCACGGCGCTGTGTGCGCGGTGTACCAGTCCCTGCGGCAGAATGTTGAACGGCGAGTCCGTCGCAGGCGCGGGCTTGGGAGCGAGGCCTGCCGCAGTGAGGATGGCCTCAAGCTCGCCCGTGCCGACGACGGCGTCAACCTCAGGGATGTTCTTCCGTATCTCGTCGCGGTAGCGCTCGACCAGGCACCCGGCGACGATCAGCTTCTGCGCGCGGCCTCCGTTGGCCTGCTTGTGCTGCACCATCTCGAGGATCGTGTTGACCGACTCCTGCTTGGCCGAATCGATGAAGCTGCACGTGTTGACGACGATGATCTCGGCGTCTTCAGCGGCAGGCGTGAGCTCACCGCCTGCCTGATTCAGCAGCCCCATCATCACCTCCGAGTCGACGAGGTTCTTGGGGCAGCCAAGGGAGACGAAGCCGATCTTTGGGCGGGCCGTGGTGTTCTCTGTTTCGGTTGCAGCTACAGTTGTTGCGGGAGGTGTCACAGCCTTTTAGTTTACCATCCCGCCGGGCGAAATCCTATCGCGAAACGCACGCTCAAATCATTGCAAACATTGTGCTTAGCGATTGAGATCTCCGGGCGAATGCCTACTCGCAGCGCGGGTTCGCCGCCAAAGCGTACTGCCGGATTGACTCAGCAAGGAAGCGGCACGGATACTGAGGGTCGGGAGTTCTCTCGAAAATCTCTGTTTTATAAGGCTGAAACGTGTCGAATATCTTGCAGTCTCTTCCGACCGGACAGAAGGTCGGAATCGCGTTCTCTGGCGGTCTGGATACAAGCGCCGCGCTGCACTGGATGAAGCTGAAGGGTGCCGTGCCGTATGCGTATACCGCAAACCTGGGCCAGCCGGATGAGGCGGACTACGACGAGATTCCGAAGAAGGCTCTGGAATATGGCGCAGAGAAGGCCCGTCTGATCGACTGCCGATCACAGCTCGTGGCCGAGGGGTTGGCGGCGTTGCAGGCCGGCGCGTTCCACATTACAACCGCGGGCGTGACGTACTTCAACACGACTCCGATCGGCCGCGCGGTGACGGGCACCATGCTGGTGTCGGCGATGAAGGAAGACGGCGTCGGCATATGGGGCGACGGCTCGACCTACAAGGGCAACGACATCGAGCGGTTTTACCGCTACGGGTTGCTGGTGAATCCCGACCTGAAGATCTACAAGCCTTGGCTCGACGATGCCTTCATCGACGAGCTGGGCGGACGCAAGGAGATGTCGGAGTTCATGCAGCGGTCCGGCTTCGCCTACAAGATGTCGGTGGAGAAGGCCTACTCGACGGACTCGAACCTGTTGGGCGCAACGCACGAGGCCAAGGACCTGGAGCACCTGAACTCGAGCATCAAGATCGTTGTGCCGATCATGGGTGTGGCCTCGTGGCGCGATGATGTCGATGTGAAGCGCGAGGAAGTGACGGTACGCTTCGTCGAAGGCTGGCCGGTGGCGCTGAACGGCAAGGAGTTCACTGATTCCGTGGAACTGCTGCTTGAGGCCAACCGCATCGGCGGGCGGCACGGCCTGGGCATGAGCGACCAGATCGAGAACCGCATCATCGAGGCGAAGAGCCGCGGCATCTACGAGTCACCTGGGCTGGCGCTGCTGTACATCGCATACGAGCGCCTGATCACGGGCATCCACAACGAGGACACGATCGAGCAGTATCGCGAGAACGGCCGCAAGCTGGGCCGCCTCCTCTACCAGGGGCGCTGGTTCGATCCGCAGTCGATCATGCTGCGCGAGAGTGCCCAGCGCTGGGTCGCGAAGGCCATCACGGGAGAGGTGACGCTGGAGCTGCGGCGCGGGAACGATTACTCGATCCTGAATACGGATTCGCCGAATCTGACGTTCAAGCCGGAGCGGCTGACGATGGAGAAGGGCGAGTCGACGTTCTCGCCGCGCGATCGGATTGGTCAGTTGACGATGCGCAACCTGGACATCACCGACACGCGGGAGAAGCTGCTGACATACGCGAAGTCGGGGCTGATGACCTTGACGAAGGGTTCGGAGATGCCTCAGTTGCAGGATGGCGGCAAGAAGAACTAGCTGTCCCGTACAAGATAGAAACGCCTTCGGCAGTGCCGAAGGCGTTTCTATCTTTGCAGAATGGATCGACTTACGAAAGCCTGCGCTTGAGCGCTCCCGCAGCGCCGAGAAGGCCGGTGCTGAGCAGCAGCAGGGTCGAAGGTTCAGGAGTTGGCGCCGCCAAGCCTGTCGCCGAGAAGGTGACGTCTCCGTTGGCCTGTGTGCTGAAGTACAGGATTCCCGGTGTGGGGTCAAATCCGGGCTTCGCGGTTGTCATCATCCCGAGCGCGGTGAAGTTGCCGAAAGGTCCCACGCTCATGTTGGTGATCGATTCGATCGTAAACGTGAACAATGTCGGGCCGAACCCTGTTGTCAACGACGCACTGCCGGGAACATACGCGGCATAGTTGATCGGCGAAGTGACGGCACCGTTCAGCCCACCGTACATGAGGGTTGTGAAGGAGCCGCTCAACGTGCTCTGCGCGCCGACATTGATCGCGTTCGGGCTGAAGATCAACTGGGTTCCGGTGTCTTGGACAGAGGGACCGACGACTGAAAACTGACCAGTAATCGGAGTTGCATGCAGCGCAGGGACAAAGACCAGCGCCAAAAGCACCGCGAGTGAAAGGATTGATTTACGCAAGGTAAAAACCTCCTGCAAAAAATGAAACTGGGAAACTTGCAACCTAAGTCTGGGAGCAACAATAGATGGGCGCAATGGCGGTGCCTAGTCTGAAAGCATTTTCCGTAATGTTGCATTATTTTGCGCAGTACTTTTTACTCTCCTGCTTGCAGCGATGTAGAGGGAGCCAGAGGTGGATTGGATCGATTAAATACGGTTCGATTATCGAACATATCCGTTTTGGACAACAATTTTAGCCGGCCCAAACGACCGGTCGCCGCGTCTCCGCATCCAGGCTCACTAGATAGAGAGCGCATTACCGCAGCAAAAACACCTATGGCGCAGGGCCGAACCAGCCAGTTCGTCCCTGCGCTATAGGTGTGTCTGACGGCTCAACTGAGAAGCGGCGTTTCTACGAGAGACGGCGCTTCAACACTCCCGCCGCGCCAATCAGGCCGGTGCTGAGAAGGAGCAGGGTTGAGGGTTCGGGAACAGCCGAAGGCGTTGCAACCGCAGTCGCCGAGAAGGTGACGTCTCCGTTGGCTTGCGTGCTGAAGAGCAGGGTGGCTGCCGTGGGATCGAAACCTGCGACGGCAGATGTAATGAGGCCCGTGCCAGTGAAGTTGCCGAACGCGCCGCTCGTTACCTCTGTGATGGAGTTGAGCGTGAAGGTGAGAAGGGTAGAGCCGCTACCGAAGACCAGCGATGCGCTGCCCGGAGTATAGGCGGCATAGTTGATTGGGGAGGTAATGGTTCCTGCCTCGCCCGCTGTCAGCAGCGATGTGAAAGAACCTGTGATGGTTCCGGCCGCACCGACATTGATCGAGTTGGGAACGAAGATCAATTGGGTCCCCGTGTCCTGCACGGAGGCGCCGGTAACGGAGAATTGACCTGTTATGGGAGTTGCATGCAGCGCCGGAGCAACGACCAGCGCCGAAAGTGCTACGAGCGAAAGTAGAAATTTACGCAATGGAGTTCTCCTACGGAATGGGGAAGGTATTTTCTTTCTGCGTACGGTATGAACGTAGATGAGAGAAAATGCCGGAACGGTGGTATGAAAGATATTGCCAATAAACATGCAAAATAATGCACTGTTGACGGTTCTCTTCTGCTTCCAGCGATATAGCTCTAGATGACGGATTTGGATCATCGAAAAATAAATCGGCGGCTGTCGATAATCGGGTAAGTTCGCAACGGTTCTTTCACAAACACGCAACGGCTAGGACTTCCAGACAGTCCTGCCGAGCAGCACTCTTCGTTATCGGGAAGCAGAATGGCTCACGGCGGCTATCCGGAATTAATTGGGTGCCTTCGAGTTATGCGAGGCCGTTGCGGGCGATGACTTCCTTGTAGAAGTGTGCGCTTAGTTTCGGCGTGCGCTGCTGGGTTTTAAAGTCGACGTAGTGCAGGCCGAAGCGGTAGGCGTAGCCGTCGGCCCATTCGTAGTTGTCCATGAAGCTCCAGCAGAAGTAGCCCTTGACGGGTACGCCTTCCGAGACGGCGCGTTGGAGCTGGGTGATGTAGTTGCGCAGGTACATGACGCGGTCGGTGTCGTAGACGTGGCCGTCGGGGGTGAGCACGTCGCTGGACGAGGCCCCGTTCTCGGTGATGTAGATCTCTTTCACTCCCCAGGTCTCGGCGATCAGCTTCGGACCCCAGTACAGCCCCTGCGGACCGACATGGAGCCATGAGCTCATCATGTGCGGGTAGGATTCGGGATCGTGCACGACGGCGTAGCCGCGCGGCGAGCTGTCGGCGCGAACCCACGTGGCGGTGTAGTTGTTGAGGCCGACGAAATCGAGCGGCGAGCCGATGGCCTTCATATCGGCGGCGGTGAACTTCGGCGCGTCGGCTCCATGATGGGCGAGGTAGGCGTCGGTATATTTGCCCTCCATCACGGCGGTAAGGTAGCCGGCGTTCTCTTCGCGCATGGCCTTGCGGGCTGCTGCGATGTGGTCGGCTGTCTCGATGACCGGCGTGCATGCCTGGGCGTTCTCAGCGAGCCCGATTTTTGTGCCGGATTTCGCATGGGCGCGGATGGCCTGCACGCCAAGCCCATGCGCGAGTACGGCATGGTGGCGAACCTGGTTGACCTTGCCCGGAGGCAGCGTGAGTCCCGGCGCGTGGCGGCCATCGCGGTAGCCGATGTCGACGAAGGAGCTCATCTCGTTGAGGGTCATGAAGTGCTTCACACGGTCGGAGAGGTGCTCGGCCATGTAACCCGCGTATCGGGCGAAGGCCTCTGAGGTATCGCGCGACTGCCAGCCGCCCTTGTCTTCGAGCGCCTGGGGAAGGTCCCAGTGGAAGAGCGTGCAGTACGGCTCAATGCCATTGGCCAGCAGCTCGTCGACGACGCGGCTGTAGAAGTCGAGCCCCTTGGGGTTTGGCGTGCCCGTGCCGGTGGGGAAGATGCGCGGCCAGGCGACGGAGAAGCGGTAGGTCTGGAGGCCCATCGCCTTCATCAACTGAATGTCTTCCTTGTAGCGATGGTAGTGGTCGTCGGCGACGTCGCCCGTGTCTCCCATGTTGGTCTTGCCGGGGGTGTGCGAGAACGTGTCCCAGATCGAAGGGCCGCGACCGTCTTCGTTGACGGCTCCTTCGACCTGATAGGAGGCGGTCGCCGAGCCCCACAGGAAGCCCTTCGGGAAAGTGTGTGGCACTGGTGCAGACGGGTTCGTCGCAGCCGAGGCGAAGGCGTGGAGTGCGGTTGGAGCAAGCGCGGCGGAGCCGAAGAGCTTGCCGAATGTTCGTCTAGAGAGACGATTGTTCACGGTTTTTCCTTCCTGAGGTGTCAGGAAAGTCTAGCGGCTACCGCCTCCGGGTGCCAACGGTCTTTGCCTGAGGGTCGGTTACGGTGTGGAATTCTTAGGATAGAAGAAGAGTGTAGAATGGGACGTGTGCCGGGTCCTACGCGACGTAATCCCGCCAACCCCGCCAGGTCCGGAAGGAAGCAACGGTAACGGGTCATTACGGGCGCAGTGGGTCGCCCGGTACATTCTTAATTTCGGCGCACTCTGCGTCAAAACCTCGTTGTACCCACCCTCGACAATTGAAGACTGCCTGGGGAGGAAGGAATTCCACTGTGCCTCAATGGAGTCCTGTGTGTGCGTGACAGGCTGGCCATTCTCGGTGAGAATGGTGGCATCGAATCAAAGTTCATTTTGCGAGTCGAAGGGCTAAGGTGAGAGTTTGAGTCTGACGTTGAAGCCGCGGACACAGGTGCGTGCAAAGATCTCTTCGGTTGGAACCTACGTTCCGCCGCGGCTGTTGACCAACGCCGATCTGGAAAAGATGGTCGAGACGAACGACCAGTGGATCGTGGAGCGAACTGGAATCCGCGAGCGCCATCTTGTCGACAAGGGCATTGCGACCAGCGACCTGGCCACTGAGGCGGCGAAGAAGTGCCTGGAGAGGCGCGGCATCCCGGCGAGCGAGGTCGAGGCGATCATCGTCGCTACGGTCACTCCCGACATGTTGTTCCCGGCCACGGCCTGCCTGGTGCAGAACAAGCTGGGAGTTCCGGGAGCCTGGGGATTCGATCTGTCGGCGGCCTGCTCGGGGTTTCCCTATGCGCTGCAAGTCGGCGCGAAGCTCGTCGAGAGCGGAGCGCACAAGAAAGTACTGGTGATCGGCGCCGACGTGATGAGCTCGATCATCGACTATACCGACCGCGCTACCTGCGTGATCTTCGGCGACGGCGCGGGCGCTGTTCTGCTGGAGCCCTGCGAAGAGGGCGAGATCGGGTTGATCGACTTCTGGCACGAGATCGACGGTGCTGGAGCGGTGTCGCTGAACATGCCCGCCGGAGGAAGCCTGAACCCCACAACGGCGGAGACGGTGGAGAAGAAGATGCACTATGTCCACCAGGATGGGCAGGCCGTCTACAAGTTTGCCGTGCGCAAGATGGCCGAGGCTGCGGAGAAGATTCTGGATCGCAATGGCGTCGCGGGAAGCGAGCTTGCATGCTTTATCCCGCACCAGGCCAATAAGCGGATCATCCTTTCGACGGCGGAACGGTTGGGAATGCCCGAGGACAGGGTGATCATCAATATAGATAGGTTCGGCAATACGACTGCCGGAACGATTCCACTGGCGATGCAGACCGCGCTAGACGATGGACGCCTGAAGAAGGGCGACCTGGTGCTGCTGGCGAGTGTGGGGGCCGGATTCACTGTGGGCGCGACGCTGCTGCGGTGGGAGTTTTAGTAGGGAACAGGTGGGCGGCCGGTGTCGCCCGCTATTCTTTTGCGCAAAAAAGCAGAAGCAGATTCCTCCGCTGCGCTGCGGAATGACAAAGATAGAGACGGTGATTGCTTTAGGCGACGGACTTGTTCTGGACCGCGATCCCGTGCGCTGCGCTTACGCTCTGCGAGTCTTTGTATATCTTCCAGAAGGCGTAGCCGCAGCCGAGGATGATCGATGCCCACACAACGATCAGGATGGGCGTGGCGTACTTCGCCGAGATATGGTTCCAGAGGCGCAGGATGTGGCGTCCATAGTAGAGTCCCAGTCCTGCGGCGATGGCGTGGCGCGCGGCGCGGCTGGCGATGAACGCGGTCAGGAACTTCCTCTGCGGCATCTTCAGCGCACCGGCAGCAAGCAGAAAGGGTGTAAGCGGCACGGGCGGAGGCAGCAGTGCAGGCAGCGCGACCGACAGGATCGCGTGCCGCTCCATCCATTCGCAGACCAGTTTGAAGATGCGCGGCGGGACACGCTTTTCGATGAAGCCCATGCCTCCCGACAGTGCCACGCGATAGCTGAGGTAGCCGCCGATGGACGAGCCTGCCGTAGCGATCAGAACCAGCAGAAAGAAGTTCTGATGACGCGCCGCCATCAGCACCAGCATGATGTCGGTGATGCCGGGGATGGGCAGCGGGACGAACGAGGCGTCGGCGATGGCGACAAAGAAGAGGCCGAAGAGCCCGAAGCTGAAGAGGAAGCGGAGCAGCGGTGAGCGCCGGCTGTGTGGCGCCACGACCTCAAGCGCAGACCCGGCATCGGCCACGACGGAGGTGACGGTTGACGTCATAGGCTCTATGACGCGAAACCGGCAGATGAAGTCGCGCGGAGATAGCAGAAAATGTCAGACTGCCATGGGTTACAGGAAGCGCAGGTCAGGCAGGGAAGGCAAAATTCCGGCCTCGGCGGCCTGCTGGCGGAAGAGGCGGATGGTTTCGACGCACTCCGGTGTCAGCGTGTAGTGGATGTTTTCGGTGAGGTAGCGATGGATGGTGTCGCGGGTCAGCGCGATGCGCGGGGTCCACTCGTCGGCGAGGGTGCCGATGTGGGTGAGGCCGTGGTCGCGCGAGCGGATGAGGTCGCCGACCAGGTCCGGGGCCGGTACGCTGTCGCGCGTAAGCGCCTCGGGACGCACGGCCCACACGGCTGCGACCCAGGGCAGGCCGCTGTAGGCGCGCCACTCGTGCGCCAGGTCGAACCAGTGGCAGGGGCCGATGGCTCCCTCGATCTGGTGGCGCGCCTCAAGGGCCAGCAGGGCAGGGTCGCCGATCACAAGGGCGGCGTCGTGGTGGCGCAGCATGGCGATGGGCGCGGCGGGTTCGTCGATGAACGCCGGTGAGTTGCCGTGGCAGTTGCGCAGCAGAAGCTGAGCATAGGCGCGGGAGCTGCGGGAGGCGATGTCCGCCGCGACGGTGCGCACGGTGGCCAGCGTATGCGGGGCCTTGACGATGAGCTGGATGGAGCGGACATGGTCGAGCGACGCGATGACGCATCCGGGAACGATGGCGAGGCCGGGAGTGATGGAGGCGATGGGGATGAGGCCCAGGTCGGCGCGGCCCGCGAGAAGCTCTTCGGCGCACTGCGACGGCACGGTGTAGTGAAGCTGATAGCGCGCGGAGTGCTGGAAGGAGCGGGGAGGATGCTCGAAGTCCCACATGAGTGGAGCGGGATTGAGGAAGTCGATGGCGGCGACGCGGACGGGATGGGACGAGATGGGGGCCAAGAGCTTTAGTTTAATGGATGAGAAAGCGAGGTGCGCTGTGCAACGTGCGATCATCGGTTTTGAAAAGGACGAGGAGAACCACTGGGTGGCGCGGCTGGAGTGCGGGCACGGCCAGCATGTGCGTCACGATCCGCCGTGGACGGTACGCGAGTGGGTGACGACGGAGGAAGGGCGCGCCTCGCGGCTTGGCGTGAAACTTGATTGCAAGAAGTGCGAAGAGCCTGGGCAGGGCTGAGAAGATGCTCTTCCGAGTCGGGTGGAATACGGGGATTCCTCCGCTCCGCTCGGCATGATGCCTCTTGCGATTGGCGTTGTAGGATTTCGTTTGTCTGTGAGTTTGCGCGTTGGAGAGGTGGCATGAATCGTCGCAGGTTTCTTTCGAGTTCGGGTGTAACTGCGCTTGCGCTTGGCACTGGCGTTGAGAAGACGATTGCGGCTGCGCCGAAACCCGTCAGCCACGCGGCAAAGCCGGTGCTGATGAAGCTCGGTTGCCAGAGCGCGCCGACGACAGATGCTCATCTGAAGTATCTGGCGCGGTATGGCGTGAAGCACATCTGCGGCTATCCCCAGACGTCTGACGGAAGAATAGCGTCGACGGTGGAAGAGCTTAGCCGCATGAAAGAGCTGGCGGAGAAGAACGGCATCGAGGTTCTGTGCGTGGGACCGCCGGTCCTGGAGTCGAGTTATATCGACAACGAGAAGCATCCGGCGATCATGCTGGCGAAGAACCCGGAGCGCGACCGCGACATCGAGCAGCTACAGATACTGATTCGCAACTGCGCGCAGGTAGGTCTGCCTTCGATCAAGTACAACATGAGCATTCTCGGGGTGCTGCGGTCAGGGAGAGTGCCGGGTCGCGGCGATGCGAGTTACAGCCGCTGGAATCTTGCCGAGGCGAAGCCGAAGTCTCCGCTGACGATCGCGGGGCATGTGGACTCCGACGCCTTCTGGGAGAGGATCACGTACTTCCTCGACAGGATCATTCCGGTGGCCAATGAAAACAAGGTGCGCATGGCGTGTCACCCGCAGGATCCCGGTGTTCCCCCCGAGGGTTATCAGGGCGTGGACCGTGTGCTGGGCACGGTTGATGGGCTGAAGAAGTTCATCACGATTCGGGAGAGCGAGTATCACGGTCTGAACTTCTGCCAGGGGACGGTGTCGGAGATGCTGGCCGATCCGAGCCGGGAGATCTACGACGTCATCCGCTACTTCGGCACGCGGAAGAAGATATTCAATGTGCACTTCAGGAATATCCGCGGCCACAGGAACGACTTTACCGAGGTGTATCCAGACGAGGGCGATGTGAACATGTGGAAGGCGCTCAACGTTTACCGTGAGGTTGGCTATCCTTATATGCTGATGCCTGATCATGTGCCGCAGGCGGAGAGCGATCCG
The DNA here is from genome assembly GCA_018268775.1 of Acidobacteriota bacterium. Classification (GTDB taxonomy): domain Bacteria; phylum Acidobacteriota; class Terriglobia; order Terriglobales; family Acidobacteriaceae; genus Edaphobacter. Next base: position 2,009 of record JAFDVV010000046.1, on the reverse strand, counting down.
CGCGGCTTGCAGTCGTTCGCGTATTGCTATGGGTATATTCGTGCTCTGATACAGGTTGCGCAGCAGGCTTAAGAGCTATAGCTGCTTCCACGAGGATGTAGAGTGAAGGGGCCAGGGCCAACGGCCCGTAATATCCTAGCCTGGGCCGAAGGCCCAGGTAAGCAATCTGGATGGACAGAGCGCTGAAAGCGCGACACAAAAACTCCGCACCACATCTGAGCGGAATAGCTTTACAGAAAGAGGATGGATGAAGTTGGGCCAGCAGAGCGGTATGGCTACAGTTGAAACACAAAAGACTGCGCAGCTTGCATGGCTGGCGCTGGTGCTTACGCCGGGCATGGGCGCTACGCGGACGTGGAAGGCGATGCGCCGGCTTGGCGATGCGGAGCGGCTGTTCGAAGCATCTCTGACCGACCTTGAGGGCCTGGGGATGCCCGCGCACTCGGCACAGTTTGTCTTCGATCAGAAGGCGCGCGCGGCCGCAGAGGATGAGCTGAAGCGCGTCGAGGAGAGCGGAGGGAGAATCCTCACCCCTGTCGACGAACAGTATCCCGAACGTCTGCGCGAGATATACGATCCTCCGGCCGTACTCTGGGTTCGCGGCAGCATGGAGTCGCTTGCGCGTCCGGG
>JAFDVV010000046.1:0-1306 GCA_018268775.1 Acidobacteriota bacterium | reverse complement strand
TCTTCAGCGGCATGGCCCGTGGTGTGGACACGGCGGCGCACAAGGGAGCGCTCGCTGCGAAGGGCAACACTGTGGCCGTGTGGGGAACGGGGATCGACGTCATCTACCCCAAGGAGAACAAGCGGCTGGCAGAGCAGATCGTCGAGAGTGGTGGTGCGATCGTCAGCGAGTACCCATTGGGGACGTTTCCCGCGCCGCAGAACTTTCCCGTACGCAACCGCATCCTGAGCGGGATGAGCCTTGGCGTGCTGGTGATTGAAGCAGCCGAGCATAGCGGAACGAGGATTACGGCAAGGCTGGCGATGGAGCAGAACCGCGACATCTACGCCGTTCCAGGCAACGTGACGAACAAGAACGCCTGGGGGCCGAACACTCTCATCAAGCAGGGGGCCAAGTTGACGGCGACCTGGGAGGACGTGTGGGAAGACCTGCCATCTCCAATACGACGACAACTGGAACAAGAGGCAGGGGTTACAAGCTCAGATGAATCGAATTCGGCAGGTACCGCATCCTTATTTAGCGAAAACGGCCATCACGAGACGATCCTCACACCCCAGGAGCGGCTGGTTCTTGGCAAGCTGCGGGCAGATGAGACAACGCAACTGGACGAGTTGATCGAGGGTTTGGAAGGAGAGCTTGGGTCGCCGGAGATATTTACCGCGCTGTTTGAGCTGGAGCTTGCGGGCCGGGTGAAGCAGCTTCCGGGAAAGAATTATGTTCGAGCGCTTTAGCGGCTTCGGTTACCAGGTCGTTGCAATCGGTGGAAAAGTTTTTTCTTGCAACCGGTAAGTTCGCGCTCCCGTTCGACTTGGAGCGTGATTCGACAAGGTGTTGCGAGGAGGTTGTACCTATTAATAGTGGTAACGTTTTGTCTCGGTCGGCGTCAGTTGTGGGATACGGAGAGATGACGCGCCGGACGAAACCGTGTTAGGTTCGCAAGGGAATCTTGAGTCGTAAGAGAAAGATGGAACGTTTGGCCTCGGCGGAACGTTCTGGTGGATGAAGGGACCAGATGGCTAAGTCATTAGTGATCGTGGAGTCGCCGGCGAAGGCGAAGACGATCGGAAAATATCTCGGCAGCGATTACACGGTGGAGGCCTCGATCGGCCACATCATGGACCTGCCCAAAAACGACATTGGCGTTGAGCTGAAGAAGAGGACCTTCGAGCCGACGCTGATCGTCTCTCCTGGCAAGGAGAAAGTTGTCGACCGCCTGAAGAAGCTGGCGGCGAAGGCCGATGCAGTTTATCTGGCACCCGACCCGGACCGCGAGGGCGAGGCGATTGCGGCGCATCTGTCGATGCAG
>JAFDVV010000045.1 GCA_018268775.1 Acidobacteriota bacterium | reverse complement strand
ACGAACGCCGCCTTGCTGCGCTGAAGCGTGACGCGGATGGCATGGTCGATGTGTCCGGCCGCGACCTCTTCGTAGCGCACGAGGCCCGGGAAGACAGGGAGGCCCGCCGCATCGGTCGAGGTCCATCGGAAGGGGCGCGCGTTGACGTTCAGCAGGTCCCATACCGCTCCCGCAGCCGCCTGCCAGGTTCCGTCGCCCTGCGGATAGGCCCCGCCCAGCTCGTAGAGCCAGCAGTTGTCGCGGTCGAGCACGAGCGAGTGCCGGTCGCCGTCGCCGGGGTTCGGGTCGCCCTCGATCGGTGTGCTGCTGGCGAACGGCATGGGGCCGGGGTCGCTCTCGTCGCCGTACGCGGTGTAGTTGACCGTGGTGAACTGCGTCCCGCTGACCACGGTGTAAGGAATTCCGATCGTCGAGCCGTTGTACTGTCCCGCGCCAAAGTTCGCATACAGATGCGAGTTGCCGATGAAGCCGATGTAACCGGCCGAGTTGCCGTCGAGCGGCGCGGCGGAGATGTCCTGCCGCCAGGCATCGTTGGCAGCAAAGGGAAGGAAGCCGTTGAGGTTGGCTCCCTGGCCGAGGCTCATCACGCTGCATGCGAGCTGCTGCGGCGCAGGAACGGGGGCAGGCGTCGGAGTTGGCGTGGGCGTAGGGGTCGGAGCTGGCGTAGTCACCGGGGGCATTGGCGTTGGAGCAGGAGCAGGGGCCGGTGTGACCACGGGAGGGGCGGGCGCCGGTGTCGGGGCGGGTGCAGGCGCCGTCACAGGAGGAGCAGGTGTTGGGGCCGGGGCCGATACCGGCGTATGGACCGGGTCGCTTGCAGCCGTCGTCGAAGTCGATGTGGCGGTCGTTGTGGTGGAACTGGAGCCCGGCGCGGACGTACTGGTCGGCGTTGTGGTGGGGCTGGAGACGGGTGACAGGGTTCCGAGGCCAAGACCTGCCGCGCCGGGGATCAGGCCCGAACCGCAGCCTGTCACGGAGACAGCAAGGGTCAGCAGAGCCAGTCTGGGGAGGGTTCCTGGCATGTACTACTCCTTGGTAGCTCTCAATTTAGGGAGAGCCTGGAAAATATCAAGGTCAGTTCTTGAGGTCCTTTTTTAGAGGAGAGAAAAGCGTTCAATCGACGTGCAATTATTTGCATTTTTACTGCAAAATCTTGCGTTCGTCTATACGGCGAAAGTCGCAAGAGACTGTCATCTTCAAATATATGAATGAGATAGATGGTGGATTAAATTCCGCCGTGCCAGTCGTAGCCAAACCGCTCCCAGTACTCGTACGGCCGCGTGTTGGTGTAGGTGATGCGGGCGATCTGCTTGATCTGCTTGTAGCCGTACTTGAGCGGCATCGAAAGGCGCAGCGGCGCTCCATGTGCCGGTAGAAGATCTTTGCCGCCCATCTGGTAGCAGAGCAGCGTTTGCGGATGCACCATTGCCGCTATCTCAAAAGCGGAGAAGTACGAGCCATCCGCCGTCGTCATTGCGACGTACTTCGGCAAAGCGCCGCCGGGGCCGCGCTCGGGAGGGAATGCCTCCATGAAGTCGCGAAAGCGGACGCCGCCGAAGTGCATGATGTCGCTCCAGCCTTCGATGCACTTGAACTCGGTCGCGTACTCGGTGAAGGGGAGCGCCCTGAGGTCGTCCATGGTCAGCAGCAGACCCGGCGTGGGCGGAAGGCGGTCGGGAACCTCGATCAGAGGGTCTTCATCCTTGACGGTGTTGTCCTTCATGGTGCTCGCAGGCTGCCATGCGGTCTCCCCGTCGAGCTCCAGGGTGCGCGCGACGAACTCGTCGGAGTAGCGGTATTTCCACTCCGTCAGATCGGCGACAAACTTCGGGTGCGACGACACCGCGGACGACACTCCAGCAACCTGCAAACGCCAACTCGCGGGGTCCATGTCACGGCGCAGGCCTAGGCCGTTGACGCGCGCGCGCTTCACCGCCATGTGCAGTGGGTAGGTCTTCGCCAGTGTCGTCTCGCCGACAACGTGTTCCGCAAGCGCGCGGTTGAACTCCAGTGCCTGGCGCAGGGGGAACCGAAGCATGCCGATGGAGTGACTCTTGATCAGCGCAACCAGCCCTGCTCCACCAGCGGCCGCCGCGATTCCCGCGCCGATAAAGCTTCTGCGCGCGCGGCGTTTCGCCTCGGCTTCGACCATTGCATTTTGTACTTCGATGCTGTCCAACGGAGATTTAATCGCCATAGGCACTCTCCGACTTCCGCGACTTGCTCGATCCGGGTTCCGCAACGGTCTCAAAGCCAGTGACGATGGATTGCAGCCTTCCCCAGCCGGCGCGTATTCCCTGAACGAGATGAATGCAGATGAAGGCGCAGAACGCGATCGTGGTCCAGAAGTGAATCAGGCGGGCCGCTCGGTAGCCTCCCATGATGGCGGTGGCAAGCGGCAGCGATGTGGGCTTCCAGATGGCGATCCCGCTGATGACGGAGGCGGCGCCGACGATCAGCAGCAACGTGTAGGCGATACGTTGCGCGCCGTTGTACGTCTTGCCGGTGGCGGATGTTTCACGGTTCAGCAGGTCATCCAGCACGGTGCGGGCGAGTTGCGCGAAGTCGCTCGCACTGGGGACGATCCTTCGCCACTCGCCGGAGATCGCTAGGTAAAGAACATAGGCCACGCCGTTGACGATGAACGGCCACATGACCAGCGCGTGAAACGACAGCCCGCGTGTGAAGTGGTTGTTCAGCCGGAAGATGCGGTAGAACCAGTCGGGAAAGAAGCGAAACAGGGTGAAGTCGCCGATCCCCACTCTGTACACGCGATGCTCAAGAACATTCAGGTCGACCGAGTCGGCCCAGTAGATCATCAGGCCGCTCCAGATCATGATGATCAAGAGCGGAAAGTTGATCCAGTGCATCCAGCGGACGGCGAGCGAATGCCTCTCCTCGATGCGGAGCACCGTGGGGAGGTGGCTTCTCGGAACAAGTGACGCAGTGTGTGTTACGGAGTCGTGGCCCGCCATCGTTCTCTAAGGAAACTTGCCTTTACCTTAGCCTGAAGATGCTTCCGGGGCCAGCGAAAGTCCATACCACTTTCCGCCCAAATGCAAGAACTACCGTATTTTCAATGCGATATTGATCGCCGAATTCAGTTCATCCAGCGCTTGTCGTTCGGGTCGCGGCGCAGCTCATCGGGGTCGATGTAGCGGCCGTCCTTGTCGAAGTGGACCTCACGGTTCTGCTTGCGCATGTAGACCTCGAACTTGCGCGCGGCGCGGCGGCGCTTGTAGCGGTAGTACGAGTTGCGAACGCCGTAGAACCTCTCGGAGAAGCCGAACGCGATGCCGCGGCGCGGCGCGAAGCGCACGAAGAGAAAGCCGGCCAGCGCCCCCGAGAGCTGCAAGAGCGCGCCAAAGCTGTCGGACTCCTTCAGCAGCACGGCGATGGCGATCAGAATGTAGACCGCGACCATATACTTCGCCTTGATGCGCAGGACAAACCAGAGCAGAAACTCCTGGTCGCCGTACACCATGGCGATGGCGATCAGCAGGCCGAAGATGCCCGCCCACGCGCTGACGGCGCCTACATCGGGCCGCAGGCCGAAGACATGCGTAAACGAGACAGCAGACGCAATCACTGCGCCGCCGATGACCGATGTCCAGTAAAGCTCGCTGAGCCAGCGGCTGCCGTGGGAGCTCTCAAGCAGCGATCCCGTAAACCACAGCGTCAACATGCTGAAGATGATCGAGAGAATGCCGGGCTGAATCAGCGAGTAGGTTGCCAGTTGCCATATCTCGCCGTGCAGCACGGCGATGGGTCGCAGGGCCAGGTGCGTTAACAAAAACCCCTCTGCCGGGACGGATACCCAATGAAGGACGGCCAGGCCGAAGAAGACGGCAATGTTGAGCAGGATGAGTCTTCGCACCGCTCCGCTGAAGGACGGCAGGGCCAACGGGATTTGGCTGGAACGAGGCATCGCTGGAGTCTATTTCACCACAGCTCAGCCGCTCGCCGCTTCCCCGCCGGGTTGGCACCGGCATTGCGCTTGACGCACAGCCGAGACGTGCCGCTAAATTAGAAGCGGAGGCGTTGCGCCGGCCGGCGATTCGGCATCACAGACGGCAGGTGCAACTGTACGGAGGACCCTTATGGCTGTGGTATGTCCCGAATGCGATAGCCCGATCGACCTGGATACAGACGTCGACGAAGGCGAAACGGTGCAGTGCGAAGAGTGCGGTGTCGAGCTTGAGGTGGTCTCAGTCGACCCGATCGAGCTGGCCCCGATCGAAGAGGCCGGCTACGACGACGAAGAGCTTGCCCACCCCTTGACCGAAGACGACGAGTAAGCCCGCGCGTGTCTCGGGCCGGGTGCGCATCGAGTGCGTCCGTGGCCGGAGTCCGTATACTGAAAGCATGAAAAACTCCTCGATGCTCTGCTCCCTTGCCGGTAAGGCCGCCCTGGTCTCCTCGTCATTGCTTGCGTTCACGCTCGCGCCCGGAATGCTTGCCGTTCCAGCGGCCGCGCAGCAACGCGGTCCGGTGCAGCGTGTGGTCCAGGGCAAGGTGACAGATGGCGCCAACGCCGCGTTGAAGGGCGCCGTCGTTTACCTGAAGGACGGCCATACGCTCTCGGTCAAGAGCTTCATCGCCGACGACCAGGGCGAGTACCGGTTCGGCCAACTGGCCCAGAACACCGACTACGAGATATGGGCCGAGCACGATGGCAAGAAGAGCTCGGTGAAGACGATCAGCTCGTTCGACAGCAAGAACCAGTTCTATATCAACCTGAAGATCGACAAGTAGAAGGCTCCCAGGCTGGTTACGGACTTCACTCAAACACAGAACCCTGCCCGTCATTCTGAGGCGTAGCCGAAGAATCTCAGCATTTTTCTGTGTTCGCAACGGAAGATCGAACTACAGGGATTCTTCGGCTACGCCTCAGAATGACGTCCCTGGAACTCTTCTTCGCAATGGTTCATAACAACGTCCAACAGGCGCCATCGCCCCCTTGTCGCCAGCCGATATCGTCACCCATAAAAAAATTGGGGCCGCCGAAGCGGCCCCACATCGAGTTGTGCAACAGTTTGCCTTAGAAGATATAGGCCACCTTCCAGCGGATCGAACGCGCCGTCTGGAACGTATTCGGCATTCCGTACAGGTTGGACAGTGTCTTCGGACTGACGGCACCGTTGCCGGCCACGCCGAGTGTGCCGTTGATCTCCGCCATGTAGTCGTAACCGGTCATGAGCTGGAGGTAGTCGGTCTTTGTCACGTTCGAGGTTGTCGAGATGGTCGGAGCCGAGGTCGTCGGGGTTACGTTGTAACCCATGACGGCATGTTGGTTGAGCAGGTTGAACACGTTGAACTCACCGCCGAAGCGGCGGTTCTCGTGGTCCTTGCTTACGTGAACATAGTGGCCGATGTTGGCGCTCGTCTGGGTGAAGGCCGACATGCGCCGCACACTTACCGAGTCCCTGTTGATCACACCCGTGGCACCCCGTGAGAGGCTCACAAAGTGGCTCTGGTCTTCGACAAACTGGCAGGCGCTGTTTGAAGACTGGTTGCCGAGGCAGGTGCTTACGGGCGAACCGGACGAAGCAATCTGCGTAAGGCCGAGGGTCGATTCGCCGAGGATGGATTTCAGCCGGTAGAAGCCGAACACGGTGAGCGAGTGCGGGCGATCAGTGGGAAGCGGCCCGCCGAAGGGCTTGCCCGCCGCCGTGAACTGCATCGTCGGGAAATCGAAGGAGCGGTTGTTGTTCGGATTGTGACGTCCACCGGCGCCGTCCGTAATGAACGTGCTGGTCAGGCCCGGATAGTTGCCGTACAGGCGGCTGTACGTGTAGAAGGCAGTCACCTGGTAGTTGCCGGCGCGCTTCTCCACGCGGAACTCAAGGCCGTTGTACACGCGGGTTGCAGCCGGCGTGGAGGGGCATGAGGGGCAGATTCCAGTCGGATTCAGGAACTGCGCTGCCTGACCGGGCGCGATACCATTCGTGATAGCCGAGCGATACACGTTCGGAAGCGCACGGTGCAGCAGGTCACCATAGGCTGAACCCGGGTTGCCGATGTAGTACCCGTAGGTATCGTTCAGGCCCATGTCTTCCGTTGTGGAGTCGAGCGCCTTGCGAACGTAGCGCGAGCTGAACGACAGGGACGGCGTCATGGCATACTCTGCACCCGCCTGAACCTCGTGCTGAGCGGTAGGTTTGATGTTCGGGTCTACGCCGGGGTCGTCCGAGCTGTTGTTTACAGCGCGGTAGTCGAGGTTCTCGATGAAGCGGCCCGGGTTGCCGCCTGTGGCCCCCGTATCGTTGACTGCATTGGATCCCACGCCCGGGGCCATACCCGTCAGCGGGCAGCCGTGGCGGAAGCCGTCCGGTCCCGCAGGAGCCGTCGGCAGGATCATGTTGAAGTTCGGGTTGTCTAGTGTGTACACGCAATCGTGCCAGTAGTTGCCGCCGAAGCTGCCCTGCGGAAGCGAGAACTTCAGAATGTCGAAGTACTTGCCATAGCTGGCGAATATCTTGAACTTGCCGTTGTGTAACAGGTCGTAAGCGCCGCCGATGCGGGGAGCGATCTTGCTGCCCCAGCCAAAGGTGATGCTCGGATCGCCTGCGACATACGGCGGCATGTACTCACGGTCGAAGCGAACGCCTACATTGAGGGTGAGGCCGGTATGTCCTACCGTCCAGTCGTCTTGCACATACAGGCCATGCGCGTTGGAGTTCATGCTTCCCAGGACGTCGGTACCATCGCGAACGATGAAGTAGCCGTAGTTGCCGGTGCAGTTCTTGGTTGCGGAGGACACGCCATACGCCGCCTGGTTGGCCGCAATAATGGCGTCGCAGGCCGTCGGGCTGGTACCGGGTGAATACGTCTGGCCCGAACCGTAGTAGAGCAGCACATACGCATAGTCGTAGAGCGTCTTCACGTTGTTGCCCGTGCGCGCAAACTGGTATCCGCCCTTGAAGTTGTGCGTACCTGCCCACCCGGTCCTCAGATGGGAGATGTCGATGTTCAGCCCCTTGCGCGTGTACGTGTTGAAGAACATAGGCTGATTGGCCCCGATGTTCGAGAAGCCCGATGTGTTCTGATACGCGGTTGGAATTGTCGCGCCGCTGAGCGTCGAAGTGGTTCCCGTCGCCGAACCGCTGTAAACATAGCGCAGGCCCGACGCCGTACCCAACGTGTGCGTGTTGTTGAACATATAGCCGTAGCGCGCCGAGATCAGCGTCCGGGAGCCCAGCGTGTAGTCCGCGCCAAACGAGTACACCGAGATCGGGTTCACAAAGCCGCCGTCGGGGCGGAAGGTCGCAGGGTTCGTGGAGGCGCTGGTGCTCGTCTGCCCCAGCTTGCTGTCGGGGTTCGGAAGCTGACCAATGATGCGGATGAAGTTGTAGTCCCACCCGGCGAAGACGCGCAGCTTGTCGGTCGGACTATAGTCCAGACGCGCCACAGCCGAGTGCGTGTCCGCGGAGTTGTAGTAGCTGTGGGGGCCTGCATTGCCTGCGAACGTAGAGGTTGCATCGCGGCGCGTCCGCTGGAAGTCGGGCGCGTAGCTGGCGAGGAAGAACAGCTTGTCGGTAAGCAGGGGCCCAGCGACGCTGAAGCTGGGGTCGACGTAGCGATAGTGGTCCTGCTTGGCGATGTAATACTGCGCAGTGGCATCGGTACGTGTCGCCGAGTTGGCCGAGGTCGCCGGGTCATACCGCAGGAAGCACACCGTGCTCACCGCGCACTGGTCGTTCGCATCCATGAAGCTCGAACGGTACGCCAAGGCGACGCTGCCATGCCAGGAGTTGGTGCCGCGGGCCGGGATCACATTGATCACGCCGCCCAACGCGCCGCCGTACTGCGCATCGATGGCTCCGTTCTTGATGGAGACCTGCTCGAAGAACTCTCCGGGAACATTGAGGCCGATGCCGCCGCCCTGGATGTTCGTGATGTTCACGCCGTCCATCATGTAGATGTTCTCGGAGTCCGATGCGCCATCTATCTGAAAGCCGTTCATGCGGCTGCTACCGCCGCCGATGTTGGCGTTGCCTGCGGCGTTGGGCGTGGTCGTTCCGTTCACAACGGCAAGGCTCTGCAGCGGCTCTTGACGAACGCCGGGGGCCAGCGTCAGCAGCGCCTGGAACGAGCGGCTCGACTTCGGCAGAGCGTCGATCTGTTCCTTGTCGATCACGGTCTCGACCTTGCTCTGGGTGACGTCCACCATCGCCACGGACGAACTGACATCAACCACCGCCACCGTACCAGCGGCGGTGAGACTGATATTGAAGTTCGGCAGGTCGCCCGCGGAAAGCTTGAATTGCGTCGCTTTGTATGACATTCCGGCACCGTTGACCGTAATGGTGTACGTGCCTGGAGGCAAAGCATTCAGCCGATAGAAACCATGACTGTCGGTCGTGGTCACAGACGGCTTGATCAGACTGGCGCTGGTGGCCGTTACTGTTGCGTTCGGTACAACGGCACCGGTAGGGTCGGTGACGACTCCCTGAACGGCGGCTGTGGTCTCCTGGGCTGTTGCCGTGCCTGTCGCCGCGATGAAAGCCAGCGCAAGCAGGAAAAATGTCGCCGCCAGACGGCGACACAGTTTCGATGGGGTCTTGATCATCTCGTGTGGCCTCGCAAAATATCTCCGCGCCAATGGCCGGAGGATTGTTCGTAACTTCCGCCGCTCGCTCTTCGGCCGCGGTGCGACATACAACCACGACAAACAAAAACAGTCGTCCTTCAGGCACGCAACATCGGTGTCTGCTGGGAGCAGTAAGGAGCTTTCCGGCCCCTTACCGGGGTTTAAGTATGGTGGAGAACCTATCCTTCGATAATCGAAACGTCAATAGAAAAATGTGATGGATTCTATTTTTTTTGTGACGAGAATCTCATCCAGGGGACGAACCACCTTGACAGCTTGAGTCTATGGTGCGTCAAGTCCATTACCGCCGCGATTTAGCGGCCTTCGTCGATGCGGTCTCCATGACTTGGAGGTTGGCTCGTCACCATGATGCGCAGAGGTCTGTTTCCGCGGTTCATCGCCTGGTGCTTCTCTCCTGGGGAGACCTCGATCCCCGCGCCGCTGCCGACCGGGAACTCCAGCCCCTCGATCTCCATCGTCAACTCACCGTCGAGTACAAAGAAGAACTGCCTCGCGCGCGTGTGATAGTGCCGCCGCTCGCAGGCACCGGGAGGCATCAGCTCCTCGATCACGTTCAACTCGGGCGTGCGGACAAGATACCAGCCGTCGCAGTCCGCGCCGCTGGCTCCGCCCCACTTGTAGTGTTCCGCGTTTGCGGTTGAGACAACTTTAGCCATAGAGAAACAGGGTACAGGGAGTGGAGAGGGGAAGGCTCTTGCCATCCCTATCAGCCGCATTATTGTCATCCCGTAGCGGACGGGGTCCCCGGCCAGCTTGCTGGCTGGGGCAGGAAGCGGAGGGATCTGCTTTTCTAAGCCCTGCTCCAGCCCTCAAAGCGGTATGTTTCCGTGCTTCTTCGGCGGCAGTTTCTCGCGTTTGGTGGCCAGCATGTCGAGCGCCGTATTCAGCCGCCGCCGCGTCTCGCTGGGGCGAATGACGGCGTCGACGTAGCCGCGCTCGGCGGCGACGTACGGGTTGGCGAAGCGCTCGCGGAACTCGTCGACCTTCTCCTTGCGCGCCTCGGCCAGCACTTCGAGCTTCTGCTCCTCGGTCAGCGAGACGCCCTGCGGCATCACCGCCTGCGCCCGCCTCACCACGGCATCCAGCTCGCGTTTGTAGACGATGTTCACCGCGCCCTCCGGCCCCATCACGGCGATCTCCGCCGTGGGCCACGCAAGGTTCACGTCGGTGCGCAGATGCTTCGAGCTCATGACGCAGTAGGCCCCGCCATATGCCTTGCGCGTGATGACGGTGAGCTTCGGCACCGTGGCCTCGGCGAACGCATACAGCAGCTTCGCCCCGTGGCGGATGATGCCGCCGTGCTCCTGCCCCGTGCCGGGCATGAAGCCGGGAACGTCCTCAAACGTAATCAGCGGGATATTGAACGCATCGCAGAAGCGCACGAACCGCGCGCCCTTCACGCTGGCGTCGATGTCCAGCACTCCGGCCAGCACCGCAGGCTGGTTCGCCACGATCCCCACCGACCGACCGTTCATCCGCGCGAAGCCGACGACGAGGTTGCGCGCAAAGTGCTCATGCACCTGAAAGAGATAGCCGTCGTCGACGATCTTCGCGATCACGTCGACCATGTCGTAGGGCTGATTGCTCTCCTCGGGGATGATCGTCTCGAGCGCAGCATCGGCCCTGTCCGCCGGATCGCTCGTAGCGCGTCGCGGTGGGTCGTCGAGGTTGTTCGACGGGATAAACCCAACCAGCTCGCGAACCATCGCCAGACACTCGCGGTCGTCGTGCGCCATAAAGTGCGCCACGCCGGAGATCTCGTTGTGCGTCACCGCGCCGCCCAGCTTGTCCTTGGTCACGTCCTCGTGCAGCACTGTCTTGATCACGTCAGGCCCGGTGACGAACATGTAGCTCGTCTTCTCGGTCATCAGCGTGAAGTCCGTAATCGCGGGCGAGTACACCGCCCCGCCAGCGCACGGCCCCAGAATGGCGGAAATTTGCGGCACCACGCCGCTCGCCAGCGTGTTGCGCAGAAAGATGTCCGTGTACCCGGCCAGCGAGAGCACGCCCTCCTGAATGCGCGCGCCACCGGAATCGTTCAGCCCGATCACGGGTGCGCCCACCTTCATGGCCATGTCCATGATCTTCACGATCTTCGCGGCGTTGGCCTCCGACAGCGACCCGCCAAAGACGGTGAAGTCCTGCGCGAAGACAAACACCACGCGCCCATCGATGCGCCCATGCCCGGTCACAAAGCCGTCGCCGGGGACGCGCTGCTCGTCCATGCCGAACTCACTCGCGCGATGCGTGACGAACTTGTCCGTCTCCTCGAACGTGCCCTCATCGAGCAGCAGATCGACCCGCTCCCGCGCCGAAAGCTTCCCGGCCTTGCGCTCGCGCGCCCGCCGCTCCGGCCCGCCGCCTTCCTCGGCGATGGCATGACGAGCAGCAAGCTCGGCAGCGCGCGTCTGGTGCGGCGTTGGTTTGTTTTTATCGTGCGGAGGAGTCGCGGGAGGTTCAGCAGCAGCCATAGGCAGCGATTTTAGCAGCCCAGGAAGCGTGCGGGGATAACCGCGCTTCTAGGTAGATGAGATCGTTCGTGCAATTACCGTCCCGGCAGAATACTCTCTATTTTCGTGATACAAAATAACTCGCCCTGGAAGGAGGGTTGCCTGCCACCCGGACGGCAATACCTTCACGATTGCTTCAAGGGTGCCGCGCGCGGTAGTAGCTCCCGAGCTCAAACTAACCGTTGCAGACAACTCCGGGTGTGGCTTCCTCCCCTTACTCTCAGCTCGGATGGTGTAAGGCAACTCGCCCCGAAGGAGTTGCAGCGCTTCGGTGGCGGCAACCTTTATATCCTTCGATACCAAAATGATTTCGCGATCAAGATCGACGGGGAACTTTTCGTCAAATCCGCCAACCTTCAATTTGGTCGTGTCGCGCTCTCGTCCAGGATCATTGGAACCGAACCCACTCTTGTTCCAAGAGACTTTCTTTTCCCCACCATAATGTTTGATGAGCTGTGTCTCAAGATCAACCGCCGTAAAGACGAAGACTCTTAGTGCACGAAACGTGATACGTGAGACATCCAAGTTGCATCGATGTTGAACGGTCCAAGCGTGTCGTCCCAGTCGCTGACGAAGGCCTGCTTCAGCATCGGTTTTCCCTACGTATACGATCTCGTCTCTGTACAGGAGTTGATAAACCCCTTGCGCTTCAGGCAGTTTTGCAACGTTACCGGGTAAGAGTGATGCGGCCTCCATCCCATCAAAAGCTGTGATAAGGCTTGATAAAAGCGCGTCCGGAAGATCGAACTCAAATTCGCGAAAGCCGTCAATCATTGAACGTACCCTTGGCCTGCTCGCGAGAGTTGTTGCTGAACGCTTTTTCCAACAACGGTCGCAAGATCCACAGGAACGGCATTACCGAGTTGCCGCATCGTTTCCGACCAAGTGCCGTGAAACGCAAAGTCATCCGAAAAAGTCTGTATCCGCGCAGCTTCCCTGATGGAGAAATACCGGACAGAGCCCTCTGGGAGAAGCAGCATGTTCTCACCACCAGGAACTCCATGTACCCCGGCTTTCAGCGCCTTTGCGGGTGCGTCGAGCGGGCTGCCGGTGTGGCCAGGATAGGAACGTGCGCCCTTCTGCAAGCGATGATTCAGAAAATGACTATGCTCCTTGATACGCGGTTCCGGTAGCCCGAGGAGAGCATCGCGAACGGTCTTCCAAGGTTTCGTGGAAGGTTTGAAGAGCGGAGGTGCTCCCATGCGCTTCAATTCTCCAGGATAGGGCATTTGTTTTGTCGAGGGGACGCTGTGACGATCCCAATAGTCACCTGATCGCTGGTCCCACAAGAGCGCCTCTTCAGAATGTGTAGCTTCAGGAAAAGCCCATTCAATCCCAAGATCGCTCCGAAAGCCTACAAAAAAAATGCGGTGCCTCTTTTGAGGAACTCCGAAATCCGCCGCGTTCAGGACGCGAGTTACTACGTTGTAGCGCAGTCCAGAGCTAGACGATGTAGAGGTATGATAACGCTCAAGAACGGCATGATGAGCAGTCCAGTCGTGCCGGGGCTTGATTGTTACCTCGGGGTGCTCCAGTTGCAGTTTGATGTATTCGACATAATTGCGAAAACGGTCGCGTGTAAGCCCCTTGACATTCTCGAAGATGAAAGCCCGGGGGCGAGTCTCTCTTACGGCTCGGATGGCCTGCGGAAACATATCTCGAGCGTCGTCGTATGCCCGATGTTTGCCGCCAAGAGAAAATGGTTGGCATGGAGGGCCACCGGAGACAAGGTCCAGTTTGTCCGCGAAAACATCAAAACGTACGTCCCTGACATCGCTCTCGACGATCGGCCAACAACGCAAACTGGTGAAGCCTCTGCGCTTGTTTTCGCGTATCGTGTCGCAGCAATAGGAATCGCGCTCAATCACGGCATAGGGCTTGAAGCCAGCCGCATGTAGACCAAGACCGAGACCACCGGCACCCGCGAAGAGTTCGAGAGATTTCATTGTAGAAAGCGTACGATGCGGCGTTGAAGTTTGTCGATGTTCTTCAGTTCGCATTCCCATATCTGCAAAACATTCCATCCCAAGTTGCGTAACTTCCTCCGATTTGTCTGGTCTCTTCGACGATTGGCTTCAAGTTTGGTAGACCAAAACGACTGTCGGCTTTTTGGCAAACGCGCGAGTTTACACGCTGCCGAAGAGTGACGATGCCAGAAACATCCATGGACGAAGATTACCTTCTTGCGACTGCGGAAAACGACGTCCGGACACCCTGGCAGGTCTCTTGCATGAAGCCTATAGCGAAACCCCAAGTGGAAGATCAATCGTCGCACGAGCATCTCTGGCTTGGTGTCCGTGCTTCGCACCAGCGCCATGCGACAACTCCTCTCAAATTTGGTGAGTGTATCCATACCGCAGCCAATGAATTCTCTGATCACTCGATGGCGAACATATAGCGAATATACTTAATTGGTTCGGTTATCACAAGTGCATGAGAGACCCCATCCCGATCGCTTCGCCTTCCTGCACATCGACCTGAACTCCTTCTTCGCCTCGGTCGAGCAGCAGTTGCACCCCGAGTATCGCGGCAGGCCCGTGGCCGTGGTGCCCACCATGGCCGACACCACCTGCTGCATCGCCGCCAGCTACGAGGCCAAGGCGCTCGGCATCAAGACCGGCACGCAGGTCGGCGAAGCCAAGCAGAAGTGCCCCGGCATCATCCTCATCGAAGGCAATCACACCGAGTACGCCAGGTACTCGAAGGCGATCAGCGACGCCGTCGAACTCGCCTGCCCCGTCGCGCACAATCCGTCGATCGACGAGATGGTCTGCCAGTTGATGGGCCGCGAGCAGGAGCCGCCGCGCGCGCGAAAGATCGCGCTCGATATCAAGCAATCGATCTACAAGAACGTGGGTGAAGCGTTGCGCTGCTCCATCGGCATGGCTCCCAACCGCTACCTCGCCAAGATCGCGAGCGACATGCAGAAGCCCGACGGCCTCATCGGGCTGCTGCCCTCGCAGCTACCTCGTGCGCTTGCACATTTGGACCTGCGCGACCTGCCCGGCGTCGGCGCGCGCACCGAGGTACGGCTGAACGCCAAGGGCATCCGCACCATGCCGCAACTGCTCGCGCTCGACCGCACCGGCATGCACAACCTCTTCAACAGCGTCTGGGGCGACCGCATGTACCACTGGCTGCGCGGCGGCGAGACCGGCGACGACGGTGCCACCGCCACCAGCGACGTGCAGAAGTCGCTCGGCCACTCGCACGTCATGGCGCCCGAGTTCCGCACCGAAGAGGGTGCATGGGCCATCGCCAACAAGCTGCTGCATAAGGCCGCCATGCGTCTGCGCATGGAGAAGTTCTACACCGGCGCGATGTCCGTCACCATCCGCTACCAACTCACGCGCGAGCAGGCCGAGCGCATGAAATCCAAGCGCCACTTCAGCGGCATCAAGCACTCCGGCTGGGGCATGGAGGCGCGCTTCCGCCAGTGCCACGACACGCTCACGCTGCTCGAAGCCATGCGCGGCATGTGGCAGCGCCGCCCGCAGGGCGAGGAGTTCCGCAAGCCCTTCTTCGTCGGCGTCACCCTGCGCGACCTCGTCCCCGAAGACGAGCACCAGGAGGAGCTCTTCGGCGACCCCGGCAACCGCACGCAGCTCTCCGCCACGATGGACAAGCTCAACCTCAAGTACGGCCACACCACGCTGCACTTCGGCAGCATGCTCCCCGCACGCGAGAGCGCACCCACACGCATCGCGTTTACGCAGATACCAGTGCAATACGGCGTGGACTATATGTAGCAGCAGTCGATCGCGTCAATCGTTTGTCATTCCGCAGCGAAGCGGAGGAATCTGCTTTCATCTTCGCCACGAAAACTGTTTCAGCCCTGGGGTACGCTTTCATAGTGACCGCCGCAAACTACACAGGCCGCCTCGCTCCAAGCCCTACGGGCCTCCTCCACCTCGGCCACGCGGCCACCTTCTGGACTGCGTATCAACGAGTACAACAAAATCGCGGCACGCTTCTCCTCCGCAACGAAGACCTCGACCCGCAGCGCTCCAAACAGGGGTACGTCGACGCCATGATCGAAGACCTCGCATGGCTCGGCATCCAGTGGACGCAGCCCATCATCACGCAGTCGCAGCGCATTCCCCTCTATCGCGAAGCCTTCGTTCGCCTGCTCGCAACCGGCCACGCCTACGCCTGCACCTGCTCGCGCAAGGAGCTTGCGCGGATGGTCGCCGCTCCGCACGAAGACACTGACGACGAGCCTGTGTACAGCGGCAAGTGCCGCCCTGCTCCGACAACGCCTGCACAGACACTCCAGCCCAACACCAACTACCGCTTCCGTGTCCCCGATGGTGAAGCGATCATCTTCACTGACCAGAACCTCGGCCCGCAGGCGTTCACCGCAAGAAAAGACTTCGGCGACTTCCTCATCTGGCGCAAGGACGGCCTGCCCAGCTACCAACTGGCCTGCGTTGTCGACGACGCCGACTCACTTATCACCGAAGTCGTTCGCGGAGCTGACCTGCTCAAGTCCACCGCAAGACAGATATTGCTTCAGCGTGCGCTCGGGCTGCCTTCCATCGAGTACTTTCACACGCAACTGCTGCGCGACGAGCAAGGCGTCCGTCTGGCCAAGCGCCACGACGCGCTCGCCCTTCGCACGCTGCGCCAGCATGGTCTTTTACCTGCGGACGTCATCGGCATGTTCACGCTGTAGAGCATTGTTCGTTTCGAGGTGGTGCGGCATTTTGTGTCGCGCTTTCAGCGCTTTGTTCCTTTCGGATAGCTGACCTGGGCCTTCGGCCCAGGCTAAGATATCTCGGGCCGTTGGCCCTTGGGCTCTTCCTCTCCACACCTTCATGGAAGCAGCTATAGACACGATCGCATTGAGTAGAAACCGCAGGTCCTTCGACTGCGCCTCTCGCGATGAAGCTGCGAGAGGCTTCGCTCAGGATGACACTTGTATTTTCGCTTGAGTGTTGTAGCAACAACGCATGAGTGCCGTAGCAATAAAAAGGTGTCATCCTGAGCGAGCGCAGCGAGTCGAAGGACCTGCGGTTCATCTACTCAGCACTACCACGCGCTACTGCTCATCCTCGCCAGGCCCGCCTGCAAGCGCGGCCTGCGCCTCTGCCCACGGCTTCATCCTGTACTCCAGCGGCGGGGTATTCCCCGCAAGGTTCTTCACGAAGTAGTCCCACCTGCGGCGCGTCATGTAGTTTGAAGCCTCCGCGTAGCCGTGGGCGACATTGGGAATCATCAGCAGGTCGAAGTCCTTATTCGCCTTGATCAGCGCGTCGACCACCAGCAGCGTGTTGTTCGGAGGCACATTGTTATCCATAGTTCCGTGCGCCAGCAGCAGCTTGCCCTTCAGGTTCTTCGCGATGTTCTGGTTCGCCTGGCTGTCGTAGTTGCTGGTGCCGTCTGCGTTCTTCACTTCGAGTCCGGCCCAGCGCTCCGCCCAGTCGTCCTCGTAGTCGCGCTGGTCGTGGTTGCCGCTCTCGGCGATGCCCACCTTGAAGAACTCCGGGTAGTTGAACATCGCCGCCGCCGTCGCATTGCCGCCGCCCGAGTGCCCATACATCCCTGCCTTCGAGATGTCGATCCACGAATACCTCTTCGCCAGCTCCTTCATGCCGGCCACCTGGTCCGGAATCGTGTTGTCGCCCAGGTTGCCGTAGTAGAACTCGTGGAACGCCTTCGAGCGCCACGGCGTTCCCATGCCGTCGATGCACACGACGACGAAGCCCAGCTCCGCCAGCGACTGCATATCGCCATGCGACGGGGTAAAGCTGCGGCCGCCGCACGAACCGGCCTGCGGTCCGGGATAGACCTTGTTCACGATCGGATACCTCTTCGACGGGTCGAACTTGGTGGGTTTGAATAGAAAGCCGTAGAGGTCGGTCTTGCCGTCGCGCGCTTTCACCGTGATCGGCGTTGGCGGGACCCAGCCCATCATCATCAGCTTTGCGATGTCCTGACGTGCAACATCCATCGCAAGCCCACCGTCGGCGTCGCGCACGACCGTCGTCTGCGGCTGGACCGCCGTCGAAGCTACGTCGATGAAATACTTTCCGTCAGGCGAAGATGTCACCGCGTGGTCCGCGTTCTCCGGCGTCAACAGCTTCAGTCCGCTGCCATCGAAGTTGATGCGGTAGTAGTGCGAGAAGTACGGGTCGCGGCCCTTCTCCTTACCCACCGCGAGAAAGTAGATCTCGCGCGCCTTGGGATCGATCAACAGCACCTGCGTCACATTGCCTTCGCCGCGCGTGATCTGGTTCTTCAGCTTGCCGTTGCCATCGTACAAATACATCTGGCCCCAGCCATCGCGCTCGCTGAACCATAGAAACTCGTTCGACTCCGGCAGAAATCTCCAGTTCGACTTGCCGTTGCCCGACTCGAAGAACTTCGACGCTGTCTCGGTCATTACCTCGCGAACGTCGCCCGTGGCAACGTCGGCCACGCGCAGCCACTCCTGTTTGTGGTCGCGCGACGTGGAGACGAAGGCAAGCTGCCTGCCGTCATCGCTCCACTGCACATCTTCCCACCCGCCGCCGTCGTCACGGCAGGTGATGTTGTCGCACAGCATCGAGCGATGCTGGTCCGGCGGCATCTTCAGTCGCACCACCCTGGGCGCGTCCACGTCGACGATCACGCGCTCGATCATCGTCACGTCCTTGTCACCCACCAGCGGATACTTCCACGCCTTCAGCTTCGGGTGCCCGTTGGTCACAGGCACCAGATACATCTCGCCCACCTTGCGCTGGTCCTGCTGAAAGGTCGCGATCTTCTTCGAATCAGGAGACCAGACAAGAATCGGCCTGTCGCTCGACGACCACCCCGCGTTGTCGGTCGCATAGCCGTAGTCATGCACGCCGTCGGTCGTAAGCTGCGTCTCCGCGCCGGTCGCCACATCGCGCACCCAAAGGTTCCAGTCGCGAATGAACGCCGCCTTCTTGCCATCGGGAGACAGGTCGAAAGGCGCGCCTCTGTGCCGATCGCCTCTGGAATCTTGTTCCGCTTTCGGGTCGGTCGAAACGCATTTGCCTTCGCCGCTCAGGTCGCAGCGCCAGTGACGCAGCCCCGTTGTGAGCGTCAGTGTCTTGTCGCCGTCACTGAGCGAGAACTCACTGACCTCCGCCAGCTTCGCATCGAAACGCGTTCCTTCGACACCCGAGGCGCGCGACGTTCGCTCCTGCTCGATGACCGCATTCAGCGCCTTTGCCACCTTCGCCTGGTCGAACGCCGGCCCTTTGGTCTTCTTCGCCGGGTCGACCAGCATGATCGTCGTGCCGTCTGGCCCATGGTCGCGATACCAGAAGCGGCCATCGCCCAGCCACTGTGGGTGCTCCACACCGTGATACACCAGCGGGTTCACGTTGTAGTTCATGAAGCTCTCGGAGCGCGCGTAGTCCGCCGTCGTAAGCTGCCTGCCCTGTTGCGACCATCCCGTTACTGCAAGCGACGCGAAGAGCAATGTGCCCGCCGCGCGCAGAGTCTTCCTTGACGACATACGTCCGCCTCCAACCACTTTACTGAACCGCTGCACCGCAGATGAGTGAAGAAAAGTCTACGCCCATCGGCACGGCGCACAACAGAGAGATGCTCAGCCGGCCTCGCCTCTTCGCGCAGTCTCCGCGTTGCGCAGCACCTGCCGCAGTATCCCCATCCATACCGGAACGTCGTCGACGCTCAACCCCATGCGCCGCACCAGCCGCCGCACATCGTCCTCTCGCGCATTTGCCGGATGCCGCCGCGTATATCCCGTCTTGTCGAGCGCCTCGCGCAGCAACGATGTAAACCTCTCAACGTCAGCCGCAGTTGCGGCCTCGCGAACACCCACTCCCTCATGCACGCCAGTCGCGCGCACCAGCTCGTAAAGACACACCGCCGCCGCCTGCCCCAGGTTCATCGAAGGATGCCGCGCATCCTCATGCTCATACATCGGAATCGTCAGCAGCCAGTGACAGTGGCCCAGCTCTTCGTTGCTCAGCCCCGTCTTCTCCGAACCGAACAACAGCGCGACGCGTCCGTTCGGCGCAGCCGTCTCCGCGCGCACCAATGCCGCAGCCTCAGGCAGAGCGTGCAGCGGGTGCTCCAGCGCGCGCTCGCCAACTGCGGTCGTTCCAATCACCAGCGTGCAGTCGGCCACTGCTTCGGCGACCGAGTCACACACCTTTGCCGCAGCGATCACCTTCGACGCATCCACGGCGGACTTCGCCGTTTCGAACGAGACGCTGTACTCGTTCACCACGCGAAGGTGCCGGAAGCCGAAGTCGTGCATCGCCCGCGCCACCGCGCCGATGTTGTTCGGGTTCCGCGCGCGCACCAGCACAACGACTACGCGATCCAGCAATACAGTGTTGCTCACACTCATCATTTTAGAGGTTGTTATGAACGTCAACCATCAGCCAAAGCTCCTGCCGTCATTCTGAGCCGTAGGCGAAGAATCTCAGTATTTTTTGCGCCACTCCCAGAGATGAAACTACAGGGATTCTTCGCCTACGGCTCAGAATGACGGTTTATGACGCTCCGGTCCGGCTTATGACAACGCGAACCCTTTCTCTGCGAGTTCATACGAGTTCCCAAGCGAGCAAAACAAAAGCGGCGTGGCATATCGCCACACCGCTTCCATTCACACCCGGAACGGCCTGTTGCCTATCGTGGAGCACGTTGATCGTTGTGCTTGTCGTTGTAGATCTGCTGGCTCGCGCGGTTCTGTTCGCGGTTCACCTGCTGCCGTTCCTGCTGGTTCAGGTGGCCATTGTTCGCCTGCCGGTCCGCGTGGACCTGCTGGTTGATCTTCGCCTCGTTGCGCTCAACATGCTGCGTCTCGCGCGGAGTCATCTGTCCGGACGCAACGCCGTTCGCGATCCTCTGCTGCTGGTTCGCACTGCGTTCGCCCACCCGCGACATCGCCATCGTCTGCGGGTGCCCATGGTTCACAGAAGCAAGCTGGCCGCGATCGTTGCGCATCGCCTGCTCGTGGGCCACCTGGTTTGGCGTCGCCTGCATGTGGCGCTCGTTGAACGCCGACTGCTCCGACGCCGAAGGCCGGGCCTGCACGCCTCCGTTGCCCCCGTTGTAGGAGACGCGGGTGTTGTTGACGTTGTTCACCACCACCGTCTTGTTGTAGACGTTGGTCACGTTTACGTTCGTGACGTTGTTGACCGTACGGTTGTAGTTGAAGACGTTGCCGCGCCAGTAGCCGCCCTCATAGCCGTAGCCGCCGTAGCCGAAGCCGTAGTTCACACCGCCATAGAAGCCGATGTGCGGCCCCCAATATCCGGCGTGAAAGAGATATGCGCCGCCCGACCATCCCCAGTAACCCGGTGTCCACAGCAAGCCCACGGCTGGAGGCATCACCCACACGCCGGGAACCCAGTAGTAACCGGCAGGCCCCCACGCCCAGTACCCCGGCGTCCATAGATAGCCCGGCCCTGGAATCACCGGCTGCGCATACACCGGAAGCGGCGGTGGGGGCGTTCCAACCGAAACGCCGATCGCTATATTCACCGACGCAAGCGAAGCCGCCGGAACGGCGACGACAGCCACAGCGGCCGCCGCAAGAACCATCACACGTACTGTTTTCAGGGAACCCATCTCGATAACCTCGGAAATCAACAGATCTGGAGTCTCGATCGCACTTGCTCCAGCCACAGACAGATGAACCCGCATCCCTACCTGAAGTTTTGCTCTTTAGTGGAATTCCGCACCCGCATCTGCAACTTAAGTTGTGCCATTGCCGCAACCATTTATTCTTCATCTGCATCGCGGTGCAACCATCGGCTTTCCTGATCGTTCACGTTCCTTATGATTTGTCATTCCGACCGGAGCACAGCGAAGTGGAGGAATCTGCTTTTTATCCAGAGCGCCACGAAATCCGGCGCAACAATCACCGACCTCCTCCTCATCGTTTAAACTCAAATCTCTGCACCCGTGTCCGACAACTTCGCCCAACTCGTCAAGCAGCAGGCCGACATCGTCCGCATCGTCGGCGAGTACGTGAAGCTGCGCAAGACCGGAGCGCAGAACTACACCGGCCTCTGCCCCTTCCACAAGGAGAAGACCGGCTCCTTCTCCGTCAACGCCACGCACGGCTACTTCTACTGCTTCGGCTGTCATGAGAAGGGCGACGTCTTCACCTTCGTGCAGAAGCTCGAGAACCTCAGCTTCCCCGAGGCCGTCCGCGCCGTCGCGCAAAAGGCCGGCATTCCGCTGCCCAAACGCGAGTTCAACTCGCCCGAAGAGGCGCGCGAGGCGGGCCTTCGCCGCCAGCTCATCGACATCCACGAGGCCGCGACGCAGTACTTCGAGGCTGCGTTGAAAACCCCCGAGGCCGCGCGAGCACGCGAGTACATGACCGGCCGCGGCATCACGGCAGAGACCGTCACGAAGTTCCGCATCGGCTACGCGCCCGACGACTTCAACCACATGCGCAACGCGCTCGCGCCGCACTTCGCCGAAGACGTGCTCCGCGCCAGCGGCCTCTTCTCCGCAAAGGAGCAGGCCGACGGCTCGCCCGGCCAGATGTACGCGCGCTTCCGCAAACGCGTCACCTTCCCCATCGCCAACGAGCAGGGCAAGACCATCGCCTTCACCGCGCGCGCGCTCGACTCGCAGGACGAGAAGGGCCGCGACATCGCCAAGTACCTCAACTCGCCCGAGACGGCGCTCTATACCAAGGGACAAGTCCTCTTCAATCTCGACAAGGCCAAGGCCGACATGCGCGCGCACGACTTCGCGCTCCTCGTCGAAGGCCAGATGGACTGCATCTCCGTCTACATGGCTGGCATCCGCAACGTGCTCGCAACGTCAGGCACGGCGTTCACTGAGGCGCAGGTGCGCCTGCTCTCGCGCTTTACAAAACGAGTCGTCGTCAACTTCGACCCCGACACCGCTGGCGCCAACGCCGCCGAGAAATCCATCGCGCTGCTCACCGAAGAGGGCTTCGAGGTGAAGATCGTCACGCTTGAAGGCGGTCTCGACCCCGACCGCTTCGTTCGCGAGCATGGCCTCGAAGCCTACATGGGCGCGCTGCGCGGGGCCAAGCGCCACAGCGACTATCTCATCGACCGCGCCCGCACGCTGCACCCCGCGCGCACCGCCGACGCCAAGGTGAAGGCGATGAACTTCCTGCTGCCGCACATCCGCCGCATGCCGAACGCTCTGCAACGCGACGAGTTCGCCGCCGACGCCGCGCAGAAGCTGGGCATCGACTCCGCCATCCTGCGCCAGGAGCTGCGCCACGCCGCGGCGCAACGCAGCGAAAGCGTACGCTCGCACCAGCACGACCCCGCCAGCGAGACGGAGCGCATCCTCCTCCGCGCCCTCGTCCTTGGCGAAGACGACCCCGCGCGCCAGCTTGCAGCAACACGCCTGGCCGAACACCCGGAGTGGTACGACGGCCTGCCCTCGGCATCTGTCATCGAGACGCTGGCCAACGCGCCCGCGCCGGAAAACCCGCTCGACGCCGCGCCCGACCAGCCCACGCGCGTCATGCTCGCCCGCGCGCTCGAGCACTCCCACGACCCCGACAACACCAGCACCGCCTCGCCCGCCGACCAGGTAGAAGACGCGCTCCACACCCTGGAGCATCGCCACATGCAACGCCGCCAGCGCGAGCTGCGCTCGCAGATCGCCGAGGCCGAACGCCGGGGCGACACCAACATGGTCGCCACGCTCATCCATGAGCGCATGCAGCTCGACCGCAGACTCCGCGAACATTAGGGAGCGTCATCAAATCCGTTGCGTGAACGAGCATCTGTATTGATTGTCATTCCGACCGCAGGCCTGCAAGGCCGGAGTGGAGGAACCTGTTGTTTGCCAGCGGCAACAGGAAGAGTCGCGGTCAGGAAGCACATTTCCACCCCAGCAAGCGAGCTCGACGGGGACACCGGTTCTCCGCCCGCAACTCACGATAAAGCTGTGAGATGCTCGGTCGAACTTGATGGCACCCCTGGAGTCTCTTGTCTCAGCAAAACGGTGTCATCCTTGCTGTCGCAACGGTGCGATCTGCGATCTGCGCCCGGAATGGCCTATTGCCGCAGATCAAGACCCTTCTCCGCGCCTTGTTACAATCGATAGCGATGGCCAAGTCCTTGACCTTCTCCGTAGGCATCCCCACCTTCAATCAGGCGGAGTTTCTGGAGGAGACCATTTTGTCCTTGCTGAACCAGAGGCGGCCTCCCGACGAGATCGTCATCTCGGACCACTTCAGCACCGACCACACGCCCGACATCATTGCGAAGTATGCCCGCGAGGTCCGCGGCGTAAAGCCTCCCACCGGATCCAACGTCGGCGCACAGTGGGAGTTCACCCTCTCCTGCCTCAAGGGAGACTGGGTCACGCTCTTCAGCAGCGACGACATCGCCCACCCCAACTTCGTCGAAGTCCTTCTACGCGGGGCCTCGCGGCGCGACGACGCCGTTCACGTCCGCGCCGGTTGGGAGAACATCGACGCAAACGGCAAAGCGCTCAGCAAACATTACCTTCTAAGCGTCAAGCAGGTCTCCCTGCCTCCCGAGAACCTGCTGGAACAGCGCCACGGCCCCAAGGCCAGCTTTGCCGCCTTTGCCGTCCACCGCGAGACCCTCCACGCCTCGGGGGGCTATCCCCTCGGGATGGAGTCCTACGGCGACTGGCCCATGTTTGCGCAACTGGCCCCTTACGGTTCCTTCATCTACGAGAACGAGATCATCGCCGGTTATCGCGTCGGACACGACGGCAACAAGCTGCGCAGGCGCATCGGTATGTGGGTGCGCGACGAGCAGCGTATGTTCTACGAGGTCCTTCCCCTTGCGGCGGAGCGCGCGCGAATGGCCGATCGCGCATGGATCGACCACGCCAGCCGCGACAACTTCCTGCGCTATCTCGCCTCGGCCAGCCGCGAATTCCAGCCCTCCGAGCGCGGCGAAATCACGCCTCTCTTCGAGCCCTGGGCCGCGCGGGTCGGAGGCGAAGAGCAGCTTCAGCTCTTCGCCCAGGGTTCCCGCATCTCCTCTCCGGCCACGCCCCTCCAGCGCGCAAAAAACTTCGTCCGCCCCCTTGCCCAAAACCTCAACGCCCGCCTTCGCGGACAATAGAGACGCGGACACTCTTACTCCCCTATGGACACCTCCACCAAACGCCGGCTGTTTCTGGGCTTCCTCTCCAACTGGGTCAGCAAGCTCGCTGGAACGATCGTGCAACTGGTACAGGTTCCCGTCTTCCTCCACTTCTGGAGCGTGCCGCTCTACGGCGAGTGGATGATTGTGACGGCGGTGCCTTCGTATCTCAGCTTCAGCAGCATCGGCTTCGGCAACGTCGCCGGCAACGAGATGACCATGATGACCGCGCGCGGCGACCGCGACGGGGCGCTGCGGGTCTTCCAAAGCTGCTGGTGGCTCATCACCGCCATCTGCGCCGTCTGCATTCTCCTCTTCAGCGTCGCGATCTACTTCTTCCCCGTCTCGGAGTATCTGAAGCTGCACGAGATGGGGCCCACGGACACGAAGTGGATCATCTTTTACCTGGGCTGCTCCGTGCTGCTCGGTCAGCTTGAGGCGCTGCTGCAATCGGCGTATCGCTGTGTCGGACGCTATCCGTATGGCTCCTTCATCAAGAGCGTCTTTTCGCTGCTGGCCTTCACCGCCATGCTGATCCCCGTGTGCCTGGGAGGAGGGGCCCGCTCCGTGGCGCTGGCGTTTGCCGTGGCCAATGCCGTTGGGACCGTGGTCCTCTGCTTCATGGTGAAGCACGACCTTCCCTGGATTCGCTACGGCTGGAGCCATGCCAGCATGGACGAGGTCCGCCGCCTTACCGTTCCGGCCTTCGCCTTCATGGCGTTCCCCATCGGCAATGCCCTCAACCTGCAAGGAACGCTGCTCGCCGTCGGCTACGCTCTCGGGCCCGCCGAGGTTGTGGTCTTCGGGACCGCGCGCACCGTGTCGCGCGTCGCATTGCAGATGGTCCAGATGGTGAACAGCACCTTCTGGCCCGAGATGTCGAGCGCTTACGGCGCAAACGATATCCCGTTGATCCGTACCCTGCACCGCCGCGCCTGCCAGATGGCGCTGGTGATCGCCGCCGCCATTATTGCCGCGATGATGGCGCTTGGGCCGTGGTTCCTCCACCGCTGGACCGGCGGCCATGTGCCGCCGAGCAGGACGCTGCTCTCCATCCTGTTGCTGGTGGTCGTCTTCTACTCACTCTGGGCAACCAGTTCCACGCTGGTTGCCGCCATCAACAAGCACCAGAAGATGGCAGCCTGGTACCTCGCCGGAACCAGCGTCACCGTCGTGATCACCTACTTTGCGGCCCGCGCCTATGGCCTCAACGGGGCGGCCGCGTCCCTGCTGATCTCCGAACTCGTGATGAACCTCTACGTTCTGCCCGAGTCGCTGAGGCTCTCCCACGATACCTTCCGCGACTTCGCCGCCAGCCTCTTCAGCTATCCCGCTTCCTTGCGTCCCGCCACCCTGCTCGCCCGCCTTCGCCGCTCCAGGCCCCAGTTGGAGAGTTGATTCCGGCGCAAGACCGGACGCTGCGTGCAGCGCGTCTTCATCCGGCTTGCGGGTTCGCGGCAGACAATAAAGTTCATTCTTGCAATTAAGTCTTGACACCCATCGTGACGGTCAATATACCTTGTCTCCACAACAATCCAGGCGGCCTGAGAGAGACGTCTTCGGGAAGAGGAGCTATCGATGAAACATCATGCAAGAGTTGGCTTGGCCACCGCGGTCCTGCTTGGAGCTTCTGGCGTAGCAGCCTCGCTCCACGCCCAGACCACAACGCTCTCGCCCGCGAAGATGCCGCGCCTCGGCACCGTCGACCCCCGCTTCCAGGGCTACAACATCGAGATGGTCGAAGTCACGGGCGGCCGCTTCTGGGCTCCCTATAAACAGCAGGGCCAACCGCAGGCAGATGACGCCTCCAGGGCCTCCGTCCCCGCCGGCATGGACCCCTCCCTCTATCGCTACCGCGCGCCCATCGATCTCTACAACGCGAAGCTGCGCAAACTCGCCGCGGCGCTCGGGCCATCGTACGTCCGCGTCAGTGGCACATGGGCAAACTCCACCTACTTTCATGACTCGAACTCGCCCGCGCCCGAGAAGCCGCCCACAGGCTTCGGCGGTGTGCTCACCCGCAAGCAGTGGAAGGGCGTCATCGACTTCTCCAAAGCCGTCGACGCGAAGCTCGTGACTTCCTTCGCTGTCAGCCCCGGCGTCCGCGACGCCAACGGCATCTGGACCCCCGTCGAGGCCAGCAAGATCTTCGCCTACACCAAGGCCGTGGGAGGCTCCATCGCCGCCGCCGAGATGTTCAACGAGCCCACCTTCGCCGCGCTCGGCGGAGTGCCCAAGGGCTACACCGCCGAGACCTACGGCAAGGACTTCAAGGCCTTCCGCGCCTACGTCTCCAAGGCCGCGCCGAAGATGCTCATCGTTGGCCCCGGTTCAGTCGGAGAGGCAGGCGGCCTCGTCCCCGAGGCGATGGCGAAGACCATGCTCAAGTCCACCGACATGCTCGATGCCTCGGGCCCCGGCCTCGACGTCTTCTCGTATCACTTCTACGGCGGCGGCTCGCAGCGCTGCCTGCGCGCCGGAATGAAGGCCATGGTCTCCCCCGAGACCGCGCTCACCGACGAGTGGCTCTCGAAGACCAACCACGACGAGGCCTTCTACTCCGAACTTCGCGATAAGTACGCCCCCGGCAAACCGCTCTGGCTCACCGAGACCGGCGAGACCGCCTGCGGCGGCGACCCATGGGCCTCCACCTTCATCGACAGCTTCCGCTACCTCAACCAGCTTGGCACCCTCTCACAAAAAGGCGTTCAGGCCGTGATGCACAACACGCTGGCCGCCAGCGACTATGCCCTGATCGACGAGGACACCCTCAACCCGCGCCCGAACTACTGGGCCGCCCTGCTCTGGCACAAGCTGATGGGCTCCACCGTCCTCAACCCCGACTCGGCATCTGAACCCTCGTCTCCGCCGGTCTATATCTACGCCCACTGCCTGCGTAACAGCCCCGGCGGAGTCGCCATCCTCGCCATCAACGCCGACCGCAACGCCTCGCATGAGATCACCCTGCCCGAAACCTCCGAGCGCTACGTCCTCTCCTCCGACAACCTCACCAGCAGCCAGGTCTCCCTCAACGGAGTCGACCTAGCCCTGACCAGCGCCGGAAACCTGCCACAGATCACCGGAACCCCCACCCCCGCAGGCAATGTCACGCTCGCACCCACAACGATCACGTTCCTCGGAATCGTCAAAGCTAACAACCCCGCCTGCCGGAGATAGTCAGACTCACCCACCCCTTTGTCATTCCGAGCGAAGCCCTGAAAGGGCGAAGAGCCTGCCCTGAGCGAAGTCGAACGGGAGGAACCTGCATCTTGCCTGTGCCGCCCATCAATTTCCCAATACGGGAACCAGCCTTCAATCTTGGAAGGTAAAGACAATAATGCCCTTCGTCCCAAATGTGTCATCCTGAGCGAAGCGGCGTTAGCCGCGCAGTCGAAGGACCTGCGGTTTGATCGAGGAGCGAATCAAGCAATGGTGACGAAGGTTGAAGTTATAGCTGTCGGAGATGAACTGGGCATCGTTCTCCCGCCGGAGACTCTGGAACACCTAAAGGTCTCAATAGGCGATACCGTCAATTTCACAGAGACCGCCAACCGCTTCAGAATCTCCCGTCTCGATTCCGATCCAGATACCCACCTCAACTCAAAACACAATGTGTAACCTCTCCTTGCGCACCGCTCAAATGATGACTATCCGATAAGTGGCTACATGTCATAGGGTTACAATCGGACTATCCATGCCGCGCCATCGAACCACCGACCCCGGATACACCAACCCCCACGGCCAGACCGTCATCCGCCGGACGGGTTTTCCCTCCGAGACCTTCCCCGGCCAGACCATCTACCACCTGCGCTGCACCCATTGCGGACACGACTATGGTGCCAACGGCACCGACATCCACTCCCGCCGCTGCCCCAGCCACCAGGACGGGTCCAAGGGCGAGCCTCTGCGCGAGCCTCCGCCGAATCTTTTCTCCGCTGAACCCGTCTAAAAATTGTGGTATCCTGTGATTCGCTGGGGAAGTGTGCCCTTGATATGCCCTGACCTCCTTGACAGGTCATCCGGCTGGCCAAAGCGGTCTAAACCGCTACCTGCTCCCTGACACCACGGAAACAACCCAGGGATAGCTCCGCCCGGAGACCACAAACCCCGGTCGAGCGGCATCCCATCTTAAGAAAAATTTCGCAGGAGCGCGCACCCTCGTGGCTGAAGAAATCGACAAGTACGAAGACGACATAGAAGAAAAGCTCATTGAGACCGGCAAGGAGAAGGGCTACCTCACCTACGGCGAGGTCAACGACCTGCTGCCCGGCGACATCACCTCTCCCGACGATCTCGACGACCTGCTCACCACCATCAACACCCAGGGCATCGATGTGCTCTCGGGAGACAAGTTCGACCGCGACCGCGATCGCGACAAGTACGACTCCGAGTCTGGCGAAGAGTCCGAGGACGTGGAGCTCGACCTCTCCCCCGGAACCCTCGAGAAGACCAACGACCCCGTCCGCATGTACCTGCGCGAGATGGGCACCGTCCCGCTGCTCACCCGCGAGGGCGAGGTCGAGATAGCGAAAAGAATAGAACGTGGCCAGCTCCGCGTCATGAAGGCCATCTCGCGCTCGCCGATCGTCATTCGCGAGATCACCGGCCTGGGCGAAGACCTTCGCCGCGGCGTCCGCAACATCAAGGAAGTTGTCACCTTCGACGAAGAAGAGCTCACCGAAGAGATATTGCAGGCGCGCGTCAAGCATACGGTCGGCCGCATCGACCACATCCTGAAGCACCAAAAGAAGATCGCCGCGCTCGAAGACAAGCTCGCCAACCCCGACGCCAAGGATGTGAAGGACGCCAAGGCCAAGACAAAGTACCAGCGCAAGAACCGTTGGCTCATCGGCCGCGAGCACGTCTTCATCAACCGCATCGTCCGCGAGCTGAAGTACACCAACTCCGAGAAGAAGCGCCTCCTCGACAAGGTCAACAAGACCGTCGACTCCATGCGTACCCTCGAGCGCCAGATCAAGACGCTCGAGACCAAGCACGAGGCGTCCAAGTCCGAAGAGCTGCGCAAGGAGTACAAGCGCCAGCAGAAGAACTGCCGCACCGACCTCGAGCACCTCGAAAAGGACGCGGGCATCTCCATCGCCGACCTCAAGCGCACGCAGCGCGAGATGATCCAGGGCGACATGGACGCCGAGAAGGCCAAGCGCGAGCTGATCGAAGCCAACCTCCGCCTCGTCGTCTCCATCGCCAAGAAGTACACCAACCGCGGCC
>JAFDVV010000044.1:49349-52841 GCA_018268775.1 Acidobacteriota bacterium | reverse complement strand
CAGCAGGATTCGAACCTACGACTTCCACCGTGTGAAGGTGGCACTCTACCGCTGAGTTATGCGCCCTAGCCTGGAACCTCGCGCCGTTCCCGGACTTCTTCCGGCGGAAAGGGCCAGACAGTGCTTTCAGAATACCATCCCGGCGTCGATTGGGCCAAAAGATGCGCCGGCCGGCCCTCAAGGCGACGAAACGTGGCCAAAAAACGATACTCATTGCCTCATTTTTCGGTGACTTGCGGTTGCGTTTCGGGCGGTACAATCGAGCGGAAGCATGCCTGAGTCGTCCCAAAACGCCCCATCCCAAGCCCCCGCGGCCCACTCCACCC
Organism: Acidobacteriota bacterium; assembly: GCA_018268775.1. Taxonomy (GTDB): domain Bacteria; phylum Acidobacteriota; class Terriglobia; order Terriglobales; family Acidobacteriaceae; genus Edaphobacter. The sequence goes on along the minus strand of JAFDVV010000044.1, from coordinate 52,515 downwards.
CGGCCACTGCGGAAATTGCGCCAAAAGCGCAACCTCGGGGCGAAGACGGTGTTAGCCACAATATGGCGACTCTCGCGATGAATGCGCAGTTGGCAGAACGACTTCCGGCCCCCGGCCAGCAGGTCGCCCCGGCAGACTTCGCGCAGTTGGACGATGCGGCCATCATGCTCCAGTTGCGCGACGGCAACATGGCCGGTTTCGACTACCTGATCCAGAAGTACCGCAAGCCGATCATCCATTTCATGTACCGCATGGTGCACAATCAGGCGGTCGCCGAAGAGCTTGCGCAGGAGGTCTTCCTCCGGGTCTACCGTTCACGCGAGACCTACCGCGCAGAGGCCCGTTTCAGCACCTGGCTCTATCGCATCGCCACCAATCTTGGCGTCAATCACGCCCGCGACACCAGGCAGGAGCGTACCGCCTCCACCATTCATCTCGACGAGGTCGATCCCGATACCGGGACCACCCCCGACGTTGCCGACTCCACCATCGGTGCAGAGGCCAACATGCTGCGCAACGAGCGTATGAACGCCATCCGCCAGCACGTCATGGCCCTGCCGGAGCGTCAACGCATGGCCGTGCTCATGCACAAGTACGAGGGCATGGACTACAAACAGATCGGCGAAGTGCTGAAGCTCAGCGAATCCGCCACCAAATCGCTGCTCTTTCGCGCGTACCAGACGTTGCGCGAAAAGCTGAAGTCCTTTGTGTAGAAGTTTCGTCCCTCAACAGGGACCTTACGGCGCGCCTGATGAGCGCCGGTAGCTTTAGAGGATTGGAAAGGGTTACACCATGATCTGCCGCAACGCAAAATCCGCTCTTCCAGACCTTCTCCTCGACCCAGGTGCAGCGTCGAACGCCGCCGTTCGGGCGCATGTCGACTCCTGCGCCGAATGCCGCGACGAGCTCCATTCGCTCGAGGCCACCTTCTCTCTGCTCGACGAGTGGAAGGCCCCCGAGCCCTCCGCCTACTTCGACCAGAAGCTGGCCGTACTGCTGCGCGAGGAGCAGGCCAAACCGCCCGCCGGATGGTTCGAGCGCATGCGCTCCCGTCTGCTCTTCAACACTGGACGCCAGTTCCGCCCGGCCTTCGCCGGCGCGCTTGCCCTGGCGCTTCTTATCGGAGGTGGCACCATCGCCGACTTCTCGGTGCACTCCGGCAACCGGCACAGCGTCTCCGCCACCGTCACCGACCTTCAGGTCTTCGACAAGAACGATCAGGCCCTGCAAACCATGGATCAACTGCTTCAGGACGACGGCTCCACGGACGACAGCGCCGCCCAGCCCGGAAGCTCGCTGTAAGAAGTAAAAATTTTCTCGGAAGGGAGGAAGGGAAAGCGTAAGCTCATTACCGGGGGATGGCCAATCCCTCGCTCCTCTGCTGAACTTTATGCCGTCTGCCACCACAGTTCGCCGCACGCTCGCATCATCGCTGATGATGACCGCGCTGCTGTTTGGCCCAAACGCCCTCTTCGCGCAGAAGGGGGTTCACGCTCCCGCGCCGCGCATGACGGCCCCGCCCCCGCGCGTCAACAATCACCCTGGGCAGAACCAGGAGCACCTGGGCCAGTGGATGGACCGCCACAGCAACCTGCCGCTCGCCCAGCAGCAGAAGGCGCTGGAGAGCGAACCCGGCTTCCGCGATCTTCCATCCCAGACCCAGCAACGCATGCGCGACCGGCTTACGCAACTCAACAACATGCCGCCGGAGCAGCGCCGCCGCGTCCTCGAGCGCAACGAGGCCATCGCCAATCTCAGCGTGCCGCAGCGGCAGCAAGTGCGCGGCGCGATGAAGCAGTTCTCCAGCCTTCCACCCGACCGCCGCCGCCTCGTCGCCAAAGCATGGCGCGACCTGCGCGAGATGCCCGAGCCGCAGCGCCAGTCCATCCTGTCGTCGGACCGCTTCCGCTCTCAGTTCTCCGACGAGGAACGCAGCACCGTATCCAACCTGCTGGCCGTCGAGCCGTACCTCCCGGTGCGCAAGAGCAACGAGCCGTCCGAGTTCGGCAAGTAACCGCGTATCTCAGCAACACATCTCAATACTGGTGTCATTTCGACCGGAGCATCTCACAAGCCTCATTGTGAGATGCGGAGTGGAGAAACCCGCTTCTGCCGCCTGCCTTGATCTGCAAAAAAGCAGATCCCTCAACTTCGCTACGCTCCGCTCGGGATGACAGCGGCGGGGCAGCCCCAAAAGAAGAGATAGCCGCCCGAAGGCGGCTATATATATAGAGCGAGGGAGGAGTGCGCAGGGCTATGGCCGGAGGGGATACCGTTTGCTTCTTGGCCCAGCGTCAAAGATTCCTCTGCACCACATGAACTCAGCCGATCAGGAGTGCGGCTGAAGGATCACGCTCATCGTACCGGCACAGGCAGCTTCTCTGAACGGCTCCCCTCCTCCATAGTGTTCGTATTCTGTTACGTACCGGTCAGTGAAGCCCATACAACTTTCGGATAATAAAGGCTTTCTACGCGTGGATTTCCCGCTCCTGCCCCATCGTCTTGACTCCGCCGCCGGGGCGAAATACCCTAAAAACTATGAACACGCCTCACATCCTCTGTTGTCGCTGCCGCTTCGCGCTGGCCTGCGCAGAGGCGTGTTGCGCTTTGAGCTAAGAGCGCCTCTCCCGCACCACCCCCACTCGTTACAACTCAGAAAGATTGAGACCCGCCATGAACCCATTCCATGGGAAGCTTCTCGCCGGCTCGCTCGTGCTTGCCACCTCCGTCTTTGCCTTCGGCGCAACTCCATCCACCATCGCCGGTACGTGGGAGGGCACGGCGACCGTGCGCGGACAGCAGGTTCCGCTCCGTCTCCGGATCGACGGTCAGCCAGCGCACCTCACGGCTTCCCTGCTCAACGGGCAGGAGCGGGCACCCGCATCGTCGGTCAGCTATAAGGACGGCAAACTGGTCGTCGCCTTCAACTACTTTGCGCGTTCGCTCGAAGCCACCCTCGAAGCCGGCAATCAACTCACCGGCACCTTCGGCCTGGTCTCGCCGGGGACATCGCCGCACTCCTCGGCCGCGCGCGTTCCATTCACGCTGCACTCAGCCGGGGCAGCCTCTGCACCGCTGCCGGGCCCAGACATCCAAGGCGAATGGGAGATCGCCGTCGCAAGCTCCAAGGGCGAGTCCGCGTGGCAGCTCAGCGTCCAGCCCGCCA
>JAFDVV010000044.1:37837-49315 GCA_018268775.1 Acidobacteriota bacterium | reverse complement strand
CTAACGCCGCAGGAGAACGGAACGCTGCTCGTCTCCAACCTGCTCGCAGGCGAATCGCAGAGAGCGCAGGCCCGCGACCTGGTAGCCCGGCGCCCCGCCGACGCTCGCAAACAAAACCTCGCCGCTCCCACCGAATCGACTAGCCAGACCAGCGTCAAAGACCCCTCCGCGCCCTTCACCTTCAGCTTCCCCGACCTCGCGGGCAGGCAGGTATCGAACACCGACCCCGAGTTCAACGGCAAGGTGGTCATCGTCGCCATCGGCGGCTCCTGGTGCCCCAACTGCCACGACGAGGCCCCCTTTCTCGAAGCCCTCTACAAGAGGTTCCACGGCAAAGGGCTTGAGATCGTCAATCTCTCCTTTGAAGAGGAGGACCAGCTCAAGAACCCGGCGCGGCTCCGCGCCTTCGTCGAACGCTACGGCCTGACCTACCCCGTGCTCGTCGCCGGAACGCCGGACGAGCTAAACGAAAAGGTGCCGCAGGGCGACCACCTCAACTGCTGGCCAACGTCGTTCATCCTGGGGCGCGATGGCCGCGTGAAGGAGGTCCACGCCGGGTTCGCCGGGCCAGCCAACCCGGCCGCACACGCCGCGCTCGAACGCGAGGTGACGGCAACGCTGGAGCGGCTGCTGGCCGAACCCGCGCCCACGCGGACGGCATCGCGCTAAATTGTATCGGCATATTTTCGCGCCTGTTATTTCGACCGGACAACCTCACAGCTATATCGTGAGGTTCGGAAGTGGAGAGACCTGTTTTTGCCACTGGCTCCGCCCGTGCCATAAACCGCAAAGCAGGTCCCTCCGCTTCCGGATGAGGAATAAATGAAGCTATGCATAGAGATTCGATGCAGGCTGTCCCTTATTAGGGGATTTCATCAAGCATTTCCCACACTTGAACCCGTCGGCCGGTGCTGCCGACTCATAGGCGCGTTTCAGTAGCGCCAGTAGAGAGCCATTCATCGCAGAATCTCTCGCACTTAAAGAGTGGATGCGCTTCCGTTGAAATACAGAAGCGCATCTCTAGCCCTAAAATCATGAAAAACATCGCTTGGACAATGCTGGGCGGATGCTGTTCCATCCACCCAGCATTAGAAACTCAGAAGGTAATACGTCCTCTGAGGCGTATGGAACGGTTGCTGTCAATTCCCTCTTGCTCGTAGCTGCGGAACTTGTGTCCGAAGTCGGGGTTGAGAGAGAACTGGTCGGAGGTTGCCGATGTATCGACCGGAAGGATCTTCGGCTGGCTGCCAGGGGTTCCCGGGGTTGACTGATCAACCTTCAGCGAGAAGCTACCTACGTTGGAGAAGCAGCCCTCGCACCCGCCCCCGTCATTCGAGTCCGGCGAAAGCATCGGGTGATTGAAGACGTTGTTTACGTCGGCGCCAAGTTGAAGGGAGACGCGGTCGTTGATGTGGAAGGCCTTATGCACGCCGAGGTTGACGCCGTACATGGAAGGCCCATAGATGGAGTTCCTGGCAGCAATACCGGCTTGGGTATACAGGTTTCCGCCGATGCTCGGGAAGGCGAAGGCATTCGGGTTCCACTGATACCCTTTGGTCGCCCCACTGTTCGGGCTGCCGGAGATCACTGCGCGAATCGATGTCGCATTGAAGTCTCCAACCGCATCGATCGCGCCTGAGGCAACGTTGCCCGGAAGAACCGGATCGCAGTCGTCGCAGACGTAGAACGGTGTGAATCCCACGCCGGTCTTGAAGAACAGGTTGGTGGAAGCCTGCCACCCGCCGATGGCAGCATCTGCCCAACGGGAAACCGACGAACCGTACCGTTTTCCGCGACCAAAGGGAAGATCGAACAAACCGTACGCCACTACGCGATGACGGGAGACATACGAGTCCGTTCCGTAGTCGCTGTCCGGCGAAAACGGGTTATAGGCTCCGCCACCAAGGCTGGAGTTTCCAGTGTCCAGACCAGACGACTTCTGGTCCTGGTAGGTGTAGTTGAGGCTGAAGGTCACACCCGGAGCGCTCCGTTGGAACTGCCCCTGGAAGGACGTCGACATGCTATGCCCTACATTGCCGAAGCCGGTAACGTAGTCGCCAAGCGCAGGAATCTTGAGCCGTGCCATGTCCGCTGGTGAGTAGCTGCAATCCCCATTGTTGAACGGATCGCACGGAGTGACGCCGTCGCCGGTCGTCGTGCCGAACGGGTTGTCGTTCGCCGGAATCATGTTGATGTCGCGACCGACGATCTGACCCGACTGATGCGCGCCGATGTACGAGAAGCGAAGTGAAGACTGCCATGGTATCTCACGCTCGATCGTGGCGTTCCACTGCTGGATGCGAGGATTTCTCAGGTCCACCGGAACGTAGTTGGCGGTCGGCGTGTTGCCGAATCCCGCAAGCGTTCCTCCAGTGATCGGGCTTGTACCCGGCCCAGAGCCCGTGGGCCAGCCGCTGAGCGGCGAACCACCGGTACTGCGCTTTGTACGGCCCTGATTGAAGCTGTTGGTTGCAAGGGGATCGCGAATACCCTGCGCTGCCGAGGTTGGATAGTAGAGTCCGTAGCCGCCGCGAAGAACTGTCTTGTCATTGAGACTGTAGGCCAATCCAACTCGGGGCCCAAAGCCGTTCTTATAGAGACGCACCAGACCCCTGCCGATTCCAAGACCAGACTGGTTGGCAAGGACATAACCGAAGCCCACTACATTTGGGTCGAGATAGGTCAGCGTCTTGGCCGAAGGGATGACGAATCGCCCAATCTGTCCCGTGTTGGTGTCGCGATAGTTCGGATCGAAGTTCACCATCAGGTCGTTGCTGTCGACGAACGGAGTGACAAGGTCGTAGCGCATACCGAGATTGAGCGTAAGACGTGAGTTGATCCGGAAGTCGTCCTGAACGAAGTAGCCGGACTCCCAGTTGTACACATCCATGGCAGGTCTCGGCTGGTCGACAAAGGCAGCCGAGTCCGCAGGATTTCCCTGGAGAAAGCGGGCCAACGCGTTGGCACCTGTTCCGTTATAGGTAACGAGTCCCCGAACATTGCCGCGATTGACGGCAAACCCGTCGAGCGCCTGGTTGCGAACAAAGTCGGCACCCATCCTCACGCTATGACGTCCACGTGTCCAGGTGACGGTATCTCCGAACGTAATGATGTTCTGGTCCGCGGGACGGTCCGTGTTCCGGCCACCGTTGCTGAAGGCCTGGAACGCTCCGCCGCCCGAACCAAAGTTGATTGCGAGATGACCGTGCGTGTTGAGCTCCGACGACCCGACCACCGCACCATATGCGGCGATGTCCGCAGCCGAGAAGCCGATGCTCGACAGAAAACCCGACAGCGTGGTGTTGCTATGCGTGTAGAGATGCTGCTTGTTGAAACCACCGCGGGCCTCGTTGACCAGGCTGGAGGAGAAGATATGCGTATATGAAAGCGAGATCGTGTTGTTTCTGCGATCCACCTGCCTGAGTCCAAGTCCGGTAAACACACCGACCACCGGGCTGGTTGCCGTGTTCTGCGCCGATGCGTGGTACACACCGTAGACGCGATCTTTATCGGAGAAGTTGTGGTCGATACGCAACGTACCCTCGTGCTGACCGATGTTGCCGGGATAGTTGACCGTAAAATGAGGCGATATGGATCCGGTACCTGGATTGATAAGCGCTGAAGTCCCAATCTTGGGGTAGTAAAGAGAGATGAGCTTTGTGGTGACCGGGTTCAACAGACGCTGGGGAATACTGATGAACTTCTGGCCGAGGCCTCCGACCGTATTGTTGGCTATCTCGGATGGTGTCAGCACCGCAGAGCCGACGGAGGGCTTCGCTGAGTCCCGCATCATGGAGAAGTCACCGGTCAGCAGAGTCGGATGAGGCATTCTGGTCGAGGTTGCGCTCGTCGGAAGGATCGACGAATTGTGCTCATACGCCAGAAAGAACCAGGTGTTCTTCACCTTCGCAACTGGCCCGCCGATGGAACCGCCAAAATCTGTGATGTTGAAACGGGGTTTGTTGAACGTGGGCTGATTGAATGTGGGTGCGAAGTTGGCGAGCGTGTCCTTGTCGGCAAGCGACCAGGCAGAGAGTGCCGAATTTTTGTTGTTGTAAAAGAGCGAACCATGATAGTTGGCCCCACCGCGCTTGGTCGTCACGCGAATGTTAGCGATGCCGGCGTACTCCGCGCTGAAGGTGCTGGAGAGAACATTCAGGTCTCCAACAGCTTCGAGCGACGGCTGGCTCTGCGTCACTGAACCGAAGATTCCACCATTGGTGCGCTGGCCGTCGACGGAGAAGCTGGCGCCATAGCTCTGTGCTCCGATGAACTTGTACTCGCCAGGTCCGCTGCCCTGGGTAATGTTTGGATTGATATAGAGGAACGAGTAGATGTCGCGGCTGTCGCGGGGAAGGTCGATGATTGCCTGGGAGCTGATCGACTGACTCAGCGTCTGGTCCTGCGTATCGATGAGCGGAGCGGACGAGGAGACATCGACCGACACGGTGCCGCCGGCGGCGCGCAGAACGGCATTCGCTCCCACAACGTCGGAGCCGGTCAGAACGATCCCCTTGACAATAACCGGGCTGAAGCCTTCGGCAGAGACCGTGATCTGGTAATGGCCACTCGGCAGGGCTGCGGCCTGATACAGACCGTGGCCGTCTGTGTTGACCACCTGCACTGTGTGCGTATCGAGGTCGGTGATTTCTACACGGGCGTTAGGAACAACGGCGCCGCTAGGATCGGCGACGGTGCCGCGGAGCGTTCCAAGGTCGGTGCCCTGCGCGAACAGTCTGGAGTTGCTTGCGACAAGGCCAAGGAGAAGTACTGCGAAAAGGGTGGTGAGCTTACGTAGCGCCATGGCAATTCCTCTGATTTCAGGATGGTTAAACGAGATATCACACCGAAAGAGATAAAAGCAAATAAAAAACTAACATTTACGTAATAAAACGCAATACAGTCTGTAATATATCGCTCCTACAATGCGCGAAATCTCCATGAGGCCCATGTTCAATCCAATTCCTCACCGGCGCAGGCGGTCTGTAAGTGATAAGGCCTGAAGCATCATTTCACTTGCAGACATTGCCTGATTTGACTTTGAAGGCTTGACGCCTGCCGCCCCAAGACGATAGAAACGGGAGCAACGGAAATCACACACACGATGAAGCAAAACGTAAGTAAACGAAGAGTTGCCACCCAGTGGCTTGTGTTGGCGGCGGTCCTGGCGCCGCTTTCGGTAGTTGCGCAGCAATTCAAGATCGTCGGCCAAGGTGGAGGGGGAGCGATGTTCAACCCAACCATCAGCCCACATGATGCAAACGAAGCGCTCGTCTCCTGCGACATGACCGGGGCCTACATCACACATGACGGCGGACAGTCCTGGCGGATGTTCAACCTGCGCGGAACTGTCGGCTTCTTTGCCTTTGATCCGACCCAGCCGAAGACGATTTATGCCGGCACGGACGTTCTGTGGAGGTCCGTGGATGACGGCGAGACGTGGCGAGTTCTGATACCGAAGCCCTCAACGATTCAAGAGATACGGATGGGCTCGGACCATGCCGACGAGACTGTCGTTTCAAGCTCGAATCCCCTGGGAAGAATCGTCGCGCTCGCGATCGACCCGGCAAATTCGCAAACGCTGATAGCGGCAGGTGTCGATGGGGCACCGAGGGCCGCGAAGCAACACAAGGCTGCTATATTTCTTTCGACCGATGCTGGCGAGACGTGGACGAAAATTCACGACCTTGCCAGTGTGCCGCAAAAAATATGGATTGATCCTCACTCGGACAAAGCGAGCCGTGACATCTATGTCGGTGGAGCGACAGGCTTGACGGTGCGCCAGCACGGCGAGTGGATCCTGCGCCCCGCTCCAAAGGCAGTCGTCTTCAACGATATCTCCGCTGGCTTTTCAAAGACACGCACCACGGTCGTCTACGCCAGCTCGGACGCCGGATTGTTCGTCTCCCGCGACGGCGGCGCTTCGTGGACTGCCTCCCCTTTGCCTGGAAAAGGGGCGCAGGTCCGCGCCGTTGCCACCAGCAGGATGCATCCTGAAACGGCCTACGTGTCTTATAGCCAACTCCAACTGGATGGAACGACCTGGATGGGTGCAATGCGGACACGGGACAGCGGACGAAGCTGGGACTTGGTATGGAAGGAGGACAAGACTCCCGGCAAAAATATCCACGACGCATGGATAACGAAGGAGCTTGGCACCTACTGGGGAGAGAACCCCTTGACGATCGGCGTCGCCGATGACAATCCAAACCTCGCCTACACCACCGACCTTGGACGCACGATGAAAACCATAGACGGTGGCGCGAACTGGGCAGCCGTCTATTCGAAGAAATCGACGGCGACGGGATGGACAAGCACAGGGCTGGACGTGACCACCTCCTATGGATACATCTTCGATCCCTTCGACAAGGCGAGGCGTTTCATCCTTCTGACGGACATCGGTCTATTTCGGAGTGAGGATGATGGGCGGTCCTGGGCGTATTCGATGAAGGGTGTACCCGAAGCCTGGAGCAACACAACTTATTGGGCAGTCTTCGATCCTTCGGTGAAAGGAAAGATGTGGGGTGTCATGAGCGGGACACACGACCTCCCACGTCCGAAGATGTGGCGCAGAACGCCGACCGAGAACTATCGCGGCGGGGTCTGTGTGAGCCTTGACGGCGGACGGACCTGGAAGCCCTCGAATACCGGCATGCCGGAGACCGCTCCGACCCACATTCTTATTGACCCGCGAAGCCCAGCCGGGAAAAGAACCCTGTGGGTCGCCGCGATGGGACGCGGCGTATACAAGAGTACGGACGACGGGGCCACGTGGACGCTGAAGAACCATGGCATCGAGCAGCATGACCCGCTGGCATGGCGCCTTACTCGGTCTGCGGACGGCACGCTGTATCTGGTGATCGCGCGCCGTAGCGAAGACGGGAGCATCGGTACACCGGGAGATGGCGCTCTCTATCGCTCCACCGACGGGGCGGAGACGTGGACGCCGATGAACCTTCCCGCAGACGTCAACGGCCCGAACGGGTTGACGATCGATCCGCAGAATCCAAACCGGCTCTACCTGGCGGCCTGGGCCAGAGCGGCCGGAACCCACGGCACGGGCGGCGGTATCTTCCTCTCAGAGGATGGCGGCACAAGCTGGAAGAACGTACTGCATCGCGATCAGCACGTCTACGACGTGACGCTCGATCCACACAATCCATCTGAGATGTACGCCACAGGGTTTGAGTCTTCCGCCTGGCGCTCGACCGACCGTGGAGAACACTGGGCACGCATCCCCGGCTACAACTTCAAGTGGGGGCAACGTGTCATGCCCGACCTCGAAGACCCGGCGATGATCTACATCTCCACCTTCGGCGGAGGTGTCTGGCACGGCCCTTCGAGCGGCGGCGTGGGACGGCAGGACATCGCCACACCTGAGCTGGATCCCGGACACTGAGACGATTCCCTGCCCTTTCTAACGGAAGGGCAGGGGCGGAAGCCGTCCTGAGAAACCATTCTGCACGGCTTCCGCAAGTTGCATCGAACGCGCCGCATCGCTGAGCGAGCAGGTGGATGGCTTCCCTTCTGTAAGAGAACGGAAGAACTGCCTGTATTCACCAATGAACCCGCCGTCGACCAGATCGTCGTTCGTCGGCGGGTTCTGCGCAATGAGCTTCTCTCCGCTCCATTCCGAGTCGCCCAGGTGGCACAATGGTGAGCTGTAAGGTGGCGTCAGTGTTGCCTCAACTGCTCCTCCAGCAGAGAAGAGAAGGTAAGACTCCCTTCGTAGGCCTGAGTTGGGTATCAAAACGAGTTCAGCCGTAGCAGCGTTCTCAAACTCCATCCGCACAGAGTAGTCGCAGCAGGCCGAGGACTGGTGCACACGCGTCTCCATGGAGACCGGGTCTCCCATCAGAAAGCGGATGGCATCGAGCGCATGGATTCCGGTCTCGATGGCGAACCGAGGTTCAAGGCGGCCCGTGCGCAGCATCTCAACTCGTCCAAAATGCACGGGATGGTCAGCAGACCACTGCTTCAACCTGAGGATCGACGGAATGGCGCGGCGGTTGAAAGCGACAAATGTCAAGGTACCTGTCGAAGCGGACGCCGAGGCCAGGGAGACTGCTTCATCAAGAGATATCCCAGGCGGCTTCTCGATAAAAAGCGGCACCCTCAACGGGAGCAAGGAATGGACCAGGCCCGCCGTCGCCGGGGGCGCGATGGCGCAGACGATGGCATCGGGACGGGCCTCGGCCAGCATCTCGTGAAGATTGTCCGTCGCATGGCGGTAGTGAAAGAGATGGCGGAACTGGTGTGCCCGATCAAGCTGAAGATCGCAGATCGACTCGAGCGAGACAACTCCCTCCTGCGCAAGGCGGCGAAGTGTGGGGCCGTGGGCGAAGCGGCTCCACTCGCCAGCGCCGATGTGTGCAATGCGAAGAGGCAAATCTTAAATCCTGTATGCCTGGCTACTTTGCCGATCCGATGTGCGCACGTATGAACCAGGCAGCATCGAAGATCGCCACAATCTCTTCTTGCATATTACACTCTGCTTCGTTACGCTTCCTTTACTTATGTTTGCTCGCGTTTCGAGTAAGACAGAACCTGCAATGCAAGGACTTCATCCATGAAACGTAGGGACCTATTGAAGGGTGCTGCGCTGGCACCTCTCTTTCCGAACTTATCGGTGGCTGCAAAAAGTCTTGATCAGTCCAGTGAATCGAACCGTCTATGGCAGGACCGCAGCTTCAGTTCTCCCTTCCCTGCAAGAAATCGCCTTTTCCCCGGCCCATTTGAGATCGATCAAGACCAGGGCTGGCAGTCCGTCCTGTTCACGACTCCTTCAAACAAACATCTGCGCAATCCCGGGCTGGGGCTTGTCGGTTATACATGGGAGGAAGGCGGCGCTTCGGATGCGGTTCGCGCGGGCCGTGAGACCCTCGAAGATCATGTCGAGAAGATGGCACGACTCCCTTTCGTCGACGTGCTGTACGTTCGCTGCGATTGGCGCAACGTGCAGAAACAGCCAGGGAGGCTCGACCTCGACCCAGTGTGGGAACTGACCATGGCTGCGGCAAAAAAATACGGGCAGCGCGTCGCGTTTCGCGTTCAGTCTTCAAACACCGTGTTTCAGCCACAGCAGTTGGCGCTGCCGGACTTTCTGCAGAAGCGCGTTCCGCTGGTGAGATTGAAGCATATGCCGGGAGCCACCCAGACCACCAGCGAAAATGGAGTGTGGACTGAGCCGCGATACGACCATCCTGAGTATCTGAAAGCGCTGGTAGAGTTGAATCATCTTCTCGCTGCTCGCTTCGACGGCGATCCCTTGATTGAATGGGTCGACATCATGGTGCCAGGTTTCTGGGGCGAAGGACATTTTGGCGGCAATACCAGTCCATTTCCAGACTTTGCAACAGCGCAGCGCACCTTGAACAAGATGGTTCGTATCCAACTGGATGCTTGGAAGAAGACGCCGCTGGCTATGAATACAGAGCCGGACATCAGCAGGATGGGCAACCGTGAGGCCCTCGATATCGCAGTGAGGGGTGGGGCGTGGGTACGCTCCGACAGCATTCGTGTGGAAGAGCCGATCCAGATCGAGCAATTGACGAATCGGCCGCAGTGGCTGGCTTCCATACTTGAAGATGGCGTCTATCGGAAGTACGACGTAACAAAGCTGGATCTGGACGCTGCCGGGGTAAACCCCATGGAAGCGAACATGCTCCACATCCTGGACACGAAGGCAAACTACTGGTCGCTCTGGACTGAGTCCGGCAACCTTGCGCGTTACAACGAGAAGTATCCGCGCGGCTTCAAGCAACTACAGGAGAACCTTGGCTACCGGCTACGGCCTTCGTGGGTCTGGCAGAGGAGGCGGCTGGCCGGGCCGGAGTTGGTTGTGTGCATCTCAAACCGCGGAGTCGCCGGAGTTCCGGGAGTGTTATGGCTGAAGCTGTCCACCCCGGACGGAACCGTCGGCCTGCGCGGCTCACTTGATGCAGGATACCCGCACGGCGGCGGGCTTCGGATGGGCTCGTTTCAACTGCCGCCACACTTTGTGGGTGCAATCAACCTGTCGGCGGAGATCGAATTGCGACCCGGCGTTATTAAGCCGATCGCATGGGCCTGCGAGCAGCCAGTCAACCGCGACGGCTCCATCACCATTGATGTAAAGCCCGCTGACGATCCGGCATTTCGCAAAGCAGTGTAAGTTCGCAATCCCGAGGTCAATATGCGAGTTCGAAGTATTCGATTGCATCAAGCGGTTTCTGGAGCGATGTACGTTTTCATGCTTGCCACGATGCTCCAAGCCGCGACGACTCTCCGGGAACATTGGGTCGGAACGTGGTCCGCGGCGCCTGAGGCACAGGAAAATTCAACTGGAATGCCGGGAGCTTCAGGCACCAGTTTTCGAGAGATCGTGCATCTGTCCTTGGGCGGAACGGCCATTCGTATTGTTCTCTCAAATGAATTCGGACGAGAGCCGCTGACTATTGGCCCCGTCCACGTGGCCGTAAGCGTCAGCGGCAACGCGATCGATCCATCGACGGCGCGACAGGTGAGCTTTGGGGGAAAGGCAACTGCGACCATTCCGGCAGGGGCTAGGATGGTCAGCGATCCTGTGGCGATAACTGTGCCAGCGCTGTCCAACCTTGCCGTTAGCCTATTTGTTCCTCCGCAGATATTGCACCGGACATCGGTCCATCCATACTCGCTGCAGACCAACTACACAGCCGATGGGAACGCAATCGGCGAGCGCACGATGGGTGCTCCGTCGCGTACCGGGTGGTACTTCCTGCGTGGCGTCGAAGTCCGTGCAGCAGAAAATGCCGCTGCTGTTGTTGCGCTCGGCGACAGCATCACCGACGGGGCTGCAAGCGAATGGAACAGGAATGAGCGCTGGCCCGACATATTGGCGCGGCGGCTCCAGACGGACAAATCGCTCTCGCACCTTGCCGTACTGAATGCAGGTATCAGCGGAAACCGTATTCTTCGAGACGGCGAAGGCGACGAGAGCGCGCTGCGGCGCTTTGACCACGATGTGCTTGCGCAGGCAGGAGCGAAATACCTCATCGTTCTGGAAGGCATCAACGACATTGGCCACATCGTCTCTGCCACAAACGACGACCCTTCGGCCAGCGCAGAAGACATTGTCCTCGGCATCAAGCAGATCGTGATTCGCGCCCACGCACAGGACATCAAAGTGATCGGCGCCACCATCACACCGTACTGGAACTGCAAATATGCCTCTCCCGAAGGAGAACAAATACGCCAAACGGTCAACAACTGGATCAGAAGCAGCAAGGAACTGGATGGAGTTGCCGACTTCGACCGAATCGTCCGCGATCCTGTTGAACCCAAGCGTCTGCGGCAAGACTACGACAGCGGCGACCACCTGCATCCCAGTCCTGCCGGGCTTCGTGCAATGGCGATGGGAATCGATTTGAATCTATTGAAACAATAGCGAACCCGTCAGATTGACCGCACACGGCCTTCGACGGTGGCCTTTGTATTGCGAATGAGCAAGACAACAAG
>JAFDVV010000044.1:11478-37751 GCA_018268775.1 Acidobacteriota bacterium | reverse complement strand
GCGATGATCGTTCCGATACCCGATCCTGAGCCGCTGAGGCCGCTGACACTGGCAACCGCATCGCTGTGGTAGAGGTCGGTGGGTAGCGCATTTGCAATCGTGCTAAAGCAGGCATAAGAGAAGGTCGCTAAAGCAAAGAGCGCCGTGATGAGCCACAGCTTCTGAGTGAAAACGGTTGGGATCAGCAGCATCGTGCCGCAGCCGCCGGCGACCACCATGGCCTTCCGCGCCCCGCCTATGGACCAGCCGCGCCGAATGAGATAGCCGGATACCGCGCCGCCCGTGAAGTTCCCAATGTCCGCTGCTAGAAACGGCACCCAGACGGCGATGAGGCCGTCGCGAAGGTCAATTCCCTTCGCCACCAAATAGATCGGAAACCAGTCGGTGATGAAGTACCAGACGGGGTCCGTGAAAGCGCGCGCGGCAACAACTCCCCATGTCTGCGGTAGACGAAGAAGATCCCGCCACCGCATCTTTGCCCTGGTACCGGTGGCATCGTTCGAGCCACTTTCATGGCACAGCAGTTCCCGCTCCTCCACTGAAATATGTGGATGCTCTTCCGGAGGATGGTAGAACCTGCGCCACACGATCAACCACAAGAACCCGAGAATGCCGGGAACGATAAACGCAGGTCTCCATCCCCAGCGGAAGTAGATCCACAGCACCAGGAAAGGAGAGATTGCTCCTCCTATCGACGAGCCGCTGTCGAAGAAGGCTGTTGCGAGTGCGCGTTCATCCGCTGGAAACCACTCGGAGACCACCTTCGTGGCAGCGGGCCAGTTGGCCGACTCGCCAAATCCCAGAAGTACCCGAAATCCCATAAAGCTGAAAAGGCCGTTCGCGAGCGGCGTCAGGATCGAGACGACGGAGTAGAAGAAGACGGTGACTGTGACACCGAATCGCGTTCCAACGCGATCCAACCAGCGTCCACATGCCGTCTGGCCAATGGCGTAAGCCACTCGAAACGCGATGATGAGGTTCGCGTAGTCGCTGTTTGTCCAGTGATAGGAGACCTTCAAATAGGGTGCCAGCAAAGAAAGCGTCTGCCGGTCAAGATAGTTGATCGTCGTGGAGGCAAACAGCATCAGGCATATCCACCATCGCAGATTGCGGGCCTTCTTGTTGTGCGATCTTGACGGGATGGCGGACGCTAAATTGGGCATTCCTCTATTCCTGCATGGCTTGTTTGTAAACCAGCGTTCGTCGATCGACGGCCCAACTATCCAAACTCAAATCCTGCGATGGCATAGACCATATCGTCTCTGGTGGCAATCTCTCTCCCTCGCCGCATGCGCGAAAGAGACCGGAGTCGTCTGAAGCCCGAATCCTCAGCACAACGAACAGCCCCGGCATTTGCTGGAAGCAGGTCCCAGTACCAGCTCCCCATCGAAGTCTTCAGGTGGCCGCCAATCAGTTCTCGCGCTGCATTCTCCGAACTCGCCACGCATGGCCCAAGGTATTCGGCAGCCGTGCCCTCGCGCGAAAGAACATAGCCGTCCGCCATGATCGAAGATCGTCCCGAAAGCCGCAACGACTCCAGCAGGTCACTGCGCACAGCACCGAACGCTTCGACATCCTGCGCAAGAAGGTTCTCCGGTATCGACGTGTTGTGCGAAGACTGTGGAACCGATTCTTCGTGAACGATCACTTGCTCACGTCCCCACCGCTCGACGGCCTGCTCAACCTCAAATCCGAGGCTCTCGTACAACGGCAGCCCCTCACTGGTTGCATCGAGCTTGATCGTTTGAATGCCAAGACATTCCGCATCCGCAATGGCGTCTTCCACGAGCAGCCGCGCCAGTCCTCGCCTGCGGTATTCGGGATGGGTGAGCACCATGCCAATCCATGCAAGCTGCTCTCCGAAAGGAATAAGGGTTGCCGTGGCGACAACCATTCCCCCATCTTCAATACAGCGGCAACCTTCAGGGTAGAGGCGCATCACGCGATGCCAATCTTCCGGTGTCTGGTTCCAGTTTGCAGTTCTGGACAGGCACAGCGCTGAAGAAACATCACCGGTTTTCATAGTGCGCACGGGGCTGAGCATCAAGCCATCTCCCTGCTCTTCCACCATCTCATGAAGTGCGGGAGAGCAATCTCCGGCGCCACAAGTTCCGGGTGCCAGTGCTTCTCCCACTCGAAGGAGACAAAACCGTCGAAGCGTGCAGCCGTCAATTCTCCGAACATTGTGCCAAAAGGAAACTCTCCGTCCCCAGTGAGCGCGTAGCGAAAACTGTCCGGTCCATCGCGGCGCAGGTCTTTGACATGGACATGGCGAACTCTGGATACCAGCGTTGGTGGCAGCCGCGGGGCCTCCCCCATTTGGGCGAAAGCGTTCGCCGGATCCCAGATGATCCCGACGGCCGTATCGTCGATCAACGCGAATAGCGCTGCAACTTCCTCAGCGGATGCAAAGTCGCCGTGCGTCTCCAACCACACTTGAACGCCACTGCCAGCCAGCCGCGACGACAAACCGGCAAGCGACTCGGCAATCCAGTGCATGGCCTGAAGGCGCGTACTGCCCGGCTGAATTCGATCGCCAAAGACCCGAACCGCGGGTGCCTTGAGGCCGGCAGCTATCTCAGCTATACGGAGAGCGGAGTCCAGATTGCGCTCTCGCTCAGCAGAGTCAGCCGAATGAAAACAGGCGCTGCTGCCAATTGCTGCGACAACAAGCCCACGGTCTTCAACTGACGCACGCGTTGCCGCAATCGAGGACGGCTTGAACGCGGGCAGGTTCCACAGATCGAGCTCACGCGATACGACGCGCAGCTCCACTCCGTCGTAGCCGTAGTCGCGCGCGGCAGAAAGTATCTGCTGTAAGTCCCAGTCCGGGCAGGCAAGTGTCGAAAAGCTGGTCTTGATCATGTCATTCGGCCCAACATGGTTGTCGTAACGCGGTGCTCAACGGCCTGCCCGCTGAAGAACCGCTCCAGTTCGTCCATGGCCGCATCCGCCATCTCACCCCGGGTGGATGTGCCCCCGCCGCCAACATGCGGCGTCACAATCGAGCCAAGAAGCGTGCGAAGAGAGTGGCCGACAGGCAAAGGCTCGAGAGGATCGGTAACATCCAACGCGCACCGAAGGCGGCCGCTCTCGACCTCGCGCGTCAAGGCTTCCAAATCGACGAGGCTGCCCCTTGCGATATTGATGACGGTAGCGCCATCGGGCAACATCGCCAATCGTTGTTCGTTGAGTATCCGGTTCGTCTTTTCCGTAGCTGCGGCTGTCAACACCAATAGTGAACTTCGCTTCAGCACACTATTCAGTGAATCGAACTTTACCGGCCACTCCGACTCCAGCGTCCTGGAAACAAAAGGATCGTACACGCGCCAGGTGATGTCGAAGCCGCGAAGAAGGTCCACCAGGGCGCGGCCAATGCGTCCGAACCCTACCATTCCCACCTCGCTCCCAAGCAGAGACTCAGGGCCACCTCCGGTCAGATGGACTTCGTTGTAAATGCGGTTCGATCTTTTGCGCAGTGCATTGCGGTAATGATCGATGTTTCGGGCAGAGTACAGGAGAAGGGCCGCCCCCATCTCCGCTGTCGGTCTCGCCATCGGCGTCGGGGTATTTACGATGACGAGCTTTCGGAACAGCGGTCGCTCGAATCGCTTTTTCACCTCGCCGCCACAGTGCGCGACGATACGGACAGAGGGCAGCGCCTTCATCGTCCGGGCGGAAAGATACGGGCTGTCCCAGGTCGTAATCAGCGCATCTGCACCTGCCAACCGGGCAACGACTTCGCTATTGCATGTTTGAGTTGACAGCAGAAACCAATCTGCGAACTTACTGAGTCGTGCCTCACGGGCCCCGTTGAAGAAAGATGCAAACAACTCTTTCCCTGCCAGAACAGCAACCTTTGGTTTCGTCATAAGGTGTGCCGAGGGTATCACACTTGCAAAGACTTATGCATTTCGTTTTATTCCGCATAGCATCTCTTGACATACTATCGGACAGTAAAAGAAAGTAGTTGGCATGCCTGTTGCCAATTCCACCGACTACGCTGTCATCGTCTGCTACATCCTTTTAATGATTGGCGTTGGACTCTACGTCATGCGGTTTAACAACACCGCATCGGAGTACTTTCGAGGCGGCAGCCGTATCCCCTGGCTGGTAGCGGGCCTCAGTTCGTTCATGTCCGGCTTCAGCGCCTGGACGTTCACTGGCGGTGCAGGTGTCGCCTACAGCAACGGCGTTGCAGTAATTGGCCTTTACGTCGGAAACGGATTGAGCTTTTTGCTGGGCTACTACATCTTTGCCGCGCGCTGGCGACGCGCACGCATCACCACCGTGATGGAGTACCTGTCCGACCGGTTCGGGCCGGCCACTCATCAGACGTTTTCCTGGGCGACCATCTTCTTCCAGTTGTTCACCAGCGCCACCATGCTCTATGGACTGAGTCTGTTCGTCTCGACGGCATGCCAGTTTTCCGTCACAGCCACAATCCTCGTCACCGGAGCGGTCATCCTTTCTTACAGCGTTCTGGGGGGACTCTGGGCCGTTGTGGTTGCGGACTTTTTGCAGGCATCCATCCTGCTTCCGTTCTGCATTGTCTTGTCTGCCGCCTCGTTGGCGCATGTGGGGGGTATCTCCGGGCTGATCCACTCTCTACCTGCATCCATGAAGACCATCCCGCTGCACGGCGAATTCAGTTGGACTTACCTGGTCTGCTGGATGATCATGGTCTCGTTCGGCTACAACACCTCCGCAATGGCGCAGCGCTACTTCAGCGTCGAGAACGAACAGGCGGCAAGGAAGGTCGCCCTTCTCTGCTGCGGGCTCTTCCTGCTCGGTGCGTTACTGTGGTTCATTCCTCCTATGGCGATGCGTGTGATGTATCCCAGTCTTCACACGATCTGGCCCCATCTTGCCAACCCAAATGAAGCGTCGTACGTTGCAGCCAGTCTCACATTTTTGCCGCATGGGCTAATCGGCGTCATGCTGGCCGCAATGTTCAGCGCAACGATGGCCAATCTCTCTGCCAACTTCAACTTGAAGTCGGCGATCCTTTCGAAGGACATCTATCAAACGCTGCTCCGCAAGCACGCCGATGAGCGCGAACTGCTGATTGTCGGCGCGATCATGACCTTGCTGGTGGGCGGTGCGACCACACTGCTCGCTGTCGTAATGGCATCGCGCGGCGACAGCATCTTCAGCGTAATGATGGTCTTCAATACGCTGATCTCCCTCTCTTACGGTCCGCCAGCTCTACTGGGGCTCGTGTTCCGTAGAGCACCCTGGTGGTCAGGGATGGCAACCTTCGCGACTGGTCTAGTACTAGGCATTCTAGGGGCGTTCGTGTTCAAGTGGACATTCATCGAACAGATTGTGATCGTGGTTCCTTCCTCGTTCGCCGTGTTCTTCCTGACCATGCTGTTCGATGGCGCGGAGACGCAGGGGCGTGCACGCCTCTTCAAAAAACTCGACACCCCAATCGATCCAGCAGAGATCAGCAACGTCCCGGACTTCAGCCGCCCGGTCTTTCGCTTTCTCAGCCGCACGGTTGCTTGTATCGGACTCGCCTCACTACTTCTGATGATTCCCAATCCTCCCGAGGCCCGGATGACAATCCTCACTTTCAGCGCAATCACTATGGCGGTCGCCGCTTCTCTCTGGTTTGTGCCGGGTGGCGCCCGAACACCGGTCAAGGCTGAAGCTGCCGAGGTTGTCGAAACCAAATGAAGAACTTCCACGCTTCCCAATATCCGCTCATCTCACGCCGCCGGTTTTCGCAGATGGTTGCGACCGCAACGGCATTTGCGTTTTCTCCCAAGGGACTCGCCGCACAGACCACAGGCCCTACGATGCTGCTTGGTGAACGCGACCCCTATTGCGGGCTGGACATTCTCCGCATGCGTTACGCTGCGGGACGGCGGCCTTCCACCGACCTCGCTGGTAACGCGCTTTCGTGGTTAGTCACCGGCCAGGACACCTTTGCACACAAGGCCCTCGCGGAGATGCGCTCAGCCTCTTTGCCGCCAAGTGGGAGTCATGCATGGGCAACGTATGCGAACTGGTCGCTCGCCTACGATTGGCTCTATGACCATCCAGCCTTTGAAGAGCCGTTGAAGGCCCGCATAGCGCAGCAACTGACGGCGGCTGCCATTGCGACCGCTGCGACACCCGATATCCAGCACCCCGACCAGGCGTCGTATCACAACTACACAACCCGTTTTCTTGGACTGACGGCGTTCACAATTTGTGCCGTGGCCAGACATCGCCCATCAACCGCGGTCGTTGATGACCTCAGAGGAAAAGCACACCGCGCCTTTCACAATATCCTTCAAGCCTCTGACCTGGTATCGCCATGCGGCAGCTATCACGAGTCGATGGATTACATGCGCATCTCGTACGTTCCCATGGCTTTGCTCGCCGAGTTACAACGCACAACCACTGGAGTCGACCCTGCGCTGCGTTACGGGACCTACCGCAGCTTCGCCGATACCTACCTCTATAAACTCCTCCCCGACGGCACGCCTTCGCGCGAGGGCGACAATGAATACCCCATTCTGGATGCCCGCGACACGGTGGCATTAGGCTACGCAGTCAATCGCTTCAAAAACCCCTACGCGGCGTGGCTGCTGCACGACAGCGGCTTTGCCGTAAAACGTTGGGAGCTACCCGTCCTCGACTTTCTATGGAACGATCCCGACGTGGCTCCGCGCAATCCAGCGGCTGCGGATTCCAGTGAGATTGCACGGCATCGTCACTTCCGCGGCGTCGATCAGGTCGTCTTCCGCAAGAACTGGACGGCCGAGAGCACACGAATCGAATTCGATTGCGGCCCCTATCTCGCAAAGCACCAGCACCTGGACCGGAATCACTTCACCATCTACCATCGCGGGCATCTTGCGATCGATAGCGGAGCGGACTACACGGAATCGGAGAGTCCCCACTATCTGAACTACTACCGTCGCACTGTCGCGCACAACACCATGCTGGTCTACGACCCGAAGGAGCATTTTTTCTGGTCGGAAAACGTCCTGCAGGCGGCAAATGACGGCGGGCAGCGCATGGATTCCTCACGCTATTGGAACACCGTTCGCAGTCTGGACGACTGGGAGAGAACGCGCGATATCTGGGACATCGGCCATCTAAGGGTTGTCGACAACGTCGATCAGCAAGATGATCGGCAGGGCTATCACTATGCTCTGGGAGATGCGACGCGGGCCTATTCGCCTCACAAGCTGAGCTGCTTCACGCGACAGTTGCTCTATCTCCCCGGCATGGATACTTTGCTGGTCTTCGATCGCGTTGTCAGCACAGATCCCGCATTCCGCAAGACGTGGCTCCTCCATGGAGTCAACATGCCCGTCGTCGAAGGAAGAGGGGTTGCCGCAGCCAACGGCGAAGAGGCCTTCGGCAATGCGTCGCATTTTCGGGTTCAGGAAGGCGAGGGCGAGATGCTCGTTCATACCCTGCTTCCTGCACAGCACATCACGTCGCGACGCGGAGGGGCTGACCATGAGTTCTGGACACCAGGCGATGCAAAGGGTGGGGCGTGGGGTTCGGGGCGCAACTGGCCGTTGGATCCCGCCGAGGGAGGCCCCCTCCCTGACGACCCGGACGAGCGGGCAATGTGGAAGACCTTCTGGGGCTCCGAGACGAACAAAATCTCTCCCTCGAACCGACGTAACGTCGTCCCTGGAGCGTGGAGGATTGAGGTCACACCCGCACAACCGCAGCTGGAAGATCATTTCCTGCATGTCTTCGAGATCAACGATCGCGGGAAGACGGGCCGCCTTCAGACCGAGTTGCTCCAGGGTAACAGTATTGCAGGGGCAGGTTGCGCGATGAACGGAGTGGCAGGAGTAGCTGCCTTGTTCCCTGCTCAGGATGCGCAACTCGACTACATCGAAGCGACGCTTCCCTCGTTCCCCTGTCACACGCTCTGGCTCGGCGGACTCGAACCTGACCGCGTTCATCAACTGGAACTTGCCGGGAGCAATCTTGCGGCGAAGGACGCTGCCGCTCCCGGGGTTCCGATTCTCTCTCGCCAGGTACGGACAAACAAGCACGGCATCGTCTTCGTTGAAGCCGGAGCCACTCCCTTCGCCGCAGGCAGCCGCCTACGGCTTCACACGATCTGAAGCCGTACGCCCCTCGGGCCCCGACAAGGCCCGGCGCGAAAGATGATGAGACATCAGGCTGTCCGGTAGCAGCAGAACTTTGTTGAATGCTTCTCTCGCCTCGCTTTCCTGGTGCTGGGCAGCATACAAAGTTCCAAGGTTGTACCACCACCAGCCGGTAAACTTGCTGGTGATCGTCCTCCGCTCAGCGTTGACGATGGCAGCCTCCAGCAGCCGCCGCTCCTGCACTTCGTCGTGCTTGCCAAGCAGACCCTCTGCCTGCACCACCCAGGGAGCATCGGCCTCGTTCTTACTCGCAGCAGCCTTATTCAGAAACTGTGCGGCCTGTTCACCTTTTCCGCATGATTTCGCCGTTGCAGCCATCCTCAGATAATTGCGCGAGACTGCACCATTTACGGGGAGGGCGCTATGGTCGGCATCGAGAAACTTCTCGGCCTCTGCACAATGACCTGAAACCGCCTCGACCTCCGCCCTCATCAGTTGCACTTCGAAGAGCACCTGCTCAAACTTGACGCCATCTTCTTCGCTGGGAAAGAAACGATCCTTGAAGAGCGACTCCGCCTGGTCGAACTGGTGTGCTTCGGCCCTTGTCAGCGCCAATTGATAAACGAGATTTGCAGGCATCGTCGCCATTGACGGATAGCGGGAAAGCTCAGCGGCACGCTGCTCTGCCGATGCGCCGGTCAAACTCAGGGCCTGGTCGAGACCGACATAGATCTCGGAGTTGGTGGGATCGTTCTGCAACCCCTCGTGGAACGAAGCGGACGCGCGTGACGGGTCGTTTTTGATATGCAGATACGCCTTGCCCAGATCGGCGTCCAGTATCGGCAATCCTGGGCTCAGCCGCTTCGCAGCCGTCCAATGCTCAATCCCGGCATCGTAAAGTCCCTTGGAAAAGAAGTAGGTCCCCAGTAGATACTGCGCGGCGGCATCACTGCCGTTGGCTGCAAGCGCGGACTCAAGCACGATCCGGTCCATTGCTGAGGACGGAAACACCAGACTGGTCGAGAGCCTCGCGGCAGCCTGCAATTCAGCGCCCTGATTCTTGCCCAGCTTCTGCTCGCAAAATGCAAGATAGTAGTGGACCAGTGGATGCTGCTGCGGCAACACAGAACCAGGCTCGCTGCGATCGGCGGGAACCTGAGGGTAACTCCGGCCGAGGACTTTGATTGCCTGACCATAAAGTCCAAGATTCATGTACTCAGCCGCCACGCGCAGAACGCGATATGGGTCGGCGGCAAGATGCGGCAAGTCGGGTGCTCCAGCCTCCTCCTTCAGAAAATCGCTCAGCGGCATGTTGTTCAGGCCGAGCTGCGTCAGGCGATCGGCCTCTGCCTTGTCGCCAAGGGCCCGCGTGACTGCCTCCAGTTGCTCACTCGTCCGGAAGTCCTCCGGCGCAGCGGCAACTGCATCCTTCAGAAACTTTTGGGCCTCGCGCAAATTGCCTTGTCTTGCCTGTAATTCAGCGATTCGCGCCGCGGCGCGAGAGCGAATCGCGGCCTGTCGATATGCCACACCAAAATTGGTCTGCGCCTCGCGCTCGTGGCCAAGTCCGTCCTCGGCGATACCCAGGTAGTAGGCGATCTCGGAGTCCGGCGTGTCCAGTTTCTGCACCTTCTGCAACAGCGACTCTGCCTCTTCGTATCGTTGCAACGATGCGGCCAGTCTTCCCGCTGCCACTTGCAGGCTGAAGCTGCCGGGACACTTAATCAATGCTTCCTTGTATGTCTCGAGCGCAAGAACGACTCGCCCGTTGAGTTCCTGGTCTGCGCCAAGCCTCAACCAGTCACTCTCGGTCCGGTTCGCGGCGTCGGGAGTACGGTAGGCGGGCTGCGGTCCAACGTTGATCGTTGAATCCGGATCCCAGTCGTACTTTCCGTCGGTATGCTCCAGCAGGGTCTTGCCCGTACGGTCTTTCAACTCAAACGTCACCTTTGCAGACGCGTCTTTGAGTTGCACTGCATTTGTCCATGTCTTCTCTGGAGTCAGGTCGGCCGCACCCTGCCACAGAACCTGGCTGCCCTGACGCAACTGCATCTGTGCGCCCGGGATACGTTCATTCACGTTCAGTGCGACATTTGCCTTCGAATCATGCGACTGCAAGAAGACGACGCCTGTTTTATTGGCGCGCGAGATGCCGCCAGTGCCACGCACCGGCATCCAGAATTCGCTGAAGCGGATCGACTGCCCCGGATCGAGAAACGCGTAGGTCTCCTGATTGCGAAACAGACCCGCCTGCACCTCCATATAGGCGCTGTTGTCGTCTGAGAGCGCCTTGCGCCATGCCAGACCGTCGGCATCCGCTCCCCACGACCATATCTTTTTCGCAGGCAGAGCAGTGTACTCCGCGTAGTGCACGGTGCCCGTCTGTATCGTCGGGTTCCACGTGCCCATAAACGGCTCATGACTTCCGTGAACGAAGAACGACACCGGCCCGTCAGTCTGGTTCCGTACGATGCTCAAGTCTTTGCCTGTGGCGTCGACCGGCCAGCGTGCAACCTCAGTGAAACCATGCGAGGCGACATAACGCATGGGATACTCGACACGCGAATCGTCCCACGCCTCAATCGCCGCGTTGTTCCACCAGTAGTAGCGGTGCCGCACATCGCTGCGGTTGTAGAGTGTGACGCGCTCCTCCAGCAGCGTTGAATCCGGACGCAGCACCATCTCCACGCGCCACTGCATCCCATACACGCGATCGATGTTGCCAACGGTCACAGAGGCGCTGCCGTCCGGTTTCATCGCATAGCTGAAGTCGACCGGCGACATCGAGACCCAGTTGTGCGAGACGGGAAAGTTGAACTCAACACCAAACGCCGCCCACGCTCCGCGATACCCGATATTCGCCTTCTTGATCGAAGGATTGGCATAAAACATGGGCTTGCCACTGATCTTGTCGACACATGTATAGAGGTGGCCGCCGATGTCGGGCAACACGGTGCACTTCAGATATTTGTTCTCCAGAAATACGGCGCGCCATGCGTGGTCCTGCTTCTTGCCTGTCAGCACATTCCGTACTGTGTACGGATAATTGAACTGCGTCGTGGCATAGGTATCGAACGACGGGTTGGAATCTGGCGCCCCCTCTTCGTATGTGGGCAGTGTAAGGCTGCCTTGCCACACCTTGACCTGGGCCCAAACCGGACTGCTCGCAGAGAACATCGCTCCCGCCAATATCGCAGCCACCACCGTCGATTTCTTCGTAGCTCTCATTCGCACTGCTTCTCCTGGGAACACAAACGGCCCGGAACGCTCGATGATGGCGGTCTGCGTTTCTACATTGTAGTATTACGTTTTGTTGTGCTAGCTTTTCTTTGCTTACTTTCAGGTATATGCTCCTGGCTTGTCAACCTCTTCCCTCATGAGGACTCATGAACTTACGCAAACAAACCGCCACTCACGACCGATTCGTCCGTTCCGTCGCAATGAGCATCTTGTACACATGTACCTTCCTCACGTCCGCCGTGAACGCAAACGCGTTTGGTGCAGCAAGCCTTGCGAAGGAGGCAGCCTCAACCCGCCGCGCCGAACTTGTAGAGGCCAACATCGTCGCGGTGCAAGCGTACCAGATCATTCTTGCGCGCAAAGCCGGCATGGTCTCGAACAACTGCTACCCGGCGGTCTCACCCGACACAGCTACACTGGAAGCCCTCGTCAAACACCAGCAGTCCCTTCTGGCCGAGCCAAGAAAAGAGGTTGTGCGGTGGGCCGACGGCAAGAGCAGCTCCTTCGATCCGGCCAATGATCTACACCCGCTGCTGGATGCCAGGCTGCGCCTCTCACTATCGCTTCCCGTAAACATCTTCACGCGATACCTTCAGGCAAAAGCCCCTGCGCAACCGGAGGAAAGAATTCGCTCCGTTGCCAATCTCTACCAGACCATTCTCGAGACGGAGCGCGATGGAGACCTGTTGCAGGACCTCTATCGTTTTTACATCGCGCTTGGACTCCCCGTGTACGTAGGCCAGTTTGGCTTGCCCGGCAGCGATGCCGATTTTCTCGCTGCTGCGCAGGAACTGTCCGGCAAGTCCTGCGCCTCGCCGGTCGATCTCTCCATCCCCGCATGGCAAATTGCAGGACGCAAGGTGTGGAACTGGGGCGAGAAAAATCTGCACATCCGCGACAAGGAAACGATCGCCAAAGAGTTGTTGGCCGAGCCTCGCTTTGCAGCACTCGTTCCCGCGATGAAAGCCATGCCCGCCGAGCGGATCGCCATCATCGGCCACTCCTTCACCATGGGACAGCACTGGGCATCGCCGTCCTCGTTCGTCCCCATCGTGACCAGCATGTTCGATCTTGAGCGCAGCAGTGTTGAGTTTCGCCAGTGGCAGGCCGGGGGGCTGCACTTCGCGCGTGCTTACCGCGAGTACTACGCCGACGCCCTGGCGTGGAAGCCGAACATCGTGCTCTTTGTCATGTCGAACAGCAGACCTGCGGATGCTGAAGCACTCAAGACAATGGCCGCCGGATTCCGCGCCTCAGGTGCGCGCGTTCTCATGTTCGACGACGTTGAAGATTCCATACGCCCCGGAGAGCCTTCGGCAGAGGAGACAGACGATATCGCGAGCAAGGCGGGAGTGGAGATCGTCCCAGCCCGCGCCATCATCGACACAGCGCCAGGCCACGAGTCCTTCACTTGCCTCGATGGCATCCACAAGAAAGAGCCGTATCACCGGCTGATGGCTTACCTCTGGCTGAAAGCCATTCTCGACGCCAATCGTTGAAGCGCGATGCCTGCGGAGCGAGACTCTGCATCCGCAGACATCACGCTCAACCGCGAAACGCCTCGATTGCGGCAGGAGAAAGCAAAGCCGCCGATTCTCTGTCGAGGTAGACCGTTGTATCGGGATGACGCTGCAAGATCGACGCCGGTGCCAGGTTGCCGATGGGTCCATCGAAGCACGCCTTGATCGCTTTCGCTTTCCGCTCATCCGGAGCAATGACGAGAATCTCCTTG
Organism: Acidobacteriota bacterium; assembly: GCA_018268775.1. Classification (GTDB taxonomy): domain Bacteria; phylum Acidobacteriota; class Terriglobia; order Terriglobales; family Acidobacteriaceae; genus Edaphobacter. The sequence continues at coordinate 24,704 of JAFDVV010000044.1, read as the reverse complement.
GCCTTCATCAACTGCTTGACCGTCATGGAAAGCGCCTGCGTTGGGACGTCCGCCAGTGTCGGAAACCAGCCCTCTCCAAGCTGCTGTTTGCGGCACGCCTCATCCAGGTTGACGACGATATACGCCTCTTCTGTATCGAAGTCCGCTGGAGGATCGTTGAAGGCAAGATGGCCGTTCTCCCCCACACCAGCGAAGGCTATGTCGATAGGAGCCTTGCGAATCTCCGCGCTCACCCGTGCAATCACAGATGCGGGGGCCTCGGTGCCATCGAGCAAGTGGTACTTCTCTATTCCCACCTTGTCGATCAGGCGCTCCTTCAGATATTTGCAGAAGCTGGCCGGTGCCTGGTCCGAAAGACCGACATACTCATCGAGATGAAACATCTCGACCCGCTTCCAATCGATTCCCTCGGCCTTGGTCAACGCATCGAGAAATTCAAACTGCGAAGCGCCCGTCGCGGCAATAATACGGGCCTCGCCCCGACGCAGGATCGCCTCCCGAATTACATCTGCTGCGCGGCTGGCCGCATCCTGTGCCAACTCCGCCTTTGTGGGGAAAACCTTGATCTTCATGTGCTCTTGGCTCCAAAACTATAGTCTGCGATCAATCCATCATAATCGTAATAAAACGATACAAATACAAAGTATCATTACCGTCGTAGACTTGGTTAGGCCACGGAGATCGCTCATGTCTTTCCTCAAATATCTGTCCTGTCTTGCGATCGGGGCCTGCCTCCTCACTGTAACGCGGCCTTCCCTTGCCGCCGCAACGATCGGGCATCCAACATCGAATGCAGCGGACATTGAGAGGACTCCTCCACAGGAGGCCTTTCGTGTCCTTCCGCAACCCGATTCCGAAGGCCCTCAGATCACACCCTACCTGCTCTACCAGACGAGCCTCGCATGGCAGCAAAACGAACAGCGTCAGACCCGCTGGGCACAGGTGAAGACCGAGTCTGACCTTGCGCAACTACGCGCCGAGCTTCGCCAGTCTGTTTTGGAGATGATCGGCGGCTTACCCACAGAGAAGACCGGCCTGCACGCAACCGTCACCGGCAGAGTGCAGGGTGAAGGCTTTCACATTGAAAAGCTCATCTATCAAAGCCTGCCTGGTTACTATGTGACAGCACTTGTCTATGTCCCGGAAGACGGCGCGAAGATACATCCGGCAGTTCTTGTAGCCGCCGGTCACTCACCGCAAGGGAAGTTTCATTACCAGGACCTCAGCCAGCGTCTGGTCAAGCGTGGCTACCTCGTCATCAGTTGGGACCCCGTCGGCCAGGGTGAGCGCAGTCAGTTTTGGGACAAAACCGCAAACAGGAGCCGTTACAACCTGATCTGCGCCGAGCACGCCGTCATGGGCAACCTCGCCTATCTTGCAGGGGCCAGTCTCGCACGGTGGGAGATTTGGGACGGAATGCGAGCGGTAGACTATCTGCTCTCGCGACCCGACGTCGACGGTCAAAGAATCAGTCTTACCGGCACAAGTGGCGGCGGCTTCCAGGCGGCGTTGTTGGGAGCGCTCGACGAACGCATCAAAGTCATCATCCCCTCCTGCTACATCACGGCGCTGGCGATGCGCGTTGAAAACCGCATCTTTGTGGATCCCGACAGCGACCCCGAGCAGGACCTCTACGGTTTCCTCTCCAAAGGTGTGGACCACGCCGGACTACTGCTGATGATGTACCCCCGCGCGGTGATGGTGGCCACCGCAGCGCTCGACTTCTTTCCCGTTCAGGGAGCGCACCAGTCCTATACCGAAGTCCGTAGCTTCTACGAGCGATTCGGCGATGCCCGGAAGATCGGTTTTGCCGAGAGCTACAACACCCATCAGTTCTCGTTGAAGAACCAGGAGCAGGCGATCGCCTTCCTCGATCGCTTCAATGGAATGCCGCCACGCCGCGGCCTGCCTGCTGTCTCCCTGTTCAGCGAAGCCGATCTCCGCGTAACGAAGAGCGGGCAGGTTTCGGTTGATCTTCCCGATGCCCAGCCATTGCTTCATTTCATCGCCGCCTACTCTGCACAGAGACTCCCGTCCTCCACCAGGACGTTGGCGCAGATGTACCGCAGCGAACACGACCCTCGGATCGACACGTGGAGCATTGCCCGCTATGAGGGGGACGCCTCCCCAAGCCAGCTACGCTGGGAGAACATCGGCGTAACCACTGTGGGACCTGTGCATATCGACCGGTATTTGCTACACCACAGCGCCTATCTCGCCATGCCTCTACTCCACTTCCACAAAGGCGACCGCTCTGCAAAAGGGCCACTACTTTGGCTCAATATTGAAGGCAAGGCCGATTCACACGACTGGACTGAGCTAACTAGATTTTTAGATCAGGGCTACGACATCTACTCCTTCGACTTTCGCGGCCTCGGCGAGACGCGCATGAATTACCGCGCCAGTTCTTCGGACGATCCAGGCCTTGTCAAAGGAACTCTTGACCAGGCCTATGTCAGCCCTTTGTCCAGCGTCATGGCGGACTATGTTTACAACTCACTCCTCACCGGGCGTCCATACTTTCTCCAGATGATGGACGACATTGAGATTGCGTCCCTCTTCATCCGTCATAAAGGCAACGACATCCGCCCATTGACCATTGCCGCCCCAGACAATACCTACCCATTGGCCATGCGGTTCCAGGAGATTGATCCCACGGTGAAACTTCTCCCCTCTGCCTCGGGGTCGCGGCTCGATTGGACATCGCTTGTGGCACATGGACAGGAGCAGTGGCCCATCGTCTTTCTGATGCCCTTCGGATCTGCGCTCCGGTAACTCAATTCCCGTACAACAGCCCCTGAATGCTCAAGCAAAACAAAGCAGTTCGGGCATGCGAGAAGTATGAGCGTTTCCCACTTTGGTGGTGAGATTGAACGACCGATTGAGAGGCTTTCCAAACCAGCTTGGCAGCGAATGCTGAGCATCTTTGCACCTCCGCTGACTCGGTGTTGCCAGTCAGGCGCAATCGTCCAATAACATTCATTTCGATCATCAGCTACGCCTTAAGGGGCATGACGCAGGCCGATAGCAAACGGAACTGGAGAACGAAGTACCATCAGTGAACTCAATCAAAGTTTCACATCCCTTGGCGTCGTTTCGTACAGCTTGAGCGATCTGATCGTTTTACCGGCTAGCTGGGACATTCCGTAATATCTCGCGGCGCGCTCAATCTCCTTAGTTTAACTCTTCAGGAAATTCTTCAGCAGAAAGAGAACATTGGCGGGCCGCTCCGCCAGACGCCGCATGAAGTACGGGTACCACTCCGGGCCGAAGGGCACATAGACCCTGACGCCGAAGCCCAGCTTTGCCAGCCGTCTTTGCAGGTCGCGGCGTATGCCGTAGAGCATCTGGAACTCAAACGCGCTCTTCTCGACGCCGTTCTGGCGGACAAAGGCGAGCAGCTTCTCGACGATCGCCTCGTCGTGCGTAGCGATGCCGCAAAAGACGCCCGAGGTCGTCAGGCGCTGGGCGAGCTTCACATAGTTCGCGTCGACCTCGGCCTTCAGTGGGAAGGCGATCTCCGGCGGCTCCTTGTACGCGCCCTTGCAAAGGCGAATGCGGATTCCCTGCCGCAGCAGCCGCTCCGCATCGCTCTCCGTGCGGAAGAGGTATGCCTGCAACACCGTACCCACGCGGCCCTGGCATCCTGCGCGCGCGTTCAGCCGCTCGGCGATGGCGATCGTCGCCTCGGTAAAGGCGCTCCCCTCCATGTCGATGCGCACAAAGGAATCTACGCGCGCGGCGTGCGCTACCAGCTCGCCGACAATGCTCTCGGCCAGCGCGGGATCGAAGTCCATGCCCATCTGGGTCAGCTTCAGGCTCACGTTGGCATTCAGCTTTTGCGCGGCGATAGCATCCAGCAGATCGTGGTAGACCGCGCCGTTGCGCCGCGCCTCGGCTTCGGTGGTCACGCTCTCGCCCAGAGCATCCAGCGTTACGGCGATGCCATCGCCGTTCACGCGCGCACATGCGGCCAGCGCATCGGCAACCGTCATGCCGGCGACGAACCGGCTCGACATCGTTCTGCCTATCGAAGAGCGCTCGGAGAATGAGCGCAACGCCCTGTTCTGCGACAGAGCAATAAAGAAAGATCGCAGCATGTCCCTCTCAAATGCCAAGAGGTATTGTGCCACGCAGGTGCGGCGGTGGAAAGACGTGTATGTACCACGGCACCTCGCCATCCCTGGGCGTTGCCGTAAGCATTGCGGTCATTCTAGAGTCTGTTATGAACTTAAAGGGAACGATTACGCGTTGTCCTAACTCGTCATTCTGAGCGTAGCGAAGAATCTCGGCATTTTTTTGCGCCGCGCCGGATGAAACTACAGGGATTCTTCGCCTCCCTGCCCCAGCCAGCAAGCTGGCCGGGGACCCCGTTCGGCTCAGAATGACGGCAAAGGAGCTTGATGCGTATGGATGAAGTTCATAACAGCCTCTAGCCGTCGGCGAAGAACGACACGTTGCTAGTGTGGGTTTGCAGCAGTGGCGTTGCAATACAAATGCAGGTCCTTCGACTTCGTTCCCGCTGGTCACTTCGCTCAGGATGACAAAATTCAAGGGAGGTGCTGAGTTGCATCAAGCTAAAGAGTGGTGCGGCTTTACTTTGTCGTAACAACCTTGGCGACCGGCTTCACTTCCACCGGACGGGTCACCATGGTACTGGTGTCGCGCATCGCGGCGATGGCCTCGTCGTAGCGTCCGCGCACCGAGTTGGAGCGGATGCGCGCCATGTCCTCCAGCATCTTCATACCGTCCTTCAGGTAGCTGATGCGCGAGCGCTCGTCGTGGCCCCACGTCACCGGAACCTCGCGAATGTCGTACTTCAGCTTGCGCGCGATGAACAGAATCTCCGGGTCGAAGCCCCAGCGCTCGATCGTCTGCAACCGGAAGATCACCTGCGCCGCCGGACGGCGGAAGGCCTTGAAGCCGCACTGCGTATCGCGGAACGGAAGTCCCATCACCGTGCGCGTGATCCAGTTGAAGCAACGTCCGAAGAACTGGCGGTACAGCGGCTGGTGGATCGTCTGCCTTGCGCGGTCGAGCCAGCGCGAGCCAATGGCGACGTCGGCGCCCGCATTGATGGCGGCGATCAACCGCTCCGCCTCTTCCATCGGAGCCGAGAGGTCGGCATCGGTAAACATCACAATGTCGCCGGCGGCCTGCAGCAGGCCGTTACGCACCGAGTAGCCTTTGCCGCGATTGCCCGGGTTCTGCACCAGATGCAGCCGGGGGTAATCGGCCATCCAGCGGTGGACGATGGTGGCGGTATCGTCCTTCGAGCCGTCGTCGACGACCAGAACTTCCGCATCCCACCCCTGCTGGCCGATACACGACATCACCCGTTCGAGCGCGTATTCAATACGCGCGCTCTCGTTATACGCCGGGATTACGATACTCAGCCGTGGATGCGCCATGACCTGTCGTCAGCCTTCCTGGGGCACTTCACGCAGAACGATGTGGGGAGGCAGTAGTGCCGTGTTCATCATACTGCAACTATTGGACGTTGGCACAGGAGTTAAAGTCGAAAAAAATCGCACAGTTATGACACGTTTCCTGCCTGCCGGATCCTGCTTCTACCTCCGGCACAGCTACTGGAAAGCGAACCGGGCCGGACGTGAGGCGCTCTCCTAAGCCCATTGTTTAGAGTTCGCCACGCTTCATCTGTCCGACTGCGTAATCGCACGCCCGCGCCGTCAGCGCCATGTAGGTGAGCGACGGGTTCTGACACGCCGACGATGCCATGCAGGAGCCGTCGGTGACGAAGAGGTTCTTGATGTCGTGCGTCTGGTTGTACGCATTGAGCACGGACGTCTTCGGATCGCGTCCCATCCTCGCGCTGCCCATCTCGTGGATCCCTTCTCCGGGAGCGGAGGGTGTTGAAGACAGCACGATGTCCTTCGCGCCTGCGGCTTCCAGCATCTCCGCTGCCGTAACCTGCATGTCCTTGAGCAAGGCCAGCTCGTTTGCGCGCCACTTGTGGCTGATCCTGAGCGTGGGAATGCCCCAGGCATCGACCTTGCCTTTGTCGATTTCGAGACGGTTGTCGCGATTGGAGAGACACTCCCCAAAACCTGCGAAGCGGAAGCGCCAGGGGCCGGGCTGGCGCAGCGTGTGCTTGAAGTCCGCGCCGAAGCCGGGCATCTCGCTTCCCCGCCCCCAGTCTTCGCGGCTGCCGCCACCCTGGAACCCATAGCCACGCAAGAACCCGGGAGACTTCTCCTTGATGTTGCGGAAGCGAGGAACGTAGATGCCGTTGGGTCTGTTTCCAATCTGTACGCGGTCCTCGTGTCCTGGAATGATTCCGGTCGCGCCTCCGCCCATGATGTGGTCCATCAGGTTGTGGCCAAGCTCGCCGCTTGAGTTGGCGAGGCCATTCGAGAACTCAGGGGTGGCGGAGTTCAGCAGAATGCGCGCCGACTCCAAGGTTGAAGCGCAGAGGAAGACGATGCGCGCGGTGAATTCAATCGGCTGCTTGCTCTGCCCATCGATGATACGGACGCCGGATATCCTCCGTGTCTTTGGGTCGAAGATAAGGCTGTGCACAACGCTGTAGGGACGAAGCGTCAGTTTGCCGGTGGCTTCCGCCGCGGGCAGTGTCGAGTTCAGACTGCTGAAGTACGAGCGCGTGATACAGCCGCGAGCGCATGGTCCGCAGTAGTGGCAGGCAGCGCGCCCGCGGTGCGCCTGCGTGAGGATCGCCGTGCGGCCGATGGTCAGCCGCCGGTCGGGAAACTTCTTCGCGATCGCATCCTTCATCACCAGCTCGGCGCAGTTCATCTCCATGGGAGGAAGAAACTTGCCGTCGGGAAGCTGCGGCAGGCCCTCGGCCTGTCCGGTGACGCCGATGAAGTCTTCCACGTAGTCGTACCAGGGCTCGATGTCCTTGTAGCGAATGGGCCAGTCGACACCGATGCCCTCTTTGAGGTTGGCCTCGAAGTCGAGGTCGCTCCAGCGATAGCTCTGCCGTCCCCACATCACCGAGCGTCCGCCCAGGTGACGGCCACGCAGAAACAGATACGGCTGGTCTGGCGGCGTTGTGTAGGGGTTCTCTCTATCGTTGACGAAGAACTTCGCGTTCCATTCATCGCCGATATGGCGCTGGATGGGCTGGTTCTCCAACTCCGCCTTGCGGTCGCGCATCCCGCGGAACTTGACCTCCCAGACGGGCACGTGCTCCACGTAGTCGGCGGCGGAGATGAGCGGGCCCGCTTCGAGGACGAGCGTCTCCAGCCCCTTTTCCGTAAGCTCTTTGGCGGCCCATCCGCCGGTGATACCCGAACCTATGACGATTGCATCGAAGCTCTGGCCCTTCACTGATTGACCTCCGCCGTTAGAGGCGCGCAACCCGCGTGTGACGGCGGAATAATCGACTTGCCAAGTTCCTTCTCAAAGCCGATCTCTGACGTGTAGTACCCCGCCAGCGTCAGCTTCTTCATCGTGTAGAAGAAGTTCGCGGGCGGCGCGGGCTTTTTGGCCAGCAGCGCAGCAGACTGCTGCTTTGCAAAGGTCATCGCCTCGCCGTCGAGAGCGCGCAGAAGCTGCTCCTGCTGGGCAACGGTGCAGTCCACGAAATCCTTTGAGAAGAGGCGGCGGCTCCGTTTGTCCACATCATCCAAACCGTCGAGGAAGCGTGCGCTGTCGGCAGGTTCATACCATTCGCCCATCAGAAGGTCGATGAACTCGTTTACCTTCGCGGCCTTCGCTCCTGGCGTGTCGGTCGCAGGAATGATGGCCTCGGAGATGGCGATGACCGTAGCATCCTGGTGCGGGTTGAAGGCCTTCAATCCCGGAGACTGCGCCGCCTGCGCATGCGCCTGTTGAAAGAGCGCGAGAGCATCCGGGGGGAAAGCGGAGATGACGGCCGCGGAGCCCAACAACCGTAAAACGTTACGACGTTCCATGAACACGTCCAACCAGAGGATTCGTACACAGAAACTTTAGCAAAGTTCCCCTGTAGCTGGCATACTCCGTTCTGGAGAACATCGCATGTATCAACCGGAGTCCTACCAGGTTGTACTTCTGTTCATGACTGCCAGCATGTTGTGCTGGGGTTCGTGGGCCAACACGCGCAAGCTCACGGTCGGCTACTCCTTCTCGCTCTTCTACTGGGACTACGTCATAGGCATTCTGCTCGGCAGCCTGATATGGGGCTTCACGCTGGGAAGCATCTTCGGCGGGCCCACATCTTTTCTTGCGAACCTTCGCGATGCCAGCGGGATTCATATTGCGTATGCGATTGTGGGCGGCATCATCTTCAACGTTGCGAACCTTCTGCTGGTCGCCGCTATCGACATCGCGGGCATGGCCGTCGCCTTCCCTGTCGGCATTGGGCTGGCGTTGATCGTCGGCGTTGTCCTGAACTATATCGTCAGTCCGGCTGGCAATCCGATGTATCTCTTCTCGGGGCTCCTGCTGGTTGCCGTTGCGATTCTGCTCGACGCGCTTGCGTACAAGCGGCGCGAGTCGGCGGGGTCAGTCACCGCGCGAGGCGTAGTCCTCAGCATCGTCAGCGGCGTTCTGATGGGGACGTTTTACCCCTTCGTCGCGAAGTCCACACTCGGCGATAACGCTCTTGGGCCTTATGCCGTGGCGTTGGTCTTCGGCGTTGGCGTGGCCCTTTGCTCGCTGGTCATGAACACCGTTCTGATGAAGCGCTCATTGACGGGAGAGCCACCGGTCGGCTTTGGAGACTACTTCGCCGCGAGACGTTCGTGGCATCTGTGGGGGACCTTCGGCGGCTTTGTGTGGTGCACGGGCGCTGTCGCGAGCTTCGTGGCGTCGAAGGCAAACGCGGTTGGACCAGCAGTCTCCTATGCGATCGGCCAGGGGGCGACGATGGTCTCGGCGTTGTGGGGTGTCTTCATCTGGCGCGAGTTCGCCACGGCGCCGCCGCAATCGCGAAGACTCGTACCCTGGATGTTTCTCTTCTTTATCGCCGGACTGGCTGCGATTGCGGTCGCACCGCTCATGGTGAAGTGATCGCAAAGGACCGAATCGACGTGGAAAAGACGATTGTCGTTGCAGGAAGCATCAACATGGACATGGTGGCATCGGTCGAGCGCATGCCCGCTACGGGCGAGACGGTCTCGGGCAACGGCTTCGCCACACACCCCGGAGGCAAGGGCGCAAACCAGGCCGTCGCCGCCGCCCGCCTTGGAGCGCCGGTGAAGATGATCGGCCGCCTGGGCAACGATTCCTTTGGCAGCCAGCTTCGCCAGCAACTTGAGGCGGACCGCATCGACACATCGAGCGTCGCCGGGACCGGTCTTCCTTCGGGATGCGCCGTGATCCTCGTCGACAGGCAGGGCGCAAACTCGATCGTCGTCATCCCCGGTGCCAACGGAGCTTTGTACCCCAGCGAACTCGCGCAGTACGAAGACACACTACGCGATGCTGCGATCGTGCTTGCGCAACTGGAGGTGCCGCTGGAGACCGTGGTGCGCCTCGCCGAGATGGCACACGCGATGGATGTTCCCTTTGTGCTCGATCCCGCGCCGGCGCAGCCGCTGCCAGCCGCGCTGCTGAACAACGTGACGTGGCTGACTCCCAACGAGAGCGAGGCCCGAAGCATTCTCCGCGACCTGGGCCACACCGGCGACGCGCCCATCACACCCCAGACGGCACCGGCGGCCGCCGAACGCATTCTGGCCACGGGCGTTCGCAACGTGATCCTGAAGATGGGCAGCCAGGGCGCTTACCTGTCCGGACGCGACACACCCGCTGCGTGTGTGCCGGCGTTTTCCGTCGAGACGGTGGACACGACCGCTGCCGGAGACGCCTTCAACGGCGGGTTCGCCTATGCCCTGACGCAGGAGAGGATGAAGCCTTACGAGGCAGTGCGCTTTGCAAGCGCGGTGGCAGCGCTCTCGGTGACGCGCAGAGGGGCGCAGCCTTCGATGCCGAATCTGGATGAAGTTGTTAAGCTGTTTAGAAGTTGAAGGCCAGCCCGGCCTGCACCATGCGCGGGGTCTGCGCGAGGAAGAGCGTCTTGCCGTCCTTCGAGAGGATGGGGCGGTAGCCCTGCTCCAGAAGGTTCGTGACGTCAATAGTGGCTTCGAGTCCGGCGGGCAGCAGGCTTCCGACGCGGATGGGCTGCCGGATAAAGAAGCTCAGGTACGCCTGGTCGCTGAAGGCGGCGAAGGGATTGACCGGCGTAACCAGCGCCTCGGGCTGCCAGCGATAAGACGCGCGCACCTGCGTTGCGCTGTGAATCACGCGGCCCTTGACGGCGATGGTCGCCGCCTGAGACGAGCGCTGCTTCAACTGCTGGGCAACGGTCTCCACATGCATCGGTTGATCGGCATCGGCTGCAAGAGCTGCGCCGGTGCTGTACTCCACGGCAACCCAAAGGCCGGGGGTGATCGGCTCCGTCATCAGAATGTTGAAGCCCTGGGCCTTGTATCCCTCGCTCAACATACGGAAGGTGCCGGTCGTTGTGTCGGCGATGAGGCCGACGCCTACCTGGCCTTGCGCGGCTGCAAGGTCTGCCGCTGCCAGCGGGCCGCCACCGGCGAGCATCGCGCTGCCAATGTTGTCCTTGTAGAACGAGGCCTGAACGAGGCCCTTGCCGGCCTTGCGTCCGAGCGAGAACTCCTGGTGCAAACCGCGCTCGGTCTGCATTCTCCCCTGCGCGAGTACACCGGTGGGCAGCTCCAGCTCAACCGAGTCCAACCCCTCGAAGGATTGCAGGTCGCGCGAGGTCGCCATCCTATACCCAGCGTTCCAGTTCGTTTTGGGATGCGCCGTAATCTTGAGGAATGGCCGCGACGCCATCGCATAGCCAGGGCCGTGGACGACGTAGACCGTGCCGCCCAGTTCCATGTCGACCATGTCGCCTAGCGACGTCTTCTGCGCGGAGGCAAACTGCACGACGTCGAAACCTTGCGTCCCGCCCGTGCTCGTCATCTCCGGGTGCGACTGATAGCTGACGACCGTTCTGCCCGCCCCAGCGAAGCCCAGCCTGCGCTGATACCCGGCAGACATCGACATTGACGGCGCGCGAAGGTAGGGGCCAGTCATCGCTCCCACATCTGCGCGCAGCCTCATGTCCGAGCCATCTGGCAGCGACCTGTCGGTCTGGAAGACGTTATGCACGCCGCCGGTGCCGAATCCGCCGTCGCCGGAGTTGACCGACGCGCGCGCTCTGTCGGGAGCGGTCTTGCGTTCGGTCGCGCTCGAGGAGACCATCACCATCTCGCCATCTTCAAAGACGCGCAGAATCGGACGGTTTGCGGACGAACGCAGCGTCCACTTCCAGTCGTCGCTCGGCTCATCGGCCTTGCGCCGCTCCGCCGGGAGCCATGAGGCGGCGTCGAAGATGGCGTTCATCGTCAGGTTGACGACGGCACGCGCGCCGGGACGAAGTTGGAGATTGCCACGTGTCGCGGGGACGAAGAGCGCTGCCGAGGCGCGCACTTCATATCGTTTGCCGGGAAGAAGGTTGGCGATCAGGTAGCGGCCATGCAGGTCGGTGAGGGCGGTGCCCACCATCACGGAGTCCGCGCCGAGCACCTGCACCAGCGCGCCCATCTGGGCCACGCCCTGCGCATCGCGCACAACACCCGTGACGGCTGCGGGGTTCGAGGCCCAGCCGGGAGCGGCTGCCATCAGCAGCACGACGATCGCGATCTTCAGTTGACTTCGCTGCACAGTGTTGGCACCTGGGCGTCGACGGCTACTCCAGAGATAACGCGTCCATAAAAAGAAAGGACTGGCGTTGAGAGGTCGCGCCTGGGACCAGTTACCGCTCATCGTGTCCGCGTAACTGTGTCGCCTTCTGCCTGAATACCTGGAAATGACTCCAGCGAAACGAATCAATCGACCACAAACGGCGCAGACTCTGCGATCTGCTGCTTGGAGATCCCATCGTTCACTTTGATGGTGATCTGATATTTACCCGGCTCCAGGCTGGCCAGCGGCATCGACCGCTCCAGCGTCACCTGGTCTGCATTCGGGTTTGTCTTCGACGTAAGCTCTTCGGTTTGAAGGATCGTCTGGTTGGTCCCCATATTGGTGACTTCGTATTCGATCTTCGCGCCGTTCTGCTTGCTCTTTTCGTCGATGCCAAGGTTATACACCTGCATCCAGAAGTTCAAGTTCTGATTGCGGTGGAAGGTCACGGGCTGCGTACCGCCCGAGGATACCCTGGGGCGAATCCTGGTGTTGCCGATCACGAAGTTTCCGGCACCGATGTCCTTCGAGGGCACACGCTCCATCTGGTCGGCGAGGATGAGCGACGAGGCCGCGAGGCGGTCGTCGTCGTACTTGGGGACGTTGATGCTGCGCCGCCACGTTCCGATGTGGTCGGGATTGTTGACGTCCTTGATCACGATATCGACCTTATAGAGGCCAGGGCGCAGAGGAAGTGCCTTCCAGTAGACCGAGGCGTTGTTCTGCGTGCGGCCCAGCAGGTCGCTCGGCACCTCGACCTTGACCGTGTCCTCGAAGGTCTGGATGGGGCGATGGCTCAGGTTCGAGACGCGTCCCAGGATATTGACGGTGCCTGTAGCCACGCCATCCTTGTTCTGGAAGGTGATGTCCTTATTGCGGATCTGCAGCGTGACGGGAACGAGAATGGTGTCGTTAGTCACCTTCACATAGTCGGTGCGTACGTCGAACAGGAACGGAGGCCCTGTCAATATCTTCGACGTCACCATGTACGCCTCGAGGTCCTTGAACTTGATCTCGGGCGCCGCCATCAGCTTGGCATAGGTGTTCAGGCGGTCGAACTGCTTCGACTGGTTCATCGTCGACATGGGACCGGCCCCGAGCTGCTCGAGTCCGCCGCCTGAGAAGCGGTCTTTCTTTTCGGCTTGTCCCATCTGTTCGTACAGCGTCGCACCGGCCCCCGGCACGTACTTGAGAGCGTCCTTTTCAGAACGGTCGATGGTCATGTGGTAGTCGCCGCACATGCATGTATCGACAAACTCGATGTCGATGTTGTCGCCAATACCTTGGAGGTAGCGGTAGTGCCATGTCTCGAAGGGATAGGTGGAGGTGTTGCCGCCACCCTCTTCGATCGGGCGCTCATAGTTGCCGCCGCTGGGGTGCGATTCGATCGAGTCCGGCTTGCCATAGGCGATGTAGATGTGGCCGCGGTCGGTCTTCCATCCCGGCTTGCCTGCGGCGAAGTGCTCATTGGCATAGGCGATGCGGCGGTAGTGCTCGTCGCGGTACTCGTTGTCGGGGGAGTCCGGGTTGGGGTTGCGGCGGAGCCAGAAGTTCTCGAT
>JAFDVV010000044.1:0-11352 GCA_018268775.1 Acidobacteriota bacterium | reverse complement strand
ACCGGCTTCGTCTGGGTGACGCCGTCCTGGGCGCTGGACTGCGCGGCGAGCCACTGGCTGCCAGGCAGCGTAAGCGTAAGAAACGTTGTACCTAGGACAAAGAGCCGGGAGGTCTTCATGATGCTGGAAATACTCCTGTTACCAACCCTAATTGTAGTGCCGGTTACGCGATGGTTACAAGGGTAGAACATCGCTTTGCGCCCCTGATATGATTCCTCAGCAAAGTCCCGTGTGGGATAGACGTGCCGTCTGTGGTTTTGGCAGCGGTTTTGACAGCCGGAAATCCGGGTTTCCGTCATCGCCGGACCTTAAGGAATCTCGGCGGAACCTTATGCATCGAATATCCGTATCTTCTTCCCGGTCGCTACTTTAACGTTGCCCGCCTCCCCATCCGAGAGGGAGAACGGCGCAGAGAAAGCCGCAATGAGCGCTAAGAAAATCGTCCTGATCGCAGCCGGCGCGCTGGTCGTCGCTGGCATCGTCACCGCAAGCATCGTCCACAGCCAGAACTCCGTGACCAAGGTCGCCACGGGCAAGGCCGTCCGGCAGGACCTGGTCTCGATCGTCAACGGCACCGGGCAGATCAAGCCCAAGACCTACGTCAACGTGGGAGCGACGGCCTTTGGCCGCATCACGCACCTGAATGTGAAGGAAGGCGACCACGTCAAGAAGGGCACGGTGCTGGCCACGGTTGAGAACGTTCAGCCCTCCGCCACAGTCTCCGCGCAGCAGGCGGCGATCGACAGCTCGAGGACGGACGTGAACAGCATGGTCGCGGCCGAGCGCACGGCCGAGGCCAACATCGCACAGGCAAAAGCCGACCTCGAACAGAAGCACCTCGATTTTCAGCGTGCCAGCCAGCTCTACAACGAGAAGCTGATCGCCAAGCAGGACTTCGACGCCAAGAAGGCGGCCTACGACATGGCGGTCGCAACTCTCGCCCAGCGTCAGGCTGCGGCGGCGCAGGCCAAGGCGCAGACGGCCTCGCAGCGCGCCCATGTGAACCAGGCGCTGGCCTCGCAGCGTGCCAACTACGACTCGCTGGACAAGACGATCAGCCGCGCACCGTTCGACGGACTCGTCACCAACGTACCCGTCCGCGAGGGCGAGACTGTGGTCGTGGGAATTCAGAACGCGGGCGGCTCGACCATCATGACGTTGGCCGACATGTCCGTCATCACCGCTGAGGTGAAGGTCGACGAGACGGACATCGTCAACGTGAAGATGAACCAACCCGCCGACGTCACGGTCGATGCCCTGCCCGGTCGCGTCTTCAAGGGCCACGTCACCGAGGTCGGCGACCAGGCGCTGCTTCGCACCACCGGCCTCTCGACCACGCAGAGCACGACCGGCACCGAGGAGGCGAAGGACTTCAAGGTCGTCGTCACGCTCGACCAGCCCTCGGACGACCTGCGTCCCGGCCTCTCGGCCACGGCGAAGATCACCACCGCGCACCAGCAGAACGTGCTGACGATCCCGATCCAGGCTCTGGTGCAGCGCGTCCCGGCAGTTGAGAAGGCCCTCGCGGCCAACGGCGGCAAGGCACCCAGCGCGGGAGCGGTCGCAACCGCAGGCGCCAGCCAGACGTCGACCAAGGCCCCCGCCGTCCAGGGCGTCTACGTTCTTGAGAGCGAGAAGAAGAAGCTCAGGGCGGTCTTTGTGCCGGTCACGACTGGAATCACCGGCGCAACCGAGATCGAGGTGCTGAGCGGACTGAAGCCGGGAGACGAGATCGTCACCGGGCGGTACAAAATTCTTCGCACCCTTAAGAGCGGCACGCCAGTCAAAAGAGACAACACGCCCGAGACCGAGGCAGACAAGTCATAGCCCGGCAACGGCTTTGTTGCAGGTGGAACGCGGAAGCAGCGTTTTACCTGCGGTTCCTCTTTTTCTCCCGGACAAGGCCGCAGTTCCATGCAGGGAACCTGCGCCCACTTTCGGACGTATGTCCAAGGTGAAACGTTCTATTCTGTTACCTAACCGCACCGGAGAACCGGATGGCTATCGAAACCGCAGTCGAGACCACTACCAGCACGGCAGCCGGCCCCCTTCCCGGCGATGTCATCGTCACCGACAATCTCTGGAAGACCTACGAGATGGGCGATCAGGAGGTACACGCCCTGCGTGGCGTGAACCTTCGCATCCGGCATAACGAGTACGTGGCCATCATGGGTCCGTCCGGTTCGGGCAAGTCGACGCTGATGAACCTCATCGGCTGCCTGGACTCTCCCACGCAGGGCAAGTACTGGCTCAACGGGCACGACGTCTCGGAGCTGAACGACGACGAACTGGCCCGCATTCGTAACAAAGAGATCGGCTTTGTCTTCCAGACCTTCAACCTGCTGGCCCGCGCCACCGCCCTGCACAACGTGGAGCTGCCGCTGATCTACAACGGCACGCCCGCGGCGGAGCGCACGGAACGCGCCAAGGCAACGCTCGAAAGCGTGAACCTGGGCACACGCATGCTGCACAAGCCGAACGAGCTCTCCGGCGGCCAGCGTCAGCGTGTGGCCATCGCGCGCGCGCTGATCAACAACCCTTCGATCATCCTTGCCGACGAGCCGACGGGCAACCTCGACTCAAAGACTGGCGACGAGATCATGGCGCTGTTCGACGACCTTCACGCCAAGGGCAACACCATCGTGCTGGTCACGCACGAGCCGGACATCGCCGAATATGCCCACCGTGTGGTCACAATCCGCGACGGCGTGATTGCGAGCGACCATCCGTCGAGCCGCAAGCGTAATCAATAGAGCACCATAGAGGATTTATCCGCTTTACACCCACTCTGGCGTTTTTGGCCGTCTAAGATGGAATGATGGCATTTCTGTCCGGTCGCCTGAAGGCCATGGCCCTTGTTCTATCTGTCGCGCTGCCGTTTGTCCCCGCCACTTCGCGTGCCGACTCCGGCCGCTTCGACCTGGTTGGCCCACGCATCGACGTTCGCGTGACCCGTGGCGACAGGACCCTTCCGATCGCCTCGGTCCCCAACCTTCAGGCGGGCGACAGGCTGTGGCTGTTTGCCGACCTTCCACGCACGCAATCGGTTCACTACCTGCTGGTAGCTGTGTTTCTGCGCGGAACCACCAATCCCCCTCCCGATAGCTGGTTCACCAAGATCGAGACCTGGAACAAGAAGGTGCGCGAGGAGGGCGTGACCATCACCGTGCCCGAAGAGGCCCAGCAGGCCATCCTCTTCCTCGCGCCGGAGACCGGAGGCGACTTCAGCACGCTCAAGTCGGCGGTACAGGGGCGGCCCGGAATCTTCGTTCGCGCCTCGCAGGATCTCTCTGAAGCCGGCTTTGAGCAGGCCCGCATCGAAAAGTATCTCGACTCGATCCGTCAGGCTCCTCCGGGCGACCCGAAGGCCCTGCTCGAGCACTCGACGTTCCTGGCGCGCACGCTGAACCTGAAGCCCAATCAGGAGTGCTTTACCAAGCCGGTCGACCAGCAGTACAACTGCCTGACACAGACCGGAACGCAGACCCTGCTAAACGACGGCCACGGGCAGACGGTTGCTTCGATGCTGTCGAGCGGCGACACCTCCGCGTTTATCGGCGCGGCTGCCAACACCTCCTTGATGGGAGGGGGGCTGTATAGCGCTTATGTCGGCGCGATCGTCGACCTCGTCCGTCTTACGAACAATCTGCACACGGCCCAGTACCAGTACATTCCCGCCATCGCTTTCCCAAGGGTGGAACAGCTCAACCTGCGGCTGAACACGCCGCCGTCGTTCCACAACCCGAAGTCGGTGATCGTGATTGGGCTGCCGTCGATCCAGAAGGCGGTGCCTCCGCCGCTGCGGGCCGCCGAATCGAGACACGTCACCTGCCTGCTGGAGCCTACGGTCGTGTTGCCGGTGGAAGGTGCGCCGCTGGTCTTCTCCACCGCGTTTGCGCACGACATGTACCTGCACGTGACCGGTGGCTCACCGCGTGCCGATATTCCGCTGGTGGCCGATGCCTACAAGGGCGGGCTGGTGATGGCCCCGGCACACGAGCGGAAGCCGCTGCTGCTCCCGGAGGCTGCGGCAGCCGTCCCGGTCAAAGGAGACCAGGGCACGGCGAAGGAGCCGACCGACCCGGACGCTCCACGCACTGCCGTCACGGGAACCATCATCGGCTATTGGGGCTTCGACCCCTTCATTGGCCCAACCCTGCCCTTGCAGGACGTTCCGGGCATGGGGTGGCGGCTCTCCTCCGACGGCGTTTTGATTGCCGGCCGTGAGAACCACCTGAACCTTTCGTCGTCCGGGACCGCCTGTATCGATGCAATCACGCTGGAACGGCCCAACGGCAGGCAGGTGGACGTGCGCTGGAAGCAGTCGGACAAGCCGAGCACGGTGGACGTCAGCCTGTCGCTGAAGTCGGTGGACCCGGGAGCGATCCATCTGAACGTGCGCCAGTTCGGCGATCCCGAGACGGCATCGGTGACGGCGCAGACCTTCTCCGAGCCGTCACAGCTCGCGAGCCTGAGCCTGCACGCGGGCGATACGAAGGCCATTCTGACGGGCACCAGTCTCGACCAGGTGCGCCAGATCACGCTCGACAGCCTGGTCTTCACGCCTTCGGGCAGTCCGGTGGCCGTTCCACGCAGCGAGACGGTGCAGACGCTGCCGGTTTCTCTGCCCGCCAATACCGCCGCGCCGAACCTGAAGCCCGGCGAAAGGCTTACGGCCAAGGTGGTACTGCACGATGGCCGCACGCTGCCGGTGCCCGTGAACGTGACCAGTTCGCGGCTTGAGGTCGCCCTGCTGAACAAGTCGGCCAACCAGCCCACGGGGTCTTCGATCCATCTTGCGAATGCGGACGACCTGCCGATCACGCAGCGCCTGACGTTCTCTCTGCGCTCGAAGGCCCCGTTCCCACGCAACGCGCAGGTGGAGATCGCGGACGAGGACGAGACAATGCAAACGACGCTCTCGGTCGCAGCGGGTTCGCTGGTGCTTCAGAACTCACACACGGTGCTGGGCACCTTCGACCCGCTGAAGGCCTTCGGGACTTCGGCGTTCGGCCCTGTGCGGCTGCGCGCTCTCGGCCCCGATGGCACTCCCGGCGACTGGATTCCGCTGGCGACGCTGGTGCGCCTGCCGACGCTCGACACGTTGCGCTGCCCGTACGACCCGGCGGCGGCTTGCACGCTCACCGGCTCGAACCTCTACCTGGTCGATGCTCTTTCGACAACCTCGGACTTTGGAACTCCAGTAGACGTACCGGAGGGCTTCGTCGGCAATACGGTGAGCATGCCGAGACCACCGAAGTCTGGCTTCTATCTGAAGCTGAGGGACGAGCCGGAGTCGGCGAACCTGGTGAGCCTTGCACCGCAGATACAGCGTGGGCCGCAGCCTGCGCCCGCACCGGCAGTAGCCCCGGCAGTTGTCCCACCTACGGAGCAGCCCGAACCGGCGGCCGCTGCTCCGGCTGCTGCTCCTCCGGCTGCTGTGCCGCCGGAGCACCAGGCGCATTAGGCATCTTTGTGTCGCGCCTTCAGCGCTCGATTTGTTCCCGTATCGTTTACCTGGGCCTTTGGCCCAGGCTAGGACACTGCGGGCCGTTGGCCCTTGAAGGCGGTTCGAGCTGCGCTCGAATGGCCCACCCATGCCGCGATGAGACTGCGTCATGAATGGGGCACCCGACTGCCGGTTTCCTGAAGCATCGTGCAGAAGGTCCTTCGACTTCGCTTCGCTCAGGATGACAAGTTTTGTGAACTGACCCGCAAGGAAGCTTCAGCCCTTCACGTCGACGGAGTTGGTGAGTCGCTGCCGCACCTTACTGTGCTTCACGCTGTAGGTGAAGTAGACGACCAGGCCGATCGCGAGCCATACGATCAGGCGCGCCCAGTTCAACCAGCCGAGCTTGATCATCATGTATCCGTTGAAGAGAATGCCCATGATGGGCACGAACGGCACCCACGGGGTGCGGAAGGGCCTCTCCTTGTTGGGATCGGATTTACGCAGGACCATGATGGCGATGCAGACGATGACAAAGGCCAGCAGGGTGCCGATGTTGACCATCTTGCCGATGTCGTCGATGGGCGTGACCGCGCCGACGATTCCCGCAAGAGTGCCGACGAGGAATGTGTTTCTGAAGGGGGTGCGGAAGCGGGGGTGCACCTCGGCGAAGAACTTTTTGGGCAGCAGGCCGTCGCTGGCCATGGCGTAGAGGACGCGGGTCTGTCCCAGCAGCATGACGAGCATGACGGAGGTGAGTCCGGCGAGTGCGCCGACGACGATGATGTCGCTGGCCCAGACCAGGCCGCGGTCGAGGAAGGCGCGCGCAATGGGAGCTTCAATATTGACGGACTGCCAGGGCACCATGCCGGTGAGCACGCCCGCGACGCCGATGTACAGCAGCGTGCATACCAGCAGCGAGGCGATCATGCCGATGGGAAGGTCACGCTGCGGGTTCTTGGCCTCCTGCGCCGTCGTGGAGACGGCGTCGAAGCCGATGTAGGCGAAGAAGATGTAGGCCGCTCCGGCACCGATGCCGCTCCAGCCGTAGGGGGCAAAGTCGTGCCAGTTCGATCCCCAGTTGCCGGGGTGAATGTATTTGGCACCCAGCCCGAGCACGAAGAGGACGACAGCGACCTTGACGACGACGATGGTGGAGTTGAACTTTGCCGACTCCTTGATACCGATGGCGAGTACTGTGGTGACGACGAGTGCAATGAGCAGCGCCGGAAGGTTGAGGCCGATCTCGTGGCCGAAGAGCACGGGCGCTCCGAGGACGGCGTGTGCGCGGGCGGTCATCTCCGCCGTGGGCGCTGCGATGATCTCGGACATCTGCTTGATGTAGTCCTGCGTGCCGGGGACGAGAGAGGCGTAGTTTGCGGCCATGACGTCGCGGGCGACGTGCTCCATCGCCTTGCGCAGGCCGGTCCAGTGGTCGTAGGCCAGCCACAGAGGAAATTTGAGGTGGAAGACGTCGAGCAGCTCGACGAAGTTGTTCGACCAGCCGGAGCTGACGGTGCTGGCTCCCATGGCGTACTCGAGCGTGAGGTCCCAGCCGATGATCCAGGCGATCAGCTCGCCGAGTGTAGCGTAGGCGTAGGTGTAGGCCGAACCCGCGAGCGGGATCATCGCGGCGAACTCGGCGTAGCAGAGTCCGGCAAAGGCGCAGCCCAGGCCGCTGAGCACGAACGACAGCATCAGGCCCGGTCCGGCGTAGTGCGCGCCGAGACCGGCGAGGACGAAGATACCTGCTCCAATGACGGCGCCGACGCCGAGCGCCGTCAACTGAAATGGCCCCAGCGCGCGCTCGAGCGTCTGCTCTCCTTCGGCGTGGGCCTCGGCCATCAGTACATCCATGGACTTCTTTGCAAACAACATCGACATCGCTTCCAGTCTCTCCTTTTACATCCCGGGCGCCTGGGCGGCGTCCGTCTCTACATGATCGTTCCCCAGGCGCTTCCAGACGAGATAGACCGGAACGCCAAGCAGGACGAGAATCAGCCCTGGCCAAGTGTACTGAGGTTTGTAACGCAATAGTACAAGACAAATCCACGCCGCCATGACGATATACAGCCCCGGAAGGACGGGATATCCGAGAGCCCGGTAGGGACGCGGGGCGTCAGGGTGCTTTCTGCGAAGGACAAAGAGGCCGACGATCGTCAAAATGTAGAAGACGAGCACGGCAAAGATCACGTAATCCAGCAGTTGGCCGTAACTGCCGGAGATGCAGAGCAGGCACGTCCATGCGCATTGCAGCCAGAGGGAGTTGACCGGCGTCTTCGACCTCTCATCGAGTTTGCCCACCGACTTGAAAAAAAGGCCGTCGCGGCTCATGGCGTAGTAGACGCGGGCGCCGGCGAGCAACATACCGTTGGCGCAGCCGAAGGTGGAGATCAGGATGGCCAGTGCCATCAGTTTTGCACCGTAGCCGGTGAAGGCGCGCTCCATGACCGCCGTGGCCACGCGGTCTTCCTGCGCGTACTGGATGCCCCGCGCGACGATGGTCGTTCCGTGCTGGTCGCCCGCCAGCGGAAGCACGCTGAGGTAGACGAAGTTGCACAGCACATACAGCAGCAGCACAACGCCGGTGCCGATTGCCAGCGAGAGAGGGAGATTTCGCTTCGGGTTGCGAATCTCTCCGGCGGTAAAGGTGACGTTGTTCCAGGCGTCGGCGCTGAAGAGCGATCCGACCTGCACGATGGCGACGATGGTAAGGACGCCGACGAGCTCCGTTCCACCGGGCTGCGCCGGATGATGCGAACCCCATCCTGCGCCTGCCCAGAAGTTGTGCCAGCCAGCGCCGAAGTTCGCCGCAATGGCCACGGGGTCGCGTACCACGACCCCGACAAGCACGACGATGGCAAGGGCCAGTACCTTGGCCGAGGTAAACAGGTTCTGGATGGCCGCACCCATTCTGATGCCGCGCGTGTTCAGCAGCGTCAGCAGGATGGTGATGAGGATGGCCGTCAGGTTCGCGGTGTTGACGCCGATGTCCATATTGCCGAGGACCATGGGGCCAACGTGCCACGCGGGGACGCGGCCGATGTGCCAGAGCCAGTTGCCGGTGCCGATGGAGGGAAAGAAGATGCCGAGAAACTTTCCGAAGGCGACGCCGACGGCAGCGATGGTGCCGGTCTGGATGACGAGAAAGAGCGTCCAGCCATAAAGAAAGCCCCATAAGGGGCCAAGAGCTTCGCGAAGATAGACGTATTGTCCGCCCGCTTTGGGCATCATGGCGGCCAGCTCGCCGTAGCTGAGCGCGCCGATGATAGTCATCACCGCCGTCACCAGCCAGGCTGCAATCAGAAGAGCGGGCGAGGCCAGCGTACGCGACATATCGGCCGAGACGATAAAGATTCCCGACCCGATCATCGAGCCCATCACGATCGCCGTTGCGGAGTAAAGACCCATCCCCTGCACAAACTCGGGCGCGGCTGGAGATGCGGCCAGTGTCTCTTCGGAAGTTTTCACGTTGCTGTATGTTCTACCGCAAATATGCGGGAAAGTCTTGCGCGATTTGCTCTATCGGCACTGTGACTATGCAGGCCGTTGGTCTGTCAAACCCGGGTGGGGCGTCAGAAGTGATACAGGAATCTGAGCCCGTCATTCTGAGCCGCAGGCGAAGAATCTCAGCATTTTTTGCGCCACGCCTGATGAACACTACGGGGATTCTTCGCCTGCGGCTCAGAATGACGGGGCAGCATCAAGAGGACACGGATACCTCATCAAGCCGTGCATCGGTCATACACATTCAGCAGAGTTCACAACAGTCTTACGCTCTCATCGCGGTGACGGCGAAGTAGCGGAACCTCTCCGGCGCCCAGAAGGGCGAGGGCCAGTTGGAGACGGACTGCATCATGTAGCGGCGCTCGGCCTCCTTGTTGCCCGCGGCGCGCGCGGTGAGGCAGGCCTTGAACGCCTGGTAGCTCATGATGCGTCGACGCCAGAGGGCGCGGCCAACGCCGTGAAGGCCGGCAAGCAGCGTGTCGTCGAGCATCTGCATGAAGTCGTCGTACATGCGGTCTGCGTCTTCGCCCGGCCCGTCGGAGGTGGATCTATAGTCTGTCAGCGGCTCCGGTGAGACACAGAACGGGCCATGCGCGATGAGGCGGAACCAGAGGTTCCAGTCTTCGCAGCCTCTTAGCCGCTCGTCGAATGCGGTGCCCAGTCTTTCGAGAGCAGAGCGGCGCACCATCACCGACGAGATTGGGATGCCGGGGTTGCACCAGCGGAGCACGCGTTGCAGGGTTGCGGCGTCGGGCGGACCCAGGTCGGCGAGGCGTTCTCCTGCATCGTCTACGATGCGCAGTCCGGTGTAGCAGGCGACGGCCTCGGGGCGCTGCGCGAAAGCATGAAGCTGGATCGCTATCTTCTCCGGCTCCCAGGAGTCGCTGTCGTCGAGGAAGGCGATGAACTCGCCGGTGGCGACGCGAAGGCCAGCGTTGCGGGCGCTTGCCGGGGTATCGGTCTGCCGCTCGATGAGCGTAACGCGGCCAGCGTACTCCTGAGCGACGATCTCGCGCGTCCGGTCCGCTGAGCCGCCATCGACGACGACGATCTGGTCGACGGCGCGGGTCTGCCTGAGGACGCTGTCGAGCGCGCAGCGAATGAAGCGCTCGCTGTTGTGCGCGGGGACGATGACAGTAACCGATCCGTCGCGCGACTGCTTCGATTCGAATACTGCCATTCAGTCTTTCTCCACGTTGTTGGCGTGTCGTTCAGCGGGCATGTTTTCGAGGAACCTCTTCACAATGCCTGCGGGTCTTGCGCCTGGTTGCAGCAGAGCGCCGATCACTGCGACCGAGTCCGCGCCCGCTTCAATGACGCTTGCGGCGTTCTCCGTTGTGATTCCGCCGATGGCGACCAATGGGCGCGAGGTGAGAGAGCGCGCTTTGCGGACGCCTTCGAGGCCGACGACGGGCTCGGCGTCGGGCTTGGTTGTGGTGGCAAAGACGGGGCCGATGGCGATGTAGTCGGCCCCGGCTTTACTGGCTGCGGCAACCTGCGCGTCGTTGTGCGTCGAACAGCCCACAATACCTTCGGGCGGCAGCACAGCGCGGGCGGCAGCGACTGCGGCGTCGCCCTGGCCCACATGGACGGCGTTCCAGTCCGAGAGCATCGCGAGCACCGGGTCGTCGTTCATGATGAGTGTGCAGTCGATGCCGCGAAAGACCTCCTGCACGATCTTTGCGTTGCGCAGAATCTCTTCCTTGCTGCCGAGCTTGTCGCGGTACTGCAACAGCGTCACACCGGCATCGCGCAACTCACTGGCAAAGTCGAAGAGATTGAGATCGTGGGACTGGAGCATCGCCGCATCCACGATGGGATACAGACGCGGAAGTCCGTGGAGACGCGATGGCGACCGGCGGCGTGCAGATTTTCCCACGTCGGGCCCTCCGCCCCTTATCTCTGGCGTTCCAGAAACCGTTCCATGAACTTGGTGTCGAACTTGCCGGCGCGAAACTCTTCGTCGGCGAAGATCTTCTGGTGCAGCGGGATCGTGGTGTGGATTCCCTGCACAACGAACTGGCTCAAGGCCCGCTGCATACGGTTCATCGCCTCTTCGCGATCTTTGCCGTGACAGATGAGCTTGGCGATCATGGAGTCATAGTAAGGCGGCACGACGCCCTCGGCATACTGGGCAGTATCTACTCGTACACCGTTGCCACCGGGGACGTTGAAGGCGGTGATCTTGCCAGCGCTGGGCGTGAACTTCTCGGGGTGCTCGGCGTTGATGCGGCACTCGATGGCGTGGCCGCGAATCTCGATGGGACCGGTAACGATGGAGTTCAGCTTCTCGCCTGCGGCGATGCGAAGCTGCGCCTTGACGAGGTCGATGCCTGTGACCATCTCGGTGACGCAGTGCTCGACCTGGATGCGGGTGTTCATCTCGATGAAGTAGA
>JAFDVV010000043.1 GCA_018268775.1 Acidobacteriota bacterium | reverse complement strand
TCGCGGCTGGCGGAGAGGACAACGCCGCAGGGTCGCGACGTCTCCATGCTTGAAGCAATCTACCAGGTGGTTGGCCACGTCCAGCAGCATGTGTGGCAGATCATTCTGCTGACGAAACAGATGACAGGGAAAGACCTCGACCTGACGATCCCCCGTCCACGATAAGCGCTATTCGTAGCGCAGCGCTTCTATCGGATCGAGGTTCGCCGCCTGGATCGCAGGCACCATGCCGCTCACCACGCCGACAACGATCAGTACGCCCGTCGCAACGATAACGATGTCCGGCGAGATAAGCAGATAGATATCGGCCGCGCTTCCGTTCTTGGCGATCGCACTGTAGAACGTAATGCCGCCCACCAGCTTGCTTACGGTAAAGGCCAGGACGATCCCGCCCAGACCGCCGACGCCGGTGATTACCATTGCTTCAGAGAGAAACTGGAGCAGAATATGACGCTTGCGCGCGCCCAGCGCCTTTTCGACGCCGATCTCCCGTGTGCGCTGCTGCACGCTCACCAGCATGATATTCATCAGGCCGATTCCAGCGATGCCGAGAGTCAGTACGCCAATAAACAGCAGCAACGCCTGTAGCCCCAGCGAGATCAGCCGGAACTGCGACAACTGCGACATAATGTTCGCCACAAACATGGCGTTCTTGTCCGTCGGCCGAAACCCATGCGCCGCACCCATCTGGTTGCGTAAGGCGTGTTCCACTGCCATGTGGTCGCCGTGGTAAGCCATCCAGATACCGTCGAGATACTTGGTGTCCTTCAAGTCTCCCATCGTGCTGAAGGGGACATAGACGATCCTGTTGATGTTGTCGTCCCCCTCCTGCATCTTCGCCTTCAACACACCGACGACCTCGAAGCTCACGCCGTTCAGTCTGATCTTCTGCCCAAGCGGGTACATGCCCGAGAACAACTTCGTCTTCGCTTCTGAGCCGATCACCGCCACATGGTTCCGTTGCTGCATATCGTCCGCGCTGATGTAGCGTCCCTCGTCGACCTCCACATTCATGATGTGTTGCAACTCAGGTGTAATGCCGTCCGTCTCCCACGTGAAGGTGTGCAGGTCGTTCTGCACCGGAACCTGCTTCCACAGCATCGGCGAAACATGGGTGATGCCCGGTACCGTCTCCGCGATCCGCTCCACATCGTCCATCTGAAAGCGCACCTTGACGCCTGCCTTGGTTCCGCCAGCCTGCTCGCTGGTCGTTCCGGGGAAGACGCCGATCATGTGCGTTCCCCATTGCGCGAAGATCGTCTCAAAGGCGCGGCCAAAGCCAGCGCCATAGGCCAGCAGCAGAACCACCGTGGCGATCCCCCAGGCCATGCCGACAATCGTAATCGCCGTACGGCGGCCGTTGTGGCGCATCGCCTCAAACGCCTGTCCGAAGATATCTTTCAGCATCGCCACACTCCTTACTCAGCTATTCTTTGCGTAGCGCTTCCACCGGCTCCAGAGCTGCCGCCTTGCTCGCCGGATACAGCCCGGCTACGATACCGCACACCGTCAGCGTCCCCATCGCCATCGCCGCGGACCAGGGAACAAGCGTTGGCGGATCAAATCCCATCTGGTTGTTGCCCATCATCGCGCGGAGTCCAACCATCAACCCGGCCGATGCGAGGATTCCAATCAACCCGCTCAGCCCCGTCAGCAGCAGGCCCTCCAAAAAGAACTGCATCAGGATGCTTCGCTTCGTCGCTCCCAACGCCTTCCTGAGGCCTATCTCCTTTGTGCGCTCCGTCACCGTCACCAGCATGATGTTGATGATTCCCACGGCTCCAAGCGCTAGCGTCACAATTCCCACTCCTCCGAGAAACACATCCATCGCAGTAAAGATCAAACCTACCGTGCGCTGGGATTTGATCGTGTCCCACTCCTCAAAGGCATCCTTCAAATTGGGATCGAAGCCATGCCTGCGCGCTATGACGCGATGAACATCCTGCTTCGCCGTCTCATTCAGGTCGGGTGTCAGCGGCTGATACTGTATCGAGCTGACCGAATCTTCTGGGATGTTCTCA
Source organism: Acidobacteriota bacterium (assembly GCA_018268775.1). Classification (GTDB taxonomy): domain Bacteria; phylum Acidobacteriota; class Terriglobia; order Terriglobales; family Acidobacteriaceae; genus Edaphobacter. The sequence goes on along the minus strand of JAFDVV010000043.1, from coordinate 31,652 downwards.
CCCGTCATCGGAAACATCTGGAGCATCGTCGTCAGCGGAACATAAAGCCTCTGGTTGTCGCCGTCGTTGTTACCGCGGCCGATCTTGTCCGCAACGCCAATGACCTGAAACCTCGACCCATTGATGGTGATAAACGACCCAACGGAGGGGCGTCCGGGAAACAGCAGCTTATTGTTCTTCTGCCCAAGGACAACTACCTTGCGCCGCTGGGCAATATCGTCCGCATCCAGGAAACGGCCCTGCGCGATCGGCAGATTCCGAATGTCAGGGTAATTGAGCTCAACCCCCATCACCGATCCGCCCGAGCTGGAAAACTCGCTCACCTGCTTCAGGTCGCCGCGGTTGATGAACGCCGTCACGTTGCGGACATGGGACGCCTCCGCCCGAATGGCATCGGCATCCCCCACCGTCAGCTTATAAGGCCGCATGCCGGTGTGCTGATTGGGCATTGCGGGGATGGTTCCACCCCAGATCATAATGACGTCGGTGCCAAGCTGCGCCAGCCCCCTGCGCTGACCCGAACGGAAGCCTTCGCCGAGGCCGATTAAGAGCAGCAGCGATGCCACGCCCCAGGCGATGCCGAACATCGTCAGAAATGAACGTAACTTGTTGGCCCCGATCGAACGGAAGACCTGAGCGAAGATGTCGAGTAAGGCGCGCATAACGAATCGTTCGACTGCATTATCTCTTGCAGGCTATGGATTGATTACGTATTTGCGCTGGAAAGAGTTCCCAATTGTGACCAACGAGACCTGTACGAAAGGATCAGAGCTTCAAGCTCTGGTTCTTCACCAGCACCGGCGCTTCCGGGTCGACCTCGGCATGGGGGCTCGCTCCAAGGCGGCGCAAGAATGTTCCCACTGCCGAAATAGTCTCCTGACTGGCCATAGGGGGGTACAGCAGCCGAACCTCGCCGCATGCAACCAGATTTCCTCTCAAGGCGATGCATCTCTCTGGCCTATAAACACATGAAGCCAGGTCGGTAATGCTCTGCGTCTTGCTGGGGGTGCAGATGATGGTCTTTGGGGGAGCCATGCGGTCGATCATGCTGAATATCTCCAGCTTCGACTCCAGCTCATCGGGCACAAAATCGATGACAATGTCCGCCTCGCGAACCGCATCTTCAACGGTCGAGGCCAACTGAAGCTCGCCAAAGCCTCCGCGCAGGCTCAGGTCCGAGTATTCGGCCTCGGCCCTGCGCAGATTGGCGGGCATCACATCTTCCAGCACCACGTAGAAACCTGCGGCAGCGCAGGCCATTGCGAAGCTTCGACCCGCCACGCCTGCTCCAATCACAGCGACGACACGTATTCCGTGCTCGGGACGAACCTGTTGCGCTGCGTTCACTTTTTTCCGGCAACCGCTGCAATCACAGCATCATAGCTGGGGTCTGCATGCTTGATGTGCTCGGCAACGCGCTGGCGCTCCTCCTCCGTCAGCGACGGAAGCACGGCAAGAATGCGGCGCAGGGTGACAGAGATGTCGTCGACGTAGTTCATGGTGCGGATTGCTTCGCCAGAGAGAGGCATGGATGCTCCTGAAAGTTTTTAGATGGCTTCTACAGTCTAACCGGTCTGGCCCGGCTCTGCCGCCGGACTCACCAGCAGCGGTTCGATAGGCGGCTCGTCCGACTTGGGACGAACATAGCCGTCGCGGTCCGTCATCTCCATGAGCTCGGCCAGTTGAATGGCGAAATCCGGATGCAGCGCATCCAGGCCATACCGCCAGGTCCAGTTCCCCTCGCTTGCGGCCGGAGTGTTCATCCGCGCGTCGCTCCCAAGGTGCAGGATGTCCTGCATGGGGAAGATGCAGATGTTCGCCACCGAACGTGCCGCCGCGCGAATCATAGCCCAGACAACCTCACCGTCATGATGGATTGGCTGGAGGTAGGTCTGAAGATGCTTGCGCTCATGCTCGCCCGTGTCTTCGTTCCACCAGCCCAGCGTGGTGTTGTTGTCGTGTGTTCCTGTGTAGACGACAGTATTCGGCACAAAACTTTGCGGAAGGTGAAGATGGCCGCCGCGATCGGAAAAACCGAACTGCATCACTCGCATACCGGGCATCTTGAAATGCTCGCGAAGCTCATCGACCTCTGGGGTAATCAGGCCCAGGTCCTCGGCGATAAAGGGCAGCTCGCCAAAGACCTCCTTTAGCCGGTTGAAGAGCGCGTGACCGGGCGCCTTGACCCATACTCCGTTGATCGCCGTCTCCTCCTCTGCCGGAATGGACCAGTACGCCTCGAACCCGCGAAAGTGATCGAGCCTGATCATGTCGTAGAGCGCAAGCGACCGGCGGATCCTGGCAACCCACCAGTCGAAGCCCCTCTGCTCCAGCAATCTCCACTTGTAGAGCGGATTTCCCCATCGCTGGCCCGTTGCCGAAAAATAGTCGGGCGGAACACCGGAGACGCGCAACGGCCTGCCCTCGGCATCCAGCTCGAAGACCTCCGGGTGCGTCCACACATCGGCGCTGTCATAGCTGACAAAGATCGCAACGTCACCCAGAACGCGAATCTTGCGCTCTGCGCAGTAGCTCCGCAACGCACACCATTGCTCGCTGAAGAAGAACTGGATGACCTGCTCGACGGCAAGTTCGCGGCCATGCTCGTTGAGCGTCGCCGTCATGGCTTCGTCTTCACGCAGAGCAAACTGCCGGGGCCACTCGTTCCAACTCTTATAGCCAAACCTGCGCCGCAACACATTGAACATCGCGTAGTCGGCAAGCCACGAGATGTTGTTCTTCGAAAACTGCTGGAAGCGGCCCTTCGCCTCGTCGGAGGCGCGGTCGAGAAAGTTGCCAGCCGCCTCTTCGATCAATGGCAGCTTGAGCGCAGTCGCTGCGCCAAAGTCCGCCGCGCCATCATGTCCCGGCAGGCCTGCGATACGATCTTCCGCAAGCCATCCATCGGCCACCAGCCTCTCCAGGCTGATCAACAAAGGATTACCGGCAAACGCCGACAACGCCGAATAGGGCGAACTTCCATACCCCGTCGGACTGAGTGGAAGCACCTGCCAGAGCCGTTGCTTCGCCTGCGCGAGAAAATCGACGAACGCATATGCTGCTGGCCCGAAGTCGCCCACGCCGCCATAGGATGGCAGCGACGTTACATGCAGCAGAATTCCAGACAGCCGCTGCTCACTCTTCGCTTCCCCGCTCATTGCGCCTCCTCGACATCTCGCCAGCGTCGATTCGCTCCGTGCCGGCTGCCTCTGTAGAGTCTGGCACGACACCGGGAAAAGCAGAAGGCCCGTCTACCAAAGGTAAACGGGCCTGTCCATTTCAACCGCTCGCGAACCTCAAGGATCAGTTGCCGCCTGTCGGCAGCGTTGGCCCCTGCTGCTTCTTCGAGTACCGCACCGCGCCCGCTTCCTCGTACTTCTTCGTCACCGTACCGACATAGACCTGGAAGAGCTGTTCGCGCTGATCGTTGAGCAACTGCTCACGTGTCTGTTCGAAGTTCTTCGCAATATCCTCGGCCGTCGGCTCCTGCTTGTCGGTAACATCGAGCACGATACCCGTGCGCCCAAGATTGATCGCGTTGGAGATGCCTCCTTTGTTCAAGGAGAAGGCAACCGACGCCGGGCCACTCATCGCGCCGATCTCGGGAACCTGTGCCTCGCGGCCAACCAGTTCACTGGTCTTGAGCGGAATGTTCATCTCCGCTGCGGCCTTCTTCAGGTCGTTCAGCACCTTGGCGCGGTCGGCCAGCTTGTTGAGCTGCGTATTCAGCAGGAGAGGAATCTGCTGCTCGCGGTAGTCGTCCAGAATGTGCGGCTTGTAGTCCGCAAACGAGGGTGCGTGCGCTGCCTTGATGTCCTGAACCTGAAAGACCGCAAAGCCGTCTCCGGTCGATACTGACGCCGGATCAGCCCCCTTGACCACGCTGAACGCCTGCGTCAGGAGACCCGAACCGTCCGCCAGGCCGGCAATAACGCCGTCCTTCGCCACGTAGTCGGTCGTCACCGCATGAAGCCCACGAGCGGCTGCGGCCTTCTCAATGCCGTTCTTCTTGGCGTCCGTCGCAAGCTGCGAGGCATAGGTCTGCTCAGCCGCTCCTACGCGCTGCTGCTCGAGAATTGGAACGATCTCCGCCTTGACCTCCGACAGCGGGCGCAGGTGCGCCGTCTTCTTGTCCTCGGTCTGAAGGATGTGATAACCGAACTGTGTCTTGATCACGTCCGAAGTCTGCCCCGGCGCAAGCGCGAACGCGGTCTTGTCGAACTCCGGCACAGTGCGGCCACGATCGAGCCACCCCAGTTCTCCACCCTGTCCCTTGCTGCCGGGGTCGTCGGAGTTCTTGCTCGCCAGATCGGCGAAGTTCCCGCCGTTCTTGATCTGCTTCAGCAGATCGTCGGCCTTGGCCTTGGCCGCCTGATCCGTCTTCGCGTCCGCTCCCTGCGGTACGGCCACCAGAATATGGCGGACCTTGACCTGCTCCTTCACCTGGTACTGCGACTGGTGCTGGTTGTAGTAGGACTGCACATCGGCGTCCGATATCTGGGGCTTGCCGCCAGGCAGATTCGACGCATCGAAGGAGACATACTCAATCTTGCGCGTCTCCGGCACTGCGGTCGCATATTTGGCGGCATTGTCCTTGAAGAACTTCTCCAACTCGGCATCGGCCGGGTTGATCGACTTGCCGAGGCTATCGGCAGAGACCACGGCGTAGTCGAACTTCACCTTGGTGCCCTGTGTCCTATATGCCTCGCGTACCGCGTTGTCGGAGACAGAGACGCCACCCGTAATCAACGCCTGCAGCCGCTGCAGCTCCATGTCGCTCTTGATCTGCGCCTCGAAGTCGGCACGGTTGGTCTGGAAGAAGTTCTGCACGAAGTTCATATAGGCGTCGTCGCCGATATACTTGCCGCCCGGAAACAGATACTGCGCAAAAGGGCCCGTCTGAAGTTCGTTGCGGAGGTCTTCATCGCTCACCTGCAGGTTCAGGCGGTCGGCCTCGTGCTTCAGAATCTGACGCTGCACAAGGATCTGTCCGGCCCGCTGCGACATATAGGGAAGCAGGAACTCCGGCAGACGCTGCTGCTGCAACTGGCGGGACGCCAACTGGTTGACCTCGGTCATCTTTACAACGGAGCTGTCGATCCCAAGACGGCCAAGCAGTCCGGTCTCGCGCACTGTGGCAAAGGCGTTGGCATCGTTCGTCCCGGCGTTGTCAAAGACGCCCGGGACAAGAGTGATCACCATCGTGACCACGGCAAAGCCAATAATGACAGCGAAGAGAATCTTCGTGATGCGGTTGTCCTGCTGCAGAATACGAATCATGCTTGACTGAAGACCTTCACTTCAAAACGCCACCCATCAGCACGGATTGGCGCGCGCCCGGAATTTGCGAAACCAAAGCACAGACCCAAAGGGTGTGCCGGATGCAGGGCAAGCTACAAGTATAAATCACCTTGGCCAGAGGACTTCTTCGGGACGAGATTTGGGCTCTCGAACAAAAATGCCTGATCGCTCAGGCCTTTGCCTTTATCTGTAATAAGGGTAATAGTAGGGTGCCGGATAGTAGTACGGCGGAGGCGGCGGAGGATAGTAGCGGCGCCTCATCTGTGGCTGCGCTCCAGCAGGAGGTGGGAGCCCTGCGCCCAACCTGTCCAGCTCCGCCTGCGAGACCGTCGTCAACTCCGTCTGCTGGCTCAGGCGGAAGTTCACGATCGCCTCCGAGGGGACTGAGGCCTCACCCTGCTTCGATGCGGAAGAAACCCCCAGTCCGGCGACACTGCCTATCCCAGCACCAAGTAAAGCTCCAGGGCCTCCGCCTGCGATTGCGCCAATCATGGCACCGACAGCTCCAAGGCCAACAGTATTTCCTACCGTCTGTCCTGTCTTGTCGTTGCCCTGGTGCGACCATGCCTCGGTCGCCAGCGGATAGCTACGCCCTTCCAACGTCACCTGGTTCAACTCCAAAGCAAGCACACCGCGCCCCTTGAGGTCGCCGCCAGGCTGCACCTCGGAGACACGCCCCTGCACCCTCGCTCCTCGTGGAATGGCAACCGATCCATCCGCCAATACATCGCCGAGGACGACTCCATCGAAGACCGTGCCAGGTTGCGTGCGACGGCTGTCCATCGCCTGATTGATACGGACCCTCAACATCGTTCCCGCAGGCACAACCACCGCTTGTCCCGCCTGCTGAATCCGGGTCGGCCTCTGGCTCCGAGAAGGGGGATTGGGATAAGCGGGATAGGACTGCTGCGGGTTTCCATTCCCACCCTGCTGCTGAGGCGGGTACGGAGGATATGCAGGCGGCTGCTGAGACTGCGAACGCTCCACCGGTACTGGAGCCGAATTTGCCTGCGGCATGGCAGTACCCTGCCCCTGAGACTGCTCTTCTCCGGCCCCATCGGCAGGCTGCGAGACTGACGTGTTGGTCGCCTCTGCCGATGCGCCGATCACCAACTCATCGACCACCTTCTTCACTCCAACAGTCGTTGCGACTAGCTGTTCCGCCTTGTCGCGGGAGGCCTCATCGCGAACCGACCCTGTAAGCGTAACGGTTCCATAAACCGTGGTCGTGCCAATTGCCTGATCGGCAAGCTCGGGAGCACTCGCCAACGCCTTCAGAACATTCGATTCGATCTGAGCATCGGGCAGCGGCTTCTCCTGACTGGTCTGGGCTAGACCGGCAACAGAAAGAACCGCCCCTCCCAGGATTCCCCATCCCAGATACCTCAATCGCCCTATGCGTTGCCTCATACGTCCTCCACGGCACAAGGCCGTCAATTCATAAAACGTATTCTCCACTAAAAAGTTACGCCACATCGCAATGCCGGAGTCACTCAAGATTGAGTGCCGGTTCGTTATATTCCATCGAATTGACCGAAGCGGCTGCTAGCGATATATTTGAAGAGCGGGGTGGAGCAGCCCGGTAGCTCGTTGGGCTCATAACCCAAAGGTCGCAGGTTCAAATCCTGCCCCCGCAACCAATCAAATCAACAACCTAGACTCGATTGGCCGCTCCCGGCAAGTCCCCGTTATCCCCCATTAGGAACAACTGCTATTTACTGAACGGTCGCAGTGGCCGTGTTCACGGCTGATTCCTGCGATTTGGGGCCGAACACCAGTCCTACAACCTGACTGTTTGCGCGGCGTTTCGTTTCCGTCATGGCCCGCCCATGACATTCATCGTCGTCTGGATCGAAGCGTGACGCATCAGTTCCTGTTGTACCTTCATCGGAGCGCCCGTCTCATCCAGCCAGGAGCGATAGGTATGGCGGAACTTATGCCAACCAATGTCCTCCCCCAGCTTGGCGAGTTTTGCCGCGCGTTTGATCTGCCTCTTTTGCAGACTCTCCTGATGGTAGGCTTCTCCGTGACCGGATTGGCAAAGACCCAATCCTTGTCCTGCAATCTCTGGAATCGAGGATTTGCTGGACAGCCTGTTTTTGCTCTGGACGTAGATGCGCTCCAAGTTCAAGGGGTCGATTCCCCCCAAGTTTTTCCTCATGCTCAATGCCACGATTTACGGCTGCGATGATGCGTTGTTCCCGGTCGAGACTTTCCCGCGTGGCAATATCATTTCCATTTCGTAGCAACGTGGGAATCTGGGTACGAAATAGCTGTCGTCGATGTGCCCAGAACCCGCCGGACACTCTCCCCGCGCTGACGCGCACGAATGGGTGTTCACACATGCGATATTCTGGCGGCTCAACAATATACCCAACTTTATAATGGGTGTGCCGAACAGGGATCTCAAAGATCGTCACCTATGAATTTGATCAAATCGAAGCGACGCGTTGCAGACCACGGAGAGGTGTTTACGCCTCCGTGGCTGGTCGAAAAGATGCTTGACCTGGTGAAGGGCGAGACAGAGCGCATCGACTCTCGTTTCCTTGAGCCTGCCTGCGGAAGTGGGAACTTCCTCGTCCCTGTTTTGAAGCGCAAGCTGGCTGCCGTCGAAGTGAAGTTTGGGAGATCGGACTTTGAGCGGCGGCATTACGCCCTGTTGGCGGTGATGTGCACCTACGGGATCGAGCTTTTGGCGGACAATATCGCTGAGTGCCGCGCGAACATGCTTGAGGTCTTTGCCGAATACCTGAATCTGACCGAAGCGGATGAGCTTTATCGTGCCGCCTCCTATGTTCTCTCCCAGAACCTTGTGCATGGTGACGCGCTGACGATGCGCACGCATGACGGACTGCCCATTACCTTTGCCGAGTGGGGCTATCTCGGCAAGGGCAAGTTCCAGCGGCGCGACTTCCGCCTTGAAGTTCTTACGCAAATGTCTGCTTTCAGTCAGGAAGGCACGCTCTTCGCCCATCTCGGCAAGCATGAAATCTTTACTCCGCTCAAGGCCTATCCACCGATGAACGTGCGGGAGCTGGCGTACTCGCCTTTAGACAGTGGCTTGCAGGAGGCCATATGAGCGATCAGGCGAGCTTTTCGCTGCGCGGGCGCAACCCCGATGTTTTGACCTGTATCGCCAATCTTTCCAACGACGAGGTATTTACTCCGCCTGAGTTTGCCAACAAGATGCTCGATACTCTGGCCGAGGCCTGGGCAGCGGCGAACAATGGGGCGGACATCTGGGCGGATAGCTCGGTTCGGTTCCTTGACCCGTTTACAAAGTCGGGCGTGTTCCTGCGGGAGATCACGAGCCGTCTCATCGAGGGTCTCGCCGTCGAGATTCCGGACCTCCAGGAACGTGTTGATCACATTTTGACCGAGCAGGTGTTCGGCATCGGTATCACGCATCTCACCAGCCTGCTGGCCCGCCGAAGTCTTTATTGTTCCAAGTACGCCAACGGCCCACACTCCGTTGCCAAAGGCTTTTCCAGCGACGCGGGCAACGTCTGGTTCAAGCGCACGGAGCATACCTGGGTCAATGGCAAATGCAAGTTTTGCGGAGCCAGCCAGCAGGCGCTTGACCGTGGCGAGGAACTTGAAACCCATGCTTACGCATTCATCCACACCGACGACATCCAGGCTCGGATTGCCGAGTTATTTGGAGGCAATATGCAGTTTGACGTTATCATCGGCAATCCGCCGTACCAACTCGGTTCCGACGGAGGTACACGTGATGTGCCAATCTACCAGCGTTTCGTTGAGCAGGCGAAGACGCTAGAGCCGCGATTCTTGGCTATGGTCATCCCTTCGCGGTGGATGGCTTCGGGTCTAGGCCTTTCCGAGTTCCGCCAAACGATGTTAAGTGACAGGCGTGTGCGAGAACTTATAGATTATCCGGCTGCAAACGATGTATTTCCGGGTGTCGAGGTCAAGGCAGGTATTTGCTACTTCCTCTGGGATGCTGCCCACGACGGTGACTGCAACGTGACGACGATTCGCAACGGAGATGTTGTTGGGCCTGTTCTAAGGAAATTGGGTGAATACGACGTTTTTGTACGCGATGCGCGCGCCGTTTCAATCTTGCACAAAGTACTAGCGCGCGGAGAGTCGCCGATCAACGAAATACTCGCTCGTGACAAGGAATTCGGATGGACCTCGAACTTTGATGGCTTCCATGAAAAGGAGCACTCGGGGGACTTACCTCTCTATTACATCCGAAAAATGAATCGCCGTGTTGGTTATATCTCACGAGGTGCTGTAAGCAAGAGCGAACATCTGATCGACACCTGGAAAGTATTGGTCCCCGAAGCATTCAACGGTGGAGATGGAATTCCCCATCAGATCATGGGAAAACCTCTCATTGCTCCCTCGCCATCTGTATGCACCCAATCATTCCTCTTCTTTCATGTAGGATCACGCAAAGCTGCGACAAGTCTCAAGTCGTACTACACAACGCGGTTCTTCCGCTTTCTTGTGTCGCTGAGGAAGATAACCCAACACGCAACCCATTCCACCTATGCTTGGGTTCCAAAACAGACATGGAATCGCACATGGACTGATGAGGATCTGTACGCGAAGTACGACATAACGAAAACGGAACAGGCCTACATCGAGTCCCAAGTTAGGCCCATGAATCTTGCCGAAGGTGACGATGAGTAAGCCCATCGAGGAAATACTCACCCCAAAGCCGGAGGTTCGGCCACGCATCTACGCTTATTCGATTGATGACACGGCACATAAGGGCCTGCTGAAGGTTGGGCAAACCACACGCAACGTGCAGCAGCGCATCGCCGAGCAGCTCAAGACCGCCGCCATCAAGAACTACAAGATCGAGCTGGACGAGTCTGCCGAGCGCGACGACGGCACCATCTTCAGCGACCATGAGGTGCGTGCGGCGCTCGTCAAAAAGGAGTTTGCGAACCCCGAACTGGAGTGGGTGCGTTGCACAGTGAAGGACGTAAAGACCGTGCTCACCGAACTGCGCACGGGGCAGCGATTCACCGGCACGCATCACCTGAGATTTCCGATGCGCCGTGAACAGGCCGAAGCGGTGAAGCTGACGCACGCCTACTTTCACTCTCGTTGGGAAGAGGACATGCACGCGGTTCCACGGTTTTTATGGAATGCGAAGATGCGCTTCGGCAAGACCTTCACCACTTACCAGCTTGCGAAGAAGCTCGGCGCGAAGCGCGTGCTCGTGGTGACATTCAAGCCAGCGGTAGAGGATGCGTGGCAGACCGACCTGGAGAGCCATGTGGACTTCGACGGCTGGCAGTACCTGTCTAAATCCTCCGGCGATGACCCGACCGGGATCGACGGCAAGAAGCCCGTCGTCTACTTCGGCTCCTTTCAGGATTTGCTGGGACGCGATTCGGCGGGGAACATCAAGCCGAGGAACGAATGGCTGCACGCGGTGAACTGGGACCTGGTGGTATTTGACGAGTACCACTTCGGCGCATGGCGGGAAACCGCGAAGGAACTGTTCGAGGGCGAGGACGAGCCGGTTGCCAAGAAGGAAGCCAAGCTCGAATATACCCCTGGGCTGGAGGATGTGAACGAAGACCTCACGGTGCTCTCGGAGAAGGAAACCGAGTTCCTGCCCATCACGACCAAAGCCTACCTCTACCTCTCCGGAACACCGTTCAAGGCCCTGGCCACGGGCGAGTTCATCGAAGAGCAAATCTTCAACTGGACCTACACCGACGAGCAGCGCGCCAAGGAAGATTTCGCCGCCAGGAACCCCGGCAAATGGAACCCTTATGGGGCGCTGCCGCAGATGCGTCTGCTTACCTACCAGATGCCGGACGAACTGCTGACGGTCGCCAGCGCCGGAGAGTTCGACGAGTTCGACCTCAACGAGTTTTTCGCGGCTACCGGTACGGGAAAGAAAGCGCAGTTCAAGCACAAGAGCGACGTACAAAAGTGGCTCGACATTATCCGGGGCCAGTACGCGCCGAAGTTTGTTGAGGGCCTGAAGACCGGCTCGCGGCCACCGTTCCCTTACTCGGATGCGCGGCTGCTGCCTTACCTGCAACACTCGTTCTGGTTCCTGCCGAAAGTTGCGGCATGTCACGCGATGGCGAACTTGCTGGCCGAGAAGCACAACGTCTTCTGGCACGAATACGACATTGTTGTGGCGGCAGGAGCGTCTGCGGGTATTGGACTGGACGCTCTGCCGCCAGTACGTGAGGCCATCGGGAGCGGATTCGAGACCAAGACCATCACGCTTTCATGCGGCAAGCTCACAACCGGAGTGACGGTGCCGCAGTGGTCTTCGATCCTGATGCTGCGCAACCTGAAGAGTCCTGAGACCTACTTTCAGGCGGCGTTCCGTGTGCAGTCTCCGTGGTCGATCAAGAACCCGAATGGCGACAACCCGAACGAGGAAGAGATTCTCAAACCCGCATGCTTCGTGTTCGACTTCGCCCCCACGCGCGCGCTTCGTCAGCTCTCCGAGTACGGCATCGGACTCTCACCCAACGAATCGAACCCGGAGAATGCCGTCAGAGACCTTGTTTCCTTCCTGCCGGTGCTGGCATACGACGGCGCGAATATGACTCAGATCGACGCGGGCGGCATTTTAGACATTGCAATGGCTGGTACCTCAGCTACGCTCTTGGCGCGCAAATGGGAGAGCGCGTTGCTGGTGAACGTGGACAACGACACGCTGCGCCGAGTGCTGGATAACCCCGAAGCCATGGCCGCTGTGGAACGAATCGAGGGCTGGCGCGCGCTGGGTGACCACATTATCGAGACCATCATCAACAAGAGCGAGAAGGTCAAAGAACTCAAGAACAAGGCCAAAAGCAAGGATCTGACCGAGAAGCAGAAGAAGCAACTCTCCGATGAGGAGAAGGAGTACAAGTCGAAGCGCAAGCTCGTGCAGGAAAAGCTCATCAAGTTCGCCACTCGCATACCGGCGTTCATGTACCTGACCGATTTTCGTGAGAACACGCTCCAGGACGTGATCACCAAACTGGAGCCCGACTTGTTCCTGGCCGTCACCGGCCTTACGGTGAAGGATTTCCATTTGCTCGTCCGTCTGAAGATATTCAATACCGAACAGATGAACCAGGCGGTGTTCGCTTTCCGGCGATACGAAGATGCTTCGCTACGGTACACGGGCATCGAAAGTCACGAAGGGCTCACCCACTACGGGCTCTATGACACCGTGGTTGGAAGAGAGTGAGGAAGAGATAACTTGAGCGAGTCGACATATTTGCTTTCATCCAGATTGCCTGCCTCCCGATGTAATCCGCGCTCATGCGTCCAGCAGAGAGATAGACACCATCCCTAAGCCTGTCGGCTTAGGAAGCGCAAAAGCAAAGAGTACTTTCGAACTAACTTCAGACAACTTCGGATGACATTCGAGTCTGATCGAAGCTGTTCGACTTCTGTTTGAGCAGCCCTCGGAGCATTCTTACCCACGGATGCAGCTTAACAGATCGGTCTCTCCACAAGAGAGGTTCTTACTTTTTGTTGTCCTTAGCGTTCTGTCAGGTTCAATGCATATCGCGCGTGTTTCCGCTCTCCAGTGCGGATGAGCGCGCCCTTCTCCACCAGATCAACCAAGTCGCGCGTTGTAGTGGCCGGGGATGCTCCAGTGATCGTTCTGTAATTACCCGCGCTCAGGCCGCCCTTGAACCCTTCCGGGCCTTCGCGGAACATGCGAAGCAATGCCTTCTGCTGACGTTCATTGATCTGACCGCGCAGCCGATCCAGCAGCTTCGCTTTGGCAAGAATGAACTCAACCAGCGTGATGCTTCGACGTTGCGCTTCCAACCCAATCTCCGCAAACCAGAGCAGCCATTCGGTAATTTCGTTTCGCCGATTGGCTCGCTCAAGAGCCAGGTAGTAGCTCTTCTGATGCGCGAGGATGGTTGTTGCCAAAGAGACGAGCACCGGCTGGCCGAAGCTCTGCGCCATCGCCTTTTCAGCGATAGCACGTCCGATGCGCCCATTCCCATCCTCAAAGGGATGGATCGACTCGAAATACAAATGAGCTGTGCCCGCGCGCGTAACGGCGGGCAACGGGTCTTTGCCGCGCGGCACGGTACGGTTAAACCATGAGATTAACCGCTTCATTTCTGTCGGTACTTGTCTTGAGGGTGGAGCCTCAAAATGCACAATCGGCGAGCCGATTCGACCAGAGACAATCTGCATTGGTTCACGGCTTGTCCGATATCTTCCAATATCGGTGAGGTCTTTCCTGCCAGCAGTCACCATCCGGTGCCAGTCAAACAACATCCCGACGGAAAGAGGCTGCGAAAACGAACGATAGAGGTCAACCATCATCTCGGCAATGCCTTGTTCCGCTGGCATCACACGCCGTTTATCGGGAGATGCCAGCCCAAGCTGGCGCAGGATAGACGACTGCACACTGGCGCGGTTAAGGACTTCACCCTCAATGGCGGACGTGGTTACCGCTTCCGCGCTCATCAACTCCACAAGGAGTTGGTTGTGCTCGCCTTCACCCAGGTGTTTGACTGCGCCGATGGTAACGCCTGCGCCCAGAAGGAACTGCTCTTCCACAGCGGAAATTTGCGTTCGATCCCATGTGAAATGCGGCCAGTCCGGGCTTTGCCAGTTCCATGTCATGAGCGATAGCGAACCTCTCTATCGCTCATATTACCCCATATTTGTGATTGATAAAACCCATACCTATCGCTCATGGCTGGTGTCCGCTGTTTGCTTTGCCCGTTTCTCCAAAGAATAGGTCAGCAGGCTATTGGCCTGCTCCACTTGAGCGAAAACGCCATCACGCGAATCTGATACATGATGCAGTGCGGTGGAAAGCTCTTTCTGTGCGCTCATCAATGCAGTGGCGGTAGCCTGCAAGCCTTTCACCGTGTCGGGAACGCCGGACTTGAGAAAGTGCTGGCGCAGACTTTCTCCGAGCATTTTTGCAATCTGCTGGGGATCAAGCCCCGCCTCAATTTCGCTTGGTAGTGCAGAAAGGCGCGATTCCAATCCATGAAGATAGCCGCGCATCTCCTGTTGTGCTGCTTCGGAAAACCGTTGCTGGGCATCGAATGTTTCCTGAATGCGTTCCCGTTCGTCCGCAATGTCTCTGGGTGTCTGGCGCGTGAGCAAAGCGAGGACGCCCATTGCTTCCAGGATGTGCAGCATTTCATCATCCGGGCTGAGTGTGCGCGTATGCGCGAGAACGCGATAATAGGCTAATTGCAACTCTTCCGGAGCAAGCCGAGAGAGGGAGTCAAACAGAGTCGGCTCCCTCTCTTCCGTTTCTTGCGTGGTGGGCACAACAGGATAAGAGCTCATGGCAGAAACACCTGCTTTATCCGATCAAACTCTGAAAACAGCTTCCGCCGATAGCTCTGCGCACGCATAACGAGGGATGCTCTTCTCAGTTCCTCAACAGAGGATTTACGATCAGCCACCTGCCCAATCTGGATACCATGTTGCCGAATGGGATTCTCAAGTTCGGTAAGCCGGAACTCCATCTGCAGGATCTCCGGTGAGACTGAGCATTGAACTGCGGCCATACTTGGTTGTCATGGCGATGTCGGCGTGACGCATCAGCTTCTGCTGCACCTCCAGAGGAAGCCCGGACTCGGACAGGTTCGCCCGATACGTGTGCCGGAAGGCGTGCCAGCCGATCTTCGGCAGGCCGATCTCCAAGTCGGCAGCGGCCTTGTTGAGATGCCGTTGCCGCATCGTGTCCGCGTGGTACGGCATCCCGGTGCCGATATTGCCGAAAAGCCATCCCTCTACCGAAGCCTCTGCCTCCTTCCACCCCCGCAAGACTTCGACCAGCTCAGGATGAAGCGGCAGCTCGTCCTCGCTGGCATCGGTCTTCGTAGCTTCCACGCGCCCGCCAACCACCGAACGCCGACAGCGATTCCGGTTTTGGAAATTCGAGTCTAGCTGCAGCCGCTGGTGCTTCCGCACTCCATGCAGCGGTAGCAGCTTCCGTTGCGGGTCATGATGGCTCCGCAGGTGGAGCAGCTTGGGGCGTCGCCCATGTCGACCATGGATTTGAGCGCGTTGGCTGCGTGGTAGATGCCGCGGTCTTCCATGGCGAGGGGTGAAGCAGATCCCCCCGCTGCGCTGCGGGATGACAACAAGGAAGAGCCAGCCGGGTCGAAGGAAGAGGCCGTGGCATCGGGGGCGATTCCCTGCTGTGGCGGTGTGGTGGTGTAGGTCTCCGCGTAGATGCCGGGGAGAGAGGCGGGTCTCTGCTCGGTGACGGAGTAGCCGTCTTTGTGGTCGGCGCCTGCGGTGAGCGAGGAGATGACGTGGTTGCCGGGGGCGAGGACGCTACCCTCGACGGGGACGGCCTGCTGCGGGGCGAGTCCGGCGAAGAGGGAGAGCTGCTGGCCAGAGAGGAAGCGGATCTGCAGCCAGCGGAAGATATAGTCCATGATGGACTTGGCGTAGCCGATCTGCTCGTTGCCGGTCCAGCCGGAGGGCTCGAAGCGGGTGTGGGCGAACTTTTCGCAGAGGACGCGGAGCGGTACGCCGTGCTGGAGGGCGAGCGAGACGGCAGTGGCGAAGGAGTCCATCAGACCGGAGACGGTGGAGCCTTCCTTGGCCATGCGGATGAAGATCTCGCCCGGCTGGCCGTTGGGGTAGAGGCCTACGGTGATGTAGCCCTCGTGGCCCGACAATCCAAATTTATGCGTTACGCTTGCGCGCTCGGCGGGCAGGCGGTGACGGACCGCGCGAGGAGGAGACTGCGCGTCGGGCGAGTCGGCGTTTTTGGTGGCGGCTTCGGTGATGGTCTTGATCTGGGATTCAAGCGCGACGATCTGCTGGGCCTGGGCGTTGAGGCGGGCTTCAGCGGCGGCGAGAACAGCAGATCCCTCCGCTTCGCTACGGGATGACAAAGAATTGTCGGAGACGGCGTCCTTCTCCTTCAGCGCCTTGCCGTCGGCACCGGAGACGTTGAGCGGCTGCGAGCCCTTGGAGTTGTCGCGGTAGATGGCGACGGCCTTGAGGCCCTGACGCCAGCTCTCGATGTAGGCCTCGGCGATGTCGTCGACGGTGGCGTCCTGCGGGAGGTTGACGGTCTTCGAGATGGCTCCGGAGAGGAAGGGCTGGGTGGCAGACATCATCTTGATGTGCCCCATGTAGTGGATGGAGCGCGTGCCCTTGGAGGCCTTGAAGGAGCAGTCGAAGACGGCGAGGTGCTCGGGCTTGACGGCGGGCGCGCCCTCGATGGTGCCGGTGGCGTCGATATAGGAGACGATGGCGTCGACCTCGGCGTTAGTGTAGCCGAGCTTGAAGAGCGCCGACGGCACGGTGTTGTTGACGATCTTGATCATGCCGCCGCCGACGAGCTTCTTGTACTTGACGAGCGCGAGGTCGGGTTCGATGCCGGTGGTGTCGCAGTCCATCATGAAGCCGATGGTGCCGGTGGGCGCGAGCACCGTGACCTGCGAGTTGCGATAGCCGAAACGCTCTCCGTGGGCAAGTGCGCCGTCCCATGAGTGACGCGAGGCTTCGATCAGTTCATCGAGCTGCGGAGCGACGAAGGGCTCGGGAGAATCGAAGGAGGCTCCGATGCGGTTGACCTCGGCGCGGTGCATGCGGATGACGTCGAGGAACGGCTCGCGGTTGACGTAGAAGCCGGGGCAAGCTCCGCCGGCGATGTGCGCCTGCTGCGTGAGCGGTGTGGCTGCTCCGAGCGGCGGGCAGAGCTCGGCGATGCGCGAGGACTGCCAGTAGGCGTCGCCGCAGAGGATCGACGTGACGGTGGCGGCGAAGTCGCGGCCGGCGTCAGAGTCGTACGGCAACCCGAAGGCCATCAGCAGTGCGCCGAGGTTCGCGTAGCCGAGGCCGAGCGGGCGGTAGTCGTGCGAGTTCTTGGCGATGGATTCGGTGGGGTAGCCGGCGGCGTCGACGATGATCTCCATCGCGGTGGTGACGACGGCGATGCCGTGACGGTAGCTGGCGACGTCGAACTGGCCTCCCGGAGTGAGGAACTTCAGGAGATTGAAGGAGGCAAGGTTGCAGGCCGAGTCGTCGAGGAACATGTACTCGGAGCATGGATTGGAGGCGTTGATGCGGCCCGAGTTCTTGCTCGTGTGCCAGCGATTGATGGTGGTGTCGTACTGCATGCCGGGGTCGCCGCACTGCCAGGTGGCCTCGGCGATCTTGTTCATGATGTCACGGGCGCGGTACTCCTTCACCGGCAGGCGGTTCTTGACGGTGCGGGTGGAGAAGACGGTGTCGGCCTCGACCGCAGCCATAAACTCGTCGGTGACGCGGACGGAGTTGTTGGCGTTCTGGAAGAAGATGGAGCTGTAGGCCTCGCTGTCGGGGCCGGAGCCATCGTAGCCCGCCTGTACGAGGGTGTAGGCCTTGGCCTCCTCCTTCTGCTTGCACTCGATGAAGTCGATGATGTCGGGATGGTCGACGTTGAGGATGACCATCTTGGCGGCGCGGCGGGTCTTGCCGCCGGACTTGATGACGCCGGCAAAGGCGTCGAAGCCGCGCATGAACGAGAGCGGGCCGGAGGCGGTGCCGCCGCCGGAGAGCGTCTCCATGCTGCCGCGGATGTTCGACAGATTCGAGCCGGTGCCCGATCCCCACTTGAAGAGCATGCCTTCGGTCTTGGCGAGGGTCAGGATGGAGTCGAGCGAGTCGGTCACCGAGTTGATGAAGCAGGCGGAGCACTGCGGCTTGCGGTAGCCGGTTACGGAAAACTCGATCGCGCAGGTGTGCGGGTTCCAGTGCCAGTTCTGCGCGTCGGAGTTGGGTTCCAACCGGTCGCAGCCGACGTTGAACCAGACGGGTGAGTTGAAGGCGACCTTCTGGTTCAGCAGCAGGTGGCAGAGCTCGGCGTAGAAGGTGTCGGCGTCCTGGGCAGAGGCGAAGTAGCCGCCCTCGACGCCCCAGTCGCGGATGCTCTCGGCGACGCGGGTAATGAGGGCGCGGACACCGGTCTCGCGCTCGTCGGTGCCGATCTGCCCGTGGAGATATTTGGAGGCGACGATATTGGTCGCGGTCATGGACCAGTCGGCGGGGACCTCGACGTTCTTCTGCTCGAAGATGGTCTTACCCTTGAAGTCCTGAATGACCGCGTCGCGAAGCTCCCAGACGATCTCGTCGAAGGGCGAGACACCGGGGCGGGTGAAGTGGCGCGAGAAGCTCAGGCCGGGGGCGCGCTTTGTTGCTGCTGAGGTCTGGCCGTTGGTCTGATACTGAGCGGCGCCGGTGGTCTGATTCGGGATCGTTGCCATGGGGGAGTTTGCTCCTTCTCGCTTAGATATTTGATGCCTTCAAGGCAGAAGTTCTTCGGTACTGCTGGCGTACTGCTCACCATCGGGTGAGCCAAAAACGGGTACGGCTGGTTCAATCTCCGGTCAATCTCAGTTCGATCTTCAGGTGCTTCTCGGGGCTTCAAAGGCGACGATTGGTCTGGCCTGGCCGAGTTGGCGTCGGAGGCAGTCGAACGGCTTGAAGTCGTGCGAAATCGGATTTTCGAGGGGCGGGTGAGTCTAACGCTGGGTTCTCACGAGTTCCCTTGCAGTGGTGAAAGTACCGCCCCTTATAGGGTGTGTCAAGTATAAAGCACAAGATGTAGTGTTAGCAGCGGAAATACCCCTGTTAACGCGAGGTTACACCCCCAAGGGGCGTGGAAATCAGCGATTTAGCTGTGGAAGTCCCGAAATCCGCGCCCTTGGAGCGAGTTTCCTCCGCTCACTTTTTCGCGGTTTTTACGGCGCACCGCTACAACTTTTGTCGCACCCTGCGAGGGTAGGCGTTGGGGAGGCCGAGGGACAAGGCGCAGGAGTTGTGCAGTTGCTGTGGAGGGCAGTGGAAAGAGTGGAAAAGAAGGGACGATCCACACACCTCTTCACGGTGCCGGATCGGTGGGTGCCGGAACCGCTCCTTCGGGCGGTGCTCCGGGGTCATCTGCCGCTACAGGTGGGGGAGCGGGGTCGCGCAGGGGCAGGTGGTGGTTGAGCCAGGCCAGCACTCGCGGCGAGTAGGCGTAGTGCTGGCCAAGGCGGCGGTAGCTCTCGAACTGCGACTCGGTGAACCACTGGTCGAGCGTGGAGGTGTTGGGGAAGGTGGGGTTCTCCTTGCGGAAGTTGACCAGGTCGGCGGGGAGTTCGTGTGTGTAGACGGACTTGATGTAGAGCACCTGCCCAACAGTTCCGTTGGCGTAACGGATGGTTCCGGCGATGCAGTGTTGCGGACTTGCCTGCGACTCTCCCTGTGGCTCGAACTGCGTGAGGTCGAGATTGATCTCCGCGCCGTGGTCGATGCGGCACTTGCGGATCGCCATGCCGATGCCCTGGAAGGAGAGCTTGCCGTCCTGCTCGGCGTCGCAGATGACGATGGTGGCGCAGTGGCGGCGCACCAGCTCGTACAGCCCCATGTTTTCGAAGTGGCCGCCGTCGGTCAGGTAGACGAAGGCGGCCTCGTCGTTGACCATGCCGAAGAGCTCCGCAAGCAGGTAGAAGAGGCCGAACCACGGTGACGAAGGATTGCTGTGGCGCGCACGCAGGCGGAAGCGTTTGTGGCGCGGGTTGCGTATCCAAAGGCCGAGGCGCACGTTGAAGATGGTCAGCAAAAAGGCCATCGTTGGGCTGGAGTGGAAGCCCCAGTTTGGGCTCATGGCCGCGCCGGACGTTGCCACTGCCGTGGCCATGCGAGGACCGCCGTCGTCGTAGGCGAAGCTGCGCGTGGGCGTGAAGCCGTTGAACTGGACTCGGTCGGTGTCGGTCTCGGTCCATCCGACGTCGTAGCCGCAGTAGAGCGGGGTGAAGATGAACGATGCGCCTTTGCGCTCCTGGTAGGCGAGGTCCTGCCCGAAGGAGAGGTTGAGCGTGGTGCAGAAGATGGGGAACGGCCCCTGATAGGTCGGGACCTGCGGCTCGGCGGAGCAGAAATCGGGCCCGCAGGTGTTGGCCCACAGCGACTTCATCGTCTCGCTGTTGAACTGCGAAGGCAGAAGGTCGATCAGGCGCAGGCGCTTGTCGCTGGCGGCAAAGCCGGTAAAGCGGTTGGCGCGACGATCGGGATTGCTGGCACCCGCGTAGCAGCGCGCGATGCGGTCGCGATAGAACGCATGGAGCGAGAACTCGTTGACGTCGATGCGCCAGCCAAAGAGCAGTGCCGTAACCGCAAGCAGCAGCAGGAGGAAGACGAAGTCGGGGTGCGGGACGGTGAGATTGCCGATCTGCGACTCAATACTGGCGAGAGCTTTTTCGACGACCCAGGAGAGCGTGACCAGAAGGCCCGCAATAAAGACCACCGGGCCGATGAGTACGAGCGCGTTGAGCACTTTGGGCAGCATGGATGGACCGTCCCTGGGGCCGCCCGCGACATACGAGCTTTTGCCTGCGAGTACGCTGGCAAGGGTGGTTGCGATCCATGTTGCCCACAGCGGTTTGCCGACATGCGCCACGTGAAAGAGCCACGAGACCAGCCCGGGACCGATCAGCGAGCAGGCGGTCAGGCCAAACCAGGCGATGCCGAAGAGGAAGCTCCAGGCACGCAGGCGGGCGAACCACTCGCGGACCGACTCATCGACGAGGTTGCCGATAAAGCCGCCTGCAATCTCCATGGAGACGAAGACGATGGTGACGCCCAGCCACGGCAGCAGAGGAATCGCGGTGCGCGTGACATGCTCGAGTGGAAGGAAGAACGAGGCGATGAAGATAATCAGGCGCGACAGATTGATGAGCACATAGCCGCTTCCGGCCGCCCCCACAATTCCAAGCAGAACGATGAGGCGCCTCCACCCCTGCGGAATGGCGCGCGAAGCTGAGAGCACAAACAGGGCGATACCTAACAGCATGGAGGTAAAGACCCACGAAGTCGAAGTGTCCTCATCGAAGTTGCTGATCGGTCTCCAGCCGTCGAATCGGACAGGCTTCCACCAGCGGAACGAGTAGGCGCTTTGCCATGCGCGAAGGTTGTCGAAAGCTGCGGGGTCTCCCGGGGGCGGCAGCTTCGGTTTGTTGGGGTCGGCCGAAGGCTGCGGCCGAGGAGGCGGCGCAAGCCGATGCAGGTGGCTGATGTAGATGCGTGTGCTTGCAGGCACGATGCCCGTATTTTCAGGCCATGCGACTGTGTCGATCGCGCGATGCACTCTTTGCCAATGGCGAAGCTGTGCGGCTGGGTTATGGGGATTGACCTCCGGCAATCGATTCCCGGCCCAGAACGACGACCGGTACAGATAGGGGCAGAGCGCAAGTATGGAGATGAGAATGGGGAAGAAGACAGTCGCCAAAACACCAGTCTGGCCGAAGCCGGTCTCTTCGACCGGGTGGCAGTGGTCGGAGGGCGGATGCACGATCTGCGTAAAAGCGATCATTGCCGAGGCCACGGCAAATCCAGCGAGAATGATCGCCGCTGTGACACCACCATGGTCGAGCAGATAGTGCGCAAGGCGTCCGCGCGAGCTGAGATAAAAGTGCGGCAGCAGCAGAACCAGCAGCAGCGATGCCACGAGAACGATCTGATTGAGGAACGTATTGCGCAGCCAGATGGCGAACGCGACCCATGTGTCCGCCGTAAACAATCCGACCTGCGGCGTCAAATAGTTGGAGTAACGGCGAAGCCAGCGCAGAGGCTCCGGCCAGAAGCTGCGCGCCGATGGCGGCCCGGGCAGCGGCTGCAACTGCTTCTTGACCGTCTCGATGTCCTCATGGGATATCCACGCCGCAAGAAATTGATGGATGTATCCTCCGCCCGATACGGAGGAGAGATAGTCGAACGAGTTCAGACGATCGGCCGCGGCAAGCCCTTGCAGAACGCCCAGGTTGAAGGTGGCGCTGCGAATGCCTCCGCCAGAGAAACAGATGCCCTTGAGATTCAGCGCTGCGGCAACGTCGTAGACATCCTGCGTGGGCACCGCATAGAGACCTTCAGGAGTGCCCTCGGGCGGCCAATTCCCTTTTGCCGCCAGCTCCTGTTCGAGGAGCCACTTACTAGGCGGGTAGTCGACCAAGGTTGCCAGCTTTGCCTGCGATCGCGGTTGATGGTGAAGCAGCTTCGCTATCGCAGGCGCGTCGAGCGCATCGAGCGCCGGCACGAAGCCGGAGAAGGAGTGATGCCATGAGTGGGCGAACTCCACCCGCTTCTCCTCGCGGTCTCTTCGTCTCTCATAAAAATCTTTGATCGTCGTTGCGAGTCTGTCGCAGTAATCTTTCGCGGCCCTGTCGCGCAGCCTCTGCTCTTCAAGGGCGGAATCGGGAAGCTTCGGCATTTACGGCTCCTTGGGGAGATGCCTGGAGGCCGGTGCGTCCTGCCCGGACGCACGCGGATGCTGTTCGGGACCCGTCGAAAATTATTACGAAACAATAGCAGACGTTGAAGGTTCGCGCCTACGGTGTTGTGCGTGTAGTTAACACTGCATGGGTGTCCGGCGAATAGGAGTCGGTCACGTCCACCCTCTGCCCCAGCTCGCGCACCAGTTCGGGGATGTCGTAACGCCGCACCACGCCGGGCAGCATGTCCTGCGGCGCGTCTTTCGGCATCGCTGTTCCAATCAGGCTCCTGTAGCTTTCGAGCGTATGGTCGACGTCGATATGCTTCAGCCGCAGATCGAGCATGGCCGCATGAATCAGCACCAATCCGAGGTGCCCGCTGGCCTGCGCGGAGATCCGGTTCGGATCGCCGGTGGTGCTTTCCTGCATGAAATTGACCGCGGCGATGACGTCGTCGACACGAAGACCAAGCAGTGTGCGCCCGGCAAGTTCGGCGCGAAGCTCGGTGAGGTAGAAGTTGCCGAGCAGCGGAGACTTCTCTTCTTCGGTACCGGGAATAGACGGGCGTGGTGCGATGACGAGGACTGCGGTGCCGCTATCGGCCATCGCACGAAGCCTGCGGACTTCATCGACGCGCGACGATTCAAGCGCTGGGTCGAGGGTGTCTTTGAGGATGAGCAGCATGGGATGCTTGCCATCTTTGGGCCGGTAGAACTCGGCGTTGATGGCAATGCCAGGCGCGGTAGCAAGAGTAAAGCGATGACGGACGTGCGCCTTCCCTTCCGGCGGCGATTCCAGCGGCGGCAGCGGCGTGCTCACAGGAGCGGCATCGCCGGGCTGCACGCTCGCATGCGTCACATCTCGAATCGCCTTCTGAAACTCCTCCCATGTAGACACCCTGGGCCTCGCAAGAAGAGCGTATCGCTTGAGCGTGATGGAGTGGATGGTCTCGGAGCTGGGATACGACGTAAGCACCTGCCCCGTTGGAGTCACCTGAAAGGCCTCTTTCGTGATGTTTGCCGGAAGAGCAGAGGCGTTGGCGCCCGGCGCGGGTACTGGATTCAAGATCGGAGCGGCGGACGAGTGCGCAAGGTGCGTGAGGAAGAACTGAGCGATCTCCTGCTGTAAAGGACGCAGGTTGCCGTGACCGCCTATGCCGGTGATCCATTGCAACGGCGAAGCGGGAGAGATCGTGTTCGAGGTATCGGGGTTGAGCGTCGGCTCTGTAGGTATCCCCGGCGTGGGCTGGCCGGTGGGCGTACCGGCGCTTGCCGGATCGAAGAGCGAGTAGAAACGCCGCGCCTCGGCGACCGACGCCTTTGCACCGGCGTAAGGAAACATGTCGGACACAGTCGAGATGACGGCATAGGCGCGCGGCGCGGCAAGCTCCACCCAGTCGGCGAGATCGAACCCCGATGCAATGAAACCGGGGATCGATTGCTCGGCATCCTGCGGGCCTATCGACGGCAACAGCGTATCGAACGACGTGATGTAGCATGCCGATGCGATCGCCTTCACGCGCGTATCGATCGCGCCAAGAAGCGCCGTCGCGGTGCCTCCGCCTGAGCAACCAAAGGCGCCGATGCGTTCGGGGTCAACCTCCGGACGCGAGGTGAGGTAGTCGACGGCGCGAATGCCATCCCACAGAAAGTAGCGGGCAATTGCATCGCCGATCAGCGTAGGTTGCAGGCCGGCTTCACCGTGCTCACCCGTTGCGCGGCCGGCGAGCGACTGACCGGGATGCGCCGGGTCGGGATACTGGAGCCGCTCCCCTTCGCCGACGATGTCGTACGAAAGAACCGCAAAGCCATTGCGCGCAAACAACGATGCGAAGAAGTAGTCAGCCATCTTGCCGGTCGCTCCGTGACCGGGCGCGACGACGATCGCGGGCAGCTTCGCCTTTCCTCCAGCCGCGGCATCGGGCAGATAGAGAATCGCAGTTACACGAAAACCGGGCTGCGATTCGAAGATGACCTTCTCCATGCGAAAACCATCGGCCTGCGTTGAGCCTGTCACCTTTGCGTTGAGCTCAGACTTGCCGGGAAGTCCGCCCATCAGAGCGACAATCTTTTCGCGCACCTCGATCTGGCGCCGCTCGGCCTGCGCTCGCGTTGTAATGGCAGCGACTGCATTTCGCCGCTCTGCCAGCCGTTCTGCGGCAAGCTGGTTGAGCGATTCGGACAACTGCGCGCGCGAGGCGTTCGCCGCCGCGTCTGGACGCGAACGATCCGGAGATACCGTTTGCGCAGGCAACATGGCGGTAAAGCCCAGCAAAAGCAGTAGACTGACACGATGGCTTGAAGCAGTAAGCATGTCACGCCTTGATATACCCTCGTCTTGAGCGAGTCAATAGAAAGCAGGGCGTGACAGCCGCTTTCGAACGTACTGACAAACTGGCGGCACAAAAATCGCATCTCAACTGTTTGCCTGAGCTGATTGCTTTCAAAACTCTCGATTCACCGAATTGTTAGGAGCACGCATGACATCCACCTCCCTTTGCTCGTCTTCAGCCGCCAGGTCTGTTCGACTCGCCGCAGTAACTTTGACCGCTGCTCTACTTGCCGCTACAGGCTGCAACTCCAAGGCAAAACCCAGCGAGGCAAACTTTACCCAGACAATCAATAACTATTACACCGAGCACCCCGACTGCCTGCTCTCAAACGTCCGATTTCCCTACGCCACATCCGACCCCGCGGAGACGAAGCGGCTGAACACGCTGGTGAAGTCGCTGCTGCTGGAATCGAGTTACGAGACTGCCGTAAAGACGACGCGTTACACCGTCGCGCGCGCGGGCGAGCGTTACGCTCCGCGCTTCTGCTATGGCCACCGCACTGTGAGCGCCATCGACAGCTCGACGCCTCCCGCAAAAGGCTCGACCGGCTTCCCGGAGACGCATATCAAATACAGTTACAAGCTCCAGGACGTGCCGGTGTGGGCGAAGTCTCCCGACATACAGGCCGCATTCCCGGCATTGGGCAAGGCGGTTACAGACGGAGGCAGCGGCGAGATCACATTGGCCCAGACGCTTGCCGGCTGGCAGGTCCCCGAGTAGCCCTCTGTAAACTGGTTGTATGGATCTGACTGTCTACACGGCCGCCTGGTGCCGCGATTGCCGCGAAGCGAAACGTTTTCTCTCCACGCACAATATCCCCTTCACCGAGGTCGATATTGAGCGGACTCCGGGCGCTGCCGACCTTGTATTGGCCAACGTCGGCAAGCGCGCCATCCCGCAGTTTGTGATCGACGGCAAGTGGGTGCAGCCCTACCGCCCGGGCGAGGGCTTTCTCTACGACGAGATGGAAGAGCTCTTCGGCGTCTCGTCGTAGCCCCTGCTAGTCCAGCCCGCTCTCGACCCGTTCGCCAACATCTTCCAACCGTTCTCGCTCGAGAACAGCGCTATCATAGGCGCGGTCGACAAGATCGTCGATCGAGTGTTCTGCGCGCATCTGCCTTCCGAAGGGCCAGCGCAGCGTCAGCACACGTTCACGGTCGCTGTCGCGCATCCTCGCTTTACTGCGCGCGGCAAGCAGGTCTTCGATCGTCAGAATACCGCTTAGCCCGCCGCCCGAATCGACAACCGGGAAGGATGTCAGATGCGACTCCGCCATCTTTTCCGCCGCCGAGCGCAGCGTGTCGTTGGGGCCAACCACCGAGGGCTTCGAGCTACCCGACGTGATAAGCGCCTGCCTCAATTCGCCCCCGCGTCCAGC
Organism: Acidobacteriota bacterium; assembly: GCA_018268775.1. Lineage (GTDB taxonomy): Bacteria > Acidobacteriota > Terriglobia > Terriglobales > Acidobacteriaceae > Edaphobacter. The sequence continues at coordinate 5,449 of JAFDVV010000043.1, read as the reverse complement.
GGAGATCATCTGGCTGCGCGTCAACACGCCGTCGAGCTTGCCCGCCTTGTCCACCAGCGGAAACAGTCTCTGCCAGTGCGACCATGCCTCGCTGCCACGGTTGTTCATCTTCGTCAGCCAGTCGGCCGCGTCCTGACGGGTCGCATCCGCCGGCAGCGCAAAGACGCTGGTGTGCATCACGTCGCGCACCATCACCGTCTCCAGCGGGTCGACGCCATATTCGCGGCTCAGGTGGAAGCCGCGGCGGCTCAAGCGCTCGGTAAGGATCGAGCGCGGTTGCAGCAGAACGCCGACAGCGTAGCTCACCACGCAGCCGAGCAATACCGGCAGCATCAGGCCGCCGTTGTGCGTCAGTTCGACAGCAAGCATCGCCGCCGTTAGCGGAGCACCGATTGCCGCCGCCAGCACCGATGACATGCCCACCAGCGCCCATGCACCCTGCGAGATGGGAGGAAGTACATGCGCGGCTGCTGCACCCAGCGCGCCGCCGATCATCAACAGCGGGGCCAGAATACCGCCGGATGTATTCGATCCCAGGGAGAAGGTCCAGATGATGCTCTTCACCACGAGAACGCCGATGATGACCTTCCACGTCACGTCGTCGACGACCAGCTTCTGAATGACTCCGTAACCCACGCCCAGCGCCTGCGGAAAGAACAGACCGCCGATACCGACGACAGCGCCGCCGATGGCAGGCCACCACATCCAGTGGATCGGCAGGTGCTCGAACATGTCTTCGATGGCGTACAGAATCTTGCTAAGGCCGGTTGACAGCAGCGCTGCAAGCAGGCCGACAACCAGCGCTCCGATCATCGCCATGTGGTGAATCGGTACCGTGGTTGGCTGCATGGGAAAGATCGGCCCCGACCCCAGCAGCAGTCTGCGGATCGCCCCCGCAGTGACCGATGCAACGGCCACCGGCACCAGACTGCGCGGACGCCATTCAAACAGCAGCAACTCCACCGCAAGCAGCACCGCCGCAAGAGGGCACGAGAACGTCGCGGACATGCCGGCGGCAGCGCCAGCCACCAGCAGCGTCGTGCGCTCCGCATCGGTCGTATGCAGCAGTTGGCCAATCAGCGAGCCGGTAGCGCCGCCCGTCATAATGATCGGGCCTTCCGCGCCGAACGGTCCGCCTGAACCGATGGCGATCGCCGTGGCAACCGGCTTCAGGATGGCGATGCGCGGTGCAACCTTGCCGCCCTTGAAGATAATTGCCTCGATCGCTTCGGGCATGCCGTGGCCGCGAATCTTCTCCGACCCGAAGCGTGCGATTACACCGATCAAAAGACCGCCCACAATGGGCGCGAAGGCCGCCGTCCACCCCAGCGTACTGTCGGCGGGGCTTGTGTTGGCAAAGCTCAGCTTGTGAAAGTAGAAGACGTTCGTCGCCAGACGGATCAACCCCAGCAGGGCCCACGCCAGCACGGCGCCCGCACCGCCCAGTATGGCGGCCAGCCCGCTGATGAACAGCATCCTGTTTGTCGCTGAATAGTCCCGCAAACTGGAAGCGGATTCTCCGTGGCTCATCGTTGTACTCCTTGTTTCGGTAAAGATGTTCGGTTGCCGATCAACTGCTGGAGGCTGCGCAACAGCTCGCCGTTCTCGGTACGCACCTCGGCCAGGTGGACCGGCACCAGTTGCGCCAGAAGCTCGTTGCCGCGCGGGGTAGTCTCCACCAGCGAGCGGCGATGGTCGTTCGCGTCGGCGACTCGCTGTACCAGCCCGGCCTTCTCAGCCCTGTCCACCAGCTCGACCGCGGTATTGTGGCGAAGCACCATGCGCTCGGCGATGTAGGAGATCGAGCACTCCTGCCCGCCGGGCACCGTCGCAACCACCTGAAGCAACTGGTACTGCTGCGCCGAGATTCCCGCCGCCTCCGATGCCGCCTCGCTAAAGCTGACAAAACGCCGCAACTGATAACGAAATTCGGCCAGGTCGGCCAGCTTCGCCCAGTCCAACGACCCGTTTTTACTTTTGCGAGTGACCGGCATATGTCGTAATACGATTATATCGCATTACGACATTTATCGCGACCGGCAGGTACCTGCCGTTGCACGGCAGTAGAATGAAAGAGATAGAAATCCCATACATCGCTGGAGAACTGACCCCTTGATCGCTCGCTACACACGTCCCGCCATGGGCCGCATCTGGTCCGACGAGAACAAGTACCGCTGCTGGCTCACCGTCGAAACCGCCGCCTCGCAGGCGCTCGCCCGCTTCGGCCTGGTGCCGCAGCAGGCCGCCGACGCCATCCGCGACAAGGGCGGCTTCACCGTCGAGCGCATCAACGCCATCGAAGCCGAGGTCAAACACGACGTCATCGCCTTCACTACCACCGTCGCCGAGCACATCAATAACCCAGAGCACTCGCGATGGCTGCACTACGGCCTTACCTCCACCGATGTCGTCGACACCGCGCAGGCGCTCCAGATCCGTGAGGCCTCCGCCATCATCCGCGAGGGCATCGTCGCGCTCGCCGCTGTGCTCAAGCGCCGCGCCATCGAGTTCAAGATGACGCCCATCATCGGCCGCACGCACGGCATCCACGCCGAGCCTTCCACCTTCGGGCTGAAATTGTTGCTGTGGTACTCGGAGGTCCAGCGCAACCTCGCTCGCTTCGATGCCGCTGCGGAAGATCTCCGCGTCGGCAAGCTCTCCGGCGCCGTCGGCACCTTCGGCCACCTGAAGCCCGAGCACGAAGAGGCCATCTGCGCGGAGCTGGACCTGCGCCCCGTCGATGTGGCCACGCAGGTCGTTCAGCGCGACCGCCACGCGGCGTATATCTCCACACTCGCCGTACTCGGCAGCACGCTCGACAAGATCGCCACCGAGATTCGCCACCTGCAACGCACCGAGGTACGCGAAGCCGAGGAGTTCTTCTCCGAGAAGCAGAAGGGTTCGAGCGCGATGCCGCACAAGCGCAACCCCATCACCAGCGAGCAGATTTCGGGCCTCGCCCGCGTCATGCGCGCGAACGCTCAGACCGCGCTCGAAAACGTCGCTCTCTGGCACGAGCGCGACATCTCGCACTCCTCCGCCGAGCGCGTCATCTTCCCCGACTCGACGATCCTCGCCGACTATCTGCTCGCGAAGACGACCAACCTGATCGACAAGCTGTTGGTCTACCCCGCGCGCATGTTGAAGAACCTCGAGTCCACCGGCGGCCTCATCTTCTCGGGCCAGCTTCTGCTCGACCTGGCAGAGTCCGGCATGAGCCGCGAAGACGCCTACCGACTCGTACAGGGACACGCCATGAACTCGTGGAAGAACGACCTCGTCTTCCGCGATGAGATCGCCAAAGTGCCTGAGATCACTGCGCGTCTCTCACCGGAAAAACTGGCGCGGGCGTTCGACTACAACCGGCAACTGGCAAACGTGGATGCTATCTTCCAGCGAGTGCTGGGCAGCTGATTGCAGCCCGTAAAGGGCCGTCGTTTCTCCACGGCGGCCTCTTTGCTCTGTACGCCGCTGCCTGTATGCTTGTCTGTCTACTGGCAGTACCAAGGACGGCATCCATGCCCTTCTCCGATGACGTACAGAAAGCCCTCATCGCTGGAGCCTTCGGTCTGGTGGGAACCCTTATCCCTGCGGCCGTCTCCTGGAGTCATGATCGCAGCGCTACCTCCGCGCGCAACCGTACTCTTGAAGAGGCAACGAAGCGACTCGCATTCTGGGAACAGTGGATCAAGTTGACGAACCAGGTGCCCCTGCCGGGCGAACCCGTCACCCCACAACTTCAGCAGGAACTTCAGATGCTTCGCGAGATCGTGCAGAAAGACTCTCACTTTGCGCACGCGCAACAGATGAGGCTTCACAGCCGATCATCCGAGTTCCAAAACAGGCTGGGGGAGCTTTCGCTGTGGCGCAGGCTGCTGCTTTTCTACAGGCCCGCCCGGCCAACTGCATGGTTTCCGCGAATCTTCTTTTATGCCGGAGTTTTCTCTGCCCTGCTCATTCCCTTTGGTCTGGCCGCTCCAACGGACCCACTCACCTTCCACGATTTTGTCATCTCCGAGAGTGTCTTCCTCGTGTGGATCATCATCTTCCGCTCGCTCTCACGCTGGCTTGAGCAACCGCGGCGTACTCCCGAGATGGAGATCGCGATCGCTCCTCCTCCTCCGAAACCACACCAGCCACTCTGATCCTGAGGAACACCTGTGACTCTTGGACTTGTCCAGATCGTCGATGCCGCTCTGATCTCTGCCGCTGAGTGCAGCGGCGCACACCTCGTCTGCCGCCCCGGCTGCACCCAGTGCTGTCACGGCGTCTTCCCGATCGCGCAGCAGGACGCGGCCCGCCTGCGCGAAGGTCTTCGCGTCCTGGAACAGCAAGACCCGCAGCGAGCAGCGCGCGTCCATATTCGTGTCGCCGACTCTCTGACCCGCATCGCGCCGCTCTTCCCCGGCAACACCACCACCGGCACTCTCAGCGAGGACTACGAGGACTCGCCACTCTTCGCGGACGAAGGCAGCGTAGGCGACAGCGAGCCGTGTCCCGTCCTCGATCCCGTGACCGGTACATGCGACCTCTACGAGGCACGGCCCATCGTCTGCCGAACCTTCGGCCCGCCCATGCGCACCGCCGAAGGCGACCTGGCAACCTGCGAGCTTTGCTACATTACGGCGACGACAGAGGAGATCGCTGCCTGCGAGCTCGATCCGTCGATTCCCGCGCAGGAGGCGGCCAGCAACGACGCATTCAATGCCGCACACGGAACTCACGGCGAAACCATCGTCGTCTTCGCTCTTCGTAGCCCCGGCTCATAGACTGTCATACTTTTCTGAAGTTCAGAAGGAGGCGCTATGGGACAAGTTCTGCGCGGGAGCGCCCGCACGGCAGCGGCGGTCCGTCGAGCGATACAACATAGTCGAGAGAGCCTGAGGGCGTTGGCCAGCCGTCACGGCGTCAACCCGAAGACCATCGCGCCTGGTCCACCGCAGGCCGCCGTATTCCTTGCGCCAACGATAATAGGTCTGCTCAGTGATCTCGTTGTCCCGACACGCAGCAGGCATCGTCTTGCCGTTGGCCACCGCCACTTCAATCTGCCGCAGCAGGCCTTCGCCGGACACTCCAGCTTCATGGACGCGGACAATCACCGCTTCCGGGTTTTGAAGCCTCTGGCGGACTCGCTGGGGATTCCGAAGCTGAATTTTCAGGTGATGTGACGGACAATGGCGACCCAGGCGCAGAAGATGGGATCGGTCAAAGGCATTCAGGCTCACCTCAGGCATTCGCGGCCGGATACGACGGCCAACGAATATATGCAGGAGCTTCCAGAGAGCGTACAAACGATGGTCGGATCGGTGTACGCAATGCTCGTGAAAGGAGGAGAAGATCAGTCATCCGACGATTTGCCACAAAAAGCCGCAAATACTTCGACCGTCACACCGCCTAAGTTGTTGAAAGAAAGAATTGGTGGGCGCAGCAGGATTCGAACCTACGACTT
>JAFDVV010000042.1:33589-37346 GCA_018268775.1 Acidobacteriota bacterium | reverse complement strand
TGATTAAGTTCTGCAAGCGTACCTCAGGGGCTAAAGCCCCTTTGTTTTTGCAGTGTTTACGGCACGGCTGAAGCCGTGCCCTTAACAAAACAGGAGCTAATCAGAGGTTCCTTGGAATGCAATCTGTAAAAACAAGCTGGTTTCCCAAACGTTTCTGACGGTGCAGCGTCCGATAACTTGTCTTTTGTGTGACGTATCCTGCGGGCGAACTCGCTAACCGCCCGTGCCCTCCCATATAATCAAGACTCCCCTTCAGGAACCGCCGGGGCGTGATTTTTCAAGCAGTGAGGGTGTGCGTATCTTTACCGTAGATCGAGAGAGCGGAAGCTCCCTGAAGTGCAGGACCAGGCCTGTGTGCACTCGCTCCAGTCGCTCCCGCATCGTCTCCGCCGTGTCGTTTGTGGCATTCGCGATGGCGATGGTTCCGTCGCTCCACGCCCAGGAGGCGGCGGGCACGCAGACGCTTTGCCAACCCCAGGTCGTCGGCAACCGCAGGATTCCAAAGGAGTCCGTGCTGGCGCGTCTGTTCTCGCACCAGGGCGACCTGTACGACGCGCAGGTGGTCGAGCGTGACTTCAACTCGCTGTGGAACACCGGCTACTTCGACGACGTGCGCATTGAGAAGGTCGATGGCCCCAAGTGCGTGCAGCTTGTCGTCTACGTCCGCGAAAAGCCGACCATCCGGGAGATCAACTACAAGGGCATCAACGCCGTCTCGCAGTCCGACATTATGGACGCGCTCAAGAAGGCCAAGGTCGGTCTCTCGGTCGAGAGCCAGTACGACCCCACGAAGATCGCCCGCGCCCAGAATGTGCTGAAGGAGCTGCTGGCCGCGCACGGCCACCAGTTTGCGACCATCAAGGTCGAGGTCAAGACCATTCCCCCGGCCGCTGTCGCGTTGACCTTCAACATCAAGGAAGGCCCGACCGTGAAGGTCGGCCACATCCAGTTCGACGGCAACCTGAACGTTCCCGACCGCACGCTGCGCGCGGCGATGAAGAACCTGAAGCCGATCGGCGTCCCGCACTCCATCATTCTGGAGAACCTGTTTGCGCGCACCTTCGACGCGACGAAGCTCGATGAAGACACGGAGCGCGTCCGTCAGGCGTATCGCGATCGCGGCTACTTCAAGGCGCTCACCAGCGAGCCTTCGACGCGCGTCCGCGACGCGGGCGGTCTGAACCCCTTCACCCTGCGTCCATCGACCGGCAAGCGCATCGACATCCTGATGCCGGTGGAAGAAGGCGCTCGCTACCGGCTGGGCGGCATCACCTTTACCGGCAACAAGAACTACCCCAACACCAAGGCGTTGCGCGCGCAGTTCTCGCAGAAAGATGGCGAGTACTTCAACGCAACGCAGTTCGGCAAGGGGCTGGAGCAGCTTCGCAAGGCCTACGGGCAGGGCGGCTTCATCAACTTCGTCGGCACCCCGGTGCCACGCATCGACGAGGCCAAGAAGCTGATCTATCTCGACATCGATATCGACGAGGGTAAGCCCTTCTACGTGTCGCGCATCGAGTTCTCGGGCAACACGATCACCCGCGACAAGGTCATCCGCCGCGAGCTTTTGCTCGACGAAGGCCAGGTCTACAACTCCCAGCTCTGGGACCTGTCGATCATGCGCCTCAACCAGTTGAACTACTTCGAGCCTCTCAAGGCCGAGCAGGACTCCGAGAGCCGCCAGAACGCGGAAGACAACACCGTCGACCTTCTGCTGAAGCTCAAGGAGAAGGGCAAGAACTCGATCGGACTGAACGGCGGTATCAGCGGACTTTCGGGTACGTTCATCGGCCTCAACTACGAGACCAACAACTTCCTCGGCCTCGGCGAGACGCTCTCCGTGCAGGCCAACATCGGCGACCTGTCGCGCAACCTCAGCTTCGGCTTTACGGAGCCGTACCTGCGGAACAAGCCGATCTCGCTCGGCCTCCAGGTCTTCACCACCAAGTACGACTTCAACCCGGCCAAGAGCTACCAGATTGCGCAGGGCGCCAGCCAGAACCTGACGACGGCGCAACAGTCGCTGCTGACGAACTATAACCAGGCTTCGACGGGCTTCACGCTCTCGGTCAGCTCGCCGCTGCGGCACCTCTTCGCGCGTACGGGCGTCACCCGCGTCGGCGTCTCGTATGCGCTGTCGCGCTCGTCGGTGACGACCTTCAACGACAACACGCGCAACGTCTTCCAGACGCTGGCCTTCCGCTCCGGCGTGCAGGGACAGAACCAGCTCAACGGCATCATCTCTTCGACGATCACGCCGAGCTTCAGCTACTCGAGCATCGACCGCGCTGTGGGGCCGCACTCGGGCCGCGACCTGAACGTTGCAGTGCAGGTTGCTGGCGTCGGCGGCAACATCAAGTACATCCAGCCGGTTGCGACCTATCGTCAGTTCTACCCGATGAAGGGGCTGAAGATTAATCGCGACGGCCATAACGTACTGGCCTACCGCGCCCAGCTCTCGCATATCACCGGGTTCGCCGGTGAGGTGGCCCCGCCGACCAACCGCATCTATGCCGGTGGCGAGTCGGAGATCCGCGGCTTCGACGTTCGCTCGTCTTCGCCGTACACCTTCATCCCGAACCGGCTGCTGTTCAACCTGACCAACCCGGATGGAACGACGGTTCCGCGCGATCCATCGAACCCGCTGCTCGGCAATGTCCAGATTCCGCTGCCGATCTACCGCCTGGTCTCTATCGGCGGCGACACCAGCTTTACGGCGAACCTCGAGTATCGTATCCCGATCGTCAACCAGGTCACGTTTGCCTTCTTCACCGACTTCAATATGACCTTCGACGTTCACCCGGACCAGCTTCGGCAGAGCGTCTCGGGCCAGCAGGAGATATCGAGCGGGCTCTACGGCTGCCCGACGTTCATCAACGGCGCCTGCTACGGTGGCAAGCAGATATCGTTCCCCAACCCGCTCCGCACGGTGCCGGGAACGAACTACGTTCCGCGCATGTCGAACGGCGCGGAGTTGCAGGTCATTCTGCCCATCGTCAATGCGCCGTTCCGCATCTACTACGCCTACAACCCGCTTCGTCTCTACAAGGACGTACCGCAGGCGCTGGCGACGGACGACGCGACGTTCCGCAGCTTCTTCCCGAACTCCGGGGCGGGCCAGTACAGCTACCTGCAGGCGATCCAGTTCTACGGGTCGGACTACACGCTGCGTGAGCCGAGAAAGACGCTTCGCCTGACGGTCAGCACAACGTTCTAGTCACTACCGGCATCACGAGTGTTTTGAGGTGTCATTCCGAGCGGAGTCGAGGAATCCCCGCATTTCTTTGTGCCGCCACAGGCCTCGATGCCCGCTCGATGCAACGCAGGCATTTTTATGTCGCGCTTTCAGCGCTTCGGTTCCTGAGAATTGCTTACCTGGGCCTTCGGCCCAGGCTAATGTTATTACGGGCCGTTGGCCCTTGGGCCCATATAAGGATCTCAGTTCGAGCGCAGCACCAAAGAGAACGTGCTTCTCCACAACACAACTCCAACCGCCAGCGAAATGCGGGGATTCCTCGACTTCGCCCTGCGGCCTTCGATCGGAATGACACTCCTTTGAAGGAAGAGAGGGCCTCTGAGGGAAGAGGCCGCGCAGAAATAATCCTCAGTAGCTGCGCTGGTACATGCGCGAGATGCGGTCGTGCCATGCCAGACCGTCGCTGTCCAGCAGCGACCACCAAAGGCCAAGCCCCAGCGGGGCCGACGATAGCGCAAGCGCGAGAATTCGGCCGCGCATCGCCGCGCGGCTGGGGTTCTC
>JAFDVV010000042.1:0-33491 GCA_018268775.1 Acidobacteriota bacterium | reverse complement strand
ACGACTGTGATCAGAGCAGTCAGGGCAGCCTGTGGCAGGCCCATATGCAGGCCGCCCGGGGCAAAGTGCGATGCCGTCAGGACCAGCCCAGCCAGGAAGATCATCGAGGCAGCCAGTATGGCGCAGGCGTCCACCGCCGCGGACATCACTCGCAGGTTCAGCGGGGCCACCTGAAATGGGGCCGAGTAGAGGCTCCGCGCATCGGTCGCCCGATGCAGGTATTGCGCGATGTGGGGCTCCGCGTAGGTCTGCTGCATCGGCTCGTGGTGGGCCAGGCCGTCTTCAACGGCTTCGCGTGGCTGGGCGTCCAGCAGGATGGAGGTCCACTCCGGGGCTTCAGCCTCGGTTGCGAAGGCCGGCGATATTTGTTCGGCCTCGACCTCGAAGATGCGGAGCTGCGAGGGGTCGTGCGGCGCTTCGCTGTCCTCGCGCAACGGGCCCTCGGCCAGGCGCGGACGCGCGCGGCGCGGTGCGACGAGCTGGCGGGGGAACTCGATCAGGTTGGCCGGGATGTCGACCGTCGGTTCGATGGGGTCGAAGACCGGGTCCTGGCGGAAGGCGATCTCTTCGTCCAACGACAACACTTCTTCGGGGTCGAGCGGCTCAACGGCGTCGGCCACGTCCTCGACGGCCTCGCGGGCCGATGTTCTCAACGAGCGGTGTATGGTCGAGGCATCGATCTCGGGCCGGCGAATGTCCTCGGCCAGACGGACCCGCAACGGCGCGGGCTGCGGCGCAGGAGGCAGGTCGAGCTGGGCCGCGGGAGCTGGGCGCGTCTGTGTTGCCGCTTGCCGCTGCCCGGCGGGTGGGGGAAGCAGTGCCGGTACAGACGGCGGTTCGGCGACGTACTGGTCGAGTTCCTCGAGCAGGTCGTACTGCGCCTGGGCCACGGCCTGCGCGTTCAGCGCGGCCACCTCTGCCGCGGCCTCGGCCTGGCGAATCGCGCGTTCGGCCTCTTCGGCGAGAAAGGAGCGGTAGCTCTTGGAGTGCGCGTAGCGCTCGGCGACGGCCGCGGCGATGCGCGCCGTGCGTTCGCGCGCGGGAGTGGCCGCAGGCTGATCGAGATTTGCGGCGGTGTGTTGGCCCTTGCGGTTGCGGTGCGCGGCCAGCCGTTCCGCAACCTGCTGCTTCAGCGCAAAGGGTTCCAGCGAAGACTGGTCTTCGGCGGGTGCATTCTGCGGCTGTAACTTTCTCTCTGCGCTCATGGTCCCTGTGAAAACCTCGAACCCGCTGCGGGTCAAATTCAGTTAGCCTCAAAGAGTGGCGGCAAGTTCTACAAGTCTCGACGCAAAGTCCCGTGTGGTGTGCCACTCGGGCGGCTGCGTCTTGAAAGATGTTGAAGAACCCGGCGTTCGAGAGGCCAGACGAAGGCCAGATCGACGCTTGGTTTATCTTCTGATAACTATCACGCTGGGCGCGGCAATTCATCCACAGTTGGCGGCCCAGGAGGTGTCGAATCAGGCACCTGCCTCTTCAGTATCGCAGACCGTTCCGTCTGCGCCAGAGGCCAACGTTCCGCAAAGTTATCCCGAGGCGATTATTCTGCCGTCCCCCGACGATGGAACGACCGTCGTCATCGAGAGCTCCGGGCCGCAGGCAAAGACGGGGAGCCGATACAGCCTCGACCGCGATGTCGTCATTACTTACAAGAACCGCCGCGTCGAGGCCGACCATATCGACTATGACAGCGAGACCGGCGACCTGAACGCGAATGGCCACTTGAAGGTGAGCGGCGGCGAGAACAGCGAGATGATCTCCGCCAGCCACGGCTCCATGAACCTGAAGACGCAGACGGGCCGGTTCTTCGACGTTACCGGCTCGGTTGGCCTGAGGGCGGGCAGCAGGCCGGTCTACAGCAACGGCCAGCCGTTTCTCTTCGAGGGCAGGATCGTCGTCAAGACCGCCCCCGAGGCGTACGACATCTACGGCGGGTCGGTCACGTCGTGCGAGCTTCCGCATCCGGACTGGCAGCTCTTCGCCGGCAAGTTCAGCATTACCGGTACGCAGGCCACGGCGCGCAACAGCGTCTTTCGCGTGCTCGACGTTCCGCTGGTCTATCTGCCGTATGTCACGCATCCGGTAGGCGGCGACAACCGGCAGAGTGGCTTCATGGTCCCGGTCATTGGGCAGTCCTCCACCAAGGGGCTGGTGCTGGGCGAGCAGTACTACATGGTGCTGGGCCGCAGCGCCGACATGACCGCCGGCGCCGAGTACTTCTCCAAGCGCGGATGGGCGCAGTCGGCCACCTTTCGCTATCGCGGACTGGGGAACAACTTCGCCCTCGCGCACTACAGCGGCCTGCTCGATCGGGGCTTCGTCAGTGGCGGACAGTTGGTCAACCAGGGTGGGCAGGACGTCGTCTTCTCCGGCCGCTACGATCTCAGCGACAAGACCCGTTTCGTCGCCGACATGGAGTATCTCAGCTCCTACCCCTACCGCGAGGCCTTCACCGAGAACTTCAACCAGGCCGTGTCGAGCGACATTCTCTCGATCGGCTATGCCATCCATGAGTCCAACGGCTTCGCCTGGGCGCTTCGCTCCGACCGCTACCAGGGACTGAAGCGCACCGGAACTCCCAAGGTCTCCGAGCAGCAGGTGCGCATCTTCCATACGCCGGCGCTCGACCTGTTTTCGACCGAACACCAGCTTGGCAATACGTGGCTTCGCTGGAATGTCGACGCGTCGATGACGGGGCTGAAGCGTGTCCAACCCAATTTTTCGACGTCGGGGCTTACCCACCGCTTTGACCTGCATCCACAGCTATCTCTCCCGCTCAGCGGTGGGGGCTGGCGGCTGCGCCCGTCCATCGCGGTGCGCGAGACGATCTACAGCCGGAGCAAGAGCAACGGCACCGCTCTGCCACCACGGGAGAGTGGCGAGGCGGCAGAGCGCACGGACGTAGAGATCGAGGTGGAGGGCCGCGCCCCGGTCCTCGAGCGGACCTTTTCATCGCCACTGGTGAAGTGGCTCTTCGGCTCCGAGGTCAAACACACCATCGAGCCTGCGGCCACCTACAGGCTGGTGCGCGGCGTGGACAACTTTCAGGAAATACTGCGCTTCGACGACACCGACATCGTCAGCAATACCAATGAAGTGCGCTACGGCGTCACGCAGCGATTCTTCCTGCGGCAGAAGAAGGACCAACCCTGCGAGGAGAAGACCGGCAATGCGGCGGGAAGCGATCCCTGGATCGGCGCGGCGGCGTCGGGAGTGATGGGAGGAGCGCCTGGCGGCGCGGCCGCCGATGCCGGCTATACCGCCCAGCCTGCGCCGTGCGGCAGCCGCGAGCTGCTCAGTTGGCGGCTCACGCAGAAGTACTTTCTCGACCAGAACTTCGGCCACGCGGTCGTCACGGGCCGCCGCAATATCTTTGAGACCACGCTGGCTCTGTCGGGAATCGCCTTCCTGACCGAGCCGCGGGCGATCTCTCCGCTGGTCTCGCGGCTGCGTTGGAAGACCTCGGACAAGTTCGACGTCGAATGGGACTTCGACGTCGACACTGGTGCGAAAAAGTTCACGTCCAACAACGTGCTGGTGAACTTCCACGAGGGCAACGTCTTCTCCGGCATGAGCTATGCCCGGCTGAATGCGCCGGGACGCTTCAACACCACAGGGTTCTCGTCCAACGTGTCGGACTTTACGCAGTTGAGGTTCCTGCTGGGCTACGGCGGTCCGACCAAGCGCGGACTGGGGGTCGCGGCCAATTCGGGCCTCGACCTGAACCGAGGCGAGGTGCAGTATGGCGCGCTACAGGTGCAGTACAACTGGGATTGCTGCGGCTTCAGCGTGGAGTATCGCAAGTACGAGCTCGGCTCGGCGCGTAACGAAAATGCGTACCGCTTCAACTTCACCCTGGCCAATATCGGCACCGCCGGAAACCTGCGGCGGGCGGAGAGATTGTTCTGAGGGCAAGCTACTTCTCCAAGGGGTGTCATCCTGAGCGAAGTCGAAGGACCCGCGGTTTCGTCTGTGAGCACCTTCGGGCAAACCGCAGGTCCTTCGACTCCGTTTGCCGCAAAAAGCGCGGCAAACTTCGCTCAGGATGACACTTTCTTTGATTGACGAGCTCGTCGCGGCGAGGAATCCCGATTGAAATGGCTCCCGCCGTGACTCTGCCTGCGAAGGGCGGAACACCTCTCTTTGCACCCCCATCATGAGATAATCCAGTATTGTGCTGAATGTTGTCCGTTCGTTCCGTCCCCTTGTGTTTGCCCTTACGTTGGCCACCGTCGGCTGCCATGCGCAACCGCCTGCCGGAGGCAAGCTGTCTCCCGAGCTGGAGCGCAGGGTTGAGATCCTTATCCGCTCGAAGACGAACCTGCCTCCCAGCTACGACATCGTCATCGGGCAGCGGACGCACAGCGATGTGCCGGGCTACGACGAGATCACGGTGCTCTTCTCGGCCGAGGGCAAGACCTCGAAGCCGATGACGTTTCTGCTGTCCACCGACGGCAAGACGCTGGCCCAGTTTTCGAAGTTCGACATCAGCAAAGACCCCAAGTCGCTGGTGAGCGAAGCCGGGCGTCCTGCGCGTGGAGGCCCGGCCAATGCGCCGGTGGTCATCGTCGGCTTCGACGACCTTGAGTGTCCCTTCTGCGCCAGGATGCACGCACAGCTCTTCCCGGCTCTGCTGGACCGGTACAAAGACCAGGTACGTATCGTCTACCGCGACTTCCCGCTGGACCAGCACCCCTGGGCCATCCGCGCTGCGGTCGATGCGAACTGTCTGGCAGCGCAGAGCGAGCCCGGCTACTGGAACCTCGTCGACCACATCCACGAGCACCTGGCCGACATCGGAGGCACGGAGAAGACGCTGGCCAAGGCCAACGAGATGCTGGATACCTTGACCAGGGACGAGGGCAAGCGGCAGAAGGTGAACGAGCAGGCCCTGAACCAGTGCATCGAGAAGCAGGACGATACGGCCGTGAAGGCGTCTATCAGAGAGGGTTCGGAGCTTGGAGTGGACGCCACCCCGGCGCTCTTCATCAACGGAGAGCGTATCGATGGCGCCGTCCCGATCGAGTACGTGTACCGTATGATCGACAGGGCGCTGATTGCAGCGGGACAGACGCCGCCACCGCCGGTGGCCGTGCCTGCCGCACCGCAAAATGCTGTCCCAGCGCCCGGCGGGTCGACTCCGCCGGCGAAGCCCGCGGGCGGTAAGTAACGATTTGCCGTCAGTCATGTGTATGAAGGAGAACATTCGAGTGACCATGGGATTGACCGCGAGAAAGAGTTTGCTTCAGGCGCGCCGCGCCTCGCACCCTGCGGCGCTGCTGCTTATGGCCACTGCACTGGCCGGTTGCAACCACGCGCGCAACGCCGACGTTGTGGCCACCGTAAACGGCAAGCCGATCATGAAGGCGGAGATGGACAAGGCGTATCAGAGCCAGCTCGGCGAAGCGCAGCAACAGCAGCAACAGCAGTTGACGAAGGAGCAGTCCGACTCGCTGCGGCTGAATGTGCTCAGGAACCTGATCGACGAAGAGATCATCGAGCAGCGCGCGGCCAAGATGAACCTGACCGCCACCAATGAAGAGGTGGACGCGAAGGTCGCCGAGATGAAGGCCCCTTATACCGAAGACCAGTTCAACGAAAAGCTGAAGGCCAGCAATCACACGCTTGAGGACGTCAAGCACGATATCCGCCGCTCGCTGACGATCAACAAACTCCTGTCGAAGGAGATCGACTCGAAGATCACGGTCACAGACGCCGATGTGGCGAACTACTACAACGCGCACAAGTCGGAGTACAACCTGATCGAGACGCAGTTTCACCTGGCGCAGATCCAGGTGACCAGCGTTCCCTCCGACCAGCCCGGCAATCTTCAGAACAGCAAGGCCACCAACGACACCGAGGCGAAGAAGAAGATCCAGGCGCTGAAGAACCGGCTCGACAGCGGAGAGGACTTCGGCGCACTGGCGATGAACTTCTCCGAGCGCCCGGAGACGGCCTCGAGCGGCGGCGACATCGGCTTCGTCTCCGAGTCGCAGATGAAGGCGGACCCCGCGATCTACAACGCCGTCATCAAGCTGAAGAACGGACAGATCACCGACATCCTTCCGCTGCTGGATGGACAGTCGAAGAAGCCGGTCGGCTATGCCATCTACAAGCTCATCTCGCGCGAGCCCGCGGGCCAGCGCGAACTCAGCGACCCACGCGTGCAGCAGGCGATCCGTCAGCAGTTGCGCGACGGACGCTCGCAGTTGCTCAAGAGCGCTTACTTCGAGATGTTGCGCGACCAGTCGAAGGTCGAAAACTTCCTGGCGGAACAGATATTCAAGAACGAAGCGCACTAAACTGCAACACTCTCCCAGGCAATGCAGATGTACCGGAGACCGGCAGGCCCCCGGAGACCTCTTCGCTACACCAACGGCAGGCTGACGATCGCCCCGATGAGTTGCGTGCGACCAGCCGATGAACTGCATACAAAAAGGAGATTGTGCATGACTGGGCCTGTGCGTTTCGCCATCCTCGGCTTTGGCAATCACGCGGTAAGACGCCTTCTTCCCGCCTTCTCTCGCTCCAGCCGCGTCAAGCTGACTGGCATGTGGAGGCGCGACCAGAACACGGCGCGGCAAAACTGCGCCGAATATCACATCGAACACTGTTTTGCTTCGCCGGAGGAGTTATGTGCTTCTCCTGAGGTCGATGTCGTCTTCGTCACATCACCTGACGCCATGCACCACGGCGATACGTTGATGGCCATTCGCGCGGGCAAGGCTGTGCTTTGCGAGAAGCCCGTCTCGATGAACGCCGCCGAGGCGCGCGAGATGCACGAAGCCGCGAAGACCGCCGGGGTTCTTTACGGCGCGGCGCAGAACTTCCGCTACAACCGCAGTCTGGACTGGATCAAGGAGCAGCTTCGCGCGGGCAAGATCGGCAAGCCGCAGATGGCCCACGCCGAGTTCGCCTATCCCGGCGATCGTGCGCCGCGCAAGTGGATCATGGACCCCACGCTCGCCGCGGGCGGTCCGATCGCCGACGTGGGCGTGCACTGCATCGACGCCCTTCGTTATGTGCTGGGCGAAGACGTGCTGAGCGTCAACACGCTGGCGATCAAGGGCCGCGAGACGGATGGCGTCGAGGCTATCGCCTCGCTTCAGATGGAGATGTCGGGCGGCGTTCTGGCCAATGTCACGGTAAACGCCCGGGCGCCGTATCGCACACTGATCTCCGTAACCGGGAGCGACGGTGTGCTGGTGGCCGAGAGCGGCTTCACGGTCGACCGTCCCGTGGAGATTGTGCACCGTCGCGCCGGCGAGGTCATCGAGACCGTGACGCTCGACAACGGCGACGGCTACACGCGAATGCTCGATGCCTTTGCGCAGGCGCTACGCGGCGGCGAGTCCTTCGCAGCAACCGGCGAAGACGCCGTGCGCAACATGGCCGCGCTGGATGCGGCGTTCAGGAGTTGGCGGACGGGAGCGCGCGAGGTTGTGGCGTAACGCAATAGCAGGAGTTACAGCATTGTCCCTATAAGGTGTCATCCTGAGCGAAGCGTAGCGGAGTCGAAGTATCTGCGTTTATTTTCGTGCCGTAGATATCTACTCCGGGCATGTGCAAAAAGCAGGTCCTTCGACTACGGGTCCGCAAAAGCGCGAACCCTTCGCTCAGGATGACAAGTTGGGGGAGGGGCATCGCGAATCGGATTTTTCGCAACACCTGACTAGTTGATTGCGGCCGCCAGCGCGGTTGTACTGCCGTGCCGCGTTCCGGCGACGTCGCGTTTTGGGGTCGAAGGCGCGTACTTCTTGTACACGCTGATGTGGAAGCAGGCCTGCTGGAACTCCTCCTCCACGTCGATCCTGCCCTGCTGCGACAGCGGCAGCAGATAGCCGCGCAGCCACGCAATCTCTGTGAGCGAAAGCCCGTGCTTGGCCAGGTCGACGGCCTGCCCGGTCAGGTGCGGCGACGCAGTCTCACCCTCCGCCGGAGCGGCGTTTCCGTTGATGCGTTGCAGCTTCTGTTGAAACTCGACCGTGCGCACGGCGGAGTTGACCTGAAGCGGCGTATGGAACCGCGCATAGTGGGCGCGGGCCAGGGTATCGAGAAACTGCGCCGTCCACGGACGCGCAAAGCGGCGATTGGCGGGCAGCCGCTCGTCGACATCGAGTGCGTTGCTTACCGGGATGGGGACCAGCATCCTGGCCGCGCGCATCCGCGCCATGTAGGCGTCGTCCTGGATGCGGTCGAGGCCGTCGCGGTCGGCGACGACGTTCTGGCGCACAAGGATCTCCCGCGAGCCGCGCAGTGGAGGAGGAACGATCAACCGGCCGCGCTTGTTGTAAAGCGCCGGGAGAATGACTGGCGTGGAGGCCTCTTCCGCCACGCCATCCACATGCGGTTTGAGCGAAGGAGTGCGAGCAATGGCGGAGGCGGCCAGTTGCGGTTCGGCCTGTGGCGTCATCTTTCCGCCAGCGGCCTTCATGAAGTCCTCGGAGGTGGCCCTGCGTCTCGCGGCGGTGTTTGCTCCGCTATCGGAGCGGGCCGAGGCCTCGAGCATGGCGGCTTTGTGGTGGCGGCCCTTGCGCGAGGCGGAGCGAACGTGCGCCGTCTGCGCGGCTGTGGAATTGCCCACGCGTTTCTTCGTCTTTTTGCCGGAGACGCGCACGGACGCAGGCGCAGCATGTTTCTTGGCGGCGTGGCCCGAGGACGCGGCGGAGGCTTTGTGCGCGGAAGCGCGATGCGCCCGGTGGGGCGTTCCTGCCAGCAACGTATGTCCGGAAGACAACAGCGCGACAGCCAGTGTGGCCGAGATGAGGGCGTTCAGACGCATCCTGAATTTCAGAGGCGCGTGAACCGCCAGAGCACCTTCTACCCTATCGTTCGCCGCGCGGCGAAGTAAGTGACGAAGCGGGTTCCGTGTACTCTTCGGTTAATATGAGGCTATGCGGAGTCTTCTCGGCGGCCTGTGGTCCGCCATTCTGGCAGCGGCCGTCGTCGGATGCGGCACGGGATGCAACACGGTCAACCAGCCCACGCCTGCCATCGCCGGAAGCACGAACGACCCTGCGACGCCCGAGTTCTACACAGGCCACGTTCAGCCCATCTTCAAGAAGTATTGCTACCGCTGCCATGGCGGCCTCAACCATCGGGGAGGCCTTACTCTCTCTACACGCGCCGGACTTCTACGCGGCGGCGAGAGCGGGCAGGTGATCGTTCCGGGAGATGCCGCCAACAGCCTGCTGGTGAAGCTGATCCGCCACGAAGGAACGAAGAAGACGCCGGGCCCCATGCCGTCAAAGTCGGCCAAACTTGCCGACGCGGACATTGAAACGGTGGAGCGCTGGGTGCAGGCCGGCGCGCTGATGCCTCCCGACCCTCCGGTGAAGTGAGGCCGCAGTCGCGCGCGCTTCATTTATTTTGGAGCTCCTCGGCAGTCCGAACTGCGTCTAATGCGCTATGGAGCCGGTACGCGCAGAGCGAAGCGGATGGATGCGAAAGACCGGCGGCTGGGCGCTGCTCGTGGTTGGCGTCGCGGGCTGCGTTCTCCCGGTCATTCCAGGAATCCCGCTGCTGCTGGCCGGCCTTCTTGTGCTTGCGCAGGACTATCTGTGGGCGAAGCGGTCGCTGCATAAGACCAAGCGCTGGGCTGTGCATGTGCGCCGCAAGGCGCGTGCAAAGCGTGCAGGGGCCGCCAGAACTGCCGCGAACAAGAGCTCAGAGAAGGTTTAGGCGATAGCGCCGCTCAGCCGCTTTTTGTAAACGTCGAGCGAACGCTGGCAGCGCTGCGCTAAGTTCTTCGTCAGCGGCGACGCAGCGCCGAGGCGCTTGTCCGCCAGCGCGGCAAGTACCAGCCAGTCGTGCCATTCGCCGCCAGCCTGCTGAAGTTGCTCAAACGACCGCGCAAGCTCCCGCGCAACCGATGCTCCTTTTGGAGCATTCTCCGCGATGTATCGCGCCAGCTTCGCCGTCTTCCTGACGGCATGAAGATAATCCGGGCTGTCGCCGCTGCCAGTGGGCGCGGGAGGAACGTTTCGCCGATACCAGTCGCGCGCCAATGCGGCCAGTTCGGCGGGAGCAAGTGCGGCGGATTCGACCGGTTCCAGCGTATCGAGCAGAGATTCCAGCATTCCTGCGAGCTTCACCGCACGGCGGCGCAGCAGTTTTTTGAGCAGCGTGGCGCGGCCCTTTCGCATCGCTTCGATCTCTGCGCAAAGCTGCGCGGCATCGTGTTGAAGAGACTTGCTGTGGGAGGCCGTCTGCACGCTGTCGATCAGGGCGTGCTGCACGTCGAGGTCTCGGATGTCTCCCGCTGCGCGGCGTATCTTCTTGAGGTCGCGGCGGGTCTTCTCCGTCTCCCGTTCGTCGCGTCGCGGCATGTCCGGCATCATGCCAAGCAGGGCGAACTGGCCTTCGATGCGCCGCGTGGTCGTGCGCAGCCGGTGCACTGCTCGCGGTTTGGGGCTGGCAAGGCAGACCAGCATCGCAGTCTCCAGAGCGCTGACGTGGTCGCGAAGAGTACGAATTGGATAGGCTGTCTCGGATGCCGGCATAAGATGCTTTGGACGCCGTTGCGATGATCTCCGAAGCGGCGCAACTCCGGCAAATCTGCATACACAGGATGGCGGCTGCGCTGGCATACTCAAGAGCATCTATGAAGCGAATTTTTCTCTGCTGTCTGATGCTGTCGTTCGTCTCGGTTGCGCTTGCGGCCGAGACCGCCCCGGAGCGGGGAAGGTTCATCCTGCACAAGTTCGCCCACGCCAACGGCGAGGAGACCTACAGCATCGAACGCGGCGGAGGGAGGCTGACGCTCAAGTCCGACTTTCTGTTCACCGACCGTGGCACAAGGGTCCCGCTGAAGACGACGTTCACGGCGACCGAGGCGCTCGATCCGCTCACGTTGAAGCTCGATGGGCAGTCCTCGCGCATGTCCGGGTTGAACGATGCGATGGAGTACCTTCCTGCGAAGCGGAGTATTACGCTCATTCGCGGAGACAAGGCAGAGGAGATCGCCGCTCCAGCGGGAACGTTTCTCATCGACGGCTACTCGCCGGTGGCGATGCAGCAGATGCTGGTGCGCTTCTGGCTGACGCACGGAAGACCGGCATCGATTCCTGCACCTCCGGCGGGCAGCATCTCGATTGTGCCGTCGGGCACGCTGACGATCGATGTCGCAGGCAAAAAGACAAAGCTCAAAGGCTATGTCGTCTCCGGTCTGATATGGGGCGGCGAGACGCTGTGGATGGACGAGCACGAGAACCTCGCGGCGTTGGTCTCGACCGACGCCGAGTTCGACCACTTCGAGGCGGTGCGCGAGGAGTACGAGCCCGCGCTTGGCGTCTTCATACAGACGGCGGCGCAGGACAATCTTGCCGCGCTGGCGAAGCTGGCTGCGAGCGCGAAGCAGCCTGTCGCCAGACAGCTTGTGATCTCGAATGTGACGTTGATCGACGGCACAGGAAAGCCTCCGGTGAAGGACGCGACCGTCTTTGTGGAAGACGGCAGGATTGCAGCCATCTCAACGGACGCGAAGCCTGCGATTCCAGCAGGGGCGACCGTGATCGACGGCACGGAAAAGTTCCTCATCCCCGGCCTGTGGGACATGCACGCCCACTACGAGCAGGTGGAGTGGGGCCCGATCTATCTCGCTGCCGGGGTGACGACGGCGCGCGACTGCGGCAACGAGTTCGACTTCATCACCACGGTGCGCGATGCGTTGGCGTCGGGCAAAGGCATCGGCCCCGGGATACTGATTGCGGGCATCGTCGATGGCAGCGGGCCGATGTCGCTGGGGGCCGTTGTCGCCGACACTCCCGACCAGGCGATTGAGGTGGTCAGAAGATACAAGGCCGCTGGAGCTTTGCAGATCAAGATATACAGCAGTCTCAAGCCGGAGTTGGTCCCTGTCATCGCCAGCGAGGCCCACAGGCTCGGCATGACCGTGACCGGCCACGTGCCCAACGGCATGACAACGGCGCAGGCCGTCGAGGCTGGCTACGACCAGATCAACCACATCCAGTACCCAACGCGCGACCTGCTGCATATCGAGCACGGCAAGCCGATCGCACCGCCCGACTTCAACACCGGCGATGCCAGAAGGCAGATTGCCCTGTTCAAGCAGCACCGTACCGTCTTCGACGACACGATCGCGCTCTACGAGAACTTCTACCACCCGTCGTGGGTCGCGTACGCAACGCTCGAGCCTGGCGTGCTGAAGGTGGCACCGCAACTGGCGGAGGCGCTGAGTTCGCCTGGGGTCTCCGGCGGACAAGCCGCACCGGCGAAGGCCAGCTTCGACGCTATGCTGGCGACCGTTCGCGAGCTGCACCGGGACGGCCTGCGGATCGTCGCCGGGACGGACCAGAATATTCCTGGCTACTCGCTGCACCGTGAGCTGGAGCTATATGTTCAGGCGGGGTTTTCTCCGATGGAGGCCATCGAGGCCGCGACCCGCGTTCCAGCCGAGGTGATGGGTCTGGACAAGACCGTGGGAACGATCGAGGCCGGCAAGCGGGCCGACCTGCTGCTGCTGGACGCCGACCCACTGGCGGACATACACAATACAAGGCGTATCGTTAAAACGATATCCGCCGGTGCGGTCTACGATCCGGCACCGCTGTGGGAGTCGGTGGGTTTCAAGCCTTGATTCCCGCGCTTCAACTGCTGCCTTCCGCTGCCTTAGCATCTAAGTGAATGAATTCCCGGCTGGAGCGTCAGTTGATGAACAACCGCATCGTCGTTTCCGTGATTGCAGCCGCATCCATATGCGGCCAGCTTATGCTTGCGCAGGCGCCGCACCGCTCAAAGAGCGCGGCGAAACCTGCATCGACGGCGTCGGCCTGGACGCCCGATGTGCAACAGTATCTTGGAGTTTCGCAGAGCGGGTTTGTCTTGGTCGGTTTGAATAAGTTGTCGAAGGCGCAGATCGACGCCCTGGTGACAGCGGCCAGGAACAATGTCTCCGGCGACCCGAAGAAGCATACGCTGCTCTGTGGCCCGGCGACTCCTGGGCAGGCGGGACGCGTCCGCGTGTGGGTGACGGTTGCAGGCGACGACGCACAGGGGCTGCGGCTGGCGGAGATACGGCAGGCAATCCGGGGGCTGAGCGGAGTCGACGTGGTGGACGCCGCTGCAAACGCCGACCGCGCGCTGCATGTCGTGATTCAGGAGCAGACGCTGGGCAAAAGGACCATCGGCTACACCGCTTCGTACATGACGTCTACGCCATGCGTCGACCAGTCGCGGATGTCGGACGCGGAGCTGAAGGGCCAGCTTGGAACCTACACGGATCCGAAGGGGGCCGACCTGGCACGAGACCTGGCCGGAATGCTGGACCAGGATCTGCAACAGGTCCGTAGCGGAAGATGACCTCCGCTTTTTTACATGTTTGAGGGAGCTGTCCTACACGGTTTGAGATCAGGCCTTTTCGGTTTGATTGCAGTACACCGTTCTGCTTCTAACATATGGGATGCCGCGCATATCTTATTAGATATGAACTAATGGTAGACTGACTTCGAGGGCGTTCCCGTATGACCACCTTGACCGTCTCAATGCCGGAGTCGCTGAAGGACTTCATCGATCACGAAGTGGAGACGAAGGGATATGGCAATGTCAGCGAGTACATTCGCGGTCTTCTACGGGAGGCGCAGGCGAAGGACGCCGATGCCCGTCTGGAGGCTTTGCTGCTGGAGGGGTTGAGCGGAGGCCGCGATATTCCTGTGACGGGCGCGTTCTGGAAGGAACTGAAGTCCGACGCGGGCAGGATTCTGGCAAGGCATAAGAAGACTCGCAAGGTGCGATCCACCAGATGAAGCTCGTTGTTCGGCCCGCTGCACGCGAAGACATTCTTCGGCAGTATCGCTACTACTTGATTGAACAGGGTGCGGAGGCCGCGGCGGAGCGGTTTCTGGTGGCCGTGCAGGATGCGATCGATCAGGTGCTTCGGAGGCCGGGAGTAGGGACGCCGAAGGTTATCAACAAGGATGAGTTGCGGGGACTCCGGTCGTGGCCGGCCAAAGGGTTCTCGGCGATTCGGGTGTACTACCTTGTGACGAATGAGACGATCCGCGTTGTTCGTGTGCTGCACGGCAAACGCGACCTCGGCCAATTGCTTGGGAGCGGGGAATAGGGCTCGCGCTTCGCGCGAATGAACCCACATCTCGCTATGCGAGATATGGGGCACCCGATTTCGTGGCTTTCGTCAGATGTGGGCCACCCGTCCCACCCGATGCTAATTGCTTGGGGAGGCTGGTTTGATTCGTGTCTTCGTGATGGTCAACGTGAAGTCTTTGCCCTTGTCGTCAGAGATGACCATTTCATCATTTCCCTTGAGTTCCCACTTAATGGGGCCGTTTTCCGTGACTTTTGGGAATTTCTGCCACGCCCAGTTGAGGGTTCGTTCTGCAAAATAAACCTTGTCGCCCGTATCGATCTGCACCCTATAGGTTGTATGAGGTGTTTCATGCCCTGAGCCTTTGGATTGGCTGTACGTAGTAAATGTTTGTTGATCGTAAGAGAGCAGAATCCCGCTGTGCCATTGGTGATCCTTTGCAAAAACCAAGGTGGGAAAACAGATAAGGGCAACGATGCAAGCTTTCTTCATAGTGTGATGTTAGATCGCAAAAAATAACTCGCTATAGCTCAAAATATGCAGGAAACCATTGGAGCGCCTTTATGGAAGGAGGATCCCAGCATTCCATACAAACCTTGCCCTGCTCGGACTCATGGGAATGATCACTATCGCTGCACATTGTCAACTCGCAATTTGCGCATCGAATTAGCTTCTCGCAATTCCCACACCAACGACATGTCAAATTTTTCATCTCTCGATCGATCCTCCTGAAGCAGAAATAGCTCGAAGATGGACTAAGCGCAAGAGATTTTCGACCTCCATTTGCGCGAGTTATACGATTTCGGTTAACTCAAATCGCACGATCATGGAATGTAGGGGCTGCTATGGATAAATCCTGTTCAGCGTCCTTGCGAACGGAATTGTTTCTCTCACATGATCCAAGCCGCAGAGCCAGGCTACGGCGCGTTCGATTCCCATGCCGAAACCCGCGTGGGGGACGGAGCCGTACTTGCGCAGGTCGAGGTACCACTGGAAGGCGGCGAGGGGGAGGTTGTGGTCTTCGATGCGGCTCTTGAGTAGGTCGTAGCTGTCGACGCGCTGGGAGCCGCCGATGATCTCGCCGTAGCCCTCTGGGGCGAGCACGTCGAGGCAGAGCGCCTTGGTGGGGTCGTCGGGGTCGGGCTGCATGTAGAAGGCCTTGATGGCCGCGGGGTAGCGGTGGACGAGGACGGGCTTGTCGAACTGTGAGCTGATGTAGGTCTCGTCGGGGCTGCCGAAGTCGTCGCCGTACTTGTGCGGGTTTTCGAGCTTGCCGGCCTTGTAGGCGGCGTCGAGCATGGCGTGGGCCTCGTCGTAGCTGAGACGGGGGAAGCGAGAAGCAGATCCCTCCGCTGCGCTGCGGGATGACAACAAGGATGGGTCGGTGGCGCCTCCACCCAGGTGAGGCGATGAGGCCG
Organism: Acidobacteriota bacterium; assembly: GCA_018268775.1. Taxonomy (GTDB): domain Bacteria; phylum Acidobacteriota; class Terriglobia; order Terriglobales; family Acidobacteriaceae; genus Edaphobacter. The sequence continues at coordinate 18,014 of JAFDVV010000042.1, read as the reverse complement.
CCGAACCTGGGGCACCCGGTTCTGTGGCTGGGTTCGCGATGACGGCTTCGAGTTTGGCGATGTCGCGGCCTATGGTCTTGAGGTCGGTGCGGTGCGATTCAAGCACGCGGGTGACGATGTGGGTGATGAAGGCCTCGGCGAGGTCCATCAGACCGTTGAGTTCGAGGTGCGCGACCTCCGGTTCGATCATCCAAAATTCTGTCAGATGCCTGCGGGTCTTGGACTTTTCGGCGCGGAAGGTGGGGCCAAAGCTGTAGACCTTGCCCAGCGCGAGCGCGGTGGCTTCGACGTAGAGCTGGCCGGACTGCGTGAGGTAGGCCTTGTCGTTGTCGAAGTAGTCCATCTCGAAGAGCTCGCTGGTGCCTTCGCAGGCGTTTGGCGTGAGGATCGGCGGGTCGGTGCGGATGAAGCCGTTGGTGTCGAAGTACTCGGCAGCCGCGCGCATGATGGTGGCGCGGACGCGCAGGATGGCGGACTGGCGCGGGGTGCGGAGCCAGAGGTGGCGGTGCTCCATCAGGAAGTCGACGCCATGCTCCTTGAGCGTGATGGGGAAGGGGTCGTCGGAGGAGACGGCGGAGATGACGTGGATGTCCTGGACGTCGAGCTCGTAGCCGGAGGGCGCGCGCGAGTCGGCGCGGACCTTGCCGGTGACGGTGAGCGAGGATTCGAGCTGGAGGTTCTTGAGGGTCTCGAAGACCTCTTCGGGTACGGCAGCTTTGGGCACGATGCCCTGGATGGTGCCGGTGCCATCGCGGAAGGTGGGGAAGAGCAGCTTGCCCGAGGAGCGGATGTTGTACAGCCAGCCGCGCAGCGTGACGGTCTGGCCTTCGTGTGCGGCAAGCGAGGAGATGGTGGGGAATTCAGACATGGCGCGGTTTCACCTTCCGGGTTTAAGAGTACCGGAGACGACCGCGGATGGCGCGGAGTTCGCGGATAAAAGAGAAAGGCTTAACACCGATTAAAACCGATTTCACCGATTCAATTCAGAAGGGAAAAGGCCGAACGGAACATTGCTGCTGTTGACTGTCTCCATTAATGAAATGGCCCCGGACTCATCTCCGGCTTACGCAAGTAAATCGGTGGAATCGGTTTTAATCGGTGTTAGGTTTTTATCCGCGACAATCCGCGGTCGGTCTTAGCTGGGATTGGGCAGGAGGAGGTCTTCGGCGGAGCGGGCGATCTGGTCGAAGGCCGTAGTGGCTTTTGCAGCGGCGCTCTCGGCGGTCTCGTTGAGGTCGTGGGCGATCTCGACGATGCCGGGGATGTCGGCGGGTAGCGAGGCGGCGAGCTTGTACACGTTGGCGAAGTCGATCTCGCCGGAGCCGGGCCAAAGGTGCTCGTCGCGCATGCCCTTGTTGTCGTGCAGGTTGAGCTGGCGGATGCGCGGGCGCAGCAGTTCGAAGGCGTGGTCGATGCCGGTGTCGCTGAGGTACGCGTGGCCTACGTCGAGCGTGATGCCGACGTTGTCGAAGTGGCCGATGTGCAGGATCTCCAGCAGGTGTTCGGGTGTGGTGACGTCGTTCTGCAAGTTTTTGAGAAGTATCTTGATGCCGAGAGGGTGCGCGAAGGCTTTCAGGTGTTCGATGGCGGTGAGCGAGTTCTCGATGGCGCGGGTGTCCCAGGCGTCGTCCTTGAGGCCGAGGTGAAGGGTGGCGGCGGAGATGGGGACCATCTCGGCGGCTTCGAGCGCGCGTTTGACCTCGTCCATGGCGTCGATGCGGCGCGTCTTCTCGGGCGAGATGAGCGAGAGTGTGGCGGAGACGTGGCGTGACCAGTTCTCGGACTGTTCGCGCGTGTGGATGGGCTGGTGCAACGTGGCGATGATGCCTGAGTCGCGGAACCATGCGGCGGTCTCACGCAGTTGGGTGCGGTCGGTGTAATCGAAGTGGTGACGCGCGGCGAAGAGCTCGATGGTGCGTGCGCCGCTTTGCTTGAGAGCGTCGAGGAGGCCCGGGTGAAGGCGCTGGGAGAGGAAGACGTGCGTCGAGATTCCGGGCTGCATGGTGAATCAAAGGGTACATCAAGGTGGCGTGTGGAATCTTCATGTGCACGGCAATGCACAGTCGCACGCAGGGATTTATGCTGGCTTGCACGGCTTTGTGACGAAAAGGAGACGGCGAATGCGTTTGATGTGGGTGGCTTTGTTGGGATCGTTGGTGTATGGGAGCATGGGGATGTTGGCGCAGACCGCGGCGACGGTGCCTCCCGCTACGGCAGCGCAACCCGATGCGCAGAAACAGATCGATACGATGAAGAAGAAGCTGGCCGACTGGGCGCAACTGGACCGCTACCGCGCGGCAAACGCCGCTTTGCCTGCTCCTGCGGCCGGTGAAAAGCGCGTGGTGTTTTATGGCGACTCGATTACGGATGCGTGGGCGCAGCATAAGGACGAGTTCTTTCCGGGCAAGGGCTACATCGGCCGCGGCATCAGCGGTCAGACGACACCGCAGATGCTGGTGCGGTTCGAGCAGGATGTGGTGCACCTGAAGCCCGCGGTGGTCGTGGTGCTTGCGGGCACGAACGATATTGCGGGGAATACGGGGCCTTCGTCGCCGGAGATGATCGAGGACAACTTTATGTCGATGCTGGCTGTGGCGAAGGCGAACAACATCAGGATGGTGGTGTCGTCGATCCTTCCTGCGGACCACTACAAGTGGCAGCCCAGCATTCAGCCGGCGGAGAAGATTCGCGAGATGAACAGGCGTTTGAAGGCGATGTGCGAGCGCGAAGGGCTGGTGTATCTGGACTACTATACGTCGATGACGAACGCGAATGGCGGACTCGATACGACGCTGGCGCTGGACGGCGTTCACCCAACGGCGAAGGGGTATGCGATGATGTCGCCGCTGGCGGAGAAGGCGATCGCGCAGGCGCTGGCTAAGTAGGGGTGTGGCTGTGACGCGAGTGGAGGGGAGAAGCGGGTTTCTCCACTTCGCTTCGCTCCGGTCGAAATGGCACTTCTTCTGGGAGGTGGCGAGGCCGGTGGCTCTCCAGCCCAATTTTTATTGGAGACATCGCGACTTCGGTCTTAGTATGTTTGCGCAATCGTTGCGGCAGATAGCGGTGCATGGAGGAGCGGATGCCATACCTTACAGTTGGACACGATGAGGGTGACATACAGATTTACTTTGAGGACCATGGCACCGGGAAGCCGGTGATCCTGATCCATGGCTATCCGCTGAGCGGGCGGTCGTGGGAGAAGCAGACCCAGGCGCTGCTGGCTGCCGGACTTCGCGTGATTACGTATGACCGGCGCGGCTTTGGGCAGTCGTCGCAAGCCGCGTCGGGGTATACGTACGAGGTCTTTGCGGAGGACTTGTGGAAGCTGGTGAGACATCTGAACCTGAAACAGTTCTCGCTTGTGGGATTCTCGATGGGCGGGGGCGAGGTGGCGCGCTACATCTCCCGCTATGGCTCGACGAAGAACGTCGACCGGGCTGTGTTCATCTCGGCGGTACCGCCGTTCCTGCTGAAGTCGGATGAGAACCCCGCAGGTGTGGAAGAGGCCGTGAGGACAGGGATCGAGGCGGCTATCAGAAAAGACCGGCTGACGTTTTTGACCTCGTTTCTCGAGAATTTTTATAACGCCGATGTTTTGCTGGGGTCCCGGCTCACCGAGGAGGACCTTCGATATAGCTGGAACATCGCGTCCATGGCGTCGCCAGTTGGGACGTTCTGCTGTGTGAAGACGTGGTGGACGGACTTTCGCGCGGACGTTGCGAAGATCGATATGCCTACGCTGATCATCCACGGTGACGCCGACAGGACGCTGCCGATCGACGGCACGGCACGGCCACTCAATCGCGCGATCCGCGGAAGCCGTCTGGCGGTGATCGAGGGCGCGCCACACGGTCTGCTGACGACCCATGCGGATGAGGTGAACAAGCTGCTGGTGGATTTTCTCAAGTAACGTTGTAGAACGCTTTTTGTCTTGGAGGGTAGATGGCCGGGAACCGTGCAGTGGTCGAGCGCTTTGTGGAAGAGGTGATTAACCGGGGACGGTTCGAGGTCGCCGACCAGATCGTTGCGCTCGACTTTGTGGAAATGGACCCTTTGCCCGGGCAACGGCAAGGCCGTGAGGGATTGAAGGAGGTCATTGCCATGATGCGCTCCGCGTTCCCCGATATTCACTGGGTTACTGAAGAGGCGATCGAAGAGGGCGAGAAGGTCGCGAGCCGCTTTACGTGGGCCGGAACGCATCGCGGAGAGTTTCTCGGCATTCCTGCCACAGGCAGAAGCGTAAAGGTGAAGGGTGTCGTGATCGACCGGGTCGTGGGCGGTCTGATGACCGACAGCCGCATCCTGATGGACAGCTTCGGGATGATGCAGCAGCTTGGCGTGATTCCGGCGCCGTAGTTGGCTACGGCGGTGCTCCTTGGAGGCTGTCATGAACTTCACCGGAATGAAACCCCTGCCGTCATTCTGAGCCGAACGGGGTCCCCGGCCAGCTTGCTGGCTGGGGCAGGGAGGCGAAGAATCCCTGTAGTTTTCATCTGGCAGGACAAATACTGAGATTCTTCGCTTCGCTCAGGATGACAGATATAGCATAAATAAATGTAAATAAACAGCTTAGTATTTTGATAACATCTATACGAGTCCTACACAGATACGAGGATTCAACGACTTGCAGAAAAAACCTGCACAGAATCTGCACGGAACGCGTCTTAGTACATGGAGGCGGACATGGCATTCGTCACCGACAAAGCGGAACTCAAGCCGGGGCTGGTGATCTTCCGGCGTGGCGACGTGGGGCATCGCATGTGGTACTGCCGTATGAAGATTCCCAAGGCAGACCGCTACAAGACCGTTTCCCTCAAGACGACAGACATGGAAGTGGCGCGGGAACGCGCCTTCGATCAGGATGCAGACATCCGGTTCCGCCTGAAGCACGATGTCCCAGTGTTCAACCATCCCTTCCGCGAGGTTGGAAGAGAGTATCTGCTAACGCAGGAAGCCCGAGCGCAGCGCGGGGAGATCAGTGCCGCGCGGCCCAAAAAGATTCGCGCCGTCATCGAAGGGGCCTTGGACAGGTACGTCGGTTCCACCCAGGTGCATTTGATCGGCGATGAGCTATGGGGTGGCTATCCTGCGTGGCGCAGAGTGAACGGAGCGGGACGCCTTAAGCGGAACGGCGTCCGCGAAGTCAGCGAGGAGATGGCGCAGGAGTTTGCGGATAAAGAAGCCGAGCGCCGCACCAAGACCCAGAACTCTCTTGGTATTCGAATTTTGAAACCTATCAAGGTGGAACCGTCCGAGGAGCGGACGGTTCCCTTCATCAGTGATTCCACAATTCGCTTCGAGATGTCCATCTTCGGGGCGGTGATGAACTTCGCTATCAAAAAGCGGTACGTTCCTGCCAGCCAGCGCTACGATGAACGTCCGAAGCTCAAGACGATGCGACGGGACGAATTCACGCTGGAGGAGTACCGCAAGCTTCATACCGTCGGCAGGAAATGGATCGCGGAGGCGGACAAACCTTCGAGCACCTGGTATCGCACCGTCACCTACAACATGATTCTGATTGCCTGTAATACCGGCATGAGGCCAGCAGAGATGAAGAATCTCCGCTGGCGTGACATCATGCCCGCGAAAGATCGCGAGGGACGCGAGATCGTTGTTCTGTTTGTGCAGGGTAAAGGGAAATCAAGAAAGTTAGTGGCTCCGAAGAGTGTCGGCGATTATCTGGAGCGCATCCGATCTATCTCCAAAGCGACAGAGTTGGAAGATCGAGTCTTTACGACGGTGAACGGTAAGCCTGCTAAGAGCCTCTATGTCTCTTTGATCGCTGACCTATTGGGTAAAGCAAACTTGCGCGAAGGCACGCAGGGCGTGCCGAGATCGACATATTGTTTCCGGCATACCTATGCCACTCTGCGATTACAGGAAGGAGTGGACGTGTACTTCCTGGCTGAGCAGATGGGAACTTCCGTGCAGATGATCGAACAGCACTATGGCCATGTGAACACAATCAAGCACGCCGACCGCGTGCTGCAGGGCATGGCAGGATGGGAGCTTCCGCATCCAGAACTGGACGTTACCAGGGCTAAAGCGTCGAAAGCAGCAGAGACGCACGATAAACTCAAACGCGGTCAGCACCGCAGGACAGCCTGACCGTGATTTCCGAAGCTGCCTTTAGCCGGAGCCGTGGCGGAGGCTTGCGTAGGAAGTTCAATATTCAAATTCCTCTCGGATATTGGTTCTGATTTGCCGCAGCCCCGCCGGGGCGTTCTTAGCGGCAAATCTTCGCGCACGAGCCGCCGCTGGCGGCTGTTCTTTGTGCGCCTTTTGTGGTGACAGTTGCAACGACGAATGGCCTCATCCACATAGAGTTGTTTAGTTCCAGAGTCTGATTACTCGGCCTCCCACATTGTGCAGTCCGCGAGCGGCACAATGTCATGCAGGAGAGGTCAGTAGTAAAATTGACCGCCATGAGCGCATTCATTCTTGCAGGTCGAAAGAAGCTTCTGCCCGAGCCTGTTCCGTCTTCAAGCGAGCATTATGATCCCGTGAAGCAGTTGTGGATAGATTCCGCTTCTGGAACCCCCTTGATTGAGACCTTCGGCGATTCGCCAAGTGCGTCAAAGTACGGGGAAACTACGATGACTGAAACTCGCGAAGGTGCTGATCAATCAGAAGGTACCATTCATGCGTCATCGTACGGCGAGACGACGATCACAAAAACCAGAGAAGGCGCGGACCAATCAGAGGCCACCGTATTAGGGGCCTCCCAATACGGGGAGACTTCGCACACTGCGACACGTGAGGGAGCCGATCAAGCAGATCGGATACTAGGCGCGTCATCATACGGCGAAACAACCTACACCCGCACCAGAGAGGGCGCAGACCAGACGGAAATCACCATGCGAACCGGTGGCCTTTATCAAGGCCAAACATCTTCAGATTCGATGAGTTCTAATAAAACGCCTTCTTCCGCCTATGCTCCTGATCCTCACTTCTGAGAAAGACCTTACCGCAGATTTTTTGATTGTCACGCTTATCAAGCGAGGGCTTCTTTACTTCCGTCTTAATGTGGAAGAGCTGGCGAATGCCGACTACGAGTTCACGATCTCTGACAAGCAAACAGTTACCGTCCGAGACGGGCGCTCTCTCGATTTGAAATCCGTTACGGCGGTCTGGTATCGCAGGGCGATTTATCCAATAGCCTCGCATGACATGCCACCTAATGAGAGGTTCTTCATCTCTGGAGAGCTCCGCCACCTTGTGTTTGGGATGGTTTGGAATCCGGATATTCGATGGGTAAACCCGGTCGATAAGGTATACGTCGCTGAGCACAAGCTTTACCAGCTAAGGCTCGCTCAGCAGCTTGGCATCCTTGTGCCGAAGACGCTAGCGACGAGCTCGCCAAAAGACGCTGCCAATTTCGTTCAGCAAGCCCCTAACGGTGCGATCTGCAAGCCGATCTTTCATGGCCTCTACAACGATGGCTCGGACGATTACTCAATCTATACCCGGCCCGTTCAGACATCTGACTTTCAGGATGAGGCAAGCCTCGGTTGTCCAGTCTTGTTGCAGGAGTGCGTGCCTCGGGTTCAAGATCTGCGTGTCACATTCATTGGAAAGAAGTGTTTTGCGGCGGCGATTGCTACAAAGGCAGAAACAATAGATTGGCGAACACCCGAGGCAGAAGCGAAGTTCTCGATAATATCCATCTCTGATGACCTAAGAACCAAGTGCGAACGCATGCTACAGACCCTTGGGCTTGTATATGGGGCGTTCGATTTCATTCGGACACCCAGAGGAGAAGATGTATTTCTTGAGGTCAATCCAACTGGAGAATGGGCGTGGCTTGAAAACTCATTGGACTTCCCGATGAGAGACGCCTTTGTGGAACTTTTCTATGGCAACTAACCCTCGCTCAAAGTTCTTTGCCCAGCCACCTTCGCACATCGGGCTTAAAAAGCTCTGGGCTCATTTTGTCCTCTTTGTGAAGCGATTTGGTTATCTGCTGTGGCAGATTTTGATGCCTTTCGAAGTACAACCGCGAGACATAGCAGATTTTCCAGATTCACCATCGGACGCAAATGTTGGTGACTCATTGGTGAAGGAATGCCAATGGATCTTCGACCAGGCAGAACAACGTCGCAATGCACTGGAACAGAAAGCTCAATCCACGTTCAGCTTGATGGTCTTTCTTGTCCCTCTGCTCACATCCGCATTCCTCTACATCATCAGTAAGACCGCATCGGGAACAACGAGATGGACCGTCCTTTGCCTTGTGTGCGCGGCAGGTTGCTTTTTGCTTTTGGGTTTCATTTCCGCCATCCGAGCTGTTGGAGTCAAGACCAATCAAACATTGTCACTCGACGCGGTCTTAGAAGACGACGGTTCGTTTAAAACCTACAAAGAAGCCGTTCATGCGAAGGGCTTGCTTCACTGCGCTTCAATGAATACTGCAATGAATGATCACTTGGCGCAGTTCGTGCGTGGGGCTCACGCGATGACCGCAACTGCTCTTTTGCTCTTATTGGCTGCCAGCGTGCCCGAAGCGCTTGCGACAATGCGCCCCGCCCCCGATACAGCCACCCAGGTCAAGGTGATCGCTCCTGTCGAAGTGTTTACAAGAGCTCCATCGGGGACTTCTACTTCTTCTCCCGATTCTCAAGAACAGCTCCGAATAAAGGCAATCGAAGCGAGAGTTGCCGCTCTTGAGCGAACTCGCTCTAAGAATGGCCACCATTCCGCGAAGAAATAACACCCAGCCCTGTACATTTACATCGTTGAGAATCTCGCAGGCGCGTTGGAGCGATGGACGACTTCCCGATAGGCCTCTCAGCAAGTTCTGGCGAAATGTCGTCGCTATCGAGCGGCCAAGATGCGATGAAGTTCCACCGGTTCATCGCAGTACACTGCTAAGGAGAGGCCGGAGATGTCATTCCAATCACTGCCGGATTTCTTCTTGGCCTGAAATTTCGTCCAGTGCCTTCCGCAACCTTTGCATTCTTTCAATTCCATGTTGGAGGAAAATGCTGCGTCTTTTGGGTTCTCACTGCCTGACGAGGCGTGCAAGAGAATAGCATGTTGTACGCGTCCCGCTTGCATCTCTGACATCACAGTAGTACAGGCATCCTGTAGACCTTCGGGGTTCATGTGATAACGATGCTGTACGCCTTTTGCGCTGAAATACTTTGAACATTTTTCACAATAAGTCATTGCCGCTAGGATGAGGTAGACGGAACCTCCTCCAAGGACAAAGCCCAAGATTTGCACTGCTGCGAATCCATATCCTGACGCTCCCAATTCAATACCGGTGTCACTGTAATGCCCGCGTACCCCAACCTGCATTGTTGTGTGAGAGATCGTGAACGACAGGAAATCCTGAAACGAAATCGCTCCACTAATGGACTTTCCTTCAACTGTCATCCAGTTGTAGTTGATCCACTGGATAGCGAAGAACATGCTTATCGACGTTATTAACATGACGACAAGAGTCGTTCGTGTGGGCCGAAAGTTGAGGACTCTTGCCATTGCCAAAAAGCCGCTTGCAGCAAGCATTCCTACGCAAATAGCTCCGATGGGAATCACAAACCAAACCGTATAGCTGTACAGCGCATGGCCCCAACGAAGTTCTATCCATGAAAGAAGAATCGCGATGATGGTGCTTGATGCGAGGCCCGAGATGGTAACGAGTGCGTTCTGAAGGGACTTGTTCATATCGCCTATATGAGACCTCGCTGTTCTATTGATTGATACAGAAGTTCCGTCTCAGGGGGGATAGATGGAGTAATGCGAGAAAGAGCACGCCGAAATGAAGCCTCGTCAATCTCGACATTTCTGATCAACGCATCGCGGGCGGCCTCATCTACCAAGAATTTGATGTCGCTCGCAGAGTATCCCGTGAGTTCTTGCGAAAGATCGGGCAAATCGACTGATCTGGAGACGGGCCTCTTGGCAAGGTGAAGTCGAAGCATCTCTTCACGGGCCTCGCGATCAGGCGGAGACACATAAATTAGTTTGTCGAGGCGTCCTGTTCGCCGAATCGCCGGATCTATAAGCTCAGGGCGATTGGTCGCAGCCACGACGAAAATCTTTCTCTCTGAAGCGCCGTTTAAGTGAGTGAGGATTTCATTCACCTCCTCGGCTTTGTGCTGTTGAAATCCTCCAAGATCAGAGCGGTTCGGGGCAAGAGCCTCGAATTCGTCGATGAAGACGACGGCAGGCGCGTTTGCCGCAGCTTCGTCGAAGACTTCACGGATGCGGATAACGCTTCCGTGAACATAAGGACTTGCTAGCTCCGAAGGCACGATTTCGACGAAGTGATGTCCAAGTTCTTCTGCTAAAGCTCTAGCGATATACGTTTTGCCACACCCAGGAGGGCCGTACAGCAAGATACCGTTTGGCACTGAGAGTCCGTACTTTCGAAAGCGTTCTGGGTTGCGGACAGGGCCGACTACCTCGTCCAGCAACAGTTGTTTCAGGCTGTGCATACCCGCGACCTTGGCAAGTCCTGATGCTCTATCAAGTCGTTCCGGTTCTGATGTGCCAAGAATGCTTGCGGAGGACTGCAATGGGGTCCTTCCGAGATCGGACTCTAGCTTCGCAAATGAGCGGGTCTTCTGCTTCCCTTTTTCATCCAGAAGGCAATCGGATAGTATCCGCGAGATTTCTGGCCCAGCATTCCTGAACCACTGGGATAGGGGAGCTGGGTTGGTTCGGTGAGAAACATCTATGCCGGTAAGCAGCCGATAAAAAGCACTAGCAAGCTTTCTAACGCCTTCTTCTTCAGAAGTGATGATTGTCGGCAAGAGTGATGTGACAACACCTTCTGTTGCTGCCCAAGTGAGTCCGGGGGCAAAACTAGGTATTAGCCCAAGTGCGGCGGTTTTGAGTGCAGAGTCCAAAACTGCTTCAAACGCCTCCCTTACTTCGCTCGAAGTTATCTGTCGGTAATAGTGTTCAGTTATGAATGTTCCGCTCGTTTCAAAGAACGCACCTATAGGCAACTTCAGCGAAGGTGGGTGGTCATAGAAGCCTTTGAACGCAAGAGGAGCACCTTCAAGCGAGGCCCACCATTCTCTTAGTCCTTCGATTGAGACCGAAAGGGCAAGGACTTCCGGCGCTGTTACCGTTGACGATTGGATAGCGTAGACTTCAATCTCGTCGGACACATACAAAGCCTTCTCGACCGCTTTAGAGGCGGAGAGCGAATATCCTCCGGGCAGTGAGGGTCTATTCATAATCTAGTAGCGCCTCAAGCCTGATTCCATCGCTCGCTCTTTGTCTTGCTCTTGGGAACTCTTGGGCTGCAATTTCCATAAGGCGCGAACAGATTCACGCAAAGCCTGACCATCTCCGTCCCTCGAAGCCAAGCGCGCCTTCTCAAGTAGTGCGTCAGCGGCAGATTTGTCCGTGAACACCAATCCAGGTTCGGCAAGTTTTTCAAGGCGGTCCATCCAATACCAATCTTGGCGGAATAGAACTCGCCAGCGTAGCTGTTCAATGTCACCGGTGAGACGAGAGATAGTCTTATTGTCACCGCGAGTCCCAACGCGTTCAAGTTCTCGCTTGTATGCCTCTAGCTGAGTTTTGTCCATCGATGTTCCGAACTCACTGACTATTGCTTCGGCTAGTTCCAACTCTTCGGAGAACTTCAATACCTGTAGCGACTCATTCGTTGTTGATTTGCGTTCCAGGCGTCCGATTTTGCCGCGAAGCCCTTTCGAGCTTTCGACCAAGCGCCGAGCGTCATCGGGATCGATTGCTCGGGCATTGGACTCCATGCTGCTTGTTCTAGGGACGTTCGCGCGTAATTTTTCTAGCTCCTTGCGGAGAGTTTCAATCTCGACCCTCGTAGTCTCATCGGTCGCGGTAACCGAGGAAAGATCACTCAGTCTCTCGTCAAGTTTGGCCATGCCATTTTGAGCATCTTGTGCAAGAACAGAGTAGTCCTGTTCTTCGCGTTGAGGCAGATACACGTTTTCGGCGAAGTGCTGATTTAGGGTAGGCACGAATGCAGAAACATTGATTAAACGTGACGCGGAAATCTTGATATTAACCTCGATTTCAGCTCCCTGTGGGATCGCTCTCTTGATGCCATCAGGGGATAGCAGCATATTGCCTACCCATTCATTTGTGTCAGGGTCGGACAAGAACTCGCCCTCCCAGAGTTTGATTGCCAGATAAGAATCGGGACGGTCAGGGCTAACAGACCGAGAAGCTCTATATTGAACCGTCTTCTCGACCGGAAGGGGAGTGCCTTTATGGAATACTGGGTCCAACTGTGGCTTGCCATCAGCCCCCACAATCTCGATTGAAAGGGTATGCGGTAGCGGTGGCGCAGTAGGAACCAAACCGTGGCGAATGCGGAATTCGGATGGTTGAACATCCACTAAACTTCCTTCGGAAGTCCTCGCATACAGCCAAAATGTTGTGATGTCCGATGGACTCAACTGGACGGCAGCCTCGAAGAAGCCTCCGCTCGTAGAGAGCCAACCACTCGTCCATTGACCACCCTCGGAATCGATCTTGATCTGAACTGACTTATCGAGTGATGTAACCATACCCGCGACAGTAGGCTGGACCTCGGCGCTCACAGGATCGAACGCTAGTTTCAGCGTTACCGCTTCTGTCGAGCCCGTCAGAGGAACCACATTACTCTTTTCAAGAGTCGCAGCATAGATCGCCGCGCCGCGTCCCACAACCGTCATTGGATCAACCGAGAAGTCTACCGGTATGCCAAATTCGCTTTGTAGCCGACTGCGAACGATGGGGGATTGAGTAGGTCCTCCCACCAGAAGAATTCGATCCAGGTCTTCTCTATCGATTCGCGCACCTTCGATAGCATCCTTGACCATGGCGCAGCATTGGTCAAGGAGTGGAGCCATTACTTCGGCTAGGCGATCCCTTGTGACGGCTATCTCTTGCTCAATGGGATTTCCGGCATCGTCGTCCCCCAAATCAAATAGAGATATGACTACTTCCTCTTCCCTGGAGAGGTCGATCTTCGCTTCCTCAGCCTTCGCTAATAAACGCGATCTGAGTTTCGACCGTTGACCGCCTTCGAGCGAATCGATCTTGTACTGGGTCTTGAGCGATGGGATAATGATCCTTTCCAGCAGGAGGCGGTCTACATCCTTACCACCTAGAAGGTTGTTCCCGCGATGTTCAAGAACATTTAGACGTCCTTCCTTCGTCGAGACAACGGCAATATCCAAAGTGCCGCCACCGAGATCAAAGACGAGCCACTTCTGGTTCTCGCTGCCGGGCTTCACACCGTAACCGATAGCGGCGGCAACGGGCTCTTGCAATAGCGGAGCTTCGACGAGACCAGCCAGGGACGCCGCGCGTGCCGTTGCCTCGCATTGTAGGGCTCCAAATGCAGCCGGAACAGTGATTACCGCCGATTGCACTTCTTGCCCGGTCGCTCTCTTTACATCCTCTTTCAAGGATTTCAGAATCTCTGCCGACAACTCCTCAGAAGAGAACTCTCTCCCGATTGACGGGAAAGCCTTGCGGTCTTTTTGACCGAGCCAACGCTTGAATTCAATCGCGACATTATCTGAATCGGTCAGGAGTGCAGCATGCGCTCTCCGTCCAACGATTGTTCTACCGGTTTTCAAAATGTGAATCGCCGAGGGTGTTACGTTCATTTGATCGTTATTTTGATAGACACGAACACCACCGTTCTCCCAACGTGCGATGCAGGAGTTGGTTGTGCCTAAATCAATCCCAAACTCGATTACTGTGCTCACACGCCAGCTCCTCTCTCAGTTTCTTCAACGGCTTTCCGGACGATAATCTGGCCCGGTTGAACAACATTTCGCTGCCAAAGTACGGTCGGGCTCACCATCTCTTCGATGAACTGTTGACCTGACGGCAACCGGGGATCTTCGACGACATCGACGACGTCCTCGATAAGTCCTGCTTCATATGGCCGACCTGCCAAATCTGTCGTGACGATCTCAAGATTGGAAAGGACTCGATTAAACTGACGAAGTGAGTAACGGATGCTAGCTGAGTCCCCTGTGCTACCGGTTCCTTCGATCAACTTTGTCAGCCTCCAAACCTCGATTGCGATAGCGGCGGCATCGCCAATCGAAATATGAAGTTCTTTTGGAAGGGAGTTCATATTTTGTGTCCTATCTGGCTGCGGCATTGTACCGATCCACAAGCTCATCATCTTTCTTGGCCAGAGCCTGATATTCGTCGAGGGAGTCCTTATGCTCGTTGTAGAGAGATTTGCGTCGAGAGATTAAATCGTTGTAGCGATTAACCTTCGCGTTGTACTCGTCAATATCCACGTTCGATCCCGACTGCTTTTCGGAGTCCAGTTCTTTCAACTGTGAGTCAAGGTCATCGATCTCAGACTTAAGCTGTTTCAACTGGGTGAGGACAGGTTCTAGTTCCAGGTCGAGAACTTTCATCCTTTCTCGCCCTGCATTGATTTCGGCTTTCAACTGTTGGCGATCAGGGTCGGTTGTCGTCATGCCGTTGGAGGTGGTCGCTGTTGTGGACGTAGATGACTGAGGTTGTGATGTCGTTGTAGAGGAGTCCGATGACATCGAGCCAATGATGATAGCTACAAGGATTGCTCCCAAGGCAATCCCTAGATGCCATTTGTCAAACTTTCGAAGTGGAAGCCTTCCGAGGAATCGGTACGATTTGCCATCTTGGATGACGCGGTAACGGCGAAGAGGAATTATCGGGAAGTAAAGGAACGTGAAGTAGTATGTCGTCGCAAACGACTTGGTTGAAGGATCAATATCCGAACTGCCATAGAGCTTCCCGCCAATCCCATTGATAGTGCTCAGCGTCGGGGTATTCTTAATTGGAATAAGCTCTTTGAAGAGTTTCTCTTGTCGAGCACTGTCGCTGATCTTGCTTATACCTTCGCTAATAGACCCGACTGCATCCGTATTTGCCGCAATGACCAAAGCCTCTTGACGCAGACTCAGAGAGAGAACGAATTCATCGGCCCAAGTGTAGTCTGTGGCAATCGCGTTGAGACAGAGCGCCTCTTCTGCCAGCATTTCCGAAATCATTGGATGTTGAGGAGGGAGCTCGCTGATCGAAGCCCGCATCATCGGCTGTAGTTCGGTGCGAAATCTGCCCAACATGACATCACAGATTGGCTTATTGTGAGCGGCCTGGTCCGGTTCCCGAATCAGTGATCCTCGCCCGGTATTGAGGATGACCATTACATGGTCTCGTGCTTTCTCTATACTCGCTAATGCCGATGCGGGAATGCCAGCCAGTCTTCTTTCTTTATCGGCAGCACCTTTGTTGTCGTGCAAGCTTCGTTCAATTTCTACAGCTGCGATGGTGCCGTCTGCCAGCGAGAGAGCTTCCTGAAAAAGATTCTCCGATTCGACAAAGCGGTCTGACCAAGTAAAAGCACTTGCGATGCTGCTCAGGCAACGTGCAACATTTTCGCGTGCGGATAGCTCTTCACGTTGATCCTTTTCGGCGACGGATTGCAGCCGATCAAGAGCCGGTCGTACCGTCTGCCTGAAATGGAGCAAAAGCTCATTGCATGGCTGGATATTCGCTTGCGCAGACTCATCAGAACGGATGATCCTAGTGCCGTAGTTGTCCCGGTTTTCCTTGCAGGCCGCCTCAACAGATTCCGTGAACGGTAGGAGGGCCTCGGATTTGGCGACATTCACCCAGTCGCCGGTGCCGCTGACTGAATTGAGAATCCGCATGGTAGCTCTGAGCGGCTGTTCATCTTGTTGGCTAAGAGCTTGGCGAGAGGCGCTCAGTAAGGGCTCGATAGCTCTAAGCATCGCAGATTTTGAAAGCGCCTCGTACTCTAGTTCTGTCGCTTGGGGTTCGAAGGAGCCAATCTCGTCTAAAGTTCTTGAAAGCCTCCAGTAATCGTCTGATTGAATCACTGAGTTCCAATCTCGGATTGCTTTGCCCCACGGTTCAGGATCATCAGAAATGCTGTCTTGTCGGTAGAGAGTGAGCAATGCGCGAAGTGCGTTGTCATGTTTCAGCGAAGCTTGACGCAGCGGTGCCCCAATTTGCTCGTCGCGCGGACTGTTCTGCTCTATCGGAGTTTCGTGGAACCAAAAAAGGCGATCAGAAATCCGAAGCGTCGGGGATTCTATGCGTCCGAGAGCCACGCGGATAGACGTCTCTGTTCGTTCCAATGGGCCAAGTTCCGGCAGATCGGCCTCAGTCGTCGTCGCTGCGTTTAGGACAACCATTCGTCGCATAGTCGATGCGGCTTTATGGGCATCGGCGGAGCTTGCATTCGCGGACAGTCGCAGCATACGGTACGAGTTTTCGAGTAACAAGGTGGGCGGGCGCATAGAGTTGTTTGGTTCACCATGTTCTCAAATCATGCCTAAACCAACAAAGCAAATTCGGTTCCGTTAGGGGCAACGGGGCCATGAATTGAAAACGAAACTTATGGATGCAAGCCTGTAACGGAGCCCGATGTTCAAACACTGAAGCCGGTCCCGAGGGGACCGGCTTCGCTTCCTGCCCACCGAGGAGCAGGGGTAGTTTCTTCTACAATTCTATAGGCGTGTTTGCCTCCGTGCAACGTCGAGTTTCGGGGTCCTGAATGGCAATCGTTAATGTCTACATCGACGGGTTCAACCTCTATTACGGTGCTCTAAAGAAAACGCCATATAAATGGCTTGATTTGGCTGCGCTTTCCCAAGCATTGCTGCCAACCGATACGATTCAGGACATTCACTACTTCACAGCACGCGTCAGTTCCAGAGCCTACAACCCGACCGCTGCCCACGACCAAGGGTTGTATATTCGCGCTTTGAAGACGCTCCCGAATCTCCACATCAAGTACGGCCAGTTCACGACCCATTCAGTGCCGATGTACCTGACGAGCGTCGATCCTCCCCAGAAAGTTTGGGTAGACAAGACGGAAGAGAAAGGATCGGATGTCAACCTCGCCTCGCATCTGTTGCGAGATGCTTACGGCAGGCGCTTTGAGGTGGCGGTGCTCGTGACTAACGATTCCGATTTGGCGGAGCCGGTCCGCATCGTTGCTCAAGAGATTGGAATACCGGTAGGTCTTCTGAATCCCCATCAGTTCCATAGCCGAGAATTGAGGCAGTACGCGACGTTCATTAAGCGCATCCGGCAAGGTGAACTCGCAGCCTGCCAATTTCCCAAAACGCTCACGGATCGGAAAGGAACCTTCGGCAAACCCACCGGATGGTGAGCACTGCCAGTCAGTGGCACTTTCTGGTATATGCGCTGCTACGCAGCGGAAGTGAGATCGACACGTCACCCCCAATTGGGAACTGCATAGGTGCCTCTGTGTTTACGTGGGTGAACGTGTTTAGAAACAGCATTTTGCGGAAGGCAGTTTCCGCGACGTAAACGCAGGGATTCTTGAGAATCCCGCAAACGGCCAAATGACGTAAACGCGCTGAATCGGAACGTATTTAGCCTCGATTAGCCTAAGAACTGTACTTGACGCCGATTTCGCAGCGGGCGCATCTTGGAAACAAGGCGGGCTTCCCCATGAGCACATCCCGCACGACCAATCCGGCGACATCCGGCGCTTCGGAAAGCGCGCAGGATAAGCCCGGCTTCCGCACAAAAACCATCGCGACGAGGGTCACTCCGGAGGAGCTTCGAGAGGTCGAAGCGGCTGCCGAGAAGAGTGGCAAAACGCTCGCGGAATGGCTTCGGGAACTGTCTCTGAAGGCGGCGCGAGAGCGTCCCGCCGACCCGACCGAGCTAGTGCTTTCCGAGGTCGCGGCGCTCCGTTACATGCTCCTGAATCTCTTCCATGCGACGGCCCAGGCGAACGCGGAGGGACAGCATCTGCTGGCGGATTCGGTACTCAAAATCCGTGACCAGGCGAACGCTCGGAAGCTGGCAGACGCCCGGAAACTGCTCGCGGATTTCCTAGCTGGAGAGGTTGGCGGAGGGGCGAAGTGAGCACCGGCGCGATGCGGTTTCCCAACCGTGGCCGATGGCTCCTGTGGCTGATCTTGCTCTTCGTGCTGGGGCCGTTTCTGGTGATCGTTCCGGGTACTCTTTGGCTTGGCTGGACGATGAATCCCGTCCAGAAC
>JAFDVV010000041.1:9941-63486 GCA_018268775.1 Acidobacteriota bacterium | reverse complement strand
CTGCACCATCGGCGTATTCAAGTCAATGTTGGAGATCCCGGCACTATCCGCATAGTTTGCGATCCATTTTCCATAACTGCGTAGAGCCTGGTTGTACTCGGCACCGGCTGCTACAGGAAATGCGGGCGGCCGGGTCACTTCATCGTATGGCGTGGGCCCGAATGCCACCATGCGCGCCTGGGGCAATGTCTTGCGGATCGTATCGACGATGTAGGTGTAGCCGGAGAAGAACTTCTTGTCGTTTTCCTCGGTTTCAGCATGGTAGCCGCCATCGTTCATGCCGAGCATGATCGTGACCACGGTCGGCCGATAGGGGAGCACATCGCGGTTCAGCCGTGTGTCGATCGTGCCGCCTCCGCCGCCATGCACGGTATCGCCACCCCATCCGGAGTTCACGAAGGTGACGTTGAGTTCCGGATAGCGGGTGGCCACAAATGTCTCGATGATGTTCGAGTACATGCGCTGCTCGGTGATGCTGTCGCCGTAAAAGACAACCTTGTCGCCGTTATGCAGAAAAAACTGCGAGCCATCGTCGGCCCAGGTGCTTGTAGAGACGGCCAGCATCGCATATGCGGCCAGATACAGTAGCTTCATTGATTGCCCTCACAAAATGGTTTGGTTGTATTGCGCCGCGAACAGGCGCCGTGCTTAGCGGTTTGGTCGAAAGGTCACCTTTACGAGCTGCAGCGCCTGTTGCAGAAAGCCGGTGTTTTGCACGTACGTTACATACTCGCTTAGACCGTCGTTCTCTTCGAACTCCGGGTGAGCCAGTGCCGCATAGTTCACGGTTCCGGTTGCGCCCTGCTGTCCTACAAACAGAAGAGACTCGGCGGACCAGGGTCCCCAGGGATGCTGCGCTGCCCTGTAGTACACGTTGTTGCTGAATATCCCGCTGTAGACCGCGATGTACTCATGGAGAGCTTTGTCGTAGAAGACCGAATTGCCTGCGGCGCCGCCCTGGAAGATCGTGACTGCGGTGTTTGGGTCTGCGCTCCAGCTTTCTCCGCCGGCGTAGTAGCGCCACGACTGCTTGTGAAGAACTTCGAGAATCGGCACCCGCGCCATGCGGCAGTTTTCCACCAGAAAGCCTATCTGACAGCCGAGGGCGTATAGAAAGCCGTTCTCGACCAGCGCACCATCTGCGTAGGCGACTTCGCTACCTTGCCACATCAGGGTCGGCTCCGATGTCCCGGGCGCCTCGACAGGACGGAAGAACTTTCCGCCGATTTCGATTGCGATGCCCCCTCCCAGCGGTTGAAACCCTTGGATATCGCCACCGCGGAAGACCTTGCCATAGAACTGATAGGCGAGCGTCGTTCCGGGAATGGGGACAATCGGTCCGGGCCAGATTGCGTAATCCTCGCCGCAAGTGGTCGCCGGATTTGCCGTGCAACGGTTTGGATCGTGAACGTCGTTGAACTTCTTCTCGGCCGCGGTGAAAGGCATGTACTCGGTCGGAACGCCGGTCCTATCAAGGTGATCGTGGTTCAGATAAATCCCGTTGGAAGCGTTCAGGGAATCGGTCCAGGCCAACGTATTGCTGATGAAGTTATGTCCGTCGACGTTGTAAGCCCGCATCGCCGTATCGTTGAACGTCCAGTAGGAACGTCCTCCAATTTCGGCGCTGAATGTGCCGTCACGTCCGTAAATCAGCGGATTCTGCGTGACAGTGCCCATGGACCTCACGGCCTCGATCTGTGGGACTGGCGGCGCGGCGCTCTGCGCGCAAAGAGGCAGTGTGATCGACAGGCAAGCAAAGACCTGGGCCAGCGACGAGCTGGCGAGCAGCGGATGCTTCATAGAACCTCCTGAAATGAGAAGTTGCTTGGGGGATGGTGTTGATGGCCGAATGGTACCGATACCATTGGTCACCCGAAACATTAGTAGCCTGCTTGAACCCCTGTCAACACTTTTTTGGGAGATCGTCGACTCTGGAAAATGTCATGCGCATCATCTATAAACAGCAAGTTTCCCGTTCATCCCGGTTGATTCCGAGCGCTCGACAAGAAATATTTTTCACGGGGCCTTGACATTCGTCTCTTCGATGAATTTATATGAATCGCGATTTATGGTATCGGTTCCATACGATCCCCATGTTGATTTGAGAAGAGGTGAAGGCATGTTGGTGCAAATGTCCCTATCTACGCCGCAGGCAAAGGGCTTTCGCGCAGGGCTCCAGAGCATTGCGCGCATTACAAACCGTAGTCTTCTGCGCGGCGTCTTGCCGCTGCTCGGCCTCGTCCTGGCGGGTCCGGCTGCGCACGCTCAGCTTGACACCAGTACGATTCGCGGCCTGGTGACAGACCGGAGCGGCGCCGTGGTTCCCGGAACGACGGTCGTCATTCGCGACCTGAACACAAACCGCACCTTTACCACGACCACTCGTGCAGGTGGAGAGTATTCCGCGCCTTCGCTTTCGGTGAGCGTCTACCGGATTACCTTCACGATGAAGGGCTTCAAGACAACCACGATCGACAAGGTGGTTTTGCACGCCAACCAGACACTTGCCGAGAACGCAACTCTCGATGTCGGCGCCGAGCAGCAGGTGATCGAGGTCCGAGCCGACGGCGTCGAGGTGGATACGGACACGAGCGGGCTGGGGACCACGATTACGGCGGACCAGGTGGCCAAGCTGCCGCTGAATGGGCGCGATTTCACCGCGCTGCTCGCACTGGTGCCGGGGGCGGTGCAAAACACCGGAGACGGTGTGAACCGCGACTCGCTGGGCGGATTCGCGAGCGGGCAGTTCGGCGCCAACATGCTGGTGGATGGCACCGATTCGACGCGCGTCGACTCGAATACGACCTTCAGCACCTTTGGCCGCGGCAATGCGCGCATTACGCGCTCCAGCGTCGACAACATTCAGGAAGTGAAGATTCTCTCCTCCGCATACTCGGCCGAATATGGACGGGCTATCGGCGAAATTGTGAACGTGATTACAAAATCCGGCACCAACCAGCTTCATGGCGAAGTATTTGAGTTCTTCCGCAATGATGCGCTGGATGCGAAGAACTATTTTTACAACGGGACGCCGACGCCGCTGCGCCTGAATCAGTTTGGCGGCAATCTCGGCGGCCCCATCGCACATGACAAGCTGTTCTTCTTTACGAACTATGAGGGCGTGCGTCAGCACGTAACGACGCCGGTTACGGGCATGAGTCTGGTGTTGAACGACCGTATGCGCGCCACGGCGGCGCCTTCGATGGCACCGATCCTCGCAAAGATTCCCCGTGGCAATGGAGGTCCGGCGCCGACGGTGAACCATGTCGTCTACAGCTACTGGTTCGACGTATTGAACGGCGCGACCTCGAATGACATTCAGGAGGACACGGCGGCGCTCAAGCTGGACTACGTGCTCTCGCGAAGGAACAACTTCTCGGTGCGCTACAACTACAATTCCAGCAACACCTATGGAGTCTACGGTCTTGCCATAGACCAGCACGCCAGTGCGCCCCAGTTGTCGCAACTCGGCAAGGCGACGTGGAACTATACCGGCTCGCAGAGTTTTCTGAACGAAGCGGGTTTTGCCATCAACAGCCCGCATTCGCATCAGGATGGCGGCGAGCCTGGCTTTCCCATCTTCGGCTGTTTCTTCTGCAGTGTCGGGTTCGGCGTCGCGCCAAGCCCGCAGCTCTTCTCTTCGCGGCAGCCTGCGATCTCCTATCAAGCGATCGACACGGCGACGAAGATTCTCGGACGGCACCAGCTTCGCTTCGGTACCGATATACGGTGGAACAACGTCGGGCGCGAGCTCGATCAGCAGGACATGTTGTTTTACAGCGGCGGCCCCACAGTGGAGGCCGCAACCGATCTGCCCTGCAATGGACAGCCGCAGGGAACAAATGGATGCGTCGACCCATCTGGAGGTCCGGAAGGCTTCCTGGGCAACAGTGGACTCGGCTGGATTCGCCTGGGCTATCCGCTCACGCACATGAAGAACGTGATGATGGCCTACTTTCTGAACGACGAATGGAAGGTTCGTCCAAATCTGGCGCTCAATGTAGGCATCCGCTGGGAGCACAACACGGTTCTGCATGCACAAGAAGGCAACGTGCAGAACTTCGATATTGCGACTCTCTCCCTGCTGCCGGCGAGCACGCCGTTCTATCAGCCTTCCTATGTGGACTGGGCACCGCGCGTTGGTTTCAACTGGGACCCCACCGGCAAAGGCGTGACCTCGGTGAAGGGCGGCTTTGGCCTGTTCTTCCTGCCGATCTCGCCGGGAAGCCCGCTGAACCTTGCGGCGAATACGCACGAGAATCTCTCCATCAACCTGCTGCAGATCGCCTTTGGCGGCGTGGTGTGCACACCTCCGCTCACGGTGATTCAGTATCCGCTGCCGGCTGGGTCACCGGACTGCAATCCGAAGGCTCCGAGCAGTGTTACGGCCTTCGATCGTCACCAGCGCGACTCTTACTCGGAGCAGTGGAACCTTGCGGTCGAACAACAGATTGCCAGGAACTCCGTCCTGACCCTGTCTTACCGGGGCAATCGCGGCCTGCGCCTGAACGCGGGAGGGAACCTGAATATGGAGAACCCGAAGACAGGCCACAACTACCTCAGCGATAGCTTTGGCGGCATCACTTTCGCCGGTCAATATGCCAAGTCGAGCTACAACGCGCTGAGCGTGAGCATGCACACCGATACCCATGGGCTCAGCCTCCAGGCCAATTACAACTGGATGCACGAGTTTGACAATGTTATGGGCCTGTTTGAGGCCTATCAGAATCCGTACGATATCCAGGCGGACTTCTCGCCTGGAGATATCGATATTCGCAATTCGTTTTCGATCGGCATGGTCTACAGCGTTCCACATCTGACGCGGAACTTCCCTGCCCTGACCTCGGGCTGGCAGGTGACTGCACTTGTACAGGGCCGCAGCGGATCGCCGGTGAATCTGGGGTGGTCGGAGAACAACCCATTCACGGGAAGCCTGAGACCGGATTGCAACTTCGAAGCTCCCACTCGCGCGGCGAACTACAGGTTGCCGGGACCGCAATACAACGCGGCTGCATTTTCAGCGCCGGCAGGAAATTTCGGAAACTGTCCCCGCAACTACGTGCGCGGTCCCGGATTCTTCCAGCCCGATCTCGGCCTGGTAAAGAACACGAAGCTAGGCGACCGGCTGACCTGGGAGCTGCGCGGGGAGTTCTTCAATGTTGTGAACCATCCAAACTTCTCGAATCCCGGCGGCACAGTGAATGGCTTTAGCTTTGGCACCAGCTATGCCACTGTGGGCAGTCTGGTTGGACTGGGTACGTCCCGCCAGGTACAGCTTTCGACGAAGCTGATCTTCTGATGAAAATTCAGAGATCATTCCATCACTCAGGCCCCTTCCTCCCTGGCGCGCAGCGCCGCGGAGGAAGGACAGCCGTTGCCGTCGGTGCTCTTTGCCTGGCGTTGGGAATCGCCCGCGCGCAAGCAGAAGAGCCTGCGTCAGCGCCATCTCCGGTGAAAGTTATCTATGTCATCCCGAGCTCGCACTGGGACCTCGGTTTTATTCGCACTCCGGAAGCGGAGATGGATGCCATCAAGCCTCACCTGGATGCGGTGATTCGCGCCTGCGCCGAAGATCCCGAATTTCGCTGGACGATCGAAAGTGTATGGCAGATGCAGGCATGGCTCGACCGCACGCACGATGCTGCGCTGATTGATCGCATGGCGGCGCTCCTGCGCAGCGGCCAGATTGAACTGTCGGCCGCGGACGGCAGCATGCATACCGAATTCATGGGTTCTGAAGAGCTGAATCGGCTCGTCTATGCGTCGAAAAGCGCGGAGCAGCGCTTTGGCATCCGTGCGAGTGTCGCGATGATGAATGATGTTCCGGGATTTTCCATGCGCCTGCCGCAGGTTCTGGCGCGCTCCGGCATCGGTTACCTGATCACCGGATCGAATACCGCTTTTGGTGGCGGAACCAGTCTTACGCCGGGCAAAATGCCCATCTATTGGAGCTCTCCCGACGGAAGCAGGATTCTCATGTGGCAGACGCAGGGCAAGAACGGCGGCTACACCGAGGCGATCGCCGACTACTACATCGATCCAGACGCCCGCGATCCGTATGAGCATACGAAGTTCTACCCGAAGGAGTGGGAAGGCCTCTCGAATCTCGAGATCATGCAGCGCGGCGTCGACAAGCTGCTGGCCGAATACAACGCGGCCGGCTATCAGCACTCCGCTGCCGCGCTCCTGTATATGCACGATGCCATTGGTCCCGAATATGAGCTGCATGGACTGATCCCGAACGTTCGCGCATGGAATGCGGCTGGGCGCTCGCCGCGGCTCGTCATTGCCACCCCGGCTGAATTTTTCGCGGCCATGGAGCAAGAGAAAGGATTCCCGACCTATACGGGCGACTGGAGCGGGCTTTGGTCGGCGGTAAAGCTGAACTCACCCGCCATGAGCGCGGATGCGCGCTGGCTGCAAGACGCGCTGCCGCAGGCGGAGACGCTGTGGTCGATCGTCACCCATCTGCAACCAGGTTCTTCCTATCCCACCGCGTCGATCGTGGAGGACTACAGAAAGCTCTTTCTTTACGACGAGCACAATGGCTCCGGTCAGGGAGGTTGGCCGAAGCTTCTGTCGCGGGAGGAAGTGCAGGAGTCAAACCAGCAATACGCAAACTATCTCCATTCTGCGCGTACGTCGGTCGCAAACCTTCTGTCGACGGGCATGAAGCGGCTGGCAACCGAGCCGGATGCCTCTGCGGGGCAGAAATTGTTGCTGGTCTATAACCCGGCAAGCTGGCCTTTCTCGGGTCTGTCGCACCTGACAGAAGCGGGCTCCTTCACGATTCGCGATGCGAGCAGCGGACAGGCGATGAAGACGCAGCGCGACGGGTCCGGCGCGACGTACTTCGAAGTTCATGACGTGCCGCCACTTGGATATCGCACCTATATTTTGGAGCCCGGCCGCAGCGCGGGTGCCGGTACAAAGGACACGGTTTCAAAACTGCGCAGCCCATTTTTCGAAGTAGAGCTCGATAGGCGAAGCGGCGAAATCATAAAGATCACGGACCGGCGTAACCACCATGTAGTCCTCGATGAGCATCGGGGCGAATTCGCCGGACGGCTGACGCGCGATCCAGGGAATCGCCTCGGCGCCGAGTTTGCGGGCAGTATCGTGCTTCACCATGAACGCGGGCCGCTCTTTGATCGGCTTCGCATCGAGAGGCCGGGATCGTACTGGCCCGAGACGACCATCAGCCTGCCTCGGAGCCAGCCACGCATTGACCTGAGTGAGACGCTCGATCGAGCAAAAATGCCATTCGTTTCCTACCGCGACCCGGCTGCGCGATATTCCTTTGCCTTTTATTTCTCTGGATCAAATGGCTCGCAACGACTGGTGAGCAATGGCGACGAGCTGTATCGCTTTCCTGAGGATTTGTTGCCGGGAGCAAAAAAAGATGCGGTTGTGCCGCGCCATACGCTGGAGTGGAGTACGCAGCAAGGAAATCATCCGTATCGGCTCATGCTGGCGCAGCAGCAGTCGTACTACGACGAGCTTCCTCTAAAGCCGTGCCTCCAGGGTTCACAGGATTGCCCGCCCACTGTGCGTATCACCGTTATGCTCAAGTCGGATCAGGCGGAGACGCGCGACCAGGGCGTTGTGAGCTTCTCGTCCTATGAGCCGGGTTATCCGGAGCGCTACACCTATAACTTCAGTCTTACCGCTTCGGCTGGCGGGTCTGATCCCGTGGCGGCGCAGCGGTTTGAAGCGCAGGACACGCTCGAGTCGGTTCCGCTTCCACCTGGACTTCACCCGAAGCAATGGGCCCAATCGCTGCTTTCCGTCGATGCGCCAAATGT
This sequence comes from Acidobacteriota bacterium, assembly GCA_018268775.1. Lineage (GTDB taxonomy): Bacteria > Acidobacteriota > Terriglobia > Terriglobales > Acidobacteriaceae > Edaphobacter. The sequence continues at coordinate 55,681 of JAFDVV010000041.1, read as the reverse complement.
AGTTGTTCAAGCTCTCAAGCCAAGCCGTGATGGCGGGGCCGGAGTTCTGTCGCTGCGCCTGCGCGAGATCGCGGGACGCGATACGGCGGTCAGTCTCCGTTCCGTCATACCCATCACACGCATCTCGGAGACGACGATGACCGAGGACAAGGAGTTGCAAACCGGTCTGTCGCCGCAGGCCATACGGCTGAAAGCCTATCAGACGCTGACCTTGCGCCTCACCACCGGCGCATTGGAAATGCGACCAGCGCGGGGGCAGGAGTGATCGGAGTGTTCGCGGCGATCGGTACCGGGACAGAGACAGGGCGGGGGGGCCATCTATGAAGACATCACCACACTCGGATGTGAGTCCGATTGCAGGAGGCAGCGAGGATGTGGACGGCAGTCTGCTCAATGGGAATCTTGCAAGACTCTCGCCTGCGGATCTCAACTATCTCGAAGAACTCCGTGCGGGGCCGCCGATCGGAGCCCGAAGTGTAGAGGAAGAGCGGGAGCGGATGCGTAGTGGACAAGCCGCGGACGTAGCCGACTTCGCCGTTCAGATCGAAACGCTTCAGACGGCCTCCTGCCCGGCTCACATCCTCCGGCCGCGTGGGGCATCAGGTCCGTTGCCGGTGACCTTCTACTTTCATGGCGGCGGATGGACCCTTGGCGATCTGAGGACGCACGCAAAGCTGGTCTGCGAGCTCGCGATTCAATCGCAGAGCGCAGTGGTCTTCCTGGAATATCCCCTCGCACCCGAGCATGTTTATCCGGCGCCTCTCGAAGCATGCGTCACCGCTGTTTCTGAGGTATTGCAGCTTGCCCCGTCGTTGGGCCTGGATAGCAATCGCTGTGGATTTGTCGGGGACAGCTCCGGGGGGAATCTATGCCTTGCCTATGCGGTACTGGCCAAAGATCGCAAATTATTTGTGCCACGGACCCAGGTCCTGTTGTACCCGGCCGTGGACGCCTCCCTTTCGCTACCGTCGCATCTTGACTTTGCGAGGAACCCCAACCTCGGCCGGCAGACGATGGAGTGGTTCTGGGACAACTACATCGCTGACGCGTCGATGCGACAGACAGCTCCGGTATCCCCGCTGTACGCCGGCGAGGCAGCATTTGCGGCTTTTCCTCCAACCCTGATCGTCAGCTGCGAATATGACATTTTGCGCGACGAGGCAGAGCAGATGGCGGCGCGGCTCGTCAGGGCCGGCGTCGAGGTTGTTGCCGTGCGCTGGCTGGGTGTACTGCATGGGTTTGTCGTCAATGAAGCGCTGAGCGGCTCCGCCGCCGCGAAAGCCTGCGTGAATTTTGTGGCCCAACATCTGATTGCGGCGTATGGCCATGGCCAGTGAAGCGCGTCGCATGGAGAGTCTTATTGATTGACCGTTTTTTGCGCCTCTTCAGGAGCGATGTCGTGCGGCAGCGTGCAAATCATGCTCATTCGCGTCCATGCTAGTACTGTGGGCGATGTATCTGTCAGCGCAGGCACTGCTCCGTTGAAAGGGGAGATCGTTTGATTCAATCGTGGCGTGAATTCTCGCCGGCACTTCGCAGGGGCGCGCTTACCGGAGCGGCCACAGGGTTTCTCTTCGGATTCGACACCGCCGTTATCTCCGGCAGCACGGCGCTACTCCGGGAACAGTTCCACCTCAGCTCCAGAGCCCTCGGCTGGACCGTTTCGGCCGCGCTGTGGGGCACGGTCTTCGGCGCTCTTGCAAGTGGCCCACTAGGACAGCGCTGGGGAGGCAGAGCGGTGCTGCGCCTGCTGGCGGCGTTCTATGCGATTTCGGCTCTCGGCTGTGCTCTCTCTCCCACATGGTCATGGCTGATCGCCGCCCGCATTCTGGGTGGAGTTGCCGTCGGAGGCTCGTCGGTGATCGGGCCGGTATACGTTGCAGAGCTGGCCCCGGCACAGTGGCGCGGGCGTCTGGTGGGCATGTTCCAGGTCAACGTTGTGGTGGGTGTTCTGATGGCCTATTCGTCCAACTACATCCTGGAACGATGCGATCTGGGCCTGAGGCTGTGGCGCTGGGAGCTGGGAGCCGCGTTTCTTCCTGCGCTGGCGCTTCTCCTCTTGCTGGCCGGTGTTCCAGAGAGCCCCCGCTGGTTGAGCACACAGCGGCGCTACGACGAGGCCAGGTCCGTGTTGTTTGCCCTGGGATCCCGCGATCCGGCAGGGCAGGTCTACGCCATGGCGGCGAGCAATGCTGAGGATGCCAGGGGTGAGCGCCCGCGCCTCTTCACCCGCGCGCACCGGCGACCGCTGCTGATTGCCGTTGCGTTGGGCGCCTTCAATCAGCTCTCGGGCATCAATGCAATCCTCTATTACCTCAACGACATTTTTGGAGCGGCCGGGTTCAACCGGCTCACATCCTCGTCGCTTGCCGTGGTCGTCGGTGCGATGAACCTGATCGCCACGGGAATCGCGGTTGCGGCCATTGACCGTGTGGGCCGCCGCCGGCTGCTTGTTGTTGGCTCTATCGGAATGGCGGTTACGTTGGGCGGAGTTGCGTCGCTATTTGTCCGTCACAGTGGCAAGCAAGGTCTTGCCGCGCTCCTTGGCATCTATATGATCTTTTTTGCAGTCTCACAGGGGGCCGTGATCTGGGTCTATCTGAGTGAGATATTTCCAAATGCCGTCCGGGCTCGTGGACAGAGTGTGGGTACGACGACACATTGGGTCATGAATGCAATCATTGCGAATATATTTCCTACATTGGCGGTGTATGGCATGGCGATGCCGTTTACGTTTTTCGGAAGCATGATGGTGCTTCAGCTTATCTTTGTACTGACCTGCGTACCTGAGACTCGCGGCAAAACTCTCGAGGAGATCGCTACACTGATGTCTGGGCAGCAAATGCGACAATCGAGTTCAAGGCACGCATGAACGAGAACCCTTCCACTTCTCAGAGAAAAAAGAAGCGCCGCCCGACATTGCACGACGTCGCCCAGATGGCCGGCGTGGGGACGACAACTGTCTCCCGAGTTATCAACGGCGGCCACTACGTCGACCCAACCACTATGTCCAGGGTGCAGGGCGTGATGCACCAGTTGGGCTACCAGCCGAGTCAGGCGGCACGCTCTCTCAAGGCTGAAAAAACTCACAGCATCGGGATGATCGTTCCAACGCTGCGCGATCCCTTCTTCGCAAATCTGGCAAGCGCCGTCCAGCAGGTTACGAGACAGAAAAACTATCTTCTGATCGTGCTTGCCTCCGAGGACGATCCGTTGCAGGAGACGGCCGAGCTCGACCGATTTCGCAGCTACAGGGTGGATGGCATGCTGGTCGTTCCGCCACGAGTACAGACGCAACGGTTTCTCAGCGCTGTCAGATCGCTCGCAATCCCGACCGTCGCGCTGGACCGCCCGCTGGAGATGCGCGGCTCATCCGTGATTTGCGACAATTTCGAAGCGGCAAAAAATGCCGTACAACACCTGCTTGCGCATGGCCGGAGGCGCGTCCTGTGCCTCGGCGGCGATCCCAGCCTTTACACCATCCAGGAGCGGGTGCGCGGCTATCAAGAGGCCGTGGCCGAAGCCAGGCTGAAGCCGCGTGTGCTCTCGGGCGCGGATCCCAGGCAACTGACAAGCGCGCTGAAGGAGCGCTTCGCAAATTTGCGCGAGCGTCCGGACGGCATCTTCGCAGCTTATGGCGATGCATCTGTTGTGGCCTATGAATTCCTCGTCGATTCTTCTTACAAGATTCCTCAGGATGTCGCGTTGATCGGTTTTGATGAGTTTCCCCTGGCCGGTACACTGCGTCCTACACTGTCCGTTATTCGGCAGCCAATTCAGGAGCTTGGCACTACGGCGGCGCGCATACTGTTCGAGCAGATTGAAGGGGAACCCGGAAATCCTCGCAGAATCACCATCGCCACGGAACTGATTCCGCGGATGTCCTGCGGCTGCGAGTCCCGCATGAACGGGCCCCGGCATCCTTGATCCCGCGCGTTCACCTCATAGTCGCGCAGCGGACCACACGTGCCCGTCGCAAATGATCCGAACGCCCTTCGTGTCCGGTCGTCCATATTGAGGATGTGGGAGGCATCGGGTCGGTCTATCTGGCCGAGCGCCCATGCCTGATGCTCCTGGCGCGCGTACCCTCCACTGCGGTGGCCGTCATCTTCGACCGCTGCACGGCGCGCACAGAACGCGCGTCCCTGACCGCCATCCTCGCTGCGGGTGTTGGCCGATCATGCGAAGCCTCTGCTAGCGACAATTCAACTTTGTTCCAACATGAAGCCTCTTGCGGGACGAGTAGAGTCAACGAACACCAAATCGCTGAGTCACCGCCATCAGCTCTTCTCCAGGGTAAGGTGCGTCGCATAATCGGAAGTGCTGCGGCCGGTAACTGAAAAACCAAGTGCACGCATATCCAGTCCGTGGAACAGTGCTTCCCCCTGGCCCAAAAGAACGGGTGCCGACACGATGTGGAGCGAATCGATCAACCCGGCCTGTAGATACTGCCGCACCGTCGATACGCCGCCGCCAATCTTGATGTCTTTCGTGCCCGCGGCATTCTTCGCGCGATCAAGAGCTTCCTCGATCCCACCAGTAACAAAGTGGAAGGTTGTTCCTCCTTCCATGACGATGGGCTCGCGTTCATAGTGAGTCAGGATGAAGGTCGGCGCATGATATGGCGGATTGTCACCCCACCAGCCCTTCCATGAATTGTCGGGCCACGGTCCGCGTATGGGGCCGAACATATTGCGACCGAGGATGAACGCCCCAAATCCTTCCATTGCCCGAGCAGCGAACACGTCGTCGATGTCACCAACCGAGCCACCCTCTTTGCCAATCATTGAGCAGAAGGTCCGCGTATGGAAGTACCACTGGAAGATGTCCGTCCCTCGCTTGCCAAGCGGATCGGTCAGGCTTTGTTCGATGCCAGCCCCGAATCCGTCCAAAGAGACACCAAATCCGGCGACTCGCACTTTCGACATGTTTGTTCCCTTCTTCAGTTCCGCTTGCACTTTGCTACTATCAAGCAGGACTCCCCCACCGTTCATGCGAATTGTACAGGCCGTCTTTGGCGTCTTCCATCACTTTGAACTGGCGCGGGAGCTTCACCGCCGCGGACATCTCCAGAAGATCTATTCGACCTGGCCATGGCTTCGTCTGAAACGTGAAGGCCTGCCCCACGACAAAGTCGGCACCTTCCCCTGGATACATCTCCCGGACTACCAACTGGCAAAGACGGGCTGGTCGAATGTCTGGCTCAACGACCAGTTGAGCTATGCCAACGCGCTGGCCTTCGATTGGTGGACCGACCGGCAGATTCGGGAGTGCGATGCCCTGATAGCCATCTCCGGAGCAGGACTGAAGACGGGACGCCGGTTGCAGCGGATAGGAGGAAGGTTCATCTGTGATCGCGGATCCTCGCACCAGCGCTATCAGGAACGGATCGTCGCCGAGGAATACAGGCGTTGGGAGGTTGAGCGGCCCGTTACGGACATCCGAGACATCGTGCGCGAGGAGGAGATCTATTCGGCTGCGGACCTGATTACCGTGCCCTCAAGTTTTGCCGCCCGCTCCTTTGTCGAAATGGGGATACCGCAGGAGAAGATTCGGACGATTCCATATGGCGTACGGCTTGAAAACTTTCGACGCGTCGGAGAACCTCCACAGGACCGTTTCGAGGTGCTGTTCGCCGGTTCTGTGGGGCTGAGGAAGGGAGTTCCCTATCTGCTTGAGGCCTTTTCCCAGCTCAGGCATCCGAAGAAACGCCTGAGACTTGCAGGAGCGATTCACCCCGATATACAGCACGTTCTGGCAAGACTGCCCATGGAGAACGTGGAGGTTCTCGGGGCCGTTCCCCAGACCCGGCTGGTGGAACTGATGAGCACGAGCCATGTGATGGTGCTGCCCAGTATCGAAGAAGGGCTCGCCCTGGTTCAGGGGCAGGCCCTGGCCTGTGGCTGTCCAGTGATCGCCTCAACTCAGACCGGGGGCGAAGACCTGTTCGACGACCGGGTGGAAGGCTTTATCGTCCCATTGCGCGACGCAGCCGCATTGACTGACAGAATGCAGCAATTGGCCGATGATCCTGCACAGCAGCAGAGGATGAGCGAGGCTGCGCTCAAGAGAGTGCAACTGCTGGGGGGATGGAAGGACTATGGCGACCGGTGGGAGCAGCTTTTGACAGAACTGATCGGCTCCTCGCGTCCTTAGGCGTCGATTCCGCCGCCGACGAAGTGAACCAGTTCGAGGCGGTCTCCCTCGCTGACCGGCGCCTCGGCCCAGGTGCTACGCGGGACGATCTCTCCATTGAGCTCGACTGCGACACGGTCGGACTTCAAGCCCAGCTCATGAATGAGGTTCTCGAGATTGGGAGACTCCGGCAGGGTGGCGAAGGTTCGAGGCTGGCCGTTCAGGACGATAGTAAGCGACATACCTTGAGGGTAGCAGGAGGGGTGACCCCGGTTGCGGCGCGTCTAAGCCGCTCCGTAGATACGTACGGCTTGCCCCATGATCCAATCGGCGACCGGGTGATGCCGGCGCGTCAGTCGGGCATAGTCGTCGAAGACATCCCTGCTAAGACGCATCAATACATGAATTGCCTCGCGGTCACTGGCACTATGAACGTTGCCGGTGAAAGATCGCGCAGCCAGATATTCCGCCGCATGGCCGAGTGTCCGCAGCGTTGCGCCATGGTGCGACCTGGAACGGCGATGGATGGTGAGAATCGTTTCTTCCGTCGGCTCGAAGGCAGAGGATTTCGCAAGATGGTGGCGCGTGCCTTGAGAGAAAGGCGCTTCGTTTGGCGAGGCCGTTGGCATAACAGTAAATCCTCCGTCCTCCTCCCCTATCGGCGCACGAGGACGGTGCCATGAGGGCGCGGATCTACATTCGAAGCGGCCAGAGGTGGTTCAATGGGCCGTGCCCATGGCCGAGGGGGACGGCCCGGCGGATGGCCTCGGCTACGTAGCGCTTTGCCCCGATGGCAGCGGCGCGAGGCTCTTCGCCCAGGATAAGCTGGCTGAGCAGCGCGCTCGAGAAAGCGCATCCGGTTCCATGGGTCGAGGTGCTCTCGACCTTCTCGCCCGATATCCAGACAGGATCACTGTTTGGGCGCAAAAGGTGATCGTCTGGCTGGCCGAGGTGTCCCCCGGTGGCCAGAATCGTTAGCCTTGGATAGTCGCGTTGCAGGAGCCGGGCTGCCGGTTCAACCTGATCGCGCCTTTCGACCGCCGTCCCTGCAAGCAGGCCCAGCTCCGACAGGTTCGGAGTCACCCAGTCGACTTGCGGGAGAAGCAGCTTCCGAAGCTGCTCCAGCCCTTCGGCAGAGAGCAGTTCCCTTCCAGAGCTGGATTGCAGAACCGGGTCCAGGACGACGGGGATCCGCGATGTGGATTTGCGGACGGCCTCAAGATACTGAGCCACAACATCGACAGTCCCGGCGGTGGCAAGCATTCCGATCTTGATTCCAGCCGGCGGCAGATCGGAATGCAGGCATTCGAGCGTATGTCGCACCGTTTCGGCCGCAACCGGAAGGCTGTCTTCGACCCCTACGGTCGATTGGACGGTGAGGCTGGTAACGGCCGAGGTGCCATAGAGACCGTGGGCGGCGAAGACCATCAGGTCTGAGGTGATTCCGGCACCGGAGGAGGGATCGTAGCCGGCGATGGTCAGGGCGATCTTCATTTTGTCATTTTGGCAGCCAGAACGGTTCCGAGAGGCGAAATGGGCCACTCAGGCTAAAAAAATCTAACTTTTTCAAAAACTAGCAGATTTATTCCCGTATCGCCCTCCGAGGCCATAATATGGCCTGAATCGGGTAGTTTTCGGGCGATTAGCGGCATCCTACTCGATGATCTCCTTTAGCACAGCGAGGAGATTCCGGCAAGGCATTTTTCATCGTAACCTCAAGCGTTTGATTGACTTAGCACTTTTCTGCCAAGACAATATAGAGATGGGAGATGCCATGAAGATAATTCCTGTACAGAGGGGTGGAAACGCCTCTTCCCGGCTCGGAGTTGCCGTCGTGACACTGCTCGTGGCGCTTGGAGTCACGGCTTCGGCCAGCGATCCTTCGCCGTCGCAAATGCAGAAGAACTCGGAGCAAGGTAAGACCCACAAGTGGTACGAGATCGGCAAGGCCTCCTGGTACGGCCGCTACTTTCAGGGAAAGAAGACGGCCAACGGAGAGCAGTACGATATGAACGGGCTTACCTGCGCTCACCGAAGTCTTCCCCTCAACTCGTGGGTCAAGGTAACGAACCTTAGAAACCGCAAATCGATATTTGTTCGGGTGAATGACCGGGGCCCCTTGCCCGAGGATCGCATCGTCGACCTCTCGTACGGCGCGGCCAAGGCGGTCGGAATCACGGGCCTAGGCAGAGTGAAGCTCGAGACACTACGTCCGGGCGACTCCGAGATGATGCATCAGCTTATGGCCCAGATACGGCTGCCGTTGATGGCTACTCAGGGCCTGTAGCTTATTTTCCAGCGATTTAGCTTGCCCATCCTGCAAACCGGCGTCCGTCCCGGCTAGACTTATCTCAATGGACACTTTTGAGCTATCTACCGGGACTGATATGCCGGATGAGGTGTGGAACCGTCTGGCCGTAGCTTTGGATGTGCCGGATCGCCGCAGCGCTCTGGAACTGGTTGATCGGCTGGATGGTGCCTGCCGCTGGCTAAAGGTCGGAATGGAGCTTTACTATGCGGCCGGCAATGATCTGATTGAGACCCTTCGAGGCCGTGGTTATCGAATCTTTCTCGATCTCAAGCTCCACGATATTCCCAATACCGTCGCGGGTGCGGTTCGATCGGTAACGGGGACTGGGGCGGAGTTACTGACCGTCCATGCCTCGGGCGGGCCAGCAATGTTGCGGGCGGCCGCAGAGGCAGCGCGGGCAGAAGGTGCTCCTCGCCTGCTTGCGGTTACGGTGCTCACAAGCATGGATGCCGCAGAGCTACATGCGGCTGGTGTCCAAGGGACTCCTGCCGAGCAGGTGCTTCGGTTAGCAAAGCTGGCCACGAGTTCAGGCATCGACGGCATGGTCTGTTCGCCTCAAGAGGTAGCCGCAGTACGGTCGGCAACGGGGCCGGAGACGATTCTCGTGGTTCCAGGGGTACGTCCGGAAGGGTCGGCAGTCGACGACCAGAAGCGCGTGGCAACGCCCGCGGAGACGATCACGCGTGGCGCCTCCATGTTGGTGGTTGGAAGGCCTATCACCAGAGCGTCCGATCCAGCGAAGGCTGCCAGGGCTATTCTCGAAGAGATTGGGCAGGCTCTTTAGCCCTTTGCGCTTCGCGCAATGGTCAGATAAAGCGGGTTCCTCCACTTTGCTGCACTTCGGTCGGAACGGCAAGCCATATTCATTCGGGGCAATAAAAATGCCTGCACCCTGGAAGAGGTGCAGGCTTTTGCTGACTGAAAATTAGACCTGCGCGGGAATGCCGTTGGTGATCTTTGAGTCGCTCAGGCGGAGCGCCAGCGCCTTGGCGGAGCTTCCCCCGTGGAGGAACTCGCTCAGATTCAGCTCTGTGACCGTATAGCCGGCGTCGCTGAGACGCTTAGCCACCGACGTGCCTGAGACTCCCATCAGGATGTTGGAGCCGACATTAATGACGTTGCAGACGAACTGGGTGGCCTCCGCTTCTGTTACAGGAATCCGCATCTCGGGAGCGTAGGCAGCCTCGATCCTGGCCAGCGACGGAGCATCGAAGGCCCCGGGATAGTAGAGCAGATGCCCGCCGGAGAGCGGAGCAAAGCAGAGGTCGAGGTGGTAGAAGCGGGGATCCATGAGGTGGAGCGAAGTGACCTTGGTATGCCAGGCATCGGCGACATGTCGATGGCTCTGCAGGCAGGTGCGAAGACCGTGCGCCGCCCAGAGATGGTCTCCGGTGGCGTTGAAGAGGGCATCTCCTTCACCCTCGAAGGCGGTCTCGCGAGGGGTCTCCCATACGAGGAAGCCGGCGGACTGGAACCAGCGGCGGAGCGGCTGCTCCTCGGTCTGACGTTGCGGGTGATTGAAGCTGGAGAGCGCGACGACGCCATGCTGTACGACAGCGGCGTGCGCCACGAAAACCATGTCCGGCGAGCCGGGCTGGCCGTGGATCAGGCGGATGTCGGCGATCTTTTGGAGATGGTGGTGAAGTTCCTTCCACTGGGCGAAGGCCTTGTCACGCGACGGACGGTGTAAATTCCCGGCCATCCAGGGATTGATGACGTAGTTTACGTCATACCACTCTGGAGGGCACATCAGGAATGTGGGCCTGTCGAAGTGAGGGAGGGAGGAAAAGGAAGAAGAGGCCGAAGCTGCTGTTTTGATTGAAGTGCTAATGGTGCTCATAAAAACGCTGTTCCCTGCTTTCCGGTGATGAGTCTGCCCGTCTGGAGAGGCAATCGTCAAGAGGACTTACAGTAATTTTTTGTACAACTTTGGTTCGACCCTCAAACGGGCAAAAGGTCACAGGGCTGCAACGCACTGCCATTGACCGATTGCAGACGCGCAGCAAAAAGAGTCCCTTTCGGGACTCTTTGTATGATGCTGTTCTTGCGGTTAGAGCTTTTCGAAGAACTCGCAAGCCGAGCAAGAGATGTAGACGCCGCCGGGGGTGCCGCGCTCGCGGTCCTTGACGCGCTTGACGATGCGGGTGGGCTTGGAGCACTTGGGGCAGTCGGTGCTCTTGTGGGTATCCATGACCTTCTTACGGTCGCCGGTCTTGGCAATCTTCGCCATAATGACTTGTTCTCCCTAACGAATGTTTCAGCTCGCGCGCTGGAATGCCTGATGCTCAAGGGCATCCGGTACTTCTCAGGATTGTCCAGAAGGCTTGCCCTCGGAAGAAATCTTCAGGAGAAGAACTGCGGTCGTTGCTTTTGATAATTTTACACGATTCTCCTCTATGGTGTACGCCGCCCCTGTCCCGGCGTGGTGCCCTGTGGATACTGGCCTCCCGGCACGGTCTGCTGCTGGGGATAGGGATTCGAGCCTGACTGCGAAGCATCGGGGATGGGCGAGGTCTGCGGAGGCTGGTCGTCCGGCCGGTCGGCGGCTGAACCGGGTGCGGCCGGTATGGGCTGGCGATCTGCAGACCTTGAGGCCGACTTGTCCTTGTCTACGGGATACTGCACCTTTCCCTGCGTATTGGCAGGCGCAGCCTCGCCGGGAAGGCGGAGCGATGGAGGCTTGGGGGCCGCAGAGGGGTCTTCGCCCTCTTTCGCGGGAGCGCGGTCGCCCATGGCAACCTCGCGGGTGTTGGTTGGAAGCTCCGATCCGTCAAGCTCGTTCTTGTCGTGGATCTCGACGGGCTTCCCAAGCGCGGCGATCTCGACGACGGTGACACGGTCACCGACGAAGCGAACAAACTTGACGGTCTGCGGGACGTGACCGTAGATCCACTCCTCGTAACGAGGGCCGTTGGGGTCGCCGCTCTGCTGTTCGCGTATTTTGCTCTCGGGAGATCCCAGCGAGGCGAGCACCATACGGTGATTCATGCCGACGAGAACTTCGTGCGCGGCGATGGCATCCTTGAGGCGCGGTGGGAGTGTGTCGGCGTAGGCCTGGTCGCCGGTCTTGACGCCAAAGTCGATGATTGGCTCAAGAAGCGACTTGACCTCTGGCGCGGAGATCTCTGGAACTCCGTTGGGAAAGACGAGGGTGATCCGAGAGCCGATAGGCCGTTCGGGGTTGGCGATTGCCGTAGGGTTGTCGTTGAGCTGAATGTGCGAGAGAAAGCGATGCTTGGCGTAGGGGCCGCCGTTGAGATCGAGGGTAATCTCGTTGCCCTTGACGGTGAGCGCTGTGATGACTACGCGGTCGCCGGGTGCTGCCGCCTGCCCCTTCTCGAAGATCAGCTGGCGGTATTTGTCTGGGCCGGGGCTGAGGTCGCCGTTGGCTTTAAGCGTGATGATGGCGACTGGCAGGGCGCGATGCGCGAACCCCTGCTCGGCTTCGAGATTGCGAACGAGATCGCGCCGTCCGCGTTCGGTCAGCTTTTCGGTGGGGAGGGGGACGTTGGTTGGTTTGAACGCAGTCGAGATGTCAGCCGTCGCTGTCTTCTCACCCACGACGAAGACCTGCGATTGCAGCATGGGAGAGAGGATTGCAAGACAGCCTGCGACAAAGACCCATCTGTGTGTGCGTGCCATAGGAAGCACCTCAGATACACACTAGCTTGCGCCTTCCCTTCTCTTTTGACAAGCGGACACGGGCGGCGTCTGTCACTCAATTGTTAAAACAATCAAACGCAGATAGTTCGACTTACGGAGTGGGGTCGTTGTTGACCGAGCGGCCCTGCGGCGTGGCGGGGAGTATCTGTACTAGCGGAGTCTCCCGCTGCTGGGCAGACTGCTCCATGGCTGTGTGCGCCGGTGGGGGAGGTACGTCCATGGGATAGCCGCCGGGGACGATGGGCGGATGGGTATAGTTCCAGGCGTAGTCGCGGGTAACTCGAACAAGAATAACGAGGGCTGCGGGGAGTGCCAGGAACAGGACGATCGAGGCCTCGGGGCCATAGTCGCCGCCCGTCAACCAACTGCTGCCGATTGCTGTGGTCTGGATGATGGTTGAGTAATCGGTAATTCCGGAGACGGGCAGACCGAAGAGAGCGCCCATGCTCGCCGTCCATGCGAAGCGCATGCCCCAGGCCATCCAGAGACCGTGGGTCCTGAACCACGACACGGAGAAGACGATGCCGGTGAGGATGGCGAAAAAGACCACCCTTCCCGCTGCGCCATAGTGCAGTCCCTGCCGCAGAGCAAAGAATAGCGACATGACGGCCGTGGCGGTGATGGGGCCGGTTGCATCGACCAGCCGCCGGAAGGGGTAGCCACGAAAGATGGCTTCGTCGGCGAGCGTTCCCACTGCAATGGTGGCGACGCCGATGATGAAGAAGCGGACCGACTGACCGCTGAGCCAGAAGCTGACGTGGAGATCGCCGGCGAGCATCATCGGCAGTACCGTGGCAACGACGATTCCCCAGCCGATGGCGGCCCCAACGAGCCATTCACGGAGTGCCGTTGGCCGGTCAGGTAGACCGAGTACCTGATGGGCCGACGTCGGCTTGCGGGAGATGATGTCGAGCAGCGAGTAGCCGACTGAAAGCAGAAAAACCAGGAAGAGCGCGGCCAGTAGGGGGGTCGTCCAATCGATATTGAGACGATTGGTGATGCCCCGCGCGGAACTTGCGGAGAGCAACCTCGATGAGAAGGACCAGGCTAGAGCCGCGCAGAAGAGCGCGAACTGGAAGGCCTTTCCGGTTCGCTGCTGTGTAGGGGCTGAATCTGACGCGGACAACGGTCGATGACTCCGTGATGATGGCTCTGCTAGTTGCCGGAGGCTGCGGCGGGCAAGGCAGAGTCGCTGGTGTAAAACTGCGCAATGTTGCGGAACTTGCGATAGCGCTCTTCGAGCATCTGGTCGATGGAAAGCGTACGCAGACTGGCGAGGTGGTAGCGAAGCCGGTCGTCGACGGTGGCGAAAGCAAGAGCGGGATCGTTCTGACTGCCGCCTTCAGGCTCCGCGATCACATCGTCGACGCAGCCCATCAACTGGACATCGGAGGCGGTGTACTTGAGCGCCTGCGCGGCCTGCTGCTTCTTGTTGGCGTCCTTCCACATGATGGAGGCGCAGCCTTCCGGTGAGATGACGGAGTAGATGGAGTTCTCAAGCATGAGAACGCGGTCTGCCACGGCGAGAGCCAATGCGCCGCCGGAGCCGCCCTCACCGGTGATGGTGGCGATGGTGGGAACGCGGAGGCGCGACATCTCGATGAGGTTGCGGGCAATGGCTTCGCCCTGGCCGCGTTCCTCCGCTCCGATGCCCGGATATGCTCCGGCAAGGTCGATGAAGGTGAAGATGGCGCGGCCGAACTTCTCGGCGACCTTCATGGCACGAAGTGCCTTGCGATAGCCTTCGGGGTCAGGCGAGCCAAACTTGCGGGCGACGCGCTCCTTGAGGGTGCGGCCCTTGAGGTTGCCAATGACCATAACCGGCTCGCCGTGGAACCATGCCATGCCGCAGGACATCGCCTGGTCGTCGCCAAAGGCGCGGTCGCCGTGAATCTCGCTGAAGTCCGTGAAGATCGACTCGATGAAGTCCATGGGATAAGGGCGTTGCGGGTGGCGGGCCAGTTCGGTCTTGATCCAGGCCTCCGGCACATGTGCCCCGGCTGATGAATGACCGGCTTTGCTCGTCTGATGTTCTGCCATATCGAAGTCAATAAGAAAGTCAGTTCGATTGTACCGTCCGTTGGGTTTCGGCGTCTCAGGCGTCATCAAAGATTGTGGCGGTACGGGGCAAAATGCGGGATTCCTCGACTCCGCCCGGAATGACACTTTGCGCTACGAATTCACTCTGAAGAATCAAAAGACACGGTCAGTTGATAACGCGGACACAGCCCATACCGACCAGCTCTTCCACGCGGTCGATAAAGAGGCGGTCGGCGGCGACCATAACTCCAGCGGGCTCAAGAACGGCGCAGAATTCGCCGGGCTCCTCGAGGTCGAGAAGGAGTTTGCCATTGCCGGGCGTCGAGGTGAGGATGGCGTGCAGCTTTTCGAGCAAAGCTGTGTCGGGATTGTGCAACGGAACCTTGATGCGCAGTGCCTCGGGCAGCTTGATCTTGACGTCTTCGAGCGCCTGAATGGAGGAGATGGCAAGCTTCGGCGCGGAGTCCTCCTCGCCGCGCAGGACGCCGCGCACGAGGACGGGAACCTCAATCTTCAGCTTCTCGGCGAGCTTCTCGTAGGACTGCGGGAAGGCGATGATCTCGATCTTTCCCGTGGTGTCTTCGAGTGCGGCCTGGGCGTAGAGTTCGCCGGAGCGCTTGGACTTTGCCACCTTGAGTCCGGTGATGACGCCTGCGATCTGTATCTCGTTCTGCGGCTGTTCGTCGCGACCTCGGCGGAAGACCTGAGGCTCGGGCTTCATCTCGACGGCGGTGGCCGTGTCGACGACCTTGATGTTGCGCAGCTTCTCGCGGTACTTGTCCATGGGGTGGCCGGAGACGAAGAAGCCGAGCACCTCCTTCTCGTTTTGCAGGCGCGTGTGCTCGTCCCAATCGGGCACGCTGGGGAGCGAATCGGCTGACTTGCCGGTGGAGGCGACGTCGGAGTCGAAGATACCGAAGAGGCCATGCTGGCCGGAGGCGGCGTCGCGCTGGGCCTTCTGTGCGCGCTCCATGGCAGAGTCGAGCGCTGCTGTAGTTTGCGCGCGGTTGCCGAAGGCGTCCATAGCGCCTGCCTTGATGAGCGATTCGAGCACTCGCTTGTTAAGGCGCGAGAGGTCGACCTTCTCGCAGAACTCCCAGAGAGAGGCGAAGCCCTGCTTCCCTTCTGCCTGAAGTGCGGTGCGCGCCTCAAGGATGGAGAGGATGGCGTTGTGGCCGACGTTCTTGATAGCTGCGAGGCCGAATCCGATTGCCTTGCCGGTATCAGTCGCAATAGGGGTGAAGTTGGCGTCTGAGAACTGGACGTTCGGCGGCACGACGGGAATGTTCATCTCGCGGCACTCGCCGATGTACTTGACGACGTTCTCAGGCTTCGAGGTTTCGCTGGTTAGTAGCGCGGCCATGAATTCGACCGGATAGTGCGTCTTGAGCCATGCGGTGTGATATGCGAGAAGAGCGTAGGCAGCGGAGTGCGATTTGTTGAAGCCGTATCCGGCGAACTGCTCCATGAGGTCGAAGAGCTGCCCGGCCTTGTCCTTGGCGAACTTGAGGTCGACGGCGCCCTTCATGAACAGGTCGCGCTGCTTGGCCATCTCCTCGGCGATCTTCTTGCCCATCGCGCGGCGGAGCAGGTCGGCTCCTCCGAGTGAGTAGCCGCCGATGGCGGAGCTGATCTGCATGACCTGCTCCTGATAGACGATGACGCCGAGGGTCTCCTTGAGGATCGGCTCCAGCTCCGGGAACATGTACTCGACGGCGCGGCGGCCCCACTTGCGCTCAATGAAGTCGTCGATCATGCCGCCCTGAATCGGGCCGGGGCGATAGAGCGCGTTGAGCGCGGTGAGGTCTTCGACCGTGGTGGGCTTGTAGCGGCGCAGCACGTCGCGCATGCCGCCGGATTCAAACTGGAAGACGCCTGACGTGAGTGCACGATGGAAGACCTGCTCGTAGGTCTTCGCATCGTCGAGTGGAATCTTGGTGAGGTCGAGCATCTCCTCGGTGGTTTGCTTGATGAGCTTCAGGCAGTCGTCGATCACGGTAAGCGTCGTCAGGCCGAGGAAGTCCATCTTGAGAAGGCCCATCTTCTCGACGGCCTTCATGTCGTATGCGGTGACGGTGGCCTCGTCCTTGGTGCGGGTGACGGGGACGAGTTCAGTGAGCGGCTTCGGCGCGATGACGACACCGGCGGCGTGGACGCCTGCTCCGCGCACGAGGCCCTCGAGGCGCATGGCGGTGTCGATCAGCTCTTTGATCTTGGGATCGGCCTCGTATGCAGCGGAGAGCGGCCCTTTGTCGGCGAGGGCCTGGTCGATGGTGATGCCGATGGTCGCCGGGATCATCTTGGCGATGCGGTCGACCTCGCCGTAGGGCATCTCAAGCGCGCGGCCAACGTCCTTGATGGCGGCCTTGGCGGCCATGGTGTTGA
The DNA here is from genome assembly GCA_018268775.1 of Acidobacteriota bacterium. Taxonomy (GTDB): domain Bacteria; phylum Acidobacteriota; class Terriglobia; order Terriglobales; family Acidobacteriaceae; genus Edaphobacter. The sequence continues at coordinate 39,147 of JAFDVV010000041.1, read as the reverse complement.
AGGTGATGATCTGCGCGACCTGGTCGTTGCCGTACTTGCGCTTGACGTAGTCGATGACCTCGCCGCGGCGGTTCATGCAGAAATCGATATCAATATCGGGCATGGAGACGCGCTCGGGGTTGAGGAAGCGCTCGAAGAGCAGCTCGTTCTGGAGCGGGTCGATGTCGGTGATTTCCATCACATAGGCGACGAGCGAACCGGCGGCGGAGCCACGGCCCGGACCGACGGGGATTCCCTGCTCCTTGGCGTAGCGGATGAAGTCCCAGACGATCATGAAGTAGCCGGGAAACTTCATCTGCTTGATGCAGTCGAGCTCGCGGTTCAGGCGCTCTTCGTAGTCGGCGATGGACTTCTTGAGCAGGCCGATGGACCGGAGATGGGCGACGTTGGTCTCGAGCCGCTTCTTCAGGCCCTCGCGGCAGACCTGCTCGAAGTAGCTGTAGAGATCGTAGCCCTCGGGTACGGGAAACTCTGGGAATGGGTTGTCGACGGCGCTGAGCTTGAGGTTGCAGCGGTCGACGAACTGCATGGTGCGCGTGCAGACTTCGGGGTGGTCGGCGAAGAGGCGGTGCATCTCGTCGGCCGACTTGATGTAGAACTCCTGCGTGTCGAACTTGAAGCGGTTGGGGTCGTTCATCGAGCCCGCGGTCTGCACGCAGAGCAGGATCTCGTGAGCGCGCGAGTCGTCGTTGGCGACGTAGTGCGAGTCGTTGGTCGCGATGAGCGGGATGCCGAGGTCCTTCTCCATGCGGTAGAGAGCTTCGCGGACGGCCTTGTCGGGCTCGAGGCCGTGGTCCTGCACCTCGAGGAAGAAGTTGTCCTTGCCGAACATGTCCTGAAAGATGCCCGCTGTCCTTTTGGCTTCGTCGTACTTCTTGGCCATCAGGTGCTGGTTCAACTCGCCGGCGAGACAGCCGGAGAAGGCGATGAGGCCCTTGGTGTGCTTCGACAGAAACTCTTTGGAGACGCGCGGCTTGCGATAAAAACCATGCAGCGCGGCCTCGCTGGTGAGGCGGACCAGATTGCGGTAGCCCTCCTCGTTTTCGGCGAGGACGAGGAAGTGGTTGTAGCCGCCGGAGAGGTCGCGATGGTCGGCGGTCTCCGACAGATAAAGCTCGCAGCCGAGGATGGGCTTGAGGTTCTTCTTCTTCATGGCGTCGAAGAAGTGGACCGCGCCGAAGATGTTGCCGTGGTCGGTCATGGCCGCGGCGGTCTGGCCGATCTTGCTCAGGTGCGCGGCGAGCTTGTCGACGTCGCAGGCCCCATCGAGGAGGGAGTAATCCGTATGCAGATGGAGGTGTGTAAACTCGGCGGCCATGGCTCTATTTTAAGCCCGCGAAAATCAGAGCGAGTCTGCGGAAAACTGGCCAGAAACTCTCTTGATGCCTGAAACTAAGCCAATCCAAGATGGATCAACAGAGCCGTTTCGCCATCGCTTAAAGTTTTCAAACCCAGCCCTCTGTGTCTTGCATCTGATCCATCCATTTCCAAAAGGCAGGCCTTTCGGGGTTCTCTCGAAGAACGGCAAGATGCTTACGATACTGGCGAATAAATTCTGGCTTACGCGAGACTAGCCTCATGCCACGAGCGCGAAGAGAAGCCCGATGCAGCTTGACTCGCTCGGCAGAGTCTGACTGCTGCGGCTCGATGGAAGTTTTGATCTTGCCGATCTTCATAACCCAACGTTACATGTAACGCCGCCGGAGATAACCTACACAACAAGGCTCATTGCCAGTTTGTAGTAGAGATCGACGGCTTCGAGCAGCTCGTTCTTGGCAATCTTCTCGTTGGGGGTGTGGGCGACATGGATAGAGCCTGGGCCGAGTAGGAAGGGCTCTCCCCAGTTGGTGAGCGAGGGGATGTCGGTGGTGAACTTGGCGACCATCGTAGGCAGGTTGCCGACCTTGCGCATGCGAACGTAGGGCAGTTCCAGCGAGAAGGTGACATCGGCGCGGTCGCCGACGATCCGGAGGATGTTTCGCTTGGTCTCGTCGGCGGGGCTGACGAGGCGGATGAGCAGGTGTGCCTCGGCCTTGTCGGCGATGACGTTGGGGGCACGGCCCCCTTCGACGAGGCCGATGTTCAGCGTGGAAGGACCGATCTCGGGCTCGACGGGAAGCGGCATGGCGAGCAGGTCGTGCAGGGCTTCGACGAGTTTATCGATGGCCGACTCCCCAAGCTCAGGATATGCAGAATGCGCCATCTTGCCTTTGGCGCGCAGTTCGACGCGAAGCGCTCCCTTGGAGGCGAGGGCGAGGCGGTTGTCGGTGGGCTCGCCGTTGATAAGGAACTTCGATCCGCGCGGGTTCTGGTTCGCGACGATTGCGCCGGCGGAGTCGCGCTCCTCGCCAACGACGAAGAGGAGGCCGACTTTAACGCCGGCCTCGCGCAGGCGGTCGGCGGCGGCTACCTGGGCGGCGAGTATACCTTTGGCATCGCAGGTCCCGCGGCCGTAAAGAAACTCGTCGTCTTCGGTGCAGCCGAAGTAAGGCGGGACGGTGTCGAAGTGGGTGGAGAGGACGACGTCCGGCGTGATACCGGGCATTGTTGCATAGACGTTAAATCGCTCGCCAACGCCCGCGCCGGGAGTTACGGCGAGTTCTGGCTGCGAGACGGGCATACGCTCTACCGCATATCGCTGCGACAGAAGATACTCGTACAGAAAGGCCCCTGCCCTGCCCTCGTGATAGGTCGTGGACTCGATATCGACGAGTTGGCGGGTGAGCTGAATTGGGTCAACTGACATGGTATTCAGAATACGATACAGCCGTGCGCTGTCCGTAATGCTGGACGGGCCGGACTTTATTACTAGACTGGGTAGACGATGACCGATGCAACTCCAACTACTGGCCGGCAAGTAGTGCAGGCGATTGAAGACCTGCGAGGACCCGCGGGGAGACTTGAGGCAGTCTTGAACGGCGGCCGTGAGGACGCGCTCTACGCCGCGCTGGTGTGCCATCCGCATCCTCTGGGTGGCGGAACGATGCACAACAAGGTTGTGTACCACGCCATGAAGGTCTTCTCCGGGCTTGGCCTGCCAGTGTTACGATTCAACTTCCGCGGCGTCGGGCTGAGCGAAGGCGAGTTCGACCATGGACGCGGCGAGGTCGACGATGCAAAGGCCGCGCTCCATTGGCTGGAGGCCAGACTTCAACTCCCCATTCTGGTCGCAGGGTTTTCTTTTGGATCGTTCGTTGGGATGCAGGCAGGGTGCGGCGATCCACGGGTACGCGGGATCGTCGGCCTAGGAGTTCCCTATCGGGCCGAAGGGCGCAGCTATTCCTACGAGTTTCTGGAAGGGTGTTCCCAGCCGAAGCTGTTTATCAGCGGAACGGAGGACCAGTATGGTCCACGCGCCGCTGTCGAACCTATGTTAATGAAAGCAGCGGAGCCGAAAGAGATTGTGTGGATAGAGGGCGCTGAGCACTTTTTTCAGGGAACCCCGTCTTCCCCTGGACCGAAGCTGGACAGGATGCAGGATGCCTTACGCACTTGGATGGGCAAGACCTTCGGGCTCAGCTAAAGAGCGCCTTGTCTCCTCTGCCGGACGTTCTGTCACAGAATTCGCCTCTTTTATCTTGCAACTGGTACGGGAGAGGAGGAAGCTAATTTCGGTACCTTCTTTCGATGTCCTAATGTTCTAACAATATGTGATTCAACTTAACGGGTTATGATTTTTCATAGGAACTCCGGCTTGCCATATACGTCCAACCCTTGAAAGTCCTATAAAGAATGTTTGGCATGTCATGTGCATATTAGTTGTTGAAGGTTTATGAAAGACGCGGCTCAAACACGCATTCTGGCCGTTGCCCTGGCTGTGGTGACGCTGGGGGCATGTGTGCTTGCATTGCTGAACCTTAACCGTGAGAACGGATTTGAGGTTCCAACGGATGGGGTCTCGTGGGTAGAGGGTTCAGGAGGGCTGGTCGCCCGTCACGTTCCCGGAGGATCGCCAGCAGACCGGGCAGGAATTCGTACCGGCGATGTGCTGGTGGGTATCAACGAGAGGCCAGTTACGCGAACGGCGCCTTTCGTCAGAGAGATGTTCAGGAGCGGCATCTGGGCTCATGCTACATACTCGATTCTGAGGCCTTCGCCTGGCGCGGGCGACCTCAAGGACGCCACAAAGCTCGACATTCAGGTGATTCTTGAGCCTACCGACCGCTCGATCAACCAGGGACTTCGATTTATAGCTCTGGTGTATCTGTGTATCGGCATCTACGTGCTCTTCAGGCGGTGGACGGCCCCGAAAGCGACACATTTTTACATCTTCTGCCTTGTCTCCTTCGTGCTGTACTCGTTCAAGTACACGACCGAGCTGGACACCTTCGACTGGATCATCTACTGGGGCAATATGGCGGCTGCAGCGTTGCAGCCAGCGTTGTTCCTGCACTTTGCGGTCAATTTCTCGAACACCGTTAGTCCAGCGGCAAAGCTGCGCAGGCGGCTTTTGTGTATTGCGCTCTATCTTCCCGGAGCGCTGCTGGTGGGCTTGCAGTTCTGGGCGATCGAGTACTGGTCGGCGACTGAGCTTCTGCGGCATAAGCTGGACCAGCTTTCCGTCGGCTACATGGCGCTCTACTACGTGACCTCCGCCGTCGTCTTCCTGTACAGGTATCGCAGAGAGGGCAGCGGGCTGGAGCGCCAGCAACTGAAGTGGCTCACACGCGGCACGCTGCTGGCGATTACACCCTTTACGCTGCTGGCAATTCCCTACCTCGCCGATGTCACGGTCCCCAGCCTTCTTACCAAGTTCGCCGGTTTGTCGCTGGTATTCCTGCCGCTGACATTCTCGTGGGCAATTGTGCGCTACAGGTTGATGGACGTCGACCTGATCTTCAAGCGTGGAGTGACGTACACGCTGGCGACAGCCGCCCTGGTGGGGCTTTACTTCGGCGTGGTGGCGATCACAGCGGAGATGGTGCACGCCCGTCTGCCGAGCCTGCGAACATGGGGCTTCCTGATCGCCATCATCGTTACCGGGTTGATCTTCGATCCGTTGAAGAAGGCGATTCAGGCGCGGGTGGACAGGGTCTTCGACCAGAAGCGGTTCGACTACCGCGAGACGCTTGTGGAATTTGGCCGTGGGTTGAATTCGCAGACGGACCTGCGCGCCCTGCTCGATTCGATCGTAGAGAGGCTGCCGCAGGCGTTGCTGGTTACGCGAGTTGCAGTGTTTCTGGCCACGGAAACGGACAAACCTTCGGGGCACTCCAGGTTCGAACTCGCCGCATCGCATGGACTCACAAGCATGTTGCCCGCTGAGCTGAAGGCACTCGATGTTGGATTTCTCGACTTCGACCGGCCGAATGCAAACAACCATCTGTTTCTAGAAAATCCGCAGCAGATGCTTCGGCTGCCCGAGGCGCAGCGGCTGACGGCCTCATGCCTGGACCTGAACTACTATCTTCCCTGCCGTGTCGCAAACCGCGAGGGTGGGGGGACACGCACGGTTGCCGTCATTGGTCTTGGCCGAACCAACGACGGGGACTTTCTTACGAGCGAGGACATGGAGCTCCTCGAATCGCTGGCCGGCTATATCGGCATTGCGATCCAGAACGCGCAGCTCTACCGGCGCCTGGAGCAGAAGATCGCAGATTTCGAGCGACTGAAGGAGTTCAACGAGAACATCGTCGAATCGATCAACATCGGCATCTTCGCGGTGGACCTTGACGACCGGGTGGAGAGCTGGAATGCGCAGATGGAGGTCATGTTCGCCAGGTCGCGGGCGGAGGCATTGCGTCAGCCACTCTCCTCGCTCTTCCCCGCTGAGTTCGTCTCGCGGTTCAACGATGTACGCGGAGAGCAAGGTACGCATACGCTTTACAAGTTCCGCCTGGCACTGCCTTCGGGTGAGGTGCGCGTCGCCAACATTGCCATCGCACCGCTTGTTTCGAAGAGTTTTGTCGCGATCGGACGAATCATTCTGGTCGATGACATTACCGAACGCTTGCAGATGGAGGCGCAGTTGACGCAGTCGGAGAAGCTGTCGTCGATCGGCCTGTTGGCGGCGGGCGTGGCCCACGAGGTCAACACTCCGCTGGCTGTGATATCGAGCTACGCGCAGATGCTGACCAAGCACATGCGCGACGATGAGCGCCTTGCTCCGGTGCTCGAGAAGATCACGCAGCAGACCTTCCGTGCCTCCGAGATCGTCAACGGCCTGCTGAACTTCTCACGCACGAGTGGGAGCGAGTTTACGAACGTCGACCTGAACGAACTGTTGCGCGACACGCTGGTGCTGCTGGAGCACCAGTTGAAGACATCGCAGATACGGGTTGAGACAAACTTCGACTCGACACTGCCATCAATTCATGGCAATCGAGGCAAGCTGCAACAGGTCGTTCTGAACCTGATGCTGAACGCCCGTGACGCCATGTTCGGCAGACAGAACGCCTCGCTTCGAGTTGCAACCTTCCGCAGCGGTGGCCGCGTGGTGGTGCGGATTCAGGATACCGGTGCAGGCATCGAGCGCGAACATCTGCATCGCATCTACGACCCATTCTTTACCACAAAGACGAAGCCGCAAGAGGGCGGCCATAAGGGTACCGGTCTGGGACTGGCAGTGAGCTATGGCATCATGCAGGAGCACGCAGGAAAGATCCACGTCGAGAGCGAGGTCGGTGTAGGAACGGCGTTCCAACTGGAGTTCCCTGCCTCCGGCGGCCGCCCGCTAACGATGCCTCTGCCGACAACAGAGGCCGACAGGAAGACGATTCATGCCTGACACAACGACAGAGACTGCCCAGGAGGCCGTCTCGAATAAGCCTGCGGGCCGCATCGCTGGCAGTATGCGAATCCTCATCATCGACGACGAGGCAGGAATTCGCGACTCGTTGGACACAATGCTTACGCTTGAGGGCTTCTCCGTGACGCTGGCACAGGATGGCGCAAGCGGAATGGACCAGCTTGCGCGTAGCGAGTTCGATCTGCTGCTGCTGGATCTTGCCCTGCCGGGTGAAAGCGGCATGGATCTTCTGCCGCGAATCGTGGAGATGTATCCGAAGCTGCCTGTGATTATGATTACGGCCTTCGGCACGATGGGCAATGTCGTTGACGCCATCCGCGCAGGGGCCGAGAACTTTGTCCAGAAGCCGTGGGACAACGAGAAGCTGCTCGCCGACATTCGAACGGCAATTGCGCGCCACCGCGCGGAAGAAGAGGTCGTTCAGCTTAAGCGAACTCTGAAACAACGCTATAACTTTGAGAACATCGTCGGCAAAAGCGAACCGATGCTGAAACTTTTCGACCTGGTGGCACAGGTCGCGCCCAGCCGCTCCACCGTCTTGATACAGGGCGAGAGCGGCACGGGCAAGGAGTTGGTCGCAAAGGCGATACACGGAAATTCACCGCGCCGCGATCGACCGTTTGTGCCGGTAAACACGGGTGCGGTTCCTTCAGAATTGCTCGAGTCCACGCTCTTCGGACACGTCAAGGGGGCGTTTACCTCGGCCGTGTCGGCAAAGAAGGGCCTGTTCGAGGTCGCCAATGGGGGCACGCTCTTCCTCGATGAGATTGGTACGATGTCGCTGGACATGCAGGCGAAGATTCTCCGCGTGCTGCAAGACCGCCGGTTCATGCACCTGGGCGGAACGCAGGAGATTCAGGTGGATGTGCGCATTATTGCCGCAACGAACGTCGACCTGCAGGAAGCCGTGAAGGCCGGACGGTTCCGCGAGGACCTTTTCTATCGCTTGAACGTCATTACGCTTGAGCTGCCGCCGCTGCGGTCGCGCCGCGAAGACGTTCCAATCCTTGCGGCACATTTTCTAAAGTTCTACTGCAATGAAAACGGCATGGAAGAGCGCACGCTGTCTCCCGATGCGATGCGCATTCTGATGGACTATGAGTGGCCGGGAAACGTTCGCGAGCTGGAGAATGCAATAGAGCGCGGCGTGGTCCTCTCGACAAGTAAGGTGATTCCTCCTGAGCTCCTGCCTGCGCAGCTTACGGGAAACACCTACTCTGCGACGATGCTGGAGCACCAGCCGGATGCCTCATTGTTCGACCTGATGGAGGAGATCGAGCGGCGCATTATTACGGACAGATTGGAACGCTGCCACTGGAACCAGACAGAGGCAGCAGAATACTTCCGTATCCCACTCTCGACGCTCAACCAGAAGATCAAGCGGCTCAATGTCGAGATCAAGAAGCGCAATCGAGACTGAATGCAGCGTCGAAAATTCTAATGCAGAATCCTTTGACTCCGCTTGCCGCAGAAGCGCGTCAAACTCCGCTCAGGACGACAATGTTGTTTATGTTGCGAACTTCAGACTCAGGACACTAGCTTCCCGGTTGAATAACGATCTTCATGGAGTCTGGCTGCGGATTCGAAGCAAGGTCGATCGCGGCGACTGCCTCCTCAATCGAAAAACGGTGCGAGATTAGCTGCGTCAGGTCGAAGCCGTTTCTCTGACCGTCGAGCACAAGCCGTGTGACTTCATCCTGTATCGCAACCGATGCACTGTAGGAACCCATGAGGGTCTTCTCGTCCATGCAGACCGCGGCGGGGTCAAAGGGAGCTTCGCCATGTTGCGTGGCGGCAAACAGGACGACGCGTCCGCCGGGGCGGATCGCATCCATCGCGACTTTGATGAGCGCGTTTGCGCCGACTGCAACCAGCGCAACATCGGCGCCACGACCCTCGGTTGCGGTCTTTGCCGCTGCTACGACATCTCCGCGAGCGTCGAGAGGATGGTCGAGACCGAACTTTGCCGCAACCGCGTGGCGTTCGGGGTAAAGATCGCTCGTCAGCACCGTCGCTCCAGTACGCTTTGCGAGTGCCGCGAGCAGGATGCCGATAGGCCCCTGACCAATGACCAGCACGGTCTCGTCCAGTTGCAGATTGAGCAGGTTGACGGCTTTGTAGCAGGTGTTCACGGGCTCGATAAAGGCCGCCTGTTCAAAGGAGACACCGTCGGGAATCTTCACAAGGCCGCGCTGGACGATCCAGTCCATGACGCGGATGTATTCGGCGAAGCCGCCGCCCGAAGGCTCGAAGCCCGCGGTGCAGCCGACCTTCTTGTAGGTCTCGCACTGGGCGAAGGTGTGCTTGCGGCAGTAAAAGCATTCGCCGCAAGGGATGTGGTGGTACGCCATGACGCGATCGCCGACCTTGAATTCAACAACACCTTCTCCGACGGCTGCGACAGTACCCGCCATCTCGTGCCCAAAGACACGTGGAGCGGAGTGAGACCCCGTATGAATCTTCTTGAGATCGGTCCCGCAGATTCCGCAGGTATGAATCTTTACCAGCACTTCCCCACTACCGATCCGTGGCACGGGGATCGTTTCGATTCGGACATCGTTGAGGCCGCGATACACCGCGGCGCGCATGGTGGAAGGCACAATGTTTTCGCTGCTCAAGGTTCTAGACTGCTCCCGTTCTATTTGTTCGCTGCACGTCTTTTTCCTGAAGAAACCTGGTTATTTTTTCCGCCAGCGCCTCTGAGGCAACGCTGCTGCTCCGTCCCAGCTTCGCCAAAGGCTTCCAGAACCTGGGCCGCAAAGCGACATGCGTCAGAAACGCAGGCATTCGCATCTGCCCCTCTGCGCTGATGAAGCGATTGAGGTCGGGCAGGTTTGCGTCTGGCCCGTCCGAGACCGCCTTGAAGCAGCAGAACGGAATCTGGTGGATATGCGCCAGGCGAGCGACCGTTGCGGACTCCATGTCCACCAACTTGGCACCGTAGCTTCGCCAGAGACGCCGCTTTTCGTTTCTGTCCGCAACCTGCGGTGTCGTCGCTAGAAGCAACTGACGGCTGCCTTCGGCAAGCTGGAAGCGCTCGCCGGTCTGGACATCGACGACACCGGATGGAACGTAACATTGTCCCGTTCTCATTCCCGAATCGAGTGCTCCGGCCCACCCCACGGACAAAACGACATCGGGGCGTCCAAGCGCCTCGGCTGCAGCAAAGCTGCGTGTGGCGGCGAATGCTCCCATGCCCCCGCAGACAGCCACGACCTCGTCGCCGTTCTGTAAGGACCTCCAGAGCGCGACCCCTCTTGTGCCGGAGCGATGCTTCTCCCATCCGCGCACGAGCGGCTTCAACTCTCCCGGGAGCGCCGCGACGATCACAATCCTCATTGCTCTGAGCCGCCATACGCAGGGGCGTAGCCATGCTCGACAAACCAGTCGATGGCCGACCGCAATGGGTTGTAGATGGGCAGAACCTTGAACCCAAGGTCGCGTTCAGCCTTTGCGGAAGAGGCGAACATCACCTTCTTCCCCATACGAACGGCCTCAACCGTGGCGCGCGGTTCCCTGCCGCGGATTCTGCCGCTGACGGTTTCATCGAAAAAAGCGAAGGCCATCGCAACGGCGTGGGGCACCTTGATAGTGGGTGAAGGCAGACCTGTAATGGCAGACATGCGGTCGAGAATCTGTTTGAGCGTCAGGTTCTCCCCGCCAAGAATATAGCGCTCTCCGGGAGTTCCACGATCCAATGCTGAGACGTGCATACGTGCAACCTCGTCCACATCGACCAGGTTCAACCCTGTATCGACGTAGGCAGGAAATCTCCTATTGAGAAAATCGACGACGATTCTCCCGGTCGGTGTAGGTTTGATGTCCCCTGGGCCTATGGGGGTTGTCGGGTTCAGAATCATGACATGTTGACCGGAGCGCGCGGCCTTGATGGCCTCCTGTTCGCCGAGAAACTTCGAGCGCTTGTAATGGCCGATCATGTTGGCGAGCGAGACGGGGGTGTCTTCGTTGACGATAGAGCCATCCGACTTGAACCCCATCGTTGCTACGCTCGATGTATAGACGACGCGCTGAACGCCGGTCTCGCGTGCGAGCCGGAGCAACTCGCGGGTGCCGTCGACGTTTGCTGCGTACATCTCCCGCGGATCGCGGACCCAGAGCCTGTAATCTGCTGCCACGTGGATGAGTGCGTCACAGTCTCTGAGGGCGGAGTGCAGACCCTCTGGCTGCCGGAGATCGCCAGTAACGATCTCGGCGCCGAGTCCGGCGAGTGCATCGGTGCGACTGGTGGAACGAGTGAGAAGGCGCAGATGGGCCCCCTCGGCGGCATACCTGCGAGCTACATGAGATCCGACAAAGCCTGTCGCCCCAGTAATAAAAACGCGCACGTGCGGTTGTCCCTGACTGATCGGTGGCTGACCGGTGGAAAGTTTATGTCTTCAGGGCCTGTTAGTCCAGCTTTTCGGGTTCGATCTGAATGTTCTTTTCGCCGGCGGCCTTCTTCTCCCAGTACTTCTTGACCCAGGCCTCAAAGGTCTTGCCCGCTGCCGTGTCACGTCCGGAAAAGGCCAGCGCCGCAATGTCGGAGTAGCCGACGTTGACCTTGGCCCTCTCGTTGGTGGGGATGACGCGAACGAACGAGTCGGCCAGTGAGGAGCCAGAGCGTCGATCGAAGAGATAGCCTTCGACCTTCGATCCGTCCTTGCGCGTGATGGTGACATCGCCGCGATAATCGAATGCCTTTTCGAGCGCTTCGCGAATCTCGCCATCGGAGGCGAGAGGGGGAATCCAACCTTCGAGGTTCTCCTTCTCGCGGCCTGCGATGGTTTCAATCTCGTCGGCGTTGTGCTGACGCAACTGCTCGATCTTGAGGTGCTCCTGCTGCTCTGTCGCCATGTCGACTAGTCTCCTGAGACCGTTTCCAGTTGGTCTTTTGCCGCGCCCTGTATCTGCACCAGCGGCATGGCATGGGCAGGCTTCCATTCGTTGAGCAGCTTCTCAGCCTCTGCGTCGCGGTAGAGCGATGGGAACATGTACGCCTTCGCGGTTTCGATGAAGCCCTTCAGCGTGCCGAAGTTGTAATCGACCGCCGAGGCCTCGTGGCCGGAGTGAACCATGCAGTTGGCGCATTGTGGATTTCCACTCTTGGCGCCGTAGTTGGACCACTCGGTGGTCTCCATCAGCTCCTGGAAGGAGTCGGCATAGCCGTCCTGAAGCAGGTAGCAGGGCTTCTGCCAGCCGAAGATCGAGAAGGTCGGCATGCCCCAGGGGGTGCACTCGAAGTTCCGCTTGCCCATAAGGAACTCGGCGAAGAGAGGGTGGGTGTTAAACTCCCATGACTTCTTGCGGTTCGAGAGGATGGCGCGGAAGAGCCTGCGCGACTTTGCCTTGCCCAGAAAGTGGTTCTGGTCGGGGGCCTTGTCGTAGGTGTAGCCGGGCGAGACCATCATGCTTTCGACCCCTGCGGCCATCAACTGATCGAAGTGGCGGCGAACGCTGTTGGGATCGGCCCCATCGAACAGGGTCGTGTTCGTGGTGACGCGGAAGCCTGCGGCAACTGCGGCGCGAATACCTTCCATCGCGATCTCATGTCCGCCCTCGCGGCAGACGGAGAAGTCGTGGTGCTCTTTTTCGCCATCGAGATGAACGGAGAAGGAGAGATACTTCGACGGCTTGAAGAGATGCAGCTTCTCTTTAAGGAGGAGAGCGTTGGTGCACATGTAGACGTACTTCTTGCGCGCGACCAGGCCGGCGACGATCTCCGGCATCTGCGGATGCAGCAGCGGCTCACCACCGGGGATGGAGACCATCGGCGTGCCGCACTCTTCGGCGGCTTTGAAGCACTCCTCGGGTGAGAGATCTGTCTTCAGGATGTGTGCCGGGTACTGGATCTTTCCGCAGCCCGCGCAGGCGAGGTTGCAGCGAAAGAGCGGCTCCAGCATCAGCACGAGCGGATAGCGCTTGCGCCCTTTGAGCTTCTGCTTCAATACGTAGGTTGCGACCGTCCAGGCCTGTGAGACCGGTACCGCCATTCGGGTGTTCCTCCCAGAAAACTTTTTATGCCGCAGTCTGCTCGGCTTCGCGCTTCATCGCGCGGTCATACGTCGTCAATGCCAGCAGTGGAAAATACTGCTTGTAAAGGTGGTAGCCCAGGTAGAAGACCCGAGGGAAACCCGTTCCGGTGTAATAGCTCTCGCCGTTCCGTCCGGGAACGAGTTCGTCCCAGCTTCCATCGTCGTGCTGGCGCTCAATCAACCAACGGACTCCCTTTGCAACGGAATCGGAGCGCGTGTCACCCGCGGCAAGCAGTCCAAGGACCGCCCAAGCGGTCTGCGAAGGCGTGCTTGGCCCGATGCCGCGCTGGTTGGGATCGTCGTAAGTGCCGCACGTCTCTCCCCAGCCGCCATCGGTGTTCTGCACCATACGAATCCACTCCGCGGCCTGCTGAATCGCAGGCTCGTGGTTCCACATTCCCATGGCTTCAAGTCCACGCAGGACGAGGAAGGTGCCGTAAAGATAGTTCACACCCCAGCGCCCAAACCAGCTTCCGTCAGGCTCCTGCTCCTTAAGGATGAACTGGACGGCCTTTTCGACTCGCGGATCTTTGCGGGTGTAGCCGTACTGCGCCAACATCTCCAGCATGCGCCCGGTGATGTCGACCGTCGGCGGGTCGAGCATCGCGTTGTGGTCGGCGAAGGGGATGTACTGAAAGATCATCTTCGTGTTGTCTTTATCGAAGCTGGCCCATCCGCCGTTCCTGCACTGCATCGCCCATATCCAGTTGATGGCCCGCTGGCAGACCTCGTACTGATAGCGTTCGCGCGGATTGTCGACACAGTTGATGGCCATTAGAACCTGCCCTGTATCATCGATATCCGGATAAAACTCATTGTCGAACTCGAAGTACCATCCGCCAGGTTCTACATTCTTGACTTTTTCTGCCCAATCGCCCTTCGTGCGAACCTCTTTTGAGAGAATCCAGTCGGCGGCCTTGAGCATACGCGCATCGTCGCGTGGTACCCCGGCTTCGCCCAGGGCATACATCGCCTGGGCCGTATCCCATACGGGCGGGAAACAGGGCTGCATGCGGAAGGTGGGTGTCGGGTAGTCCGGCGTGCCGTTGGGGCAGTCGATGCCCAGGTTCTCGAACTCGTCCATGGCCCGGATCATCTGCGGGTCGTCGAGCGAGTAGTCGAGGCAACGAAGAGCCACGATGGAGTTGAGCATGGCCGGATAGATAGCACCCAGGCCGTCAGACTTCTCGAAGCGCTCAAGCATCCACTTCTCTGCTTTGCGGATTGCCATCGTGCGCAGAGGACGAATGTGAACACGCTCGAACCAGTGAACCATGCGGTCGGTAAAGAGAAAGAAGTTCCGCCAGCTAATGGGGTTCTTCTTGTCCCACTTCAGGTGGAGGTTTGCATTCTGCCTCCCGCCGACGAACAGTTCGTCGATTCCCTGCTCGGGAGAGAGCTTTTTGAACGGCTTCTTCGCGTAGATGATCGACAGCGGCACCAGAATGCCGCGGGACCACGACGAAATCTCGTAGATATTGAAGTAGAACCAGTTGGGAAAGAGAACGATCTCAGGCGGAACGGCAGGGACAGCATCGTAGTCGTACTGGCCCAGTGCGCAGAGATATATCTTCGTGAAGGTGTTGCACTCCGTGACGCCGCCGTTGGCCAGCACCCACTCCCGTGCCTTCACCATGACGGGGTGGTCAGCCGTCCATCCCATCAGCTTCAGCGCGAGATAGGACTTTACACCGTAGTTGATGTTGGATGGGCCTCCCGGGTAAAGACTCCAACCGCCGTCCGCATTTTGATGGCGAAGGATCTCGTTCAGGGCACGCTGCATCTTGCCGGGATCGCCGGTGCCCAGAAGGGTGTGCATAAAGATGTAATCGGCCTCGAGCATGACGTCCGCTTCGAGTTCGCCGCACCAGTACCCTTCCGAATGCTGCTGGCCGAACAGCCAGTCCTTTGCGCGCTGGATTCCGTCGACGACCTGATCGAGTCCAAGGTCAATCCTGCCGAAGCGGGGTTGAGCGGACTGGCCGGACGCCTGCGGATTACCTGAAGAACTATTCATCTACAAAAGACCCTTACGTACCGTCACTGTGCAGCCGCAGGGGCTGGGTTGATGGATTGAACCAGTCCGGGAGGCAGACCGAAGCGGACGTTCTCCGGCATGACCTCGACCTCGTCGACCGAGCCGTATCCCTTCGTTTGCAGATAATCGACGACCTCTCGCACGAGGACCTCGGGGGCGGACGCGCCGGCGGTGACAGCTACCGTGCCGACTCCATTGAGCCATTCAGGCTGGATGTCCTCTGCCTTGTCGATCAAGTAGGAGTTTGTGCCGAGATTCTTTGAGACCTCAACCAGGCGGTTCGAGTTCGAACTGTTGCGCGAACCCACGACCAGAACAACGTCTGCGCCGTGCGCGACATTCTTTACAGCCGTCTGGCGATTCTCCGTCGCATAGCAGATGTCTTGCGCGTGAGGGCCGACGATGTTCGGGAACTTCTTCTTCAGAGCGTCGATCATGTACTTCGCTTCGTCGAGCGAGAGCGTTGTCTGAGTCAGGTAAGCCACCTTGTCCGGATCGGGGACTACCAGAGCTTCTACTTCCTGAACGCTTGAGACGACCTGGGTGACATCCGGGGCCTCGCCCTGGGTTCCCTCGACCTCTTCGTGGTCGCGGTGACCGACGAGCACAAGCGAGTATCCCTGCTTGGCAAATTTGATGGCTTCCACATGAACTTTAGTCACGAGCGGGCATGTAGCGTCGACCACCTTCAGGCCACGTTCTTTCGCGCGCTCCCGCACAGCCGGGGACACGCCGTGGGCGGAGTAGATCACACGCGCTCCCTCGGGAACTTCGTCAAGCTCGTTGACGAAGATGGCACCTTTTTTCGCCAGATCGTTGACGACATAGCTGTTGTGAACGATCTCCTTGCGGACGTAGATCGGAGCGCCAAAGGTGTCGAGGGCGATTTGAACGATGTCGATGGCACGAACGACTCCTGCGCAGAAGCCTCGGGGTTTGAGAAGGAGAACGCGCTTGGTTGTCGTGGAGGGGCCGCCGTCTGTTACAGCAGCGTAATCGAGGGTCGTAGTGGTCACAGGTCAAGTATACCGCGTTTGGCCCTGCAAACGCCTCTCAGGTTGAACCATTCCTGGTGCAGAAACGGAATTGACATCTCCCGTCAAACTATACTTCTGCAATGCTTTAGCCGAAGACAGCGCGTCGCAACGACATTTTTCAGGAACTGCGCTTCAGTGTGTACACTCCGGGTGCCCACACTGACACCGCAATGTCATGAATTTTTTGGCGTCTTCGCATTGCGTTGAGCAGTACTTTGACCCTGCCTGGGCCATGCAATTGCAACCGGGAGTAGCGCATTTCTGAGGATTTGCGGCCATGAGTAGTTCCTCCATAAACCGGTTCGCTTAGCTCAGATGCAGGAGACTGCCGGGGAGATGTGCTGGCTTCCGCCGCTAACGGCTCATCTCCAGCAGGTGTTCGGCGTGCTTGAGGCTGGTCTCGGTAAGCCTTTCGCCGCTCAGCATGCGGGCGACCTCCCGGATGCGCTCATCCACATCCATCCGGCGAATCTCCGTCTGGGTGCGGCCACGCTTTTCGGTCTTTTCGATCAGGAAATGGTGGTCGGCGAAGGCCGCGATCTGGGGCAGATGGGTGATGCAGAGAACCTGCTGGCCGCGAGAGAGCGTCTTTAGCTTCTTCCCCACCGCTTCGGCCGCCCGGCCTCCGATACCAATGTCGATCTCGTCGAAGACCAGCGTTCTCGGAAGAGGGGCTTTCTTCTTTTTGCTGGAGTGGGTGCCTTCCTCCACCGTTACCTTGAGGGCGAGCATCACGCGAGACATTTCGCCGCCGGAGGCGATCTCGTCGAGCGGCTTAAGCGGCTCTCCGGGGTTGGTTGCGATGCGGTACTCGATGCGGTCCCATCCGTGGGCCGTCCGGGATGAATCCGATTCTTCCGCAACAATACGGACCTCGAACCGCGCGTTCATCGCAAGGTCGTTAATCTGGGCGACTGCGAGTTTTTCCAGTCGTTTGGCCGCATCGCGGCGAGATGCCGTGAGTTTGAGAGCGGCCGCGCGATAGGCACCGGCATCCTTCTCCTGTTTTGCCTTGAGCTCGACCAGTAGCGTGTCGCGGTTTTCGACCTCGGCAAGGCGTCGCGACGACTCGGCGCCAAAGGCCATGACCTCTGCGAGAGTCTGTCCGTATTTCCGCTTCAGACGGTCCAGGGTGGCGAGCCTGTCCTCGATCTCCTCGATACGGCCAGGGGCAGCGTTGATGTTTTCGGCAAACTCGCGCACCTCGGCGGCCACGTCCTCGACGGTTGCCTTTGCCGCCGCCAGTTGCTGTGCCGGGCCGGTGAAACGGTCATCGAAGCGGGCCAGGTCTTCGACGTGCTTGAGAGCAGCGCCGAGCGTGGTTTCGGCCGCGCCCTCGCTCTCGTACAGCAGATCATTGGCGCTCATCGCAGCGGTGTAAAGGCGCTCGGAGTTGGAGAGAACGCGCTTCTCCGCCTCCAGCCGGGCGTCTTCATCTTCGGCGGTCAGGGCGGCTTGCTCGATCTCCTGCGCCTGAAAGCGCCACAGGTCGGCCATACGCAGCCGGTCCTGCTCATCTGCCTCAAGCTCGGCCAGCTTTGCAGTCGTTGTGTGCCATGCCTCATAGGCCGCAGCGACGGAGTCAGTGGCAATCTCGCCGAAGCGGTCGAGGAGTGTACGCTGCTGCGCCTGGTCGAAGGCCCCGAGGGTCTCCCCCTGCGAGTGAACCAGCGCCAGTTCGGGGGCCAATTGCCGCAGGACGCCTACAGTGGCCTGCTGATTGTTGATGAAGACGCGGCCCTTGCCGTTTGCGGAGATCTCACGACGCAGCAGAATGTGCTCGTCCTCGGAGTCGATGCCGTTGGCTTCGAGCACTGTTTCGGCGGAGGGGGTGAGTTCAAAGACGCAGGAGAGGACGGCCCGCTCTTCGCCGTGGCGAACGATGTCGGAGGAGGCCTTGCCGCCAAGGAGCATCTGCAGCGCATCGATGAGGATGGACTTGCCGGCGCCCGTCTCGCCAGTCATCAGATTGAGGCCAGGCCCGAAGGACGCGGCCGAACGGTCGATCACAGCATAGTTTTCCGCGCGCAGCTCCAGCAGCATCGTGTGGCCTCGGGATGAATCTTTACACCGCGAGGATAGCAAACCGCGCGATGTGGATTTAGCAGATGGGTACGACGCACCAAACCGGATGCTCCCACGCGCGGGCCTCCGGGCGTCTAACGATTTACACTTACTATTGGTGGACAAAATAACTATGGTCTGGACCCTTGCCTTAGCCCTTCACTTCTTTCAGGAAGAAGCCGCCTCAGCACCTGCCGCAGCCGGAAGCACCAGCGCAATTGGAGAGATGATTCATAACAGCGGGCCGGTCGCCTTTACGGTGCTGCTGCTGCTGCTGCTGGCGAGCATCTTCTCGTGGACGATCATGCTGTCGAAGTGGTCTGGCTTCCGCCGCGCCCAGATGCAGGGGCAGAGATTTGTGCGGGCCTTCCGCAAATCGAGCCGCCTGAGCGAGGTTGCCGCAATTGCCGACCAGTTCAGGCCTAGTCCGCTGGTTGCAGTATTCAACGAGATACATGACGAGTATCAGCGGCAGAACGGCGGACGTGGACTACCGCGAAATCCCGTCGCGTTGGAGAGGGCTGCGCAGACGGCCTCCTCGGAAGCCTTGACCGCGATGGAGAGCAGGATGACGTGGCTGGCCACCATCGCCGCCATTGCGCCATTCATCGGCCTCTTTGGAACGGTTTGGGGCATCATCGACGCCTTTCATGGTCTTGGCACAGCAGGTGCTGCCACGCTGCGGGCCGTTGCACCGGGTATTTCTGAGGCGCTGATTACCACTGCCGCGGGCCTTGTGGTCGCGATTCCGGCTGTAATCGGGTACAACCAGCTTACGGCGAGGTTGCGCGAGTTCGGCTCGCGCATGGACGACTTTGGCCGCGAGCTTTTGAACGCCATTGAAAATGCAGCGATGCTGACTCCCACACAGCCGCAGCCTCCCGTGCCAACCTATACGCCGGTTGAGGAGCCGCCGCGCCGGAGGGCATTTTAGCCATGGCATTCTCGGCCAAGGGACGCACACAGACTGCGCTTGCAGAGATCAACATTACGCCGCTGGTGGACGTGGTGCTGGTGCTGCTGCTGATCTTCATGCTCACGGCACCGGTGTTGCAATCGGGCATCGATGTCGCCATCCCGAAGACCCGCACCGTCGCCCAGGTGACAGACGAGCGCATGGTAGTCACGATCGACCGCGAGCAAAATGTTTTCCTGCAGGACAAGCCCGTCAACGTGAACGAGCTTCCCGCTCGGCTGCGCAGCGTGGGCAAGGGCGATCCGGCCAAGCGTGTGATCTACCTTCGCGCCGATGAGCGCGTCCCGTTTGGGGCATTCGCTTCGGTGATGGATGCGGTGAAGCAGGCAGGCATCACCAATATCAGCATTGTCACCCGCCCGATCGAGAAATAACGCAAGTATGGGAACCGATCTCCGCTGGATACACGACGAGCACCCCGAGGGCGACAACCTTCGTGGGAACTTCTTCGGCTCGCTCGTGCTGCACGGCGTAGTTGCTGGACTGGTGATTGGCCTTGCCTACTTCAACAATCGCGGCCATAGCTGGGGCGAAGATGCGGCCACCGCCGGCGCGATTCAGGCGACGATGGTCGCGTCGTTGCCTCTGCCGCCAAAGCAGCGCGAGCTGGATACGGGCGTGCTGACGTCGGAGTCGCCGAGCCCCGCGCCGGTTGTAGCAAAGGAAAAGACCGAACCGCCGCCGAAGCCCGATGAGGTGGCAGTCCCGGAGAAGACGAAACCCGTCAAGCAGGCACCGCAACCGACGCCTGCTCCACCGAAGCATCCTCAGCCTGCGCCTCCGCAACCCACCAAAGCCGCGACTGGCGAGACGGCAGGAATACGCATCCCGCAATCGACGATTGAACTGAAGAATGGCACGGCGTCTGCCATGGTGCAGGACCGCACCTTCGGGGCGCGCTTCGCCTACTACGTGAACATCGTGAACAAGGTGGTCGCACAGAACTGGTATACGCAGGAGGCCGACCCTCGCGCATCGGCGGGCAAGAGCGTGACCGTGATATTCGATATCGGTCGCGACGGGGCACCCTCAAATCCAAGGTTTGGAACGCGAAGCGGGTCGCCATCGCTCGATACCTCGGCGATGCGCGCCGTTCAGCGGGTCGATAGCTTCGGCCCCCTGCCGGCAGGCGATCACATCACGGTGGAGTACACCTTCCACTACACGCAGTAACACCTGCCATCGCTATTGCTTGATGACGGTGCCGTCGAGCCGGCGGATCTCTCCCCAGCCTCCGTTCAGGCCGTTCTTGCTTTGAGTGAACGGTGACCTGGCAGCCTCTTTTTCGTCGACTTCGATCCCCCACCCCGGAGCCTCGTTGACCCAGAGATAGCCGTCCTTCATCTGCGGACAGCCATGAAAGATTGCCTGACTGCGTTCATTAAACGGACTGTACTCCTGAATGCCGAAGTTTGGGCTGACGATGTCGAGCGTGATCTGCGCCATGTGGCCGATCGGTGAGACGTCGCCTGGGCCGTGCCACGCGGTCTTTACGCCGAACTGCTCGGCGAGGATGGCGATCTTGCGTCCGGGGCTGAGGCCTCCAACCTGTGAGAGATGGCAGCGGATGTAGTCGATCAGGCGGCCTTCGATCAGAGGCTGCCACTCGTGCGGGCTGTTGAAGAGCTCGCCCATGGCAATGGGCGTGGCGCAGTTCTCTCGAATCTGCTTGAAATAGGCGATGTCTTCAGGCGAGAGCGGATCTTCGACGAAGAAAAGTTTAAACTTCTCCACGTCCTTGCAGAATTGCACAGCCTGATTGGGAGAGACGCGCTCATGCACGTCGTGGAGAAGATTTACTTCTTCCCCAAGCTCCTGGCGGCAGACCTCAAATAGTTTGAGAGCGCGGCGAATATAGGCTAGCGGCTCAAAGAATGGCTTATCGTGCAATGGCTTGAAGTCCGACTTCGCGGAACGGGCCGAACCGTATCCGGCCATGCCGGGAACGCCGATCTGTACACGGACATTGCGGAATCCCTGGCCCATGTAACGCTTTGCTGCGGCCACAACGTCGGCGTACTCCGGGCCGTCGGCGTGCGCATAGGTATCCACAGCCTCGCGGCACTTGCCGCCTAAGAGTTGATAGACGGGCATCCCGGCCTGGCGCCCCTTGATGTCCCACAGCGCCTGGTCGATGCCGCTGATCGCATTGTTCAGTACCGGGCCATTCTTCCAGTAGGAACTGTCGTAACAGGACTGCCAGATGTCTTCGATGCGGTCCGTCGTCTTACCAAGCAGAAAGGGGTTCAGGTACTTTTCCACAGCAGGCTTCACGAGGTCCGCGCGCTGTGTAAAGGTTGCGCAACCATAGCCGTAGAGTCCGTCCTGGTCGGTGGTTATCTTCACGACGGTGAGGCGGACGCCTGCCGGTTCGCATTCGATCACGCTGATGTCTTTGATCTTTGGCGTTGCCATTCCGCGAGTGACGCTGGAGGCCTGCTGCTCGGCCCGGGCGAGGCTGGGAGTCAAAGTGCTGAGCGTGGCGGTGGTAGCAAGTTTCAGCAATTGGCGGCGTAGGATTGGCATCTCTCCTCTTTCACTGTTTGATAGACGCTAAAACGATACATGACAAGATCGTTGACTGATGAGTAACGGAAAAACAGAGATACTTCTCATCAATTTGGCCGCTTTTGAAGAGTTAATTACACGTATTTGTTTTGATTCCCAAATGAGAGACACCCATTCGGGGCTTCTTTGCGTCTACGATAAAAGAGATGAACTTTCGTCCTGCTCGACCTCTGGCACATTTGATCCGCGTCGCTCTTGCATTCGCAGTCGTCCTTGCCGCGTCGGTTTCCTGCACGCGAGCGAGGGCACAGGACTGGTTTAAGACGGAGACATCGAGCGGCGTCTCGAACATCCGCATTGCGGTGGCCGACTTCAAGGCAGTCTCCGTTGGCGATCCGCAGACTATTCCTCTAAAGCGCACCTTTGACACAACCCTCTTCAATGACCTGGCCAACGCAGGTATCTTCGACGTGGTCTCGAAGAGCATGTTGCCGCAGGCGACGCCGGGTGCCCCGGGCGAGATCAATCTCGCACAGTGGAGCGTAGCGCCCGCCAATGCGGCTATGGTTGCTTTCGGGGCCTTCGGCGCATCCGGAGGACGTCTTACGGTCAGTGGCTTCCTCTTCGACGCCAAGAATGCGCAGTTCCCCCAGGTGCTCGCAAAACAGTACAGCGAAGATGCAAATGAAGGAATGGCGCGCCAGATTGCACATCGCTTTGCCGACGAGATCATCTTCAGGTTAGGCGGTGGTGTACCCGGTATAGCCGAAACGAAGATCTATTACGTGAAGATGTCCGGCGGAAACAAAGAGATTTGGGCCATGGACTACGACGGCGCCAATCAGCACCAGATAACACACCTGGGAACGGTCTCCCTTTCGCCACGCGTCTCGCCCGACAATAGCAGAATCGCCTTCTCGTCGCTTGGACGCGACGGGTTCCAGATACGGATGTACTCGCTTCTGCTCAATCGCATGGTGAATTTCCCCTCGGCCGGAGGCGGAACGAACCTTTCTCCCGCGTGGTCACCGAACGGGCGCGATATCGCGTACTCTTCTTCGCGCACCGGCGACCCGGAGATATGGATCGCCGATTCAAACGGAGGCGGAGGTCATCGCGTAACCAGCTTTCGCGGCCCTGATGTCTCGCCTGTCTTCAACCCGAAGACGGGTTCGCAGATTGCGTGGATCAGTGGGCGCACCAATCTGCCGCAGCTTTACATCATGGATGCCGATGGGTCGGGAGTCATGCGCATGACGGATGGTGGGTATGCCACCTCTCCTTCGTGGTCGCCAAATGGACAGTTTATCGCCTTTGCGTGGAACCGTAAGTATGGCCCCGGCGCGCCAGGCGGACAGGACATCTACGTGATGGAAGTGGCGACCAAGCGCTGGATCCAGGTGACGCACGATATCGGCCGCTGCGACTTTCCATCATGGTCGCCGGATGGCCGCCACATCGTTTTTGCGAACACTCCAGGAGGACGCGCGTCGAGCACGCGCATTGTTTCAATGCTTTCCGATGGCACGGGGAGACGCACGCTCACCGAAGCGGGTGCCGATATGCCGAATTGGAGTTGGAAGTGACCCATCACTCGCTGCGAGATAATGTTCTAAAAGGACTGCTCGCAGATTAACTTTGTCTGTCCGATTTTCTGACCTAGAAATGCCATGTAGGAGAGAACCATGAATGTATCGCACGCACGTTATCGCAGGGCCCTGGCAATGGTTGCCGTTGCAGCCGCTCTGAGCGCCGTCACCGGCTGCCACAAGAAAGAGAAGGCAGTGAATCCTGCTTCGCTCGGGCCTGCGCCTGTAACGGCCGCAGCGCCGACTGCGACTCTGTCGGCCGATCCGCTTACCGTTGATCTGGGTCAGTCGGTTGTACTCAACTGGCGCACGCAGAATGCAACAACCGTGACCATTGACGGCATCGGCGAAGTTCCGGCAAACGGTACGCAGACCGTCTCGCCGTCAAGCTCGACGAACTTTCATTTGACGGCGAAGGGCGATGGTGGAACGACAGAAGCCAATGTTCGCGTCACCGTTCGCGTTCCGACCGCTCCAACCGCTCCTTCCGATTCGGGAGACATGGGGTCGGAGGCGGCTTTCCACCAGAATGTGCAGGACATCTTCTTCGACTACGACAGCTACGATCTTCGGCCCGACGCGCAGTCCTCGGCGAAGACTGCTGCCGCCTACCTGAATGCGCACTCGGCAATCAAGCTTGTGATCGGCGGCTACTGCGACGATCGCGGGTCGGCAGAGTACAACCTTGCTCTCGGCGAGAACCGCGCCAACTCGGCGAAGACCGCGCTCGTGAATGCCGGTGTTGCCGCGTCGCGTATCCGCGTGATCAGCTACGGCAAGGAGAAGCAGTTCTGCACAGAAGAGAACGAAAGCTGCTGGCAGCAGAACCGGCGAGCGCAGTTCTCGATGGACCGCTAAACTGAGCGGATCGCTCACCCAGCCCTCGCGTTGTCTGTTGTCAGGATGACGCGAGGGTTCAACTATTACATGAGAGAGCTTGCGGCAAACGCAAGAAAGGCGAAGGCAAGACCGCCATGTTCAAGGCATTTACAACCAAACGCTATCTGGCTGCCGCGACTGCGGTCTGTGCTGCGGTTCTGGCGCTTCCGGCAACGCCCGCATTCGCTGTAAGCAAAGAGATGGTGCAGTTGCAGACGCAGGTGCAGCAATTGCAGGATGCGGTGGCGCGACTCCAGCAATCGAACGATGAGCGTATGGGAGTTATGAAGGACCTGATCCAGCAGAGCGCAGATTCGGTCAATCGCCTGTCGACCAACGTCGACGCGCTTCAGAAGCAGCTTGGAACCAGGCAGGAGACGCAGAACGGCAAACTAGACCAAGTGTCGGGACAGATTCAGTCGCTGAATGACTCACTAGACGAGGTGAAGGCCAGACTTTCGCGTCTCGAAAAGATCATGCAGGATGTGCAGAGCCAGCAGCAGTCCATCAACGCCAATATGCCGACAGGCACGGGTACACCGGACAACACAGCGCCCCCGGCGAACACTCTGCCACCCGCATCTGCGGCACCCCTGGGCAAGAAGGGCAAGCCTTCCGCCGGTACGCCGATGTCCGCCGCTCCGATGCCTGCCGTTCCGGCTGCCCCCGCTGCTCCTCCGGTGGACGATCTTTACAAGACGGCGCTTGGCGATTACATGGGCGCAAAGTACCAGCTTGCCGCTTCGGAGTTCTCCGACGTTGTGAGGTACTATCCGGAGCACTCGCTAGCCGGAAACGCCTCGTACTACCAGGGCGAGATTGCCTATCGGGCCGGGCGCTATCAGGATGCCATCAAAGACTATGACCGAGTCATCGAGCAGTATCCTGACAACAACAAGGTGCCCGTCTCGCACCTGCACAAAGGCCAGGCCCTGATTGCACTGAAGCAAAACGAGGCCGGAATTCGCGAGCTGCGCGCGCTGATCCAGCGCTTTCCCAACTCACCTGAGGCCATGCAAGCCCGCAGCAAGCTGAGCGGCATGGGCGTCACGGTTACGCCAAAGCGCTAATACCACCGCAACAGGACCATCCTTCCCATCCCTCCCCTGAAAACTCACGTGTCGATCAAGGCTTAGACCTTCGAGGTCTCCGTCTCTTCCACCTTGTCCCCTTCTCCCGGGGCGAGGAAGAGATTTGTTTCAAGGCCATGCTGGCGCGTGTAGAGATCGTAGTAGCGGCCACCTGCCGCGAAGAGCGAATCATGAGTTCCACGCTCCACAACGTTTCCCTGCTCGACAACCAGAATCTGGTCGGCACGACGAATGGTCGAGAGCCTATGCGCGATGACGAAGGTCGTGCGGCCCTGCATCAGGTGGTTGAGGCCTTGTTGAATCATTGCTTCAGATTCAGAATCCAGAGAACTAGTGGCTTCGTCGAGGATGAGAATGCGCGGGTCGGCCAAAATTGCCCGCGCGATGGAAAGCCTCTGCCGCTGGCCTCCAGAGAGCTTCACGCCACGCTCGCCCACGATCGTCTCGTAGCCCTCGGCAAAGCGCAGGGCAAACTCATCGACGCGGGCGATGCGGCAAGCGTCGTTGAACTGCTCCTCCGTTGCATTGGGAAGCGAAAACAGGATGTTTTCACGAATCGTTCCGTCGAAGAGGAATGTCTCCTGGAGCACCACCCCAAGCTGGCTACGGTAGCTTGCCAGGTTGATCGTAGCCAGGTCGATACCGTCGATCAGCACCTGTCCGGCCGTTGCACTATGGAAGGCGCAGATCAACGAGATGATGGTGGACTTGCCCGAGCCTGAGGAGCCGACCAATGCAGTTACCGTCCCTGGGTGCGATTCGAAGTTGATACCGTGCAGAACCTGCTTCCCTTCTTCATACGCGAAGGTCACGTCACGGAAGGCGACATCTCCCCGGATAACTCCCAACTCGCGCGTACGCAATGGGTCTGCGTCCTCGGCAGGCTCGGAGAGTATCTCCGTTGTGCGGTCGAGGCCTGCCAGTGCTTCCGTCAACTGCGTCCCAATCGCGACCAGTTGAACGATGGGGGCGATCATAAACGCTAGAAACATCACATACGTGACATAGCCGCCCGTCGTCAGCCTTCCGGCGACGACCTGGTGCGCGCCAAGGTACATAATCAAAGCGCCCACGATGCCCAATACTGCCGTCGAAGCCAGCGACATCAACGACTGCGCCGTGAGCGACGAGATGACGTTCTGCAGCAGCCGGTTCGCGCCTTTGGCAAAGACCGATGCTTCGCTGGCCTCGGCGTGGTAGCCCTTTACGACGCGCACCCCGCCGAGAGACTCGGTGAGTCTGCCCGTCACCTCGGAGTTGATCTTTGCCCGCTCGCGAAAGATTGGGCGGATCGTCTTGAAGGCGCGTTGAAGGATGAGGCCAAAGATGACCAGAATCGCAAATGTAACCAGCGTCATCTGTACGCTGAGATGAACGAGGTAGCCGAAGGCAAATACGGCGGTCAGCACACCGCCGCAGAAGTCGATAACGCCGGTTCCGATCAGGTTACGCACGCCTTCGACGTCGGTCATGATGCGCGCGACGAGGGTCCCGGTGCGGTTCTCGTCATAAAAAGTGACGGACAACCTGCCGATGTGCTCCTGCACCTTCATCCGCAGCTCCGCGATCAGGCGCTGGCCTTCCATCGAGAGCAACTGCGTGAGTGTAAACGACGTAATGCCCTGAATGATCGTGGCCAGAACGACGACTCCAACGATGATGGGCAGTTGATGGATCAGGTGCTTGCCCATGACATTGTCAATCAGGTACCGGGTGGAAGCCGGCAGAATAAGGCCGCTGGCGCGATTGAGCACCATCAGCAGGAAGCTGCCGCCCAGCAGCCATCTGCGGGGCTTGATCAGCTTCCAGACCTCAGGAAGCACCTTCTTGAGCGAGGGTTTAGGGCGCGATGCCGTGAGATCTGCCGAAGTGGACCGGCCTATGTTGCGAGAGGGCCGATCGGCGGCTTTTATGCCGTGTGTTCCGAAGCTCGAAGGACCGATCGAGGGCATCTTGTTAGCAGTGTATGCCTTAGCGGATTTGCCGCCTTGTACTGGCGGCGTGTCGTCGCAGAGGTGACAGCGCTCCTCCATTTCTTTCTCCTGAACAGCGTCAGGCGGATTTCACGCGGGCGTTGATGAACGACCGAATACAGAACAGGACATAGATCAGGCACAGAAGCGACATCGCCGCCTTCTCCAGAACCGCCGCCGGATGCGGAAACTCGACGCCGCGCGAAAGACGGAAACTATCGATGTCAGCCCCAATCGTTCCCAGAAAAGCAAGCAGAGCGATAGTGACCGAGATGTGCATCCAGAGCATGCGCTTCTTCGAGTCCGGAGTATTGGCCATCACACCAAACAGGATAAAGAGCAGCCCAAGCCCACCGGGAATCAGGGCCGTTGGGTGCGTGCTCCCGGTCGAGACAAAGCCGATAAGGGCAAGCAGAATGAGGAGGATTCCGAAGACGATGGTCAGTTTTGCCATACAAAACTCCTGGACGTTTCTTTAGATAGAGTTGGACGTATCGAAGGCTCAGAATAAATGATCGGGCCGGGAAAAGACGACCGGCGGACACAATCGCCGGTTTCAATTGCCAAAAACCCCTCCACAGGACTAAGCTACCCGGCCAAGACAGCGACACAGATTCGGCAAGTAGAAAAAGGAGCCCTCAATGAGCGAACTCGCAACGACGGTCGGCACTGTGCTGAGCAAGAAGCCGCGCGATATATGGTCCATCTCGCCGGAGACCTCGGTCTTCGAATGCGTGGAGATGATGGCCAACAAGCAGGTCGGCGCTCTTCTGGTCATGCAAAGCAGTGAGTTGATCGGGATGATCTCCGAACGCGACTACGCCCGCAAGGTGATCCTTCAGGGCCGATCATCGCGCGACACGGCAGTGTCTGAGATTATGAGCAGCCCGGCAATCTGCGTCTCGCGCGAGCATACGGTGGCCGACTGCATGCACATCATGACGAAGAACCGCATCCGCCACCTGCCGGTGCGCGACGGCGAAAGGGTCGTCGGCGTGCTCTCGATCGGCGATCTCGTCAACTGGATCATCTCCGAGCAGGAGGA
Organism: Acidobacteriota bacterium; assembly: GCA_018268775.1. Taxonomy (GTDB): domain Bacteria; phylum Acidobacteriota; class Terriglobia; order Terriglobales; family Acidobacteriaceae; genus Edaphobacter. Next base: position 11,167 of record JAFDVV010000041.1, on the reverse strand, counting down.
GACCATACGGCACCTTGAGGCCTATATCTGCAGCCAGTAGAAGCAGTCGTCAGGATGCGGCAGCGGCCTTCTTGATGGCGGCTACGACCTCAGATGTGCTCCAGTCGTTCGTGGGATACCATGCAGCGATCTTGCCATCCTTGCCGATGACCACGGTCGAGAGCGAATGGTTCAGCGTCTTGTCGTCACCCGGCGTTACTCCCACGCCAAAGAACTTCGTCATCTCGGCCAATTCCTTCTCCGGTGGTACGGAAAAATCCCAATGTGAGAAGGTCTCTTTGTTGTAGTTACCGGTGTAAGCGCCGCCGTAGCTTCGCAGGACGGACGGCGTGTCGTAGGCAGGGTCGAAGCTGATGCTCAAGAGATGCGTGTCGGCATACAGGGCAGGGTCGGTAAAGAGATTCTTGTCGATCTCCGCGAAGTTGTGGCTCATCCTGGGGCAATAGTCGGCGAGTGGGCAGCGCGTGTAGATAAAGGTGGCGACGAGCACTTTGCCCTTGAACTGACTGAGGTGAATCGTGCGGTTGCTCTGATTGAGCAGACGGAAGTCCGGAACGGAGTCACCCACCTGCGGAACGTGATACTGCACCGCCGGCTTATAGTCTGGGCGGGCCTGCGCGATTACCACGATGTTGTCCAACTCTGGCGACCGGAAGCCCGCCGCATCCTCCTGGACGATGATGCGCGCAGTGATGCGGTCACCAGGGTGGAGTTCGCTGACGATCGATGGGTCCTTCAGCTTATAGGGCATCGTCATTGCCTCCATAAAGCCCGGAACAGCTTCGTGATCGAGGGTCACATGAGTGGCGTCGGTGCCTACGATCCGGCCTTTGACCGGAAAGGTCTTCTCCTGGTAAGCGGTTTTAGTCGCGGGCGACTGCTTCTGGCAGCCAGCAATGGGAAGGAGCAACAAAGTTGCTGCAAATAACGAGTGTGCGAATAACGAATGACGAGGCACCTGATAAGACTCCTGCTATCGATCATACTTGCGCTCAGGAGTTGCTCTCCACTTCAGCGGTTGTGGCAACTCTTTTCCAGTCCAGTTGAGCGTATAACCGGAGAGTATGGATTTGAAGCCGCTCGATGTGGAACTGCCGGGGGCCGTGAGCGACGCTCTCGACCGTGGAGCCGTCGTTGTAACCGGCAACCAGCGTGCCGCTCGCACCTTGCGGCTTGCGTTCGATCGGAGAAACAAACGGGCTTCATTGAAGTTATGGCAGTCGGCG
>JAFDVV010000041.1:1184-9891 GCA_018268775.1 Acidobacteriota bacterium | reverse complement strand
TGGTGCCGCAGACGAACTGCTTCTAAGCCGGACGCAAGAGCACACGATCTGGCGCAGCATCATTGCGAATGACCCCGAGAGCCAGAACCATCTTCGGTCAGCCGACTCACTTGCTGAACTCGCCGCCGATGCCTGGCGTCTGCTGTGCCAATACGACGGACATAACCGCCTACGCAGTACAGCTACCAGCCATGAGGCGCTCACCTTTCAGCGATGGTCCACGGATTTTGAGAAGCGCTGCCGGGGCAAGCGTTGGCTTTCAGCCGCCCGGCTTGAAAGCAGACTGCAAGCCGCCGTTTCATTCGGGAGCCTGCGCCTGTCAGAGCCGATCGCACTTGTCGGTTTCGATGAATTGTCCCCTGCGCGGCGAGCTTTGCTCGATAGCATTCGAGGCACAGGCGTTGAGGTGGAAGAGATCGACGCGACGATTTCTTATCAAGCCCCCATGCTCGCTTGTGCGCAGAATGAACCGGAGGAGATCGCGGCATCTGCTCGATGGGCGCGCGGACAGCTAGAGAGATCGCCTGAGCAGCGGATCGCGATTGTTGTGCCTGGGCTGGAGAAGGTTCGGTCCGCAATCGACAGAACCTTTCGCGCGATACTCGCACCCGATCAACAAGGCATCGACGCACCGCACAGTAGTGCCCCGTACGAGTTCTCGGTAGGTGTCAGCCTTTCGGAGACGCCGCTTGTTAGGGTTGCGCTCGATCTTCTTCGGTGGGTACAGGCCCCTTTGCCGCTGGAACGGGTCAGTGCCCTGCTTGTGTCTTCGCTTATCTCTCATGTGGAAGCTGAGGTAAATGCAATGGCCTGTCTCGACGCCTTCGAACTGCGAAAGAGCAGGCGGCTGCGGCCGGAGTTCACGCTTCGCGCAGTCATTGAGATGATCGAGAAATCGGCGCGCAGACCGCATCTCAGACGTTTACACGCTTGTCTGCAATCAATTGAACGAGCGGCGCGCAAACAAGCGATCGATGCCGGTGTAAAGCCGTATGCCGATTGGGCAGATGGAATACGAGAGATACTGGCTTCTGCACAGTGGGGGAGCATCGCGGAGGACACCATCGAGTTTCAGACGCGGACTCGCTGGGAGGCCTCTCTGGATGAGTTGGCGACGCTCGACTTCGAAGGCGTGCCAGTCGACTATTCCAGCGCGCTTGCAACATTGGAACGTATCGCAAGATCTGCCGTCTTCGCACCGGAGTCGCGAGAGACTCCGGTACAGATCGTAGGCCCGCTGGAGGCTGCGGGAAGCAACTTCGACGCTCTCTGGTTTATGCGCGCGGGCGACCTGACATGGCCGTCGCGGCCCTCGGCCAATCCGCTGCTTCCGTGGAGCTTGCAGCTACAACTGGGAATGCCTGGAGCAGACGCTGCCGTCGACGATGCCTATGCCGGGCGCATTGCAAAGAGGCTGGCCCGCAGCGCAGTGTCTGCAATCTTCAGTTACGCAGGCGAGACCGAAGCAGGAAAACAACGGCCTACGCCGGTGATCGACCTGCTTGGCCCCCACCAAATCTCGATCGAAGAGATGGCCCCCTCCGATCCGAAGGCTGGGGTACTTGCGCTTGAGGAGTTCACGGATACCGCTCCTCTTCCCCTCTTGCCCGATAGAACGAACCGGGGCGGAGCGGAGATTCTGCGCTTGCAGGCGGCGTGCGCCTTCCGCGCATTTGCAGAACGGCGTCTTTGGTCTTCCGACCTTAAAACCCTTGAACTGGGCATGGATGCCGCAGAACGAGGCAATATCGTTCATCATGCGCTGGAATATCTGTGGAACGAGATCGAGACGCAGGCAGCACTCAAACAGATGAGCGATCCTGAGCGGCGTGGAGTACTCCATCGTTCCATCGAGCATGGTCTCCAGCAAGCGATGAACTCGGCGCGAGCGGTGTGGGACACGGCATATATCGAAATACAACGCAGACGTCTGTGGAACCTGCTGACGTCCTGGCTCGATGTTGAGTTGAATCGCGATCCGTTTAGCGTGAAGCTGAGTGAAAAAAAATTCGAAGATGTTGCCGTTGGACCGCTTCGGCTGAGCGTGCGCGTAGATCGCGTCGATACCACCGGGGCCGGCGACATTCTGATCGATTACAAGACAGGCCGCGCGAAGCCTGCCGATTGGCAGAGTGAACGTCCAGACGCTCCGCAACTGCCCCTGTACGCCGTTTTGTCCGACGTCTTTCAGCCGGATTCCAAGCTGGCGGAGGTGGCGTTCGCGCACATTCGTGCAGGCAACGACATGGCACTGGACGGTTATGAATCCAAGGTGACTGCGACTGAGAATCGGCCGAGCAGGCGAACGGCGACTATCGCCGAGCAGGTCGTGGAATGGCGCGCGGTCTTAACCGGGTTGGCCGAGGCCTTCGTTCGCGGAGATGCCAATGTCGATCCAAAAAGCTATCCCCAGACCTGTACGTACTGCGGGCAACGGACTCTGTGCCGGCTAAACCCGGCGTCTTTTGAAGAGGATATCGATGAAGAAACGGCCTTCGATGCAGGAAACGGGTAATCTCTTCGCCTGTGAGGAGGCGAATGAAGCATTTGTCGAACCGCAGGCTTCGTACCAACTGCATGATCGGGAGCAGCGCGCGAAGGCGCTCGATGTTACGAACTCCTGGATTGTGGAAGCGCCCGCAGGCTCAGGTAAAACGAGCCTCCTTATAAAGCGCTATCTGAAGTTGCTTTCTCTACCCGATATCGAACAACCTGAACAGGTCCTTGCGATCACGTTCACCGTCAAGGCCACCGGAGAGATTCGAGAGCGAATTCTCAAAGAGCTTGAGAGCGCTGCGCAAACTAAACATGGGGCTGAGAGTGACGAGACACAGAGACTTGCTGCGTCAGTTCTTGAGCGCGACCGCATGTTGGGCTGGAAGCTGCTTGACCGTCCCAAACGGCTGAATATCAGGACGATCGATTCCATTTGTGCCGAAATTGCGCAGGGTCTACCCCTTCTTTCTGGGGGCAGCGGGCTTGCGCCGATCAAGGATTCCACCCCGCTCTATCGCCTTGCGGCAGAGCGCACGCTGCTACAGCTTGGCGGGGAAGATGTCGCCCTGAACAAAGCTTTGAGCGTTGTCTTGCTTCATCGCGATGGAAATCTCCTGCAAACCAGGGACCTGCTCGCCGACCTGCTCTCGCTGCGCGATCAATGGGGAAGGTTGGTGCCTCTCGACAGGGAAAGTCTCGAAGAGGATGTTCTCGACAACGATGTGCGCAGACGGTTGGAGGACGCGCTTGCAGAAGCAATTTGCAGAGAGCTTGAGCAACTACTGAGAATATTTCCTGCAAGCGAACTGGTGGCCCTCTCCTCTTTGGCGGCTGAGCTGGGAGGCAACGAAGGCTATGGCGGTCAGCCCTCACCTATCGCCGTGTGCCGCGGGAAGGGTGGGCCGCCGGCGGCGAGTGTAGCCGACCTCGATCGTTGGCGCGCGCTGGCGCATCTGCTCATCAAAGCCGACGGGAAATGGCGGTCGGGCTTCAACAGCAATGTTTTAGGGTTCACGACAACCAAGAGGGAAAAAGAGAGACTGCGCGAAGTTTCCAAATCACTGGAAGGAAACGATGTGCTGCTCAGCGCAGTAAATCGCGCCGCCGCTTTGCCTCCGGCAATTTATCCGCAGGAACAATGGGAAGTAGCGAAGGCCCTCTTCCACGTACTGTACCGTGCGCTCGCAGAACTACAACTCGTCTTTGCCGAGCGCGGAGAGTGCGACTTCGCAGAGTTGGGTTTGCTGGCGCGGGCTGCGTTGCGGCACGGCGGCGCTGCGCTGGACACGATACCCGGATTGAAGCTGCAACACATGCTAGTCGACGAGATGCAGGACACGTCTACCAGTCAGTATGAATTGATCGAACTGCTGACCCAGGATTGGGATGGCAGGAGCCAGACGCTTTTTTTAGTTGGAGATCCAAAGCAGTCAATCTATCTCTTTCGGCAAGCCAGGGTGGAGCGCTTTATCCGCACGATGGAGGAGTTGAGGCTCGGAGAGATGAACCTAGGCTCGCTGCTGCTTACATCAAATTTCCGTTCACAGGCCGGTCTTGTGAAGTCGTTCAATGATGATTTTTCCCGGATATTCCCGGGCAAGCGCGATAAAGCCGACCTAGGCGAAGCTGTGTATACACGGGCCGATGCCGTACGTCCATTTGCACAGGAAAACAGCATCGTGTGGCATACGCAAGTAGTTTCGCGGGAAGATTTGAAAGAAGATCGCAGACGGACGCGGCATAAGGTCTCTCACGATGAAGCGCAGTCCGTTCGCGGCATTGTCGAACATTGGCGCGCCAAAGAACTGCCTGCAGAGAGGCATGGCAAGCCCTGGAAGATTGCTGTTCTGGTGAGGAACCGCAACCATCTGACGCAGGTCGTTGCGGAGTTGAAGCGGGCATCCATTCCCTTTCGCGCAGTTGACATTGATCAACTCGGGGAACGCCCAGAGGTGCTGGACCTCTTCGCGCTCACGCGGGCCTTATTGCATCCTGCCGACCGTGTCGCCTGGCTGGCAGTTCTTCGCGCGCCGTGGTGCGGCCTGGAATTGGCAGAACTGCACAAGCTCTGCGGTGCGGATGACCCGGCATTTGCGGAACACACTGTACCTGAATTGATTGCGGAACGTGGCCACGAACTTTCCGAGGACAGCATCTTGCGACTGCAAAGGCTCTGGCCGGTTTTTTCGGCGGCCGCCAACCGGAAAACGCGACTGGGGCTCGCCGAGCTTGTTGAGCGGACCTGGTATTCACTGGGGGGAAGCGCGTACCTGACTGAAGAAGAGGCGGCCAATGCGAAGCGATACTTTCAGTTGCTGGATGAAGCTGAGGTCGAGTCGGCCATCGTCGACCTGACGCAGCTCAAGCAGCGCCTTGGGCAGCTCTATGCAGCACCCACTACCAGGAACGAGGCTGTAGATCTCATGACGATCCATGGTGCCAAAGGACTTGAGTGGGATGTAGTTATCGTGCCCGGGCTTGAGAAGAAAATCCGAAGCACTGGTGGGAGATTGCTCTCATGGGAAGAGCTTGCCGGAGACAATGAACACCAGCCTCAAGTCATCTTCGCACCTATCGCAGGCAAAGGTGAGGACTCCGAGGCGTTGAACGTCTGGTTGAGGGAAATACACCGTAGACGGGATGAGGCGGAGTGCAGGCGGCTCTTCTATGTGGCGTGTACGCGGGCGCGCGAAGAGTTGCACCTATTTGCCACGGTCGACCGGAGATCCGATCAATCGATCCGCCCCTTGCGTGGAAGCCTTCTCGAAGCGGCCTGGCCCGCAGCCGAGGGACATTTTGTGGACAACAATATAGCCTCGAAGCCGTTAATTGCGCCAGTCATCACAATGCCGCAGCAGGCCTCCACTCACTCGATCGGTCTGTCAATTGCTGCGGAAGCTGAAATATCCTCTGCCCGAACGCAGATACTTTATCGCGTACCGATCACCTTCCAAGGGTTGCGAGCGCTTCCTGCCATTGTCCGCAACTCCCACAGTGACGGGACGTTTGGTGGCATGCGTTTTGCGCGACCTGAAGGCTCGTTGGAGTCGCGTGTGCTGGGCAATACGGTGCATGCTTTTCTAGAGGTATTGGCCAGAGAGCTTTCCTCCGGCAAATCCGTCGACGCTCTACGGGATGAGCTCGGGTCGTGGCGGCTGCGAATCGCATCTCTTGCACGCAATTCTGGCCTGTCGCCTTCAGAAGTTCAAGGAATCGTCGTCCAGACACTGAAAGCGCTGACCGCTACACTCAGCGATCCTTACGGGTTGTGGGTTCTTGCGCCTCACAAGCAGGCAGCCAGCGAGCGGGCGCTAACCTCATGGGATGAAACGCGTAGCAGCGTTCGGCTTGATCGCATCTTTGAAGCTGGTGAAGCCCCCCTGGCCCCCGGCGATGGACATCTATGGATCGTCGATTTCAAGACAGCGCAATACGGCGGACAGGACCTCGATGATTTCTTACGGCAAGAACGTGACAAATACATTCCGCAAATGTCGGTGTATGCAGAGACCGTCCTCGGAAGTGGTGAAGAGCGTCAATTGAAGATAGGTCTCTACTACCCTTTGATCTCCAAGCTCATTTGGTGGGAACATGGCAACAGCCCTGACGAGCTTTAGCCGGCTGGAGCGTGATGGCGTACATCGGCTCCGCGCACCCAGAAGATGACATCTTCAGCCACATTTGTGGCGTGGTCTCCCACGCGCTCGAGATTGCGGGCGATGATGAGCGCATTCAGCGCTTGCGGAGTCAACTCCGGCTTTTCCTTGATGAGAGCGCTCAGTGCGTTGTATGCAGCGTCGTTCATCTCATCCACCTGGTCGTCCATCATGAAGACGGAATCGGCGAGCTCTGCATTACCTTCAATAAACGCCTGAAGCGCTTTACGGACCATCGCCAATGAAAGCGATGCGAGCTTAGGGATGTCTACAGGGAGCTCTGTGTTGCCAAACGCCTCCATCTCGCGCACACGCACGGCGATGTTCACCGCCTGGTCGCCAACGCGTTCAAGGTCGGCGTTGATCCGAATTACCGAAAGGATGAAGCGAAGATCGATGGCCATTGGTTGCTCCATCGCGAGCAGATCAAGCGCCATCTGGTCGATCTCGCGTTCGAGACGATTGATCGCCGGCTCGGAGTGAAAAACAAGCTCGCAGATGCTGAGGTCGCGTGTGCGGTAGGCTTCGACGGAGCGTTGAATCGCCTGCTCAGCCATTCCAGCCATGACTAGAAGCCGCTCTTTCAGCTCGTCGAGACTCTGATGAAATTTCACGCGCATCAACCAAATCTCCCGGTAATGTAATCTTCTGTGCGCTTGTCGTGAGGGTTCGTAAAAATCTTGTGTGTCGAGTCAAACTCGACCAGTCTTCCGTTCAAAAAAAAGCCCGTATTTTCTGCCACGCGCGCTGCCTGTTGCATGTTGTGGGTCACGATCACAATCGTATATTGGCTCTTGAGCTGGAAGATCAGATCTTCGATCTTCGACGTAGATACGGGGTCCAGCGCGGATGCAGGCTCGTCCATCAAAAGGACCTCGGGGTCGACAGCCAGCGCGCGGGCAATGCACATGCGTTGCTGCTGACCGCCGGAGAGCGATGCACCGGACTTTTTCTTCAGGTCGTCCTTGACTTCCTCCCAAAGCGCTGCCTGCTTCAGAGAGCGCTCCACGGTTTCATCCAGAATGCGACGATTGCGAAAACCGTTGAGCTTCAATCCGCTGATGACGTTGTCGTAGATCGACATCGTGGGAAAGGGATTGGGGCGTTGAAACACCATGCCGACACGACGACGAATCTCTACAGGCGAAGCGTCGCGATAAACATCGATATCGCCCATCTTGACGACTCCGGTCGCGCGCGCGATCGGATTGGTCTCGTGCATGCGATTCAGGCAGCGGACAAAAGTTGACTTGCCGCAACCCGAGGGGCCAATCAGCGCCGTCGCATGATTGGCGGGAATGTGCAGGTTGATGTCCTGCAAAGTGTGCGTGGTTCCATACCACGCGTTCAACTCTTCGACCTGGATGCCAACTCCCACTAACTTCCTCCCTTGAGCACACCGCGGTTGGCAAAGATGCGGACGAGCGTAACTGAAATCATGATGAGCGCAATCAATACAAGCGCGCCAGCCCATGCCAGCCGGTGCCATTCATCATATGGCGAAATGGCGTAGACAAATATCTGCAACGGAAGAGCGGCAATCGGTTCGTTCAGCTTGAAGCTCCAGAATTGGTTGCCAAACGCAGTAAACAGTAGCGGCGCGGTCTCTCCAGCCACGCGGGCAAAGGCCAGCATGCAGCCAGTAATGATGCCCGGAGACGCCGTTCGCAGGCTGACGGAGACAGCCGTCCGCCACTTAGGCACTCCAAGACCAAGTGCCGCCTCGCGCACGGCGTGTGGCACGGTGGTCAGCATCTCCTCCGTCGTTCGCGTAACTGTGGGAACCATCATGATGGCGAGGGCAACGCCTCCGGCGAGCGCCGAGTAGTGCATCTGCTGCTTGACCACCAGCGAATAAACCGCGATGCCCATCACGATCGACGGAACTCCGTTGAGCACATCAGCGGTAAAACGTACCGCGTTTCCAAGAAGCTTTCCCTGGCCAAACTCCGCAAGGTAAACCCCGGCGCCGATACCTATCGGGATACCGATCAAACTTGCAATCGCGAGTATGATCCCCGATCCGATGATGGCATTGGCCATGCCGCCGCCCTCTTCGCCGACAGGCGCCGGGACGCGAGTGAAAAACGAAACGTTGAGCGATGAAGCTCCCTTGTAGATGAGATAGAACAGGATCGCCGCTAGCGGTGCCAGCACCAACACCGTTGCAAGAACAGCGAGTCCGCTCACAACATAGTTTGCGGCAGAGCGGCGCAGAGCGTTTCCGCGAGAGGGTTTGCGCGGAGCTTCCAATGCGCTTGGATTGCCAGTCGTACTCATTACGAGGCCCTCGATGGAGCGCCACGTGTCACAGCCCAGACCATGAGCCGCGCAATAGCATTCACCACGATCGTCACTAGAAACAGTGCCAGGCCAATCTCGATGAGCGCACTGTAATAGAGATCTCCGGTTGCCTCGGAGAATTCGTTGGCGATAACACTGGCCAACGTGTACCCCGGCGCGAAAAGGCTCTTTGTAATCTCGGGATGGTTGCCGATCACCATCGTGACTGCCATCGTCTCCCCAAGTGCGCGACCAAGGCCCAGCATCACCGC
>JAFDVV010000041.1:0-1160 GCA_018268775.1 Acidobacteriota bacterium | reverse complement strand
TTCGTCGCGCCCAGCGCGAGTACCGCCTCGCGTTGACTGTTTGGCACGGCAGTCATAATGTCGCGTGTTAGCGAAGAGATGATTGGAAGAATCATGATCGAGAGGATCATCCCCGCGGTAAGGATCCCCACACCGAAGTTTGGCCCTTCGAAGAGACCGGTCCAACCGAAGGTCTTCAATAGAAACGGACCGATAGTGCTCCGCATCAGAGGGACGAGCACAAAGACGGCCCACAAGCCGTAGACCACGCTCGGAATGGCAGCCAGGAGTTCGGAGAGAAAGGAGATCGGCGCACGTAGAGGTCTCGGGCACAGTTCAGTCAAGAAGATGGCCACGCCAAGCGCCAGCGGGACCGCCATGACGAGCGCAAGCAAGGAGGTCATCAACGTGCCGTAGATAAACGGCAATGCGCCGAAGTCTCCGCCCACGGGGTCCCACGCGTCGCGAAAGAAGAACTTCCAGCCAAATGCCGCAAGGCTCAGGTGAGAATTGCGCACCAGCACGACGAAGATGAAGAGAACGATGACAAAGATGCTGCAAGCGCACGCCAACATCAATGCTGTAAAACTGGAGTCGGCGAAGCGCCCGCTGCCACGCCCACTCAAGAATGCGCGTATGGGAGACGCTGCTCCACTTCTTTCACCGACCGATTCATGTGGCGAAGAAAGGATCTGCGATGCGTCGTGTTCTCGTTCTATGCTCATGACACAGGCCAGAGGAGTGATGGACATATCGGTCCGTCATCGTGATTGTATCCGGCAAATCTCCTTCGCATCGTTCATCTGATTTGTGCCGTGGCCTTTCGCACAGCATCCTGCACCTGCTTCGGAAGCGGGGCGTAATACTGCGCTGCCGCCTCACCCTCTCCGTGGTCCAGCATCCAGGCGAGAAAGCCGGTCAGCGCCTTCGCCTTCGCAGCGTCGCGAGAGACTGTGGGAAGCAGCAGCCAGGTAAAGCTCGATATGGGGTAGGAAGCAGCTCCGGGCGCGTTCGTGATCGAAGCCCTGAAATCTGTGGGCAACGTTTTCGCATCGGCAGTCGCTGCAGCTGTCACACTATCGATCGACGCCGTTACAAACACGCCCGAGGGATTCTTTACCGCACCGTAGGCCATCTTGTTGTGCGCTGCAAACACCAGCTCGACGTATCCAAAGGCATAC
>JAFDVV010000040.1 GCA_018268775.1 Acidobacteriota bacterium | reverse complement strand
CGCAGGCCAGGTCATGCTGAAGCCCGCTCCTGAGGGTACCGGCGTGATCGCCGGCGGCACTGTTCGCGCCGTGATGACCTCGGCTGGCGTACAGAACGTCCTGACCAAGTCCATCGGAACTAAGAACCCGCACAACGTGATCAAGGCTACCTTCGATGCTCTCACGCAGCTTCGCAGCAAGGCCGACGTCGCCGCACTTCGCGGTAAAGCTGAAGAAGAACTGTAAGAGGAGCTCCTAGTCATGGCCGAAACCAAAGCCAAAATCAAGTTGCAGTACTTCCGTTCCAAGATCGCCACGCCGGAGAAGCACAAGCTCGTTGTCAAGGGCCTTGGCTTTACCCGTCTGAACCAGATCGTCGAGCGCGAAGACACGCCCTCCATTCGCGGCATGGTCGCGAAGATTCCGCATCTCGTCCGTGTAGTCGAGTAATCCTGGCGCAAGCCTTATCTGACTGGCCGTGCCAGTCCAAATGCGAGTCGGGAGTGTCCCGGCGTTATAGCGAGGAAACAATGGCAATCCGCAATCTCTCCAATCTGAAGGCCCCTGCAAAGGCCAATAGCAACAAGAAGCGTGTCGGCCGCGGTATGGGTTCGGGCATGGGTAAGACTTCAACCCGCGGCCACAAGGGCCAGGGTTCGCGCTCCGGCTCCAGCCTGATGCGCGGTTTCGAAGGCGGCCAGATGCCGCTGCACCGCCGTCTTCCCAAGCGGGGCTTTACCAACATCTTCCGTACCGAGTACACCGTGCTTGGCCTGGATCGCATCGCCGAGATCAACGAAGCCTCCAAGGAGACCGAGTTCACGCTGGACAAGATCGTCTCCCTCGGCCTGCTCCGCAAGAAGAACGGCCTGATCAAGGTTCTCAACAACGGAGAGATCAAGGTCGCTGTGACTGTGCATGCGCACAAGTTCTCGAAGACGGCCCAGGAGGCCATCGAGAAGGCCGGCGGCAAGGCTGTCGTCATCGGCTAAGCGCCGCAGCATGTAAAATCGGGCATGCGAGGGAGACGTCCCTCGCGTCGCCGTTTCACCCGGAATCATCCGCACCACCTCGAGGTCCCGCTCTCCGATGTTCGACAAGTTCGCAAACATCTTCCGAATCCCTGACCTTCGCAAGCGCGTCATCTTTACGCTGGCGTTACTGGCCGTCTATCGTCTCGGATCGCATATCCCCACCCCCGGAATCAACGGCAGCATGCTGGCCGAGTTCTTCAATCAGAACTCCGGCTCGGCGCTCGGTCTTGTCGATCTCTTCTCGGGCGGCAACCTGCGCAAGCTGACGATCTTCGCCTTGGGCATCATGCCGTACATCACGGCGTCGATCATCTTCCAGTTGCTCACGGTGATCTATGAGCCACTGGCAAAACTGCAAAAGGAAGGCGAGCTCGGCCGCCGCAAGATCACCCAGTGGACGCGTTATGTCACCGTCCTGCTGGGCATCGTACAGTCCTTCACGATCGCACTGACTCTGACCAACACCTCCACGGGCGCGTCGATGGTTACGATTCCGCGCGGCTACTTCATTCCGATGTGCGTTCTGACGCTCACTGCGGGAACGGCCTTCATCATGTGGCTGGGCGAGCAGATCACCGAGCGCGGTATCGGCAACGGCATGTCGCTGCTGATCTTTACCGGCATCGTCGTCGGCCTGCCTAAGGGTATACAGGAGCTTTACGAGAAGGTCCAGACCAACGCATGGGGTGCTTTTACTCCCGTAGCCGTCGTGATTCTTGTCGCCGGCATGATTGCGGTTGTGGCCTTCATCGTCTACGTTGAGCGCTCCGAGCGCCGCATTCCGGTGCAGTACGCCAAACGTATCGTTGGACGCCGCATGATGGGCGGTCAATCGACCCATCTCCCGCTCAAGGTGAACTCGGGCGGCGTGATGCCGGTCATCTTCGCCAGTTCGATTCTTTCGGCCCCGCTGCTCTTTTCCGGTATGAGCTTCTTCGGCAGCGGCCCTCTACGCGACACCAAGATCTTTGGGCCACTGTTCCAGTATCTTGCTCCGGGCGAGCCATGGTACGAGCTGCTGTATATGGTGGCCATTGTCTTCTTCGCCTACTTCTACATCTCGATCGTCTTCCGTCCGGATGACATCGCCGACAACATGCGCAAGTACGGCGGCTTCATCCCCGGCATTCGCCCCGGCAAGCGCACGGCAGACTTCATCAACGATGTGCTGACGCGCATCACGCTGGTCGGCGCGCTGTACCTGATCATCATCTCGATCATTCCGCAGCTCATCATCAGCGGTATCCACTTCAACCATCTCTGGCTGATCGGCCCCATCTTCGACAAACTGCCAAGCTGGATGACCAACGGCCTTGGCGTGACCTTCTACTTCGGCGGCACATCGCTGCTGATCGTTGTCGGTGTCGCAATGGACACAGTCCAGCAGGTCGAATCGCAACTCATTATGCGCCACTACGATGGTTTCACGCCAAAGAGCGGCCGTATCCGTGGACGCAAGAGCTGGTAGGGAAGTGTCGACATTGACCTCTGAATCCGCACATTCTCCGGCCCCGGCAGATGTATTTCTGCCCGGGCCGGTGCTTCTTTTGGGCGCTCCCGGCGTTGGCAAGGGAACGCAGGCGCAGTTGCTGATGGCCGATTACGGCATCCCGCAGATCTCCACGGGCGACATCCTGCGCGATAACATCTCGCGCGGCACCGAGTTGGGTAAATCGGCCAAGGGCCTGATGGACCAGGGGCAACTAGTCCCCGACCAGATGGTCAACGACATGGTCGGCGCGCGTCTCACTCAGCCGGACGTCCAGCGTGGCTACATCCTCGACGGCTACCCACGCACGCTTGGCCAGGCGGAGTGGCTGGATGCGCATCTCATTGCGCTGGAACAAAGCGCGGGCGCAGTCGCTCTACCCCTGATTGCCGTGAACATCCGCGTCGACGAGCTGGTACTGCTTCGCCGCATTACCGGGCGCCGTATCTGTACAAAGTGCAAGCACATCTATAACGTCTACTCGAAGGCCCCAAGACAGGAGGGCATCTGCGACCTCGACGGCTCGCCGTTGCAGCACCGCTCCGACGATACAGAGGCTGCATTTACCGAGCGGATGAAGGCCTACAACTCGCTTACGGCCCCTGTGATCGAGCACTACAGCAAGCAGGGACGGTTCCGCGAGGTGGATGGAGACCGTCCGGTCGAAGAAGTCACCGCCGCGATAGAATCGTCGCTCCGGCAGTTGCGCGGGAGCGAGGCCTGATCCCATGGCGATCATGATCAAGACGCCGCACGAGATTGGGAAGATGCGAATCTCCGGCATCGCGCTTCGGAAGGTGCACGACGCGCTCGCGCCGCACGTCGTTGCGGGAGCCTCCACGATGGACCTTGAAGAGATTGCAGTGGCCAAGATCGCCGAGCTCGGCGGCAAAGCGGCCTTCAAGGGCTACCACGGCTACCCGTCGGCACTGTGCACCTCCATCAATGAGGAGGTCGTCCACGGAATGCCGAATGCAAAGCGCATTCTGAAGGACGGAGACGTCCTCTCGATCGACTGCGGGGTCATCATCGACGGCTTCTACTCCGATGCTGCTGTAACCTATTCCATCGGAAAGGCTTCCGAGAAGACACAGAAGCTGCTCGACGTGACCAAGGCCTCGCTGGATGCGGCCATTGAGCAGTGCCAGGTGGGCGGTAGGCTCTTCGATATCTCCGCGACGGTGCAGGAGATGTGTGAGGCCGAGGGCTTTGGCGTCGTGCGGGAGTTTGTCGGCCACGGAATCGGCCGCAGCATGCACGAAGATCCCCAGGTGCCGAACTTCGGCACTCGCGGCAAGGGCCCTCGTCTGAAAGCGGGGATGGTGCTGGCGATCGAGCCGATGATCAACGCCGGAGGCCCAGAGGTAAAGGTTTTGAAGGATGGATGGACGGCGGTGACCGTTGACGGCAGCTACAGTGCCCATTTTGAGCATACGGTTGCCATCACAAAGGACGGCCCACTGGTTCTCACCCGGTAGCCCTGACCCGCTAAAATAGCCGCTTTTATTTAGGGATACGGGCTAAAACTGAGGTAAGATAAAAGATGCTGTGTGCGGTTCGCCGCATGCTTCATATAAGGAGAGCGTTTGTCGAAGGAAGATGCAATTGAGGTAATGGCTACGGTCGTCGAGACCCTGCCCAACGCAATGTTCAAGGTCGAGCTTGAGAACAAGCACCAGGCCTTGGCGCACGTCTCTGGACGTATGCGTAAGAACTTCATCCGTATCCTCCCCGGCGACCGTGTTGCGATTGAGCTTAGTCCGTACGATCTCAATCGCGGCCGCATCGTCTACCGCTACAAGTAGACGAAACAGCTTCCAGCTTTTGGCCCTAGGCTTTTGGCTGGAAACAACAATCGGAACCAGGCAATCAAAGCTTGTTTGCAACGCTTCTGGCCAGCAAGCCAGGAGCTGAAAGCTAACGGCTGTTTTAGGAGAAGTAATGAAGGTCCGTGCATCAGTAAAGAAGATCTGCGATAAGTGCAAGGTGATCCACCGTCGCGGCGTCGTTCGCGTCATCTGCGAGAACGCCAAGCACAAGCAGCGTCAGGGATAAGCATTCACCGGAAGCGGTCTCCGCTTCCTACGCCGGCCTCCGTTGGGCTAGTTCGCCGAAGTCAAGGCGTGCGTTGAACCCCGCGGAAATCAGCCGAAACCAATGAACCCGCTCCGTGGCGAAGCTTCCGGGGCATAACGACAAGGACTCAAATGGCACGTATTGCTGGAGTCGACGTACCCAACAACAAGCAGGTACGCATCGGACTCACCTACATCTTCGGTATCGGCGACTCGCGCGCTGCGAAGATCCTGGCCAAGGCGGATGTCGATCCGTTTGCCAAGATCGCAACGCTCGACGAGGACCAGTTGAACCGCATCCGTCACGTCATTGAGCAGGAAGGCCAGATCGAAGGCGACCTGCGCAAGGACGTCTCGCTCAACATCAAGCGCCTGATCGAAATTCAGTCCTACCGCGGTCTCCGCCATCGCCGCTCGCTTCCTGTCCGCGGCCAGCGCACCCACACCAACGCTCGTACCCGCAAAGGTCCTCGCAAGGGCACCGTCGCCGGTAAGAAGAAAGCGACGAAATAAGCCATGGCAAAGACCCAGCAGAAGACCGCCGGCAAGGCTGGCAAGAACAAGAAATTCAAGAAGCGCGAGCGGAAGAACGTTCCATTTGGGCTCGTTTTCATCCAGGCTTCGTTCAACAACACCATCGTTACCATCACCGACCAGACGGGCAACACGCTTAGCTGGAAGAGTTCAGGCTCGCTTGGCTTCCGCGGTTCGCGTAAGGGAACCCCGTTTGCCGCGCAGCAGGCTGCCGTTGGTGCCGCCAACGCTGCCCGCGAGCACGGCCTTCGTTCGGTCGATGTGCGCGTCTCGGGTCCCGGTTCGGGCCGTGAGTCGGCAATCCGCGCGCTGGCTTCGGCCGGCATCGAGGTTCGCTCGATCCGCGACGTCACGCCGATCCCGCACAACGGCTGCCGCCCTCCGAAGCGCCGTCGCGTATAAGTAGCAGGAAGTAGGGACCAGGGAGTAGGAAATAGCGAAAACGCTTTTCTACTCCCTTCGCCCTATTCCCTATTCCCAGAATTTGGATCGTGACGAAGCGCAGCCAGCGCGTAAAACGATCGACACCCGAAGTAAGGAGATAGAAAGACATGGCACGTTATACCGGACCCGTCTGCCGCCTTTGCCGCCGCGACGGAACAAAGCTCTTCCTCAAGGGCGCGAAGTGCTTCTCAGAGAAGTGCCCCGTTGAAAAGCGCAACTTCCCCCCAGGACAGCACGGACAGTCCAAGAAGCAGAAGAAGGTTGTCGGCTACGGTCTTCAGCTTCGCGAGAAGCAGAAGGCAAAGCGCATCTACTTCACGCTCGAGACCCAGTTCCGCGCCTACTACGAGAAGGCCTCGAACAAGACCGGCGTTACCGGCGAACTCCTGCTCCAGCAGCTTGAGACCCGCCTGGATAACATCGCCTACCGTCTTGGCTTCGCGCTGAGCCGCCGTCAGGCCCGCCAGATCGTTCGCCACGGCCACATTCAGGTCAACGGACGCAAGGTGAACATCCCGTCCTACCAGTGCAAGGTCGGTGATGAGATCGCAATCCGCGAGGGCTCGAAGTCGATCGTCGTTCTTGAGGAGGCGAAGAACTTCGCCAGCGGCCAGCGCGCCGCAACCTGGCTCGACATCAATCGCGACAATCTTTCGGGCAAGGTTCTTTCCCTGCCGAAGCGCGAGGACATCAACCTGCCAGTCAACGAGCAGTTGATCGTCGAACTTTACAGCAAGTAGTTTTTGGGTTGTCATCCCGCAGCGAAGCGGAGGAATCCGCTTCACCCTGCGGGATGGCGACTGGCAGTATCAACGACAACCGAAACGGCAACCGAACCACCCGCCAGACCGCAGAATGCCTCGCGGCTAGGACGGACAAAGGAGAAACACATGCTTTGGAGAGGATTCCAGAAGCCCAAGCGTCTTGCAGTCGAAAGCGAAACACTCACCGAAAAGTACGGCAAGTTCAGCGCGCAGCCATTTGAGCGCGGCTTCGGTACAACGATCGGCAACGCGCTCCGCCGCACCCTGCTCTCGTCCATCGAGGGCGCGGCCGTTACCGCAGTCCGCATTGAAGGCGTGCTGCACGAGTTCCAGTCGATCGCCGGTGTCGTTGAGGACGCAACCGACATCATCCTGAACCTCAAGCAGATTCCGTTCAAGCTCAACGGAGACGGCCCCAAGGCCCTCTATCTGCGCTCCGATGCCGCCGGCGTTGTGACCTCCGGCTCGATCGAGGCCGACGGCGACGTCGAGATCCTCGACAAGGACGTCTACATCTGCACGATCTCCGAGGGTGGCAAGATCGACATGGAGATGCGTCTGAAGCGCGGCCGCGGCTACATCTCCGCCGACAAGAACTTCGACGCCGACCTCGGTCTTGGCTTCATTCCGGTCGACAGCGTCCACTCGCCTGTCCGCAAGGTGAACTACCTCGTCGAAGCTGCTCGTCTCGGTCAGATAACCGACTACGACAAGCTCACGCTCGAGATTTGGACCAACGGCACTGTGCTTCCGGCCGATGCGCTCGGCCTTTCGGCCAAGCTGCTCAAGGACCACATGACCATCTTCATCAACTTCGAGGAGGAGATGGAGGCAGGTCACGATGGCTCGCACGACGGTCCGGCGGTTCGCAACGAGAACCTCAACCGCTCCGTGGAAGAGCTCGAGCTCTCGGTTCGCAGCTACAACTGCCTGAAGAATGCCAACATCGCGACGATCGGTGAACTGATTCAGAAGACCGAGGCCGAGATGCTGAAGACGAAGAACTTCGGCCGCAAGTCCCTGAACGAGATCAAGGAGATCCTCGCGCAGATGGGCCTGTCGCTCGGCATGAAGATCGACGAGAACGGCAACCCGCAGCCCGGACCGACGTCCGTTCTGCCGGCAGCTACGCTCGCCGCGAGCTTCGGCCGCTTCGACGATGACGACGACGAGGATGAGGACGACGACCTCGCTCTTCCCGCCGATTCAGACAACTTCTAAACGCAACTCTGCGGGAGCAGGGAACCAGCTTCTCTGCTCCCGTGAACAAAGCAACACCGAACAATCCGGTTGAGCAAAGCTCAGACCGAAGGAGATCAAACAATGCGCCATCGCAATGCAGGATTCAAACTAGGACGTAACACCAGCCACCGTCGCGCCACGCTGCGCAACCTCGTCACCTCCATTGTGCTGATGGACCGCATTGAGACCACAGTCACCAAGGCCAAGGCCTCGAAGCCGCTCGTTGAGCGCATGATCACTCTCGGCAAGCGCGGCGACGTTCACGCGCGTCGTCAGGCAGCAGCTTATCTGCTGACGCCGGAGTCGGTCGACCGCCTCTTCGCCGTTGTGGCCCCCCGATACGCCTCGCGCAATGGCGGCTACTCGCGCATCACGCGCACTGGCGCTCGCAAGGGTGACGCTGCCGAGATGGCATTCATCGAGCTGCTCGGCGCCGAGCAGGAGCTGAACGAGAAGGCCCAGAAGCGCGCCGAAGTCCGTGCGAAGAAGCGCGAAGAGCTTCAGAAGCAGCTCGAGGAGCAGAACCCTCCGGCAGGTGAAGATCAGCAGTCGTAGTCGATATTGGCAAGATGAAGTTGAAGGGCACATCTCAGGATGTGCCCTTCTGCATTTAGCCAGCCTGTCATTGGACTGCGGATCGCCAGTGCATCCGGTAGATTAGAGACGTGGCCGAGTTGAAACCAATCCCGCTCTCTGACCGCCAGTTCCATCTGATCTCGCGGGCGCTGGCAGACCCTCGTCGGTACGAGATTCTTCAGAAGCTGGGGGGCAAAGACGTCTGCGCCTGCGGAGACATTAGAGGATGTATTCCTGTCAGTGCAGCCACGCTTTCTCACCACATGAAAGAGCTGGAAAATGCGGGGTTGGTGAAGTCTGAGCGTGAGGGGAAGTTTGTGAATTACACGCTTCGCCGGGACATGCTGAACGCCTATCTCGACCGCCTGAGGAGGATCTGAAGCCTAAGTGACAGGGCCAGGGTTGAACAACGCATATTCATTGTGCAGGCCCCACTTGTCGGCCCAGGTCACGTGCTCGCCGCTGGCCACTTTCAAGATCAGGCGAAATATCTCCCATCCAACGTCTTCAATCGTAGCGTCGCCAGTGGCGATGCGGCCGGCATCGACGTCGATCAGGTCGTGCCAGCGTTCGGCGAGCGAAGTTCGTGTAGCAACCTTGATGACAGGCGCCATCGCAAGACCGTATGGCGTCCCTCGACCAGTTGTGAATACGTGCATGTTCATCGACGCGGCCAGTTGAAGCGTCCCGCAGATGAAGTCGCTGGCGGGAGTTGCGGCGAAGACGAGCCCCTTCTGCGTGATTCGCTCTCCAGGCGCGGCCACCGCCATAAGTGCGCTCGTGCCTGCCTTCGCAACGGATCCGAGCGCTTTTTCGACGATGTTGGCGAGGCCGCCCTTCTTGTTTCCAGGCGATGGATTTGCGCTGCGATCCGCTTCTCCCAGAGCAAGATAGTTGTCGTACCAGGCCATCTCGCGGATGAGATCACGTGCGACAGCTTCGTTGGCTGCTCTTGCCGTAAGGAGATGCACGGCGTCGCGCACTTCGGTTACTTCAGAGAAGATCACCGTTGCGCCGGCGCGAACGAGAAGGTCGGCAGCAAAACCGAGTGCGGGGTTTGCGGTCACTCCCGAGAATGCATCGCTGCCGCCGCACTGAAGGCCAACCACGAGATCGGATGCTGGGCAGGTGACGCGAACGCGCCGGTTGAGGCGCTCCAGCCGACTCTCCGCCATCTCCATCAGCGCTGCAACCATGTCGCCGAAGCCGTGATGCTCCTCGTCTTGCAGCCGAACCACGTATGGCTCGTCGGCGAGCACGGGCAGCATGCTTGAGGGAAGCATCTGCGCAGGCTGCATCTTTTCGCAACCGAGGCTTACGACCACAGGTTCGCCGCCAAGGTTCGGATTGAGGCTGAGATTGCGCAGTGTTCGTATGGGAATCGCCGCTCCCGGCGCTTGAATGGCTACGCCGCAGCCGTAGTTGTGCGTGATGGCGATAACATCATCAACGTTTGGATAGCGCGGTAGTATCTCATTCTTGATGCGCCGCACTGCATAGTCGACCGTTGCTGCGACGCACTGCACAGTCGTGCTGATGGCAAGAATGTTTTTTGTGCCTGCGGTGCCGTCGGCGTTGCGATATCCCTGAAACGTGTACCCGTTAAGTGGAGGAAGAGTCGCCGGTGTCGCCGTGGCAAGAGGAAGCGCGTCGAGCGATGGAGGGGCGGGCGAGGTCATGGCGTCTTCCGGAACCCAGGCTCCTCTTGCGATCGCGCGCGCCGCATAGCCAATAACAGAACCGTAGCGGACGATTGCGTCGCCGGGATTGAGATCGACCAGCGCGACCTTGTGCGCCTCGGGAAGAGCTTCGATCAACGTCAGTCCAGAAGAGAAGACGCTGCCAGCAGGAAGTCCGCCGGGATTCACGATGATGGCGACGTTGTCGCGATCGTCAACGCGAATGTATCGAGGCTTGATGGGTTCTGTCATTGCGGCTCGCGATGGCTAGCCCTGTACGAGCTTGCCGTCCTGAAGTCTCCATAGATGCAACGGATTTTTGTCGCTCAGCTCCTCAGGCAGCAGCTCTGCGGGAAAGTTCTGATAGCAGACCGGGCGCAGGAAACGGTCGATGGCCGTGGCACCAACGGAGGTGTGACGGTTGTTGCTTGTCGCCGGATACGGACCGCCGTGGACCATGGCGTGTGAAACTTCAACACCAGTTGGAAAGCCATTGATGAGGATGCGGCCAGCCTTGCGTTCCAGAACGCGGATCAACTGCTTTGCCAAAGCAGTGTCGGCAGATGTCATGTGAAGTGTTGCCGTCAGTTGTCCTTCAAGCGACTCCGCAAGGTCGATCATCTGCTGCGTGTTGTCACACGCGACCAGAAGCGCCGATGGGCCGAAGACCTCTTCGGACAGCCGTTGATCCTGGAGGAAGGCCGACGCCGTCGTCTTGAAAAGAGCGGGCACGGCGGCACATTGGCCATGGGGCGCGGCTTGCCCTCGAGCAATCTGGGTGACATCGTCGTGCCCTTCAAATGCGCCGACTCCATGCTCATACGCTGCATGAATGCCCTGATTGAGCATCGTAGAGAATCCTTTCGCGGAAAACTTCTCAATGACGGCGCTCTCAAAGCGATCGAAGTCCGTTCCCTTCAGTGCGAAGGCGATACCCGGCTGCGTGCAGAACTGTCCTGCACCCAGTGTGGCGGAATCGGCGAGGCCCTGCGCCAGCGCAGCAACATCGCCGCTAAGTGCACCAGGCAGAAGGAAGACAGGATTGACGCTGCTCATCTCGGCGTAGACCGGAATTGGTACCGGGCGCTTCGCCGCGATGGATGCAATAGCCAGTCCACCACGCCGGCTTCCTGTGAATCCGATAGCAGCGATTGCAGGATGCGCAGCAAGCGCTTCGCCGACTGTATTGCCCTGACCTGCAACGAGGGAAAAAACTCCTGCGGGTAATGTGCAATCGGCAACTGCTTTTTGAATGGCCCTGCCCACGAGCTCCGAAGTTCCGGGATGCGATGGGTGCGCCTTTGCTACGACCGGGCATCCTGCCGCAAGCGCAGAGGCTGTGTCGCCACCCGCAACCGAGAAGGCGAGAGGGAAGTTGCTTGCGCCGAAGACTGCGACCGGGCCCAGAGGAATCTTGCGGTGCCTGAGATCGGGCCGTGGCAGAGGCGTGCGATCGGGCAGTGCTGAGTCGAGGATCGGAGCAATCCACAACCCTTGGCGCACAACGCTTGCGAAGAGGCGCAACTGGCCCACCGTGCGTCCACGCTCACCTTCGATACGCGGGCGAGGCAGACCGCTTTCAGCCATCGTGCGTGCAATCAACTCGTCGCCGAGATCCATGATTGCCTGCGCAATGGCCTCAAGAAACGCCGCGCGTGCTTCGAGCGAAGTATTGCGATAGGCGTCGAATGCCTGTTCCGCAAGTGTGCAGGCTTTTCCGACCTGCTCGGCAGACGCGCCGAAGAACTCCGGTTCCATCAACTCGCCCGTTGCGGGATTGAAGGCGTGAAACGCTCCGGCTGTTCCCTGAACAGCATCGCCACCGAGTAAAAGCCTGCCGTTTATCTGCATGAAGCAATCTCCAATCGTTGTACACCGCAATATCAAGTGCGCGGCAAAAGGCACGGTCTCTTCGGATCGAATCTCCAGCCTGGCATCAGGCACTGCATTGCGAGCGCATCGTCGCGGCCGCCGAGTTCCATGCTTCTGTACAACAAGTTTGCGTGTTCGACCTGCTCCCAGTCCAGCTCTACGCCAAGGCCCGGTGTAGACGGTACGGCAATCTCTCCGCCTTCAATGCGAAGCGGCTCCTTCGTCAGTCGCTGGCCATCCTGCCATATCCAGTGCGTATCGATTGCAGTCACTCTGCCGGGAGCAGCGGCCGCGACATGCGTAAACATAGCCAGGGACACATCGAAGTGGCTGTTCGAGTGCGATCCCCAGGTCAGGCCCCAGTCGCGGCAGGTCCGGCCGACGCGCACGGAGCCTGCCATGGTGCAGCAAGGCGGGTCGGCGAGCGGAATGTCCACCGACTGCAGCGACAACGCATGCACCAT
>JAFDVV010000003.1:14059-28771 GCA_018268775.1 Acidobacteriota bacterium | reverse complement strand
GAGATTCTGAACCACAACATCGAGACGGTGCCGCGCCTCTACCGCGTGGCCAAGTCCGGTGGCCGCTACGAGAAGTCGCTGCACTTCCTGAAGCACGCGAAAGAGATCGCCGCGGAGATGTTCTCGGACCGCGAGGGCGACCAGATCGTCACCAAGACCGGCATCATCGTTGGTCTGGGCGAGGAGATGCACGAGCTGCTGGCGGTCTTCCGCGACCTCGCCGACCGCAAGGTCGACATCCTCACCATCGGCCAGTACCTGCGCCCCTCGCGCGACCACCTGCCGATGGCCCGCTACTACACGCCGGAGGAGTTCGCCTTCCTCAAACACGAGGCGCTGACGATGGGCTTCAAGCACGTGGAGTCAGGGCCGCTCGTGCGGTCGAGCTACCACGCGCGGGAGCAGGCGGAGTCGACCGGGTTGGCGTAATCAAAACAGCCACTCGGACCTCTAAGAACTTGCGTTAGAGTAGTTGCATGCTGGCAAATACCCAAAGCGTGTTTGATACCCCTGCATACGGTTGCACGCAGGCGGCCCACTATATTGGGTTGCCCCCGGCTACGCTTAGAGGCTGGATCGGCGAAGGTGGCCTTATCTCAACACCTCAACCCGGCATTCTGTCCTTCAACAATCTTGCGGAAGCGCACATCTTAAGGGCGATGAGAAAAATACATGGGCTCTCCCATCAAAAGATCAGAAGATCCCTACAAGAGTTGGCTGCCATTAGAAAGCAGGCGCATCCCTTGCTGGAAGAGAGCTTTGAGACGGATGGAATCAGTCTTTTTGTGCGGGATGATGACAATCTCGTGAACCTTTCAAAGGCAGGTCAGACAGAGTTCCGGGAACTGATTGCACTTTACCTGCGCCGAATTGAAAGAAATAGCGCAGGGCAGGTAACTCGCCTTTATCCCTTTGTAGTCTCCGATGTCGAATCAGAGCCGAAGAGTATTTCCATTAGTCCGACGATCGCTTTTGGAAGGCCTGTCCTTGTTGGGACGGGTATATCGACGGCTGTTATCGTGGGACGATTCAACGCACGAGATTCAATCGCTGATCTTGCAAGTGAATATCAGGTAGATGCTGCAATTCTAGAGGACGCCATTCGATGGGAGATGAACAAGGCGGCATAACAGAGTTTGTTCTCTTCCTCGACGAGAATCACTGCCGCAACCGTCATCTGATCGAGGCAATCATAGAGTTCGGCATTGTCTGTGAAAAGCATCTGGATCATTTTAATCCTGGAACGCCAGATGTTAGGTGGTTGCCTATCAT
This sequence comes from Acidobacteriota bacterium, assembly GCA_018268775.1. Taxonomy (GTDB): domain Bacteria; phylum Acidobacteriota; class Terriglobia; order Terriglobales; family Acidobacteriaceae; genus Edaphobacter. The sequence goes on along the minus strand of JAFDVV010000003.1, from coordinate 27,499 downwards.
CGCAAAACGCGGATGGTCGCTGCTTACAACGGATGCCAGAATCAAGACGAACTTCGTTGAAAAGGAGGCTGTCCGCATCAACAGGGTGAGGATGTTCTATTTTTCAAGGAACAATCTTGCCGGTTTTGAGATGGGACAAGCACTTCGCAAGGCTTTGCCGCGGATGGCAAAGATTGTCAGAGAGCAAGCTCCACCGTTCACCGCTTCGATATCGAAAGCAGGTGAAGTCGTTGTGAGAGACACCTTCCAGGCGTGAAAGGGCGACCCCGCAGGGTCGCCCTCTTTGTTCTTACTAGCCGAAGCTTAGAGAACCTGAACGTTCTCAGCCTGCCAGCCCTTGGGTCCCTTGACCACGTTGAACTGGACGGCCTGGCCTTCCTGAAGCGAACGGAAGCCGTTCGACTGGATCGCCGAGAAGTGGACGAATACGTCCTCGCCACCCTCACGGCTCAGAAAGCCAAAACCCTTTGCATCGTTGAACCACTTGACTGTTCCCTGTTCCATGACTGTTTTTCCTTTTTACTGCAATGTAAGTGTACCGCTGAACGCAATGTGGTGTTGTTTGCGGAGTCACAGCAGTTGAAGCCAGGAACCTGCAAGAACCAATCGTATTCGAACGACCATCTATAGTGTACAACCAGTCGCCTTCCCTGGGATGGCCTGAATGGGGGATTACGCGCTAAACCCATCAATATAGGGCATATGCCGCATTCCCGTTTCTTGCGAAACCCAGCTAAACTTGTCAGGTTCCGGCAGGCCATTGTCTTGCGGCGATCGCCGGGGCAGGTCTCGTTCTTTTATGAAGCCTTACTTTTTCGCATTGCTCGCTGTCCTGGCGACAGGTCTTCCCGGTGTGCCGCTTGCAGCGCAGCAAGGGGACACGGCCTCTGGCCAGGCTCTCTTTGCAACTAACTGCGCCGCCTGTCATGGCTCCGACGGCCGCGGCGGAGAGCGCGCCCCCAGCATCGCCACCGTGCGCAACGTGATTGCGCGTTCTGACGCGGAGCTTGCGGCCACGGTCAAGAACGGCCTCTCCGGCGTGGGCATGCCTTCTTTCAGCTTTCTCGGCGACCAGAAGATCGCCGACCTCGTGGCGTATCTCAGGGTGTTGCAGGGCAAGGGCGCTCCGGTCAAGCTCACCGGCTCTCCTGAGGCTGGCCGCGAGCTCTTCTACGGCAAGGCCGCCTGCGCAAAGTGCCACATGATCCGCGGCGAGGGCGGGTTCTTCGGTGCCGACCTCACCACCTATGGCGGCAATCTCTCGACCGATGCCGTCCGCACTGCCATCGTCGATCCCGCGGCCAACCCCGACCGGGCGTCGAAGGTCGTCGAGCTTCAGGCACTCTCCGGCGAACGCATCTCCGGCCGGCTGCGCAGCGAGGACAACTTCAATATCGCCGTCCAGACCGGGGACGGGCGGTTCCACATGTACTCGAAGGCGAAGCTGGCCGATGTGAAGCACACATCGCGGCCCATCATGCCCGCCGACTATGGATCGAAGCTATCGAGCAAAGAGATCGACGACCTCGTCAGCTTCCTGATCACGACCGGCTCGGCATCGCCCCAGGCCGCTACAAGAAGAGGTCACAACTAGGAGTCTCCGTTCCGTGATGCGCATCTCTACCACTCACCGCTGTTGTGCTTTACATCTCACGATCGTCGCCGCGTTGCTGTCCGGCGCTGCGGTGTTGATCGCGCAGCGCCCCGCCCCCGCGGCGAGTCAGCCGACGGGCGAGATCAACGTCACGCAGCGCGACCTTCTGTCGAAGCCGGTCCGCGGCGACTGGCCCTCTTATAACGGCGACTACACGGGCCGCCGCTACTCCAGCCTGACGCAGGTGACGCCCCAGAACGCGCACCAGTTGCGCGCGCAGTGGGTCTTTCACAGCCGCAACGCAGGCATCCTTCAAGCAACGCCGGTCGTGGTCGCGGGCGTGATGTTCGTCACCGGTTCCAACGATGCCTATGCGCTCGACGCCGTAACCGGCAAGACTCTCTGGCACCACGCGCACCCGATCACGCAGGGGCTGATCGACGACGCCTCCGGACACATCAACCGCGGCGTCGCCGTCCTCGGCAATCGCGTCTACATGGAGACGGACAACGCACACCTGCTCTGCCTCGATGCGCGCTCCGGCAACCTGATCTGGGATGTTCCCTACGCCTTCGACAACAAGAATTACGGAGCCACCAGCGCGCCGCTGATCATCAAGGACAAGGTGATCGTCGGCACCTCCGGCGGCGATGACGGGGTTCGCGGCTTTGTCGCCGCCTTCGACGCGCAGACGGGCAAGGAGGCATGGCGCTTCTGGACGATTCCCGCGCCGGGTGAGCCAGGCAGCGAGAGCTGGCCGGGAGATGCGTACCTTCATGGCGGCGGCACGACGTGGATGCCCGGCACCTACGACCCCGAGCTGAACACCATCTACTGGGGCACCAGCAACCCTTCGCCCGACTTCGACGGCAGCGTGCGCCCCGGCGACGATCTCTACACCGACTGCGTGCTCGCGCTCGACCCCGACACCGGCAAGCTGAAGTGGCACTTCCAGTTCACTCCGCACGACCTAAGCGACTACGACGCCACCGAGACACCCGTGCTGATCGACACCGTCTACAAGGGCACTCCGCGCAAGCTGCTGATGCAGGCCAACCGCAACGGGTTCCTCTACGTGCTCGACCGCGCGACGGGCGAGTTTCTCGATGCAAAGCCGTTTGCGCAGAAGCTGAACTGGGCCAAGGGCATCGATGCCAAGGGCCGCCCCATCCGCACCGGCATCGTTCCTACCGCCGAGGGCACGCGCATCTGCCCCAGCTACGCGGGCGCAACCAACTGGTACTCGCCGAGCTACAGCGAGCTGACGCACCTGTTCTACTTCATGACGCTCGAAGATTGCAGCATCTTCTCGACGAAGCCGCAGGAGTTTCAGGAGGGCAAGGCGTACTACTCCACCGGAGCGCGTCACCGTCCCGAGGAGGACGCGAAGAAATATCTGCTCGCCTACGACCTGCGCAAAGGCGAGTTCGTCTGGCGGCAGCCGCAGGTGGGCGACTCGCACTCCTTCGCCGGCGTCATGAGTACGGCCTCGGGGCTGGTTGCCTTCGGCGACGATGCGCAGATGTTCGAGATCATCGACGCCCGCACCGGCAAGCCGCTGTGGCACTTCAATACGGGACAGGCGATGCACTCCTCGCCCATGAGCTACGCCGTCAACGGCAAACAGTACTTCGCCGTCGCCGCAGGCAACGACCTGTTCGCGTTTGCGCTTCCCTGAGAGAAGGAGTACGTCTTCGTGTACAGGTTGCTATCAACTCAGCCAGCCGCATAAGTCTGGTGTCGTCATTCTGAGCGCAGCGAAGAATCTCAGTATTTCTCGGTGTCGCGCCGGAGATGAAAACTACAGGGATTCTTCGGCTACGCGTCAGAATGACGATTTGGGAAGCAGCCACTGCTTGCTGACAGTGTGCGACCTCGTTCTACAGGTTCCTCGCAGGTTCTAGCTGTATCCCGCTCAAGTGTAGAGCGGCGAAATCAAGGGCCGGAGGCCCGCAACATACCAGCCTGGGCCGAAGGCCCAGGTAAGGATGAGCGAATGAGCCAAGCGCTGAAAGCGCGGCACAAATGCCGCACTACACCTGAGCGAATACACCTATAAAATCGAGATTCAATGGGCGGCCGCACTCCGATTCCGCAACCCGACAAGGCCGCGCCACGCCGCGCCAATTTTGTCTCCACCGCACTCGTCGTACTGCTGGCCTGCGCCGTGTTGCTCCCTCTGCTTGGCCACAAGCCGCTGGCCGACTGGGACGAAGGCATCTACGCCGAGGCCGCGCGCGAGATGCTTGGCCGAAGCTGGCTTGTGCCCACCTGGAACTTCCATCCATGGTTCGAGAAGCCTCCGCTGATGCTGTGGACGACGGCCTTCTTCTTCAAGCTCTTCGGTGTGCACGAGTTCTGGGCGCGCGCGGGTTCGGCGCTCTCAGGCGTGGCGATCGTCGGCGTACTGCACGCATGGCTGGCGCGTCGCGTCGATTGTGTGGCGGCGGGCCTGAGCACCTTCATCCTGCTCACGACCTTCGGCTTTCTGCACATCTGTCGCATGGGAGAGATGGACGTCATGCTCTCGCTCGGCTGCGCCATCGCCGTCTGCGGGTTGTCGGAGGTCGCCGCAGAAAGGCTGCGCGGCTGGTACTGGTTCTGGGGCGGCTTCGCCGTCGCGCTGATGACCAAAGGCGCGGCCAGCGTGGTGCTGGTGCTGACCGCCGTCGTTGTTGCGGCCGTGGGACGATGGTGGTCTACGCGGTACCTGCGGCGTCAGTTCTGGCTGGGCTTCGCAGGGTTCCTGCTGGTTGTTGCGCCGTGGCATCTCGCGATGTGGCATCGCTTCGGCAGCGCGTTTCTCGCGGAGTATCTCGGGTTCCATGCGTTGACCCGCGCAACGCAGCAGATTGAAGGGCACACCACGCACTGGTGGTTTTACCTGTGGGTCCTGCTGGTGTCGGCGGCGCCTTACGTATTGATTGCTCCCGCTGCAATCAACAAGGCATTGAAGCGCGCGGAGCTTCGCCCGTGGGCCGTCTTCGCCCTTGTTGTACTGATATTTTTCTCCGCCGTTCAGACGCGCCTGCCGCACTACGTTGCGCCAATCTATCCGGCGCTGGCCGTGCTCGTCACTGTCTACGTTGCAGAGTGGCTGCAAGCGTTCAAGAGCGGGAAGCCGTGGTCTCCCACGGGCTTCTGGCTGCGAGTGAGCGTTGTTGCAGTCGCAGCATGGGGGCTGTGTGCGCTGGCGACTACCGCTCCGCGAAAGCAGTTGCACTCCGAGCGGGTGAACGGAAAGATCACGCACGAGGAGAAGGAGTCGATCGCGCTGCTGCGCGACGTCTTCCGCTCCCCGCAACCGTCTGGCCCTGTGCTGGTGTGGCGCGAGGCCGATACGCGCTCGATCGCCACCGTCATCTTCTACACGCAGAGACCGGTGCAACAGGTCGAGTTGAATCCGCCTCCCGCAGGCGTCCCGCGCGACCGGTACTACTTCGAGCCCGCGCCGCTCGACCGGATGGTGACAACGGAGCCAAGAGTGATCCTGCTCGACAAAAGCCTTGTGAGCAGGGTCCCGCAGGGAATGGTCTACGTCCCGCTTGCCTCGGGGAAGATCATGGAAGTCGGGACTATCCGCCGGACTGAATAAGCGCTACGCTCGTTGCCGGCGCTCGGCAGACTGGAAGAGAAAGACGCCGAGTACCGCGATCAGCGGCTCCAGCGGATGCCGGAAGCGTGCATGCACCGTGACCAGGTAGTACGGAACGGGAAGCAGCAGAAAGGCCCAGGCAAACAGCCACGCCGCAGAGATGCGGCGATACAACGCGAGCCACAGGCCCAGCAGTCCCGCGAGGCTGATGAAGCTGAAGTTGAGTGTACGCGGAAGCTCGGTCGGCCAGCGATTGTCCGACGGCACGCTGACCCAGAAGAAGTAGATACGCTTCATCACATTGGCGAGATAGTGTGCTGGGTTCGCGCGTATGGTGTCGCTCGCCAGCCTGCCGCGCATCTCTACATAGCGCACTTCTCCCATCTGTGAGTAAAGGCGCAGTTGATCGGTGGCCTGTTCGGGATGGTTGTACTCCATCAGAAGGCCGCGCGCGCCGGGGCCGTTGCCCAGAGCGGCCTCCGCGCCGAGATTGCCGCGGATTGGGATGAAGCGGTGGAAGACGGCATAGTTGCGAGCCTCCCACGGAGCCAGGCATGCAATAAAGAGCAACGCCGACAGAGCGGCGTCGCGGATGGCGTGTTGCTTCCTCCACGTTCCGGCAAGAATCCACAGTCCACAGGCGGGAAGAAAGATGAGCAGGCTGGAGTTCGAGAGGCCGACGATCCCCCACAAGATCCCGAACGCCATCCAGCCCGAGGCCTGGATGATGGCTCCCGTTTTTTCTGAGCCGCTCGTATCGATGTCGCGCAGGCGCAGCGCAAGAACGAAGATCCATGCGAAGAGGCACGTCGTGATCGACATCTCCCACATCCACCGCACCGAGTACTGCATCGCCGCGGGATAGAGCGCCCATATCCACGCAGCGTAGACTGCGTTCATGCGCGAGAAGCAGCGGAGCCCGATCTCCCATATGGCGAGCGCCGTCGCGGCTGAAAAGATGCAGTTGATGGCGAGAACGACCCACGCCGACACCGGCGTATAGACGCCGAAGACCTTGAAGACCCCGGCGATGATGAGCGGATAAACCGGCGGAAGCCACGCGGTAGGGCCGGTCAGCCCGCGAAACGGATTTGCGAAGCCGTGCCCCGTGACCAGCGAGCGGGCGATGCGCCCAGCCTCCCACGCAAACGAGAAGTGGTCGTCGTAAGGCCGTATGCGCCAGGTGTGCGCCAGCGTCATGTAGAGCACGCGGACGGCAAGCGCCACCCAGAAGATGCGCCACGGCAGCTCGTAACCCTGGACCGTTTCGGCCTTCATCCACGTCGAGAGGCGTTTGAGCATCGTGTGTCGATTCTAACGGCGGGCTGAGGAACGCAATCTGTCATCATCGGAGAAGCGGTCGATTTTTCGAGAGAAGCACAGGAGACATTTTTGAGCGACGTAAGAATTGGTGTGAAGAAACTGGTGCCCGAGGCGCAGATGCCCCGGTACGCGCACGTCGGCGAGTACGGCGACCTGGCGGCCGACCTGTACGCCTCCGAGGGTATGGTGATTGCTCCGGGCGCGACCGTGTTGGTGCCCACCGGCTTGGCTATGGAGTTCCCCTCGACCCACGGCGCGCTGGTCGAAGACCGCTCCGGCCTCGCCGTAAAGGGAGTCACTACGCTCGCGGGAGTGATCGACCCCGGCTATCGCGGCGAGATTCGCATCGTGGTTACAAACCTCAGTGCTGCGGCAGTCGAAGTCAGGCAGGGCGACCGCATCGCCCAGTTGCGCATCGTGCGGCGCATCGAGGCCGAGTTCGTCGAAGTGGCCGAGCTGGGCGAGGCAAAGCGCGGTGCAGCGGGATTTGGCAGTACTGGGGTGCGGTAGGCTCGCGGAACGGGCATGCGCCGCGATCCTCAAAGCAGGTTCCTCCACTGCGCAGGAAGATAAAGCCGTCCTGCTCCGGTCGGAATGACCCGTCCTGGGCACATCTCTTTATCTCTTCCAAACCCCTGTCATCCCGACCGAAGCGAAGCGGAGTGGAGGGACCTGCTTTTCTCTCAATACCTGCTATCCGCTACGTAAGCGGAGCGCAGTGCAGCGAAGGAGCGCGGCACTGCCGGCAGAGCAATCGCGCAGGTGAAGTCACGTACAATGGACTCAGCGACCATGGCCAATCTTCAAGCGGAACAGCCCACGACGGTACCCTCTCCAGCGACAATTACACCGGAGCTGTTGAAGACCCACAGCATCACCCCGGACGAGTACAAGCGCATCGAAACGGCCCTGGGCCGTACCCCCAGCCTGACAGAGCTGGGGATTTTTTCGGTCATGTGGTCCGAGCACTGCTCGTACAAGTCCTCCCGCGTTCATTTAAAAAGACTTCCCACCCGTGGCGAGCGCACCTCCGGCCCCGGCTCGGTCGTTCAGGGCCCCGGCGAGAACGCCGGCATCATCGACGTGGGCGACGGCTGGGCCTGCGCCTTCAAGATCGAGAGCCACAACCACCCCAGCTATATCGAGCCCTACCAGGGCGCGGCCACCGGCGTCGGTGGCATTCTGCGCGACATCTTCACCATGAACGCCCGCCCGCTGGCCGTGATGGACTCGCTCCGCTTCGGCCCGCTCGACGAGTCCGAGCCCGACCCCGTGCTCCGCGCGAAGAACCACCAGGTCGCCACCGGAGTCGTCCATGGCGTCGCGGGATACGGCAACTGCTTCGGCGTGCCCAACCTCGGCGGCGAGACCCGCTTCGAGCCGTGCTACTCCGGCAACCCGCTGCTGAACGCCTTCGCCCTCGGCCTCGTCAAAAAGGACGAGATCTTTTATGCCAAAGCTGTCGGCGTCGGGAATCCGGTGATCTACGTCGGCGCGAAGACGGGCCGCGACGGCATCCACGGGGCTACCATGGCCAGTGAAGAGTTCACCGAGGGTTCGGAGCAGAAGCGCCCCAACGTGCAGATGGGCGACCCCTTCATGGAGAAGCTGCTGCTCGAGGCCTGTATCGAGGCGATGGCCACCGGCGCCGTCCTCGGCATTCAGGACATGGGCGCGGCGGGCCTCACCTGCTCCACCTGCGAGATGGGCGCGCGCGGCGGCCTCGGTCTTACGGTCGAGCTCGACCTCGTGCCGCAGCGTGAGACGGGCATGACCAGCTACGAGATCATGCTCTCCGAGTCGCAGGAGCGCATGCTGCTGGTGGCTGACAAGGCGCGCGCGCAGGAAGTTCTCGACGTCTTCTCAAAGTGGGGACTCGACGCCTCGATCGTCGGCCACGTCACCGAGAAGCCGAACATGCACATCACGCAGGGCGGCGTCCTGGTGGCCGACATCCCCAACCAGTTCCTCACCGACGACGCTCCGGTCTACCACAGGCCTGTAGGCACGTGGACACCTCCGGTGCCACGAGATCCTCCGGCGCATGTCCTCGAAGAGCTCAAGAAGCCGCGCGACTACACCGCCGACCTCAAGAAGCTGCTCGGCTCCGCCAACATCTGCGACAAGCGCTGGGTCTACGAGCAGTATGACTCGATGGTGCAGACCAACACCGTGCAGGGCCCCGGTGGCGAGGCCGGCGTCATGCGCATCAAGGGCACAGGACAGGGCACCGCCCAGGGAACAGGGAACAGGGAACAGGGAACAGCAGACAGTGCCCAAAAATTACAAGGTGTCATCCTGAGCGGAGCCGCAGGCGAAGTCGAAGGATCTGCGGTTAACAAGTCCGGCGAACGCGGACTCGCTATGGCGCTTGCAGGCAACGGCCGCTGGACCTACCTCGACCCCAAGCTGGGCGCGATGCACGCCGTAGCCGAGGCCGCCCGCAAGGTCGCCTGTACTGGCGCAACCCCCGTAGCCGCAACCAACTGCCTGAATTTCGGAAATCCGGAGAAGCCGGAGATCATGGCGCAGCTCTCCGCCGCCATCGACGGCATCGCCGAGGCCTGCACCGCCCTGGGCACACCCATCACTGGCGGCAACGTCTCGCTCTACAACGAGACCAAGGGCGTCGGCATCTATCCCACGCCGGTCATCGGTATCGTGGGAATTATTGATGATGTGACGAAGACAGTGCCGAGTGGGTTTCAACGCAAAGGCGATACGGTGATTTTGATTTCGGGAATGGCATCTCTCATTCCGGGAGTTAATCTTCAGTCATTTGGCTCCTCCGAATTTGCCAAGTCGATACTCGGATATGTCTGGGGTATGCCACCAGCTCTAGATGTTGAAGATCATGAGTCACTGTTACAGCAGAACCTGATCGAATTGGCTAAACGCGGTTTGATACGCTCCGCCTGTGATGTGTCGGATGGTGGAATAGCCGTTGCTCTTGCGCGTGCAACGATGCCCAACTCTATTGGGGTGAAAATAGATATAGGCGATATAGATAAGAAGAATCTTCGCCATCCTATGGGAGGTGGGGAAACACCTGCTCCTGTCGTTCTCTTCGCCGAGTATGCCTCGCAGGCGATAGTGTCAGTCGATCCGGCAAATGTTGAAGCTGTATTGGATGTGGTAGGTGATTCACTCATTGCTGTTTCGATTGGGCAGACTGCAGACGACTCATTCGAATTGAAGTGCAACGAGGCAGCGATCCGCACTGATATTTCTTCTTTGCGTTCGGCCTACTCAGGCGCACTCGAAGCCCAGCTCGCAGCAGAGGTGGTGACGGCATGACCAACCTCCTCCACATCCCAGGCCACCACTCTTTGACGTGTCATTCTGAGCGAAGCGAAGAATCCCCGTATTTTTCCCGTGTCGCCGCAGAAGCGGATTCCTCCGCTTCGCTGCGGAATGACAACCAAAGAGACAACCGCAGGTCCTTCGACTCCGCGCTGCGCGCTCCGCTCAGGATGACACCTTCTGTTGCGGCGGAAGCACTTGCGGTGGAAGCAGTTGAGGTGGAAGCGCAGGACGAGCGCAACGCCGCTACCGCCGTTCCTGTTCCCTGTTCCCTGTTCCCTGTTCCCTCTAGCACTGACGACGACTCCACCCCGTTCGACAAGCTCCGCGAAGAGTGCGGCGTGATGGCCGTCTACAACCATCCCGACGCTGCGCGCATGACCTACTGGGGTCTCTACTCGTTGCAGCATCGCGGGCAGGAGTCCGCCGGCATCGCCACCGCCGACGGCCAGAACGTAAACGACATGAAGGGCATGGGTCTCGTCTCGGAGATATTCACCGACGACGTGCTCGCCAAGCTGCCCGGCCACATGGCCATCGGCCACACGCGCTACTCGACGACGGGCGACTCCGCGCTGCTGAACGCGCAGCCCATCTCGGTCGAGAGCACCAAGGGCCTCATTGCCATCGCGCACAACGGCAACCTGGTGAACCTCGGCAACTCCCGCGAGCGGCTGGAGCGCGACGGTGCTGTCTTCCAGACGACCTCCGACTCCGAGATCATCATCCAGCTTATCGCGCACTCCAAGGCATCGACGCTGGTTGACTGCATCGCCGACTCGCTCTCGCAGGTCGAGGGCGCCTTCTCCATCGTGATGATGACGCGCAACCGCATCTTTGCGGCCCGCGATCCGCACGGCCTACGGCCGCTCTCCATGGGCCGCATCCCTGGCGCCGACGGCGCGCCGGACACCTTTGTCTTCGCCTCCGAGACCTGCGCCTTCGACCTGATGCACGCAAAGTATGAGCGCGACGTTGAACCCGGCGAGCTCGTGATGGTCTCTGAGGACGGCGTCACCTCGCGCCACTTCGCCAGGACGGCACGCCCCAAGGCGAGCTGCATCTTCGAGCACGTCTACTTCGCGCGTCCCGACTCGCGCATCTTCGGCCGCTGGGTGCAGAAGAGCCGCGAGGAGATGGGGCGTCAGCTCGCGCGCGAGTCAGGCGTTCCCGCCGACCTCGTCGTGCCCGTGCCCGACTCCGGCGTTACCGCCGCGCTTGGCTACGCCGCCGAATCAGGCATCCCGTTCAACTTCGGCCTCATCCGCAACCACTATGTGGGTCGTACCTTCATCCAGCCCGAACAGCGCGTGCGCGACTTCGGCGTGCGCATGAAGCTGAATCCCGTGCGCGCTCTGCTTGAGGGCAAGCGTGTCATCCTGATCGACGACTCGATCATTCGCGGCACCACCTCGCGCAAGATCGTCCGCATGGTTCGCGCCGCGGGGGCCAAAGAGGTGCACATGCGCATCTCGTGCCCGCCGACCATCTCGCCGTGCTTCTACGGCGTCGATACGCCGTCGAAGAAGGACCTGATCGCGGCGAACAAGTCCATCGAAGAGATACGTCAGTTCGTCGAGGCCGACTCGCTGGCCTATCTCTCGCTCGTCGGGCTGACGCACTCCTGCACGGTGGGAGAGCCGGCCGATGGCCTCTCGCCGGGTGACTTCTGCACCGCCTGCTACACCGGCGACTACCCGACCGCGTGGGTGGATGTGAAGGAGATTCTGCCCGCCACGACGGCTGTCTAAACTCCGTGCCAATGCAAAGGCCCACATCTCACCGTGAGATGTGGGCCTTTGGCTTCTGTTCGTCTGCAACCTCTTCTACAGCCCATCAGTTGTCATCCCGACCGAAGTCGAGGGACCTGCTTTTCTCCTGCTTGCCTCGCGACCATCAATTGCTGCCTGCCGCAGATAGGCAGGTCCCTCCACTACGGCTTCGCCTTCGGTCGGGATGACGCTTTTTTTCAAAATAGACTGTTCCGGAAGCGAAATTCTACATACAGATCGTGCCACTGCAAGACTCCGAAGCGCTCTTCGCCATATGCTTTAGGGAGCACCGCTCAGCCAACTGGATCAAGTTTCCTAACGCCGAACCAATCAAGAAGGGAAGACAAGATGAGAAAGTTTGTGATCGCCGGGCTGTTTCTTGCCCTTGCGGCGACCGGGGCAAACGCGCAGATCAATGCAGGCGAGCAGAAGCCCGAGGCCAGCCTGCCCTTCAACATGGTCAAGGTCACGGAGCTCAAGCTGCCCTGGCGAATCGCCTTTCTGCCCGATGGCCGCATGTTGATCACCGAGAAGGTCGGCGGCATGCAGCTTGTCACTCCGCAGGGCGAGCAGACGCCCGTCAAAAATGTCCCTCCCGTTCTCTATCGCGGACAGGGTGGGCAGCTCGGCGTCTTTCTTTCGCCGCACTACGCCAGGGACCACAGCGTCTACCTGACCTACTCCGAACCCGGCGAACCTGGCGGCTCAAGTCTTGCGCTGGCCAAGGCGAAGCTCGCGCTCACCGCTGACTCCGCCAGCCTCGAAGATCTCAAGGTCATCTGGCGCGACGGCGAGCGGGGACAGGGCGGACAGTTCGGCGCGCAGATCGCCTTCTCACCCGACGGCAAATATCTCTTCCTCACCGTCGGCGACCGCCAGCGCATGACGCCTGCGCAGGATCCCAACCAGCCGCTCGGCAAGATCCTTCGCCTTACCCTCGACGGCAAGCCCGCCAAGGGCAACCCCAACTACGGCAAGAAGGGCACGCCCACCGTACCCGTCATCGATCCGCCTTCTGACACCGAGGCGGCAAAGACCGCGCCCGTTGTGCGCACCTACACCTTCCCCGGTGGCAAGAACCTTACACCCTCCGAGACGTGGACGAGCGGACACCGCACGCCTTACGGCCTGGCTTTCGCACCCGATGGCCGCCTGTGGGAGCTGGAGCACGGACCGAAGGGCGGCGACGAGCTGAACCTGATCGAGCCGGGCAGGAACTACGGCTGGCCGCTGGTCTCCTACGCCACCAACTACAACGGCGTACCGATTCCCAGTCCCGACACGCGGCCCGACCTCACCAAACCCGTCATCTACTGGACGCCGGTCATCGCGCCGGGCAACCTGGTCTTTTACAACGGCAATATGTTCCCGCAGTGGAAGGGATCGGCGCTCGTCAGCGGCCTGGCCACCATGTCGATCACGCGCATCACCTTCGACGGCAAGGGCGGAGCGACTCCCGTCGAGCGGTGGGAGGTCGGCCACCGCATCCGCGATATAGAGGTCGGCCCCGACGGCGCATTGTGGCTGCTTGAGGACTCACGGACCGGCGGTCTCTTCCGCGTGACGCCGAAGTGAAGCCAGACCATCCGCAGCAACAAACAGGCCCACCGGTCAATCGACGGGTGGGCCTGAGCCTCTTTGTCGCGGCTTTATTTCACCTTCAGGCCGTTCAGGTAATCGAAGTCGATCTTCATGGCTTCGAAGACGGGCAGCGTCGTCTCGTCCTGGTCCAGCAGCGCCAGCTTCACGCCCTGCGCGTGTGCCTGCGAGATCAGCGGCTTCCAGTCGATCGAGCCTTTGCCTAACTCGACGATGTGCTGCTCGTCCTGCGGCGCGTAGTTCACCGGCGAGCC
>JAFDVV010000003.1:0-13945 GCA_018268775.1 Acidobacteriota bacterium | reverse complement strand
CTCCGTCGGGCAGCGGCTTGAACTCGTAGTTGTGGTTGTGAAAGACGAGCTTCATGCCGGTGTTGTCCACCAGCCTGCCCCACTGGTTCAGGTTGAAGGCAGCGGACTTGAAGCCTCCCGGCGTACCCCAGTACTTCTGCGGCAGGATGCTGCAGACCATGTACTTCAGGCCAAGCTCTTTGGCGTAGCCGATCCTCGACGGAATCGAGTCGAAGTCGAAGTGCGCGGAGTCGTGGCCGAGACCTGCGTCTTCGACGATCTTGCGCAGCTCGGCGGCCGGGTGCGAGTAGGCGATGGGGTAAAGCTCCACCTGCGTGAAGCCGGTCGCGCGAATCTTCTTCAGTACGCCTGCCAGGTCAGCGGGGGCCTCCTTGCGCACCATGTAGAGCTGAACGCCGTACTCCATGCGGGCACGGGGAGCGGCGAGGGCGTTCGGGACGCGAACGATGCAACCGGCTGCCGCGGCGGCAGCGGAGAGGCGAAGGAAATCGCGGCGTGTGGTCATGCTCACCATGCTACCTGCTCCCGGTCGCCGTGGGGTGCGCGGCGGTGAACTGCGAGCAGCAGGTCGTGCCAGAGGGCTTGAACTCCATGTACTCGACGCGGGTCAGGTCGGGGTCGAAGAGGTTGAGCTGCACCTTGCCGTCGCGACCGGTCTTCGACGCAGTGCAGTTGGGCCCTTCGCAGCCGTTGCGCGCAAGCGCGGCGATCGCATCGGGCATATGTTCGACGCCGAGCGACATGTGGTCGCTCGATCCAAGCTGCTTCGCCGAAGCGCCGGCGGGCACGTTGAGCATGTACTCCAGCCAGTCGGAGCCCTCGGGCACCTGCTGGCTGACGTAGTCGATGCTGGTGTCGGTGCGTCCGCCGCGCCAGTAGGGGCGGAAGCCGAGGATCTCGCGGTAGAAACGGTTTTCGGCGGCCTCGTCTTTTACGACGAAGCCGGTGTGGATGATGCGGCGCGAGACGGCGGGGTCAGGGTGGGGCGGCTCTATCCACTGCGCCTTGACCTGTTGCACGAAGAAGATGAGGTTTCCTTCAGGGTCGTGCACGCTGAAGCGTCCGTTCTTGAGCGGATCGACGATCTCGACACGATGCGCCTTCAGATATTTTTCTAGCCCGCGAGCATCGACGGTCCTGAAGCCGACTGCCGCCAATCGCGCGCGCGGCGCAGGATTCGGCAGCGGTACGGTCTCAATCCACTGTTCTGGGCCGACCGAGTAGTGCGTGATGTTGCCGATCGTGCCGAAGCTGTAACCGAGCGTCCTGCCGTAGAAGTTTTCTGTCGCGGCGGCGTCGCTGGAGTAGACGCGGACGAAGGCAATGCCGGTGATCGCGGGCCGCTGCTGCGCCAGAAGATGCGAGACGGCACCGGAGAGAAGCACGAGCGCAAGGAGTTTTCTCATTGGGCGCCAATTTAGCGGTCGTCTGGAGGAAGAGTCAATCGCGTCGGTTCGAAGCTCGAATGAACCCATATCTGGCGATCGCACTTACATAGCTCAGCTTCACGTCGCACCAGGTTCCCTTGACCGCGACAACGGCCCCCGCTGTCGACGCCATATCGGACCTATGCACGAACTGCCTGTGTGAATACGCGCCTGTCGCCGGTTCAGTGCTGGCCAAGATTGCGGCATTGAGATGTGCCGGCGGCAGATCTTTGAGGGGCGCAGTGTGAAATCTCTTGCACTGGTAGACGCTATCCGCTGGCAGGCATGGCGCTTACGGGCGCTGGTGCAGGGCGGCTGAGCATGGAAGATTGAACAGTCGCTATTGCAGAATCGGCTTATAACTTTGTGGCTAATAGCCCCTGTTGTTCCTGTTTTCGGGCAATCTTTCCAAAAAAGGGGTTAATATCGGTGTTCCAGCTTTATCGTAGTTCATCGGGCCCCTGTTCCTTGCTTTCGAGGAGAGACACTATGCGTCGCATTTCCGGAGTGCTCTTATTGGCCTGCGTTCTCGCCGCGCCCGTCTTCGTTCACGCCGACTCCATCAGCACCTTGCCGCAATACAACGGCACGGCCTCATTCTCCGACCCGGGACCGTATCAGCCCTCCACCGTCGTAGGCACGTTTACGATCACGCCGGGCGACACGGCGATTACGATCTCCGGCACCTTCGGCAATTCGCTGACGGGCAGTTCGTCGGGACTCAATCTCTATCTTGGGTCGATTCTTGTGGCGCAGTGCATAGAGTTCACAGCGTGCTACGAGAACATGACGTCTATCCCGACACCGTGGAGCAAATCGCTGACCTCTTCGCAGATTGCGCTGCTGGGCACGGGAGTCGTGGACTTTACCGTCGTGCAGACATCGCAATACTGGATCAGGCTGGGTGAGACGACACTGACGCAGGTGAACACTGCTCCGACGCCGGAGCCCTCGTCGCTGCTGCTGCTGGGCACGGGAGCGCTGGGGGCGTTTGGCGCATTGCGGCGCAGATTGCGCAGTTAAGTTCTGCGGGTACGTTGAAGCAGAGGCAGAGAACGGGTTTCTCTGTTCCTCTGGCAGAGAAGCGGATTTCTCCGCTCCGCGCTACGCGCTCCGGTCGAAATGACATTTTCAACGAGTTGTTTCTTTGCTACTGACGAAGGAAGCGAATCCTGTCCAACATTGCTTCCGCCTATTTCTCCGACGCCTTGCGCGCGGCCTCGAACTCATCGCCGTGCAGCCACTCGATGGTCTTTGGCGCGGAGATGGCCTCCCAGCCCAGCTCCATACCGAAGCGCACGAGCTTTGCGTTGCCTGTGAAGTTCCAGTCGGCGTGGTAGTTGTCGGAGAAGTTGTGGTAGTCGTGCTCGTTGAAGGCGCGGCCCTTCTCTTCGCCCCAGGCGCGGTCGTGGCCTTCAAAGAGCTCGCCCTGGTCGACGGAGAAGGCGGGGATGCCGACGCGCGAGAGCGAGAAGTGGTCGGAGCGATAGTAGCCGCCGGCCTCGGGGTGGGCCTCGGGCGTCACAGTGAGGTTGAAGCGTTTCGCCGTGGCAAGCACAGTGGAGTGGAAGGTGGTGCGCTGCTCTCCGTTGAGGTTGACCTCAAGCGGCACGCCGAGCGGCAGGATCATGTCGTAGTTGATGTCGAGCGCGATCTGCGCAGCCGGAATCGGGGGATGCTGGCCGAGGTATTCGCTGCCTAACAGTCCCTGCTCTTCGGCGGCGACGGAAGCGAAGATGACGGAGTGCGGCGGAGGCGTCTTGAGCGTGGACCAGGCGCGCGCCATCTCCAGCACCATGCCGACGCCGGTGGCGTTGTCTGCGGCGCCGTTGTATATGTTGTCGCCGGCCATGCCAGGTACCATGCCGAGGTGGTCGTAGTGCGCGGTGTACATCACCGCCTGGTCGGGCTTGCTCGCCGCTACGTTCGCGCCGGGGATCATCGCGACGACGTTGGGCGACTGGAAGCTGCGCACCTTCGCCTCGATGTGGGCCTCGAGCGAGACGGGCAGCGGGATCGCTTTGAAGCCCTTGTGACCAGCGGCCTCCATCTCTTTATCGCGGTCGAGGTTGGCGGCGTGGAAGAGAGTTCCAGCGGCGTCGAGCGTGATCCAGCTTGCGGCCTCGAGCTGCGGGTCCTTGTTGTCGCGCAGATAGGTCTTCTCGCTGGTGTTCGAGTTCTTGACCACGTCCCAGCCATAACTTGCCAGATCGGTCCGGTGGATGATGAGCGCGCCGACGGCTCCCTGCCGCGCGGCCTCTTCAAACTTGTAGGTCCAGCGACCGTAGTAGGTGAGCGCCTTGCCGCCGAAGAACTTCGGGTCGTCCGACGGCGGATCGCCGACGATGCAGAGCACGACCTTGCCCTTGACGTCGACGCCCGCGTAGTCGTTCCAGCCGAACTCCGGCGCGACGACGCCGTAGCCGACGAAGACGATGGGCGCGTTGATGTCGGCGGTCTCGGTGAGCCTGCGGTTGTTGACGGTGTAGTCGTCGCCGTAGGTGAGGTCGTAGCTGTGCAGCATGATGGCCATGCCGCCGCCTTTCGGCTTGTCGAGCACAAAGGAGAAGTGTGTCTTGCCGCCGATGGTCTTGGTGCCGACGAAGTTGACCTGCTGCATGTAGGTGCCGTTGTCGCCCGCGGGTTTGAGTCCGTAGAGCGCGAACTGCGTGGCGATGTACTGGGCTGCGATCTCGCCGCCGCGCGTGCCGGGGCCGCGGCCTTCCAGAAGATCGTCGGAGAGGAACTTTACGTGCGCGCGAATCCTCTCGCCGTCCACCGAGTCGATGGCAGTTTTGACATTTGCGGGAACCGTCTGTGCGATGACGGTAGTTGTGACGGCGAGAAGGGAAAGGGTGACGAGGCGAGATGCTTTCATTGATGTGCTCCTGTTACGACGATTCGGCGCATTCGAGTTTAGAGCATCGTGTGCTTCGCTGCATGAACGACCGGGGCGCGAAGGTTGCCATCCGTAGCAACCGAACCTTGTCATTCCGTAGCGAAGCGGAGGAATCTGCTTTTCGCTTGCGCCGCGCGGCACAAACAACAGATTCCTTCACTTCGTTACGGAATGACAGGCAAGAGTAGTTGCTTTGAATGGGCGTAGCTTCAGCCAAGCTGCAAGTCCGGAAAAGTTATTGGGCTTTTTAGCCCCTGAGGGAGATGCTCCTCGCCGCCGGAGAGACCTAGTTCCCATCCTTAGTCGTCAGCTTCGATTTTGGGTCTAGCTGGAACTCGGTTTTTTTCAACAGGCACAGGTTCTGGCTCGGGCAGCCGCACGGGGTGCACCGTCATCACGTCGAGGCGCTGGAGGATCTTGCGCGCCAGACCGGTCAACGCGAGCGAGTGCAGGCGGCTGGTGCGGAACCAGCGCAGGTCGTCGCGCGCGGCGGGAACGGCGCGGCGCAGCGAGCGGTCTTTGCGTCCTTGAGGGGCGAAGACCTGCACGTAGTAGTTGGTGTTGGTGATGGCGTGGCGCAGCCGCAGCATCGGTTCGCGGTCCTTCACGGCGTCCTGCGGCAGGGGAGGAAGCTCGTACATGCCGGCCATCAGGCTGACGTCCTGGGCGCGCCGCTCCAGCAGCACCTCGGTGACGACGCCGCGTTTGCGGATGTTGAGCAGATAGGCGGCGGGGCGGCTCTTCTGCTGCATGCGAGGCTGCGTGATGTGCTCGCCGCGCGTGGCGCACATGCTGAAGACGGGACAGTGCAGGCAGAGCGGAGCGCGCGGCAGGCAGATGGTCGCTCCCAGCTCCATCATGGCCTGGTTGTGGTCGCCCGCGGCGTTCACTCCGTCTTTGAAACGTTTGGGCGGAACCAGCAGGCTGGCCTGCCGTTGCACGAAGGCGCGGCCCTGTGCGTTGTTCCGCTCCGCGCGGCCGGTAAGCCGCAGCAGAACGCGCTCGACGTTGCCGTCGACGACGGCGATGCTCTCGCCAAAGGCGATGCTGGCGATGGCGGCGCATGTGTACTCGCCGATGCCCGGGAGCGTGCGCAGCTCGACGGCGGTGCGTGGGAGCGCGCCGTTGCGCTCGCGCGTGATGAACTGCGCGGCCCTGTGGAGCATGCGCGCCCGGCGGTAGTAGCCGAGGCCCGACCACGAGGCCAGCACGTCTTCTTCCGTGGCCAGCGCGAGGGCGACGATGGTGGGAAAGCGCCGCAGGAAGTCGTTGTAGTGCTCGATCACGGCCTCGACGCGCGTCTGCTGCAGCATCACCTCGGAGACCCACGTCCTGTAAGGGTCGCTGATGCCACGCCAGGGAAGCTCGCGCGCGTGGGTGCGATACCAGCTCATCAGGCGGCGGCGAAACGAGGACGGGTCGATCTCGACAGGTGCAACGGTCTTCGAGGGGGCGGTGGACTCCTCGGACTGCACTGGAGATTTGCGCGCTTTCATGCCGTGACAGTCTATCGTCTCTCGCGCGGTCGCACTATCCAGAATTGTCGAGGCACGCACTACGGCGCGGTTCCAGTGTCTTCGTCACAGTTTTGGGTGCGGCCTGGAGGTATAGGGCAATTGCCGGTTGTCAATCGTTGCCCTTCTGCCTGATGCTGTTGGACGGTTTGTTTTTCAGGGAGAAGAGATGAATTTTATGGCACGGCTGAAGACACTCGGCCTGATAGCGCTTTCGTTTGGATCGCTGTATCCGGCGCTTGCGCAGGGGACCGTACCGACCTTTACGCAAAAACACGGCGACGCCACTTTGACGCTGCTGGGTAAAGACCCCACGGTTGGAGGCACGACGACAATCTCCACCGTGGTCGCGCCGGTGAGACTCGAATTTGAAACGAAGCAGGTCGCCGGCAAGCCGTTTGCGCTGGATGCTGCCGGAGACGTCCCACTCCTTGTGCAATCGCCCGTGTTCGCCCACGCCGAGTTCAAAGACGCGGGCAGAACGCAGTACGCCGATGCGATGCTGCGCTCCACCTTCCCCAATGCCAAGGACTGGCACACGCTGCTGGGCAAGCCTGCCATCAAGCCCATCACCGTCAAGGTGCCCGCTGGCTCAGGCTATGTGCTCACGTCGAAGCGCGAGGGCACGGCCGCCGGGATCGTCGACCTCGAGTTCCTCCAGAAAGAAGTCCTCAAGCAGCTACCGAAGCAGGACGGCAAGCTGGTCTTCATCGTCACACACAACACCGCGTTCTACGCCCTGGGCGACGCGACGGTGTGCTGCGGCTGGGGAACGCACGGCGTCGACCGCGCGACCGGCAACTCATTTGTGCTGGCCAGCTATCTGCGCCACGCGCCCTCTGTCATCACCGACAAGGATGTGCAACCAATCACGCAGCAACTGGCCGAGTTCATCAACGACCCGCTGATGGACCCGCTCTTCAACGGTGAATTGTTTGGACCAAACCCTACGCACGCCCCAGGCAATGTGGTGAGCTGGATGCGCCCCGAAGGGATGAAGCCCGGCGACGCCGGACGCTGTGGCGGCAACCGCGTGGCCTCGATGTACTTCCAGCTACAACCGACTGACACCAATCCGAAGAACAACTTTCCGGCATCCACGCCCTTCGCCGTGGGCGCGTACCATGTGCAGAACGTTGCGCTGATGTCGTGGTACGCGGGCCCGTCGGACGCCATGGGCAACACCTTCAGCTTCCCCGACACCAAGCTGCTGCCGGAACAGGCCAAGCCCTGTCCGGCGCGGCGGTTCGGCGCAGGCGGCGGATTTCCCGCTCCGCCGAAGCCCACCGTCGAGCCAATTCAACTGACCTCCGCGCCCAACGGGCACAAACTGATCGGCTACTGGGCGGGCTACGGCTCGGCGTCGTCGACCTTCCCCTTGCGCGAGGTCTCGCCGCAGTGGGACTACATCCTGGTCGCCTTCGCCGTGCCGGACAAGAACGCCCCCGAGGGCACCATGCGCTTTCATCCGCCGACGGGAATGGACGACGCCACCTTCAAGGCCGACGTCGCCTGGCTGAAGAGCAAGGGCAAGAAGGTGATGATCTCGCTCGGCGGCGGCGGGCAGCACTTCACGTTGGCCGACCCCAAACGCGTACCCAACTACGTCGACTCCGTCACGAAGATCGTCGAGGAGTACGGCTTCGACGGCATCGACATCGACTTCGAGAGTCCCTCGCTCTCGATCGACCCCGGCGACACCGACTTCAAGCATCCGACCACGCCTTCGATCGTCAACCTGATCGACGCGCTCCGGCAGTTGCACAATCACTTCGGCAAGGACTTCATGATCTCGCTGGTGCCCGAAGGGACGCAGATACCCGCAGGCTATCCGAGCTACGGCGGACAGTTCGGTTCGTATCTCGCGATCACCTATGCCATCCGCGACATCCTCACCTTCATCGACGTGCAGGACTACAACACGCCTCCGCTGCAAGGGCTAGACGGCGAGATCTACCAGCCGGGCACAGTGGACTATCATGCGGCGATGACCGAGCTGCTGCTGCACGGCTTCAACGTGGGCAGCGACCCGAAGCACTTCTTCCCGCCGCTGCCCGCGCACCAGGTCGCCATCGGGTTCCTGATCGGCGATACGACCGGCGACGTCGTCAACCAGGCCATGGACTACATCATCACCGGCAAGGCACCGAAGGGCACAACCTATAAACTCCGCAATCCGAAGGGCTACCCGGAGATGGTCGGCGCGATGTTCTGGACCATCGACGGCGACCGGCGGCAGAACTACGTGTTCTCAAACAGCGTGGGGCCGTTGCTGCATGGGTATCCCGCATCGAAGTAGAGCGAATTTCAACCTGTAACTCGTGGCCCAGGCTTCATCGCCTGGGCCATTTTCTTTTGAGCCACGAGATCGTTGCAGCGGCCCTCTACCGGCTTGCATACAATCGAGCGTGAATGAACACACCTCCCGTTCTACTGATTCATGGCGGCGCATGGGCCATGCCCGACGACGCGGTCGAGGCCCACAAGGCAGGCATCGCAGCCGCTCTGGCCGCGGGCTACGCTCTGCTGGAGCGCGGCGCGAGTGCACTCGACGCGGTCGAAGCCGCCGTTACCGTAATGGAAGACGACGAGGCCTTCGACGCCGGACGCGGATCGTTTCTTACGCGCGACGGCCGCGTGCAGCTCGACGCCCTGCTGATGAACGGCGCGAACCTGCGTACCGGCGGAGTGGCCTGCGTGGAGCGGCTGAAGAACCCCATCCGCGCCGCGCGGCTGGTGCTCGACCACAGCCCGCATGTGTACTTTGTCGGCGTTGGCGCCGAGAGGTTCGCTCGGCAGCACGGCATGGCGCTGATCGACAACACCGAGCTGATCGTCCCGCGCGAGCGCGAGCGTCTGATGGCCTTTCAGAAGGCCGAACTTGAGGGCGCCGTCGATACGACCTTCTCCGGGCCGCGGCATCTCGACAAGGAAGACGAGGACAGCGACCCAACGACGCACTCACACGACACCGTCGGTGCCGTCGCGCTCGACCGCAGCGGACACATCGCCGCTGGAACAAGCACGGGCGGCACGCTGTCGAAGGCTCCGGGGCGCGTCGGCGACTCGTCGCTGATCGGCTGCGGCTGCTACGCCGACGACCACTCCGCCGCCGTCTCGCTGACGGGCTGGGGTGAACCGATCATGAAGCTGGTGCTGGGCAAGTGGGCCGTCGACCGCGTGGCTGCGGGCGCGCCGCCCGAAGTGGCCGCGGAGGCCGCGATCGACTACCTGTATGGGCGTCTCGGCGGGCACGGCGGAATCATCCTCATCGACCGCCAGGGACGCATCGGCCTCGCGCACAACACGCCGCGCATGGCGTGGGGGTTGCAGACGGCGAATGGTACGCAGGTAGGGGTGACGAGGAACGGCTTGCGCTGAGCGGCGCGTCCACATCCGCGCCTGGCTTCACTTGTCATTGCACTTGCTCTTCACATGCCCAAACATCCTGTCATCCCGACCGAAGCGGAGCGGAGTGTGGGGCCCGCTTCTTGCCCGCGTGCCTCTCAACAGGAGACAGAAAAGCAGATCCCTTCGCTTCGCTGCGGGATGACAAATCTACCCCCGGCATCGGTAGGACGTCCCGTCGACGCCCCTCTCACCTCAAAAGTCACTAAAATCGATACTCGATGCAGAACGAAGAGGAGTTGTTTCCCGAGGCGGCTGGCGAGGAGGCGGGCTCGCATCGCCGTCGTCTGACGCCCGAGGAGGCCGACAAGCTGCCCTACGTGCATCGTCTGTTGCTTGGCCACTTCGGCCAGCCGCCCAGGCACGAGATCTTCGATCCGCTCACACAGTTCATCTACTCGCTGCTGGCCTCGCGTACCAAGACGGAGCTGACCTACGCCGTGGTGCGCAATCTGCGCGCCCGGTTTGGCGCCAAGGATGGGTGGGAGAACCTGCGCGATGCCCCCCTCAAGGACATCGAAGACGCCATCCGCGACATTACTTTTCCCGAGCAGAAGGCGCTGCACCTGAAGGTCTCGCTCGAGCAGATCACCGAGCGGTACGGTTCGCTCACGCTCGACTTTCTCGCGCGCTATCGCACCGGCAAGATCCGCGCGTGGCTCGAGCAGTTTCCCGGCATCGGTGCGCAGACCAGCGCGGCGATCGTCAACTTCTCGACTCTGCGCCGCAAGGCCATCCCGGTGGACGCGCACCACCTTCGGGTCTCGCAGCGGCTGGGGCTGACGCCTCGCGCCGACGCCGCCACGACCGAAGAGCGGCTGATGCGTCTCGTCCCGGAGACGTGGACCGCCGAGATGCTCGACGACCATCACCAGCTCGTCAAAAAACTGGGCCAGACGATCTGCACCTTCGACTCCCCCAGATGCGGGCAATGCCCTCTGCTGAAGATTTGTCCTTACGGACAGAAGCACGTGGGTCCGGCAACAGATGGCCCCTCCCGATAAGCCACGCCGGGAGTCGCCGGTACAGACCAAGCCCACCCGTGAGACCCCCTCTGGACCGCGTTAGGAAATAGTTTTCACACTCCGGCGAACCCTCGCAGGGCAATCCAGCGTCACATACAACATCGGGCCTCGTCAGGGCGTTGAAACCCTTGACGATCCGGTCGTTCCGTCCGGTTGGCAACGCGCTTGCATCACGTAGCTATACCCGCTGGCTGGCGTGGAATGAGGAGGCAGCTTATGGCAGCCGTTACAACATTTACCTGTGTTTGTGGAGTCGAAAAGCGGGCCTCGAACCACTGGATTCTGGCCAGGGTCACTTCGGACTCCGTTACCTTTCTGCCCTGGGACCGCGACCTTGCGCTCTCCGACGATGTCATCGTCCTCTGCGGAGAGGGTTGCGCCGCCGCGCTCCTCAGCCGCTCACTTGGTGAGTGGAAGCATCTCCCGGCCAACGTCCCCCGGGCGATGGCGAACATGAGCCTGCCGCAGACCTCCTTAAACAGGGGCGCACGATAGCCCACCTTAGGCGCGACAGAACCGTGCCGAAGATGGGGCACCCGATGCGCGACTCCTGCGAGCGGAGGTCACGGATAGCTCGTCACCTTCGGCGTTACGCGCCTTGGCGCAACGTGAGTCGGGCCGCCTTTATCGTTGATTACATTGTCGATCGAGCCCAGGTTGTCCAGCGCGACCGTAATCATGTGCTCGAACCTCACGCCTGCCGTCTTCGGAGCCTCGATCGCGCGCGTCAGCTTCACATCCGGATGCCGGAAGACGCTGTAGACCCCCAGTCCAAACGCTGCGTGGCTGGTTACGTTGTCCGCTACCTTGTATGAGGCAAAGCCGTCGACGTTCGGCGCACTCCGCCACCCTGGCTGGTCCGGTACGTCGTACGGTATCTCCGACTGGTAGAAGTACGTTCTGCCGCCGTTGCCCTTCCACAGCACCTGGTACTGCTGGTAGTGCTCGACAAACAGGCCGTATGCCGTCACATCGTCGCCTGTGACGACGATGCCGTTCGCCCCGGTGTTGTTTGTCCACCCCACACCGCTGCCGTGGTCTGCGCGCCATATCCACGTATGGTCGACGATCACATCGCTCGAGTTCACCGCGAGCGAGACCTTCGCCCTGCCCGCGCCCGCTCCGCCCACGCGGAAGAAGACATCGGCCAGCAACGTGGGGGCTTTTGTATGCCGCGCCATGCTGCCCTCCGGCCCAACCTCAAGCAGCACAGGCGACTCCGTCTCGCCCGCATCGAACAGCAGCCCCTCGACGGTCACGCCATCGACGTCGGCGACCGTCATCGCGGCCGTGCCCTCGATCGGTTTCAGCGTGGCGAATCCCAACCCCATAACGATGGTTCCCGGTTTGGTCACGCGGATCGCATCCGTCAGCTCGTAGAGGCCCGGCGTCAGCAGCAGATGCCTGCCCTTCGCAAGCTGCGCGTTGATCGCCGCTGCCGAATCGCCCGGCTTCGCGATGTAGAACTTCGCCAGCGGGACCGTCTTTCCTGGCGTTTGACCTCCATGCCACGTAACGCCGGCAGTGTTCTTTGCGAGCAAGGGAACATGCACGCCGTAACGTCCCTTCGCATCGACCACAAGAAACGGCTTCTCCCGCACCACCGGCGTCCGGGCCACCTTCGTATAAGGAGGCTGCGGCCACTCGCCCTCGGGCATCTGCGGCACGCCGACGAAGACCATGTTCCAGTTCGCGCCCATCCAGCTTCCCCACTCGCTGTTGCGCGAGATCCACTGCTGCTGCGTGCCCGAGTTCACGTCGCCGTCCACCACCGTGTCCGACATCCAGCCGCCGCTCGACCAGCCATGCCTCTGGTTCAGCACCATGTCGCCCTTCACATGCATGCGCCGAAACGGCGCCGCCTGCGAGACTGCCCACTGCATCAGGCCGCCCGTGGGCGTCACCGAGAACCCCTCCATCGCGCGCCAGAACGTCGTCGTCGCATTGTCGTTCTCAAGAGCGGCATCGCTGTGTACGTTGCCCGCAATGTGCACGGCATCGGGAGTGGCGCCCAGCCCCAGCACCTCGGTGTAGAAGCCCACCGGCACATCGACCTTGTACTCGCCCGGCATGAATAGCAGCGCGTAGCGCTCGGCACCGAACTCGCTGTGCTGCTCCGCCGCATACACCTTGTCGATGGCAGCCTGCATCTCTGCCGCGGGGGTCTTCGGCGTGAACACCAGAACGTTCGGCCCCAAATCAGGCTTTGCCTGCGCCATCGCCGTGCTGCAACACAGCGCTGCAATCACTCCTGCAAGCAGCACGGCACCACCACGCCGCCCACACGATGTCCGCACGAACCACAAACGCTTCCGATCTCTCACAGTGCAACCACCATACCGCAGCCCGTCTTCAGACGTTTAGTCTCTCGCCATTGAACGGCTCGCCCGCAGCCGAAGCGGATTGGACGATCCAAGATCGTGCGGGGGTGTCATCAAATTTGTTGCTTGCAAAGGTGTGGCCATCTCGCAGCGAGATGGCCACTGTGCGCTTGGACTCGCGAGAGCGAAGCCGGGCGCGAATCCGATACACCGTGCCTTGTGGACGAAAGTACGCTCGCGCGTTCTTCAAACAGAACCGCTTCGGCGAGCCTTACCCGTGGGAGCGGCGTCGCAAGGACCTTCGGGTCAGTGAGACCGCGCCAGGCCATGTTGCCGGGAGTTCAGACGTTACGGCGAACGACCAGCCCGATGCCTTCCGTCAGGCGGCTGTTGATCTCATCGAGCCGGCTGTAGGGCACGCCAAGCTGCACCAGACGGCGGCGCGCCTGGGGCCAGGTCTCGCACCGCACCGGCGACTGGTCGCCGTTGGCATAGACGTCGTAGCCGCGCCGGGTCTGGCGCACGACGAGTTTGGTGTTGGGATCGAGGGTGGAGCTGGCCGCCGCCATCCGTATGCGTGAATAATCTCCGCTGTTTGTCAAAAAGGGCCTCCCTTTGAAGGCTGCAAAGGATCAGGCTAAAGAGACCATTAGAGCTTTCAAATCCCTCTCTTGGGTGAGGGAATTTGTTTTCCTAACTTTGCACCTCTGTTGCATATGGATACGGCGTACATTGGTTCGGGATTTTACCCGTCAATGTTCACGCAAGATAACCCCTGGGAGGAGATATGAATATCCGGTCGGCCAAGCGAGCGCGTTTGACCACAGATTGCAATCTACCTGGCCGCACGTTGCGCTGGAGTGTTGTCGCTTCCACATTTGCCCTTGCCATGGCACTTGCCGCCGCGCCTGCCGCCAAGGCAGACCAGTTTGCTTTCTCGTTCAGCGGAGGCGGCCTTAGCGGCTCAGGCCTCTTCAATGTGTCGTCGACGCCGGTTCCCGGCGTGGCGGGCGCGTATCAAATCACCAGCATTATGGGCACGTTCTCGGACACGAAGGCCGGAATCTCGAACGCCGCAATCACCGGGTTGCAGACGACCTCATTGCCAAGCGGCATCGATGCAAACGGCAAGTTCGCTCCTCCGGGAGCGCAGTCGGCCGGATTCCCCTTCTCGTTCGACAACCTGTTCTACACGGGCGGAAACTCGCCGGCGGTCTGTCCTCCTCCAGGACCGGGCGACCCCAACCCGCCGTATCCGTTCGGCGGGGGGTATCTCGATATCTACGGACTGTACTTCAACGTCGCGGGCGGCTACAGCGTCGATCTCTGGAGCAACGGCGTGATTCCAGAT
>JAFDVV010000039.1:41374-84574 GCA_018268775.1 Acidobacteriota bacterium | reverse complement strand
CTCCGCCTCCTCCAGCAAGGCCACCGTCACCGCCGCAAAGACCAGCGCAATGCCAATTCCCATGTGTGCTCCCGACGATCCCAACGCCTGCGGCATGAACTAAGCACATCGTAAACCTATCATTTTCAACCCAATAGCAGAGAAATAAGGGGAAATTCCATCATGAAGCACATCGTCCGCGCTACCGTTATCGCCCTCGCCCTCACCGGTGCTGTCGCCTCCACCCACGCCACCTCCGCCTCCTCCAGCAAGGCCACTGTCACCGCTGCTAAGACCAGCGCAATGCCAATTCCCATGTGCGCTCCCGACGATCCCAACGCCTGCGGCATGAACTAAGTCGCGGGAAAGTATATGCATTTTTTTGCATATTACTGAAATAAAAGATTGTGTCTGTTCGATGTATCGGCTAGCTTTAATTCAGTCGTCGAACGAGGACAGACATCACATGACCCACAGCGTCATCTTGGATCTGCTTACATACTTGGAGCCCGTACTTTCAGCCGTCGTGCTCTTTGTGCTGCTTCGCAGCAAAGCCGCAGATAAGTTTTCCTATCTGGTCGCTCTGCTCTCGGTAAGGGTTGCATCGTCAGGTTTGTGTCTCGGGCTGATGCTATTTGGATCACGCATCTTTGATAAACACTTTGCCTATAAGGCGTACTTCTACACTTATTGGGGGAGCTACGCTGTCGAAGCTGTGCTGTCGCTGATGGTTGTGTACAGCATCTTCAACCTGGCCATGGCCCCTCTCAAGGGACTCCAGACTTTGGGCATGCTCGTATTCCGCTGGGTTGCTGCCATCTCTCTGGCGGTTGCATGCGGTGTTGCGCTAAGCCCGCATCTCACCGGAACGAAATACATTGTCGCGATCGTGACCCAGCTTCAACAGACCTCCGGCATTCTTACACTTTGCCTGCTGCTGTTTGTCACCTTTGCGATCCGCCCGATGGGGCTCTCCTACCGCAGCCGCATCTTTGGCGTGAGCTTCGGTCTTGGAGTTCTTGCGAGTGCAAACCTGGTTCAATCGGCATGGTTGTCACATTACTCAAGCATGAACTCACAGCTCAACACCATCAATGGTGTGATTGTCTGCGTGACACTCTGCATCTGGTCGGCGTACTTCGCCTTTCCCGAGGAGAAGCGCAGGCTCATCGTGCTGCCCACGACGTCGCCCTTCCTTCGCTGGAACCAGATCTCCATGGTGCTCGGCGATGAGCCGGGTTATGTCGCCATTGGAGGCGTTCCGCCGGAGTTGTTCGCTCCCGCTGAGCTTGAGATGATGCGTCGTGCCTCTGCGAAGATGGTGACGCCGCAGCTTGAAGCGCCGGTAGCGCTCCACTCCATCTCTGCATAAAACAACCTTCCCCCTTCAGGTGAGGCGCGGCATTTTATGTCGCGCCTTCAGCGCTTTGTTTGTTTGGTTCGCTTACCTAAGGCTGTCATCAAATTTGCCATCTGCAGAAGATGTGTCATTTCGACCGGAGCATCTCACAGTTTTATCGTGAGATGCGGAGCGGAGAAACCTGCTTCTCTACCGCGATTCTTCCCGGTTCCCGAGGCAAAAAGCAGGTTCCTCCACTCCGGCCCTGTGGGCCTCCGGTCGGAATGACAATCAACACGACCTCTTCAGGTAAACCAATTTGATGACGCTCCCTTGGCTCCGGCCCAGGCTATAGGGATATTGCGGGACCTTGGCCCTTCTGCTCGACGGGCCTTCGCGGAAACAAGCATCAGGTTCCTGCGAACGTCATCTCAGAATAAACAAGAACCAAATAAGGAAGCCTCCCAACCGGGAGGCTTCCTTATTGCTACGTTGCTTGCTGTTGACTACTCGCGCTCGGACTCCGAACGCTTCCAGTTGATCAGGTCGCCCAGCGTGGTGCTGGAGGAGGATGAGGAGGAAGAGCTCTTGTGGTCGCGCTCCTTGTAGCTCTCGACCTCGGCGCGGCTGGCCTCTTCGCCTACGGCGCGGATGCTCAAACCGACCTTCTTCTCTTCCTGGTTCATCTTCACGATCTTGAACTCGTGCTCCGAGTCCACATCGAGCTTCACTGGCGTATGGTGCTGATCGACAGCCTCGGAGACGTGGCACAGGCCCTCGACTCCCTCCGCGATCTCGACGAAGGCGCCGAACTGCGCCGTGCGCAGGACCTTGCCCTTGATGACATCGCCGATGCGGTGCTGAGCGAAGAACGTGTCCCATACATCCGGCTGAAGCTGCTTGACGCCAAGCGACAGGCGGCGGTTCTCGGGCTCGACGCCCAGAACGACGGCCTTGACCTTCTCACCCTTCTTCAAAACCTCGGAGGGGTGCTTGATCCGCTTCGTCCAACTCAGGTTCGAGACGTGGACCAGACCGTCGATGCCGTCCTCGATCTCGATGAAGGCGCCGAAGTCCGTGAGGTTGCGCACACGGCCTTCGACGACAGCGCCCGTCGGGTACTTGTCTTCGAGCGCCTCCCAGGGATTGTCCTGGAGCTGCTTCATGCCCAGCGAGATGCGGCGGTCGTTCGGGTTGACGCTGAGGATGATCGTGTCGACTTCATCGCCCGGCTTGACCAGCTTCGACGGGTGCTTCATGCGCTTGGACCAGGTCATCTCCGAGACGTGGACCAGGCCCTCGATGCCCTGCTCCAGCTCGACGAATGCGCCGTAGTCGGTGACGGAGAGAACGCGCCCGCGAACCTGCGCGCCGATCGGGTAGCGCTCGGTGGCGTCGAGCCACGGGTCGGGCGTGAGCTGCTTGAAGCCCAGCGAGACGCGCTGCTTGTCCTTGTCGAACTTCAGCACCTTCACCTGGATCTCGTCGCCGACGTTGACCAGGTCGCGCGGATGCGTCAGGCGGCCCCAGCTCATGTCGGTGATGTGCAGCAGGCCGTCGAGCCCGCCCAGGTCGACGAATGCGCCGTAGTCGGTCAGGTTCTTCACCGTGCCGGTGAGGACCGTTCCCTCTTCCAGAGTGGAAAGGGTGACGGACTTCTTGGCGTTCTGCTCTTCCTCAAGAAGCTCCTTGCGGCTGATGACGACGTTGCCGCGCTTCTTGTTCAGCTTGATGACGCGGACCTCAATCTCCTGGCCAAGATAGCCGTCGAGGTTGCGGACGGGGCGAATCTCGACCTGCGAGCCGGGCAGGAATGCCTTGATGCCGATATCGACGGTCAGGCCACCCTTGACGCGGCTGAGGACCATGCCCTTGACGGGGGTCTTGTCGTTGGCGGCAGCTTCCAGAGTGTCCCACACCTTGTGGCGCAGGGCCTTCTCGTAGCTCACCAGATAGCCGCCCTCGGCCTCCTCGCGCTCAACCACGACCTCAACCTGGTCGCCGGGCTGGACCTTCGGCTGACCGTTGATGTCGACGATCTGGTCCAGCGGGATCAGTCCCTCAGACTTCAGACCGATATCGACGACGACGTGCTTGTCCGTGATCTTGACCACGGTGCCTGTGACGATCGCCTCTTCGGCGGTCAGGCTCTGCGCGGCCGCGGACTCCGCCGCCTGCTCACGGTCGAAGTTCGCCAGTGCCTCGGCGAAGTCGGCTGCATCGTAGTCGGGCTCTTCGGTCTCGGCCGAGGTCGAAGAGACGGTGGTCTGCGGGTTGGAGGTGAGTTCGGAAGACAGCTCGGGGTTATCGGCTGTCGCTTCAGGCGCCAGGACTTCCAGTTCGGTGGTCAGGGGTTTGCTCTCGGTTTCGGGATGATGGTTATCTACCATGGTGAATGCGTACTCCGGGACCCAAGAGAATTTCCATCCATCGCAGGCGGCGCTTGTCTAAGGAACGCTCGACGGTCTCGAAGAAGAGACGGCCGATCATCAATTCCTGGGTCAAGCTCGCATTACCGGAGGAATTTACGGCTTTCAGAGGAGCGGCTGCACTTGGGTCCCACACGCAGTGGCTCACTAATAACGATAGAACTTCAAAATCAATACGTCAACCAATCGCGGGCATCCACAAGGTAATTTCATTGTCCGCTCATACCGCCCGCTCATGCGGATACCGCCCATTCCGCTCCATAAAGACCCGCCGCCGCG
Organism: Acidobacteriota bacterium; assembly: GCA_018268775.1. Taxonomy (GTDB): domain Bacteria; phylum Acidobacteriota; class Terriglobia; order Terriglobales; family Acidobacteriaceae; genus Edaphobacter. Next base: position 80,548 of record JAFDVV010000039.1, on the reverse strand, counting down.
GCTATACTCGGCTTGACCCGTCTATGGACCACCTCTGGACACCCTGGCGTTACGCCTACATCACCCGCAGCGACCCGCAGGCACGGTCCGGCGTGCCGCCGGAGTTGTCCGGCTGGCCCGCGTCTGAAGACAAGCACTGCGTATTCTGCAACATGCTCGCCGCAACCGACTACGCCATCGCCCAGGGCATGGACCGCGGCGTGGCGGAGCGCGCCTCGCACATCGTCCATCGCGGCCAGCACTGCTTCGTGTGCCTCAACGCCTATCCCTATGCAACAGGCCACATGATGGTGCTGCCCTACCTGCACACCGATTCGCTTGCCAGGACCCCTGCCGACGCCGCGCACGAGATGATCGAGCTCGCACAGCAGATGGAGACTTCGCTGCGAAGCGTCTATCGTCCCAATGGAATCAACATGGGGATGAACCTCGGTGAGGCCGCCGGCGCGGGAGTTGCAAACCATATACATCTGCATGTTCTTCCGCGCTGGATCGGTGATACAAACTTCATGACGACCACGGCGGAGACCCGCGTTCTGCCGGAGTCGCTCGACGTCACATGGGCCAGGCTTCGCGAGACGTTCCAAGGCAAGTAGTGCAACGTTCCCTGAAAGCGAACCATCTTACAGAGTAGAAATCGGCTGGATTTTCGCCCGTTTTGCACGATCCAAACAGACAACAGCCCATGCCTGGAGGGCCCCATGCCTACGCTCCCCAAGATTCCTCCGTCATCGCTTCGTCTACCGCCATCGCTCACCGGCACCTTCCCCAATACGCGGGGACCTGAACAGCGTCCTTACCTGATATCGGCATCGTTCCGTCGCACGGAGGTGTCTGGCATGCGGACCGTCGAGAAACGCGCAGTGACTCTCTTTCCCCACGAATCGGAAGACGCGCGTCTTACCGGATCGACCAGATCGCTCTTTCGGAGACTGCTCGCGTTGAATCTGCCTGTGGCGAATTCAACCGATTCGCTCAGCAAGAGATCAGGCAGGGGCGCGCCCTTTATTAAGTCTGCGTGAAGAAAAAGAAACAAGTGGGTGCCAGTTCGCGAAGTGAACCGTCATTCTGAGCCGCAGGCGAAGAATCCCTGTAGTTTGTGAGCGCCACTGAGTGCAGAAAATTCGGGGATTCTTCGCTGCGCTCAGAATGACGGGCCATGGACGTTGGACATTTCAAACTGACCCAACCAAAAAGCACGGCGGCCTGACAGCCCTCAACCGAACCTCGGCTCATGGCTCATCGCGGCCGCTGGATCGCGCGGGACGCCCGATCTTCCGCTCGTCTTTTCGGCGTCGTTCTTCCGGGGACGAATCCGGGTCGCCTCAAAGCTGGTGATCTTCCACTGCCCATTGGGCAGACGCTGGTAGATCCTTGTGTAGCGATAGGTTCCCTTCACGGAGCCGTCCTCGCTGGTGCCCTCGACGTCGGCCTGCGAGGTGACGATTGCGACCGAACCGACCAGCTTCACCTTCATGTCGCTCAGCTCGATCTTCGTCACGACCAGTTTGCGCGTGCTGATTCGTTCAAGCTGCTGCGCCTTGGTATTGACCTGGCCCGACATGGAGATGCCTATAAAATCGTCCGCCAGCATCTTGTCCATCGTGGCGACATCGCCGGCGAGCTGGGCGACGCGCCACTGCTCCTCCAGCGCCTCGACCTCTTTCTTCACATCGTGCTTCTTTTCATGGGCTTTGACCGCTGCCGCCGCCTGCCGCGCGCCAAGCAACGCGACAAAGCAGGTCAACAGAACAACCGCCGTCATCACCGACGAGGAGGGAACGTTGCGAGGGGAGACTCTGCGGAAGTGGCTGCGGCATACCATGGCGTACCGGATAGTAGACCGCTACAGCGCAGGAGTCAAAATAACTTTCGTTGTATGTGGGTGGTTACCAGGTAGACTCTACACAGGAGACCGGACATGAACGTGGCCATCTATGTAGCAATCTTCGTAGCCATTTTCCTTCCGTTTGCTCTCTCCGCAATGCAAGGGAGAGCCGCGCAGGAGAAGGCGCGCGAACGCCGTCTGGCGGAGCACAGGATGAATGCAAGGCTCCTGAGACTGAACCTCTAGCTGTTCTCAACTGCACCCAGCCCATCATCCTGTTTATCGTCATTCTGAGGCGTAGCCGAAGAATCTCAGTAGTTTCCTGTGTCATATCAAAGATTAAAAACTACAGGGATTCTTCGCCTACGGCTCAGAATGACGGGTTTGGAATATCCCACATCTCAAAGTCGAGATGTGGGGCACCCGCTTGTGTGGCTCTATCAGAAATGCAGGTCCTTCGACTGCGTGCTGCGCACTTCGCTCAGGATGACAAAGTTGGTGGGGAGAAGCGAGACGGTTCAGCAGATCGCCGTAAGGTTTTCTACCTGCCGGTCGAGCATCTTCTGATACAGCCCGCCGACGGCGTACTGCTTGAAGTGCGGCGTCTCGCGATGGTGGTCCACGGCGGCCTTGTCGGCGTACTGCTCGTAGATGAAGACCGTCGCCGGCTCGCCATCGACAAAGTGGCAGATGTAGCTGACGCAGCCCTGCTCGGCCCTTGAACCCTCCGTCAGCCTCGACAGAATCTCCGCGACCTCGGCGCGGTCGGACGGGGCAAACCGCATTCGTACCGTAAAGCTCACCATCGCGTCCGCCCTATCCCTTCAGCGCCGCGTCGAACTCCGGCAGCGTCATCGTCTGTTCACGATCGGGGCCGGTCGAAACCATGCCGATCTTCGCGTTCGATTCCTTCTCCAGGAAGCGGAGATACTCCTGCGCCAGCTTCGGCAGCTTGTCCCACTCCGTGATGCCCTCGGTCGAGGACTTCCAGCCCTTCAGCCTGGTGTAGATCGGCTGGATCTCGTCGAAGCCGCGCATATCGGCGGGGATCACGTCCGTGACCTTGCCGTTGATCCTGTAGCCGGTGCAGACGGGGATCTCTTCGCACTCGTCCATGACGTCCATCTTGGTCACGACCAGCCATTCAGTGGAGTTGATCATGTTCGAGTAGCGCAGCAGCGGCAGGTCGAGCCAGCCGCAGCGCCGCGGACGTCCGGTGACGGCGCCGTACTCCTGCCCGCGAGCGCGCAGCAGGTCGGCCGTGTCGTCGTGAATCTCTGTCGGGAACGGCCCCTCGCCTACGCGGGTGACGTAAGCCTTGGTGACGCCGATCACGGTATCGATGCGCGTCGGGCCGACTCCGGTTCCCGTAACGGCGCCGCCGGCCGTCGCAGACGACGACGTCACAAACGGATACGTCCCGTGGTCGATGTCGAGCAGGGCGCCTTGCGCGCCTTCGAACATCACGTTGCCGCCCTTGTCCAGCTCCTGGTTCAGCAGCACGGCGGTGTCCGTCACAAAGGGAGCGACCTGCTCGGCGGCGCGCGCGTACTCCTCGTACATCGTCTTGGGGTCGAGCGGCTCGGTACCGAACAGCGCATGGGCGATGGTGTTCTTCTCGTGGCAGGCGTTCTCGATATGGGTGCGGAGCAGCGCCGGGTTCAGCATGTCCACCACGCGCAGACCGCTGCGGTGCATCTTGTCTTCGTAAGCCGGGCCGATGCCGCGGCTGGTCGTCCCGATCTTCGTCCGTCCGGGAGCGTTCTCCGCCGCAAGCTCAATCATGCGGTGGTAGGGCAGGATCACCTGCGCGCGGTTCGAGACGAAGAGCTGTCCGTCCACAGGCAGACCGGCGTCCTTCAGCTTCTTGACCTCGTTGAGGAAGGCCATGGGGTCGAGCACGACGCCGTTGCCGATGACGCCCTTGCACTCCGGACGCAGAACGCCGCAGGGGATCAACTGGAGGACGAACTTGCGGCCCTTGATGATGACCGTGTGCCCGGCGTTGTGGCCGCCCGCGTAACGCGCCACCACGGAGAACCTCTCCGACAGCACGTCCACAATCTTGCCTTTACCCTCATCGCCCCACTGGGCACCCAAAATGACCGCAGATCTCGGTTGACTCACGACGGATACGTTCTCCAAAAGGATTGTTCTTAATAGCCGGATGAAACTCGCTGCCCCGATGGCTCCGGGCATGACGCGCCTTAACCATCATATCGTGCCGGAGATATCGCCGGGGGAAGGACACTCGCGTATGCTTCCTCCATCGCGCCCATGCCCTCAAACCGTCTGCTCTACGGCTCTACCACCTTTCTCTCGGCATTTCTGCTCTTCGCCATTGAGCCCCTCGCCGCCAAACAACTACTACCGGCCCTGGGAGGTTCCTCAGCCGTCTGGCTGACGTGCCTGGTCTTCTTTCAGGTCACGCTGCTGCTGGGCTATCTCTACGCCCACTGGATCACCGGCCCCGGCCTCGGCACTGCCCGGCAGCGACGGCTGCATACGGCGCTGATTGCTCTCGCGCTGCTTGCCCTCGGATCGAACCTTCTCTTCAAGGCGGTTCCCACCAGCACGGACCAACCTGTCCTCGCCATCTTCTGGGCGCTTGGCCACAGCATCGGGCTTCCCTTCCTCCTGCTGGCGTCGACCAGCCCGCTGTTGCAGGTGTGGCTCGCGCGGCGCGAGGCCGCGACGACCGGCGAGCCCGCGCCGGTCTGGTATCGGCTGTTCGCGCTCTCGAACGCCGGTTCGCTGATCGCCCTGCTCGCCTACCCCACGCTGATCGAGCCGCACCTGACGCTTCGCACCCAGCGCATCCTGTGGTCGGCGGCCTTCGTCCTCTTCGCGGTGCTGGCCTACCTGATTGCCACGCAGTTACGCTCTACGGTACCCACATCTGAACTGTCATCTCGACCGGACCCTGAGCAAGCGAAGCGCGTCGAAGGGGAAGTGGAGAGACCTGCTTCTCTACCGGCAGCCTCACGCACCCACCGCTGGCTCTGGTTCCTTCTCCCTCTGGCCGCCGCCATGCAGTTGAGCGCGGTGACGGCGCACCTCACCGTCAACATCGCGGCCATTCCGCTGCTCTGGGTGCTGCCGCTCGCGGTCTATCTGATGACGTTCATCGTCGCCTTCGACCGCCCCGCGCTGTACAAGCGGCCCATCGTGGTGCGGCTGCTGGTGGTGATGCTGGCCAGCCTCGGCTACGCGCTCTCGAAGGCGGACTTCTCGCTGCCTATCGGCCTCACCATCGCCTTCTTTCTCGTCGAGTGCTTCGTCGCCTGCCTCTTCTGCCACGGCGAAGCCTACCGCCTGCGCCCGCAGCGCGCCTCCGAGGCCACGCTCTTCTATCTGCTGGTCGCCGCGGGAGGGGCAACCGGCACCTTCCTCGTCGGCATCGCCTTTCCTCTTATCTTCTCGGCCAACTACGACCTCGCGCTCGCCTTCTTCGCCACCGCCGCCTGCGCGCTTGCGGCCATGTGGAACGAAGGCTGGGCGCAGAGGCTGCTCTGGACGACAGCCAGTGTCCTTCTGTTTGTGCTGGTCATGGCGCTGCACATCGGCTACGAGCGTCAAAGCCTCGTCGCTGTCCGCAACTTCTACGGCACGCTTCAGGTGAAGCAATCGGTCGCGCTCATCCAGCACTCGCCCATGCGGACGCTGCTGCACGGAACAATCCAGCACGGCACGCAGATCTTTTCGCCGGAGTTCAGCCGCGTGCCCACCACCTACTACGCGACCGACTCAGGCGCGGGACTCGCGCTGCGCTTCTGCTGCAACGACCGGCCACGAAAGATCGGCGTCATCGGCCTCGGCACCGGCACGCTCGCCGCCTACGGGCAGCCCGGCGACAGCATCCGCTTCTACGAGCTGAATCCGCAGGTCCCGCCCATCGCGCGCAACCTCTTCACCTATCTGCGCGACTCCGGCGCGGCAACGTCGATCGTCCCCGGCGATGCGCGAACCTCGCTCACATCCGAGCTAGCCAACAGACAGCCGCAGAACTTCGACATCCTCGTCGTCGATGCCTTCTCTGGCGACGCCATCCCGCTGCACCTGCTGACGATCGAAGCGATTCGGCTGTACGTCGCGCACCTGAAGCCCACGGGGATACTGGCATTCCACATCTCGAACCAATACCTCAACCTCGCGCCCGAACTTGGCCTGCTTGCGGCCGAGGCGCACCTCGACGCGCGCGACTTCGACTCCGCCTCGAAGGACGACCGCGGCGAGTTTCGCGCCGAATGGGTATTGATGACCGCCGACCCCACCTTCTTCGCGCAACACGAGGTCGCATTCGAGGCCACCCACATTGCTACAGTGCCCGGGCTGCGGCTCTGGACCGACGACTACTCCAGCCTGCTGCCGCTGTTGCAGCTTGGAGGTCACTGGAACTGAGCTGGCCACAAGCGCACCAGCGCCCCGAATCGTCATTCTGAGGCGCAGCCGAAGAATCCCTGTAGTTTCATCTTCGGATGCGACACAGGAAAAATGCTGAGATTCTTCGGCTACACCTCAGAATGATGGCTAGCAGATTGTGCGGCTGGCCAAAGTGCATCGTCACCTCAAGCCACGCACGTTCCAGAGCTTCGGCTATTTCACGAGCGCCATGCCGTCGGCGTACTTGCCCGCATCGATCAGCTTGTCCATCTTCCAACTCGCCAGATCGACAACCGCAATCTGATTCGAGAAGTTGCAGGCAACGAAGGCCTTCTTGCCGTCCGCGCCGACCACAACCTCCGAAGGCCCATCGCCAACGTCGACCGTGTGGTCCACCTTCATCGTCTTCAGATTGACGACGGCAAGCTGCTTCGCTCCGCGCAGCGTCACCAGCAGGTAGCGCCCGTCGAGCGTGGAGACAGTGCCATAGCCCGCGCTCGACAGCGGGACCCACGTCTTTACCTTGTTTGTCGCCGTGTCGATCACGGCAAGCTGCGGGGTCTTCTGGTCGGCGGTGAACACCATGCTTCCGTCTCGCGAGATGGAGATGCGCTGCGTGTTCCCCGAGATGGGGATGATCGCAATCGTCCTGCGCCCTGGAATGTCGAGCACCGAGACCGTGCCCGGGCCTACGTTCGCCGTGTAGCCGCGCCTGCCGTCCTTCGAGAGCACAAGCATGTGCGACTGCTCCTGCCCGGTGGGCACCGAGCCGACGATCTTCAGCGTCTTCGGATCGATCACGCTCACCGACTTGTCCAGCTCGGTGGTGACGTACAACATGCCGTCCTTGCCGAAGACCGCGCAGTGCGGCCTTACGCCGTGGCCGAAGTCGATGGTGCCGACGATGTTCTTCGATGCCAGGTCGATCACCGAGATCTTGGTTCCGTCGGTGCCCGCGCGGCCCACGCCCGCGTTGCCGTAGATCGGCACAAACGCGCGTCTGCCATCGGGAGAGACGGCAAGCTCATGCCCGGTCACGCCGCCGACCGGAATCGTGGCCACAACCGTGTCGGTCTTTGTATCGATCACCGAAAGGTTCTGGTCCTTCTGGTTGGCCACCAGGAGCGTCTCCGCCGCCGCATACGCACCGGCCCCAACCGCCAGCGCGCTGAAAATTCCTGCCGTCAAAAAAATTTGTCTCTTCATCGCGCAGAAAGTATAGAGGCACGGCGAGACGCGCGTCAGCAAAAACCCCGCAGCGGTTGAATCTCCCGCGCGCCGCCTATACTCAAAAGGCAATGCCTGAGCTTCCCGAAGTCGAAACCGTCGCCAACGGCGTTCACCAGCGCGTCCACGGGCAGACCATCCTCAGCGTCTGGACCAGCAACAAGCCGCAGACCTTCAAGTCGCCCCCTGCCGAGATCGCCGACGTACTCACAGGCGCGCGCATCGACCGCGTCCACCGCGTCGGCAAGACCATCGTCGTCGACTTGGGCCGCCCACTAAGCAAGAAGCTGTCATCCCGACCGAACCCTGAGCAAGCGAAGCGCGTCGAAGGGGAAGTGGAGGGACCTGCTTCTACGCAAACGCCCGGCCCTGCAAAAAACGCCCAATTCCTCATCCACCTCGGCATGACGGGCCGCCTGCTCGTCTCCACCCCAGAGACCGAGGTTCCACCGCACACCCACGCCATCCTCACCCTCCGCAGCGGCAAGCAACTGCGCTTCGTCGACGCGCGCCGCTTCGGCCGCCTCTCCGTCGCGACCGAGACCTACACCGGCCCCGGCAAGGAGCCGCTCACCATCGGCCTCGAAGACTTCATCGCGCTCTTTCATGGACGCAGGACACCGATCAAGGCCGCTCTGCTCAACCAGGCGTTGCTGCATGGCGTCGGCAACATCTACGCCGACGAGGCGCTGCACCACGCCGGCATCCGCCCGCGCCGCCACGCAGGACGCCTCACGCGCGACGAGCTGACAAAGCTGCGAACGGCACTGCAAAAAGTGTTGAAGAAGGCGATCAAGCTGGGTGGCTCCTCCGTCTCCGACTACGTCGACGCCGATGGCGTGGCGGGATTTTTTCAGCTCCACCACTATGTCTACTCGCGCACCGGCGAGCCCTGCCGCACCTGCAAGACGCCGATCGAGCGTATCGTCATCGGCGGACGCAGCACACACTTCTGCCCCAAGTGCCAGCGGTAACGTTTTCTGCGCGTGACAACTCCGACCAACCAATGAAGTGTCATCCTGAGCGGAGTTTTGCGTGCTCTTTGCGCAAAACGCAGTCGAAGGACCTGCGGTTTGCCCCATATCTGGCGGCTTCATCGCCAGATGTGGGCCAATCGCGCGAAGGCGCGATCCCGTTCTTCCAAGTTAAAATTCATCCATGCCATTGGGCCTCAGGCGGTTTCAACAAGAAGGCGACGACCACTTTGTTACCTTCAGTTGTTATCGAAGAGAGCCGTACTTCGCGGCACCTGACGCCAAAGACATCTTTCTCGATTCCCTGGAGCTAACTCGACGTAGCTACCTCATCGATGTGCTGGGCTACGTCGTGATGCCCGAGCACGTCAAGGTTCTCGTGAGCGAACCACCCAACCATGAGGCGCCTCTCTCGAAGGCCCTGCAAGCCCTGAAGATCTCCGTCTCCAGACGCCTCGACACGAGGCCCTTCTGGCGGAGGCGCTACTACGACTTCAACATCTTCACCCGCGACAAGCGAGTTGAAAAGCTGAAGTACATGCACCGCAATCCAGTTACACGAGGTCTGGTCGAACGGCCGGAGGATTGGAGATGGTCGAGTTACCGGCACTACCTTCTAGACGAAGATGGACCCGTACAGATAACGAAGGTTTGACTGGATCGGACTACCGGAAGAATCCTGCAAACCCACATCTGGCGATGAAACCGCCAGATATGGGGCACCCGATTCTGTGGCTAGGTCAGATGTGAGCCACCCAGTCCGATTTGTCGCCAAGTCAGGAACTTAGTTCACAATAACGGGGCTTTCGCGCTCCATTACGGTTTCACTCAGAATGGAGCGGAGGCGAAAGACTTCAGCCCCCAAACTCGCAGGACTAACGCGTATTGGTCTTAGGAGGTAAGATTTGTGACGCGAGAGGAAATCGGCATGCACAACGCAACGATGCAAGATTCTCCGGAGTCCCGGAAAGAAGTCTTTCGAAAATTAGTGGATCTATATGCCGCCGGAGATGTTTCAGCGCTCGATCAAGTTGTTGCGCCCAATTATGTGGGACACCCATCAGCGGGTGACCGCGATCTGGAGGGGCTCCGTCAAAGTATCCTGCACTTCCACAATATCTTCATCTATACCAAGGATTCCTTTCAGATTGAGGATCAACTGGTCGACGGCGAGAAGGTCGTTACCCGTATGACCGCCAATGTCCAGGTACGAGAGACCGGGGAACCCGTTACGCTTCTGGGTATCAACATCGCTCGCATTGTGGACTGTAAACTGGTGGAAGAATGGAACACCTGGGAACAAACGAAAGCAACCGAAAGACTGAAACCATCCGTGCTGAGTGCCTAACGCGACGCTGCAGAAACTGAGCCCTCATTCGGTAGTGTCATCAGTTATCAGTCATCCCCAAGATGTTGCCAACTGACTTCAGGACAACCCACTCATGGACGGACGCTTGGATAGATATGATGAATAGGGAAAGACGCGTCTGGACTGGGAGGCCCACATTTGATTTTGCCACAAAATCGGGTGCCCCATATCTGGCGGCCGTATCGCCAGATGTGGGCCAATCGCGCGAGGCGCGATCCGTTTCTCCAAGTTGAAGTTCATCATCCCATTGGGCGTCAGGCGGTTTCAACAAGAACGTGACGACCATTTTATCACCTTCAGTTGCTATCGCAGAGAGCCTTATTCCCAAAAACAACTTCCCCACATGTATGCTGCAAACCCACATCTGGCGATGAAGCCGCCAGATATGGGGCACCCGATTCTGGGGCGTTAGATCAGATGTGGCCCACCTGTAAAACGAATCACCTACAACCCCGCAGCCTGCTCTGCGCTCACCGCCGAGCCGATCACCCTGATCTCCGGGCTCTCGTGGACGATTTCAAGCGAGTAGCCTTGCAGCGGACTCATCTTGACCATCTGCTGCGTGAAGTCCCTTAGCATCGGCAGGTCGATAAAGTGCACATACGGCCCCGTCAGGTAGAACTTGCCCGGCCCGGCCATGTGGACGGAGCTTGCCGTCGCTGCCGCCAATGCCTTGTGATAAAGCCTCTTGAACTCAAGACATCTCTGGTCGCCCGCCTTCGCCGCCTCGAAGACCTCTTCAGGCTCCATGTCGAGGAAGCGCATCCGCATGGAGCGGTGGCCCATGATGCCTTCGAGATGTCCTCTGCCGCCGCAGCCGCAGAAGGTCTCCTTGTCGTCGAGCGTCACCACGGAGTGGCCGCCCTCCCACACGCCCGGAGCGAAAGGATAGCGGCCGTAGCCGATTCCCATTCCCAGCGTCCACACGCGGATCGTCGAATCGAGCTTGCCGTGCCCGGCGGCCAGACCCGCGGCTACGCCGTCGGCGTCGTTCAGCAGCGTAACGGGAGTGGCGATGCCGTGTTCGTGCAGCTTCAGGCTGATCAGGTCGCGCAAACGAGCGCCTTTGAGCTGCGGAAGGTTCGGGGCCTCTTCCACGACGCCATTTTTCACCAGACCGGGAACGGCGACGCCGACGGACGCGATCTCCGTCTCGCCGTTGGCCGCGCTGAATATCTGCTCGCAGATCTTTCCGACCAGCGCCTCGGTGTGCAACTCCACCAGGCCGCCGTAGTCCTCTACATCCTCAGGAAACCGGCGCAGACCGCCGACCAGCTTGTGGTCGACCACCAGCCCTGTGTGAATCTGCTCCGACAACGTGACCCCAACCGACTTTGCCATCGCTTCCTCTGTTTAAGTATGAACTGCGTACCTCAGGGGCTAAAGCCCCTTTGATTTTACGGACTTTACGGCACGGCTAAAGCCGTGCCCTTAACAACACGGAACTCAATCAGAGTGCTCCCTAATGGTCGAACTTGCTGACGCGGTTCAATCCGTTGAAAGCCGCCACTTTATAACATTCCGCCAGCGTTGGGTAGTTGAAGACCGTATCCACGAAGTATTCAATGGTCCCGCCGAGCGCCATCACGGCCTGCCCGATGTGCAGCAGCTCGCTGGCCCCTTCGCCGATGATGTGCACGCCAAGCAGGGAGTGGTTCTCGCGGTTGAAGATCAGCTTCAGGCGGCCCGTCGTGTCGCCGCGAATCTGTCCGCGCGCGATCTCGCGGTAGTAGGCCACGCCCACCTCGTAGGGAACGTCCTCTTCCGTCAACTGCTCCTCGGTCTTGCCGATAAAGCTGATCTCGGGGATGGTGTAGATGCCGTAGGGGTAGAAGCTGGGGTTCGAGACGATGGTCTCGTCGCCGAACGCACGCGCCGCGCCAATCCTTCCCTGCTCCATCGAGACCGAGGCCAGCGACGGAAAGCCGATGACGTCGCCCACCGCGAAGATGCCTGGGTTCTTCGTCCTGAAGTCCTTGTCCACGGGGATGCGTCCGCGCGAGTCCGCCTCAATGCCGACGGAGGCGAGGTTCAGTTCGTCCACATTGCCCTGCCTGCCGACCGCGTACAGCAGAGCGTCGCCCGAGACCTTCTTCTTGCTCTCGAGGTTCGCCACCACGGCACCCTCAGGCGTCTCCTCCACCGACTCCACCTCTTCGTTCAGGCGCATGGTCACGCGGGCGTCGCGCAGGTGGTAGCTCAGCGCCTCGACGATCTCCTGGTCGGCGAACTCCAGCAGGCGCGGCCGCCGCTCGATCAGCGTCACGCGAACGCCAAGCGCGGCGAACATGCAGGTGTACTCCACGCCAATCACGCCGCCGCCGACGACGATCATCGTCTTGGGCAGGTTCGTCAGGTCGAGCACCTGGTCGCTGTTGATGATCGTCTTGCCGTTGATCGGCACCTTGGCCGAGCTCGCGGGCTTGGTTCCGGTCGCAATCAGCGTGCTCTTCGTCTCGTAGACGCTCGAGCCGCGGGAGTTGGTGACCTTGATGTGCGTCGGGTCTTCAAAGCTGGCCACGCCCAGCAGCATCTCCACGTTGTTGCGCGAGAGCTGTGCCTCGGTGACGTCGATCTCGGTCTTGATGACGTGCTGCACGCGGAAGGCGAGGTCGGCCATCGTGATCCGTTCCTTCACCCGGTAGTTCATGCCGTAGATCGACTTGTAGTTGTACCCGGAGAGATGCAGCACCGCCTCGCGCATCGTCTTCGAGGGGATGGTGCCCGTATTGATCGAGACGCCACCGACCACCTCGCGCATCTCCACCAATGCCACCTTCTTGCCCATCTTGGAGGCATAGATTGCCGCGCGCTGTCCGGCCGGCCCGGACCCGATAACGATCAGATCGTACACACCGCTCATTAAACTCCCGATATCCTTATGATTCTTTGAACCCTGACTGCCTCGGTTCCAGTTGACGAACACGGTCCCCAGCTACGATGAAGCGGCACACTGGCCCCTGCCACAAGACCCCGAATAGCTTCGGCCCACAGCGGATTCCCCAGCTTGAACTCTCCATGCCTGCCAATCCGCCACTTCCGGGCACTCTGCCTAAAACTAACACAGGACGACCACCTGTTCGATCAACGCCCACCCCCTCGGCAATGGATCAGTTCAGTTGTTGAGCCGTCATTCTGAGCGTAGCGAAGAATCTCAGCATTTTCCTTCCGTGGCCGGGATTCCAACTACAGGGATTCTTCGGCTGCCTGCCCAGCCAGCAAGCTGGCCGGGGACCCCGTTCGCCTCAGAATGACGGCATAGTTGAGTAGCCGGATATATTCAAGCAGACCCACTATCCCCCTCGAATCCCTCCAACTACACTTAACGGCGTGCTGCGCTGCGCCATCACTGACCGCTCGGTTTTTCCGGGCGATGAATCCCAAAAACGTTCTGCGCTGGTCGAAACGGTCGCACGCTGGGCAGCCGATGACATCGACCTGATCCAACTGCGGGAGAAGGATCTGGCCCCGGACGATCTCGTCGAGTTTGCCCGGGCGGTTCGCGCGGCGATCCCCGCAGAGTCCGGCTCGCGGCTGCTTATCAACTCCAGCCTGCGCGCCGCCCTGCTCTCGAAGGCCCACGGCGTCCATCTTCCGGCGCACTCGCCGATACTGCCTGACGATGTACGGCGGCGCTACGCCAGCGAACGGCTGGGAGAACCGGTCGTCACCGTCTCGTGTCACAACCTGGCCGAGGTGCAGATTGCGCGGCGCAACCGGGCCAATGCGATCCTGTTCGCCCCGGTCTTCGGGAAGACGGTGGCCGGGCTCGAAGTCGTGCCCGCCGCCGGACTCGACGCCCTTCATGCGGCCTGCCTCGCGGCGGCCCCTCTGCCCGTCTACGCGCTGGGCGGAGTCAACCGCGCGAATGCGTCTGCGTGCGAAAAGGCCGGGGCAGCCGGAATAGCGGGAATTCGGTTGTTCCTGGGATCGTAGGCGCGCTCCTGCACAGACGCCGTAGCTGCTGGAGCTTTCGTGACCGCAGCCCGTTCATGATGCTGTGTGCCTTTGTCCTCGGCAGGCACGCTTTTGGCCTCTGCGGGCAGGTTGCGCAGGTTCGTCATCGCAAGCTTCAGGGCCGAGAGCAGAACACGGGCGCGCGTGTTGTCCAGCGTGCCCTCCGCCACGGCCTCGATGACAACGGAGAGCGCCTGCTGGATCGATGCGGCATCGTGGATGGCGGGCAGAGTAATGGCGTTGGCGTTCATGTGGTGCTCCTTTGAATTGGGCTATTAAAAGCGGAAGGCCCCGCACCTTTCGGCAGGGGCCTTCACTTTGTGCTTTCTCTACAAACTCAGAATAACAAGTGGACTAAAACTAATCGGCACCTTTTATGCTGTCGATATCACGCATTGAATGTGCATCTTACAGAGATATTCACAACTCCGGGGGCTTGACAGCATCCAAGCCGTCATTCTGAGCCGCAGGCGAAGAATCTCTGTAGTTAGAATCCCGGTCATAAAGCGCAGGATACTGAGATTCTTCGCTACGCTCAGAATGACGACGCGACAACCAACTGGTCCGTACCAGCAGAAGCAGATCCTTCAACTTCGCGGCTGCCCCTCAGGACGACACCCCATTGCCCTGTCAGCGGAGTACGCCTCAGGAGAACCGCTCATCGGCCGTTGGACCGTAGAGGCACGGGACCAGCGCCTCGTTCAGACGCAGATAGACCGTCAGTTGGCCGCGGTGGTGCGCCCAGTGGGCAAGCATTCCGTTGAGGATGTTGATGTATCGAGGTTCCTCGGTGATGAGGTGACCATGGGCCTTCAGCTTCCAGTTCGTCATCAGGTGCTCGTCGGTGGTGGACTCAAGGGCGGCAATTCCCTTCTTCATGCTCTCGTCGAAGATCGCGAGCAGCTCCGAGGTCTTCGTCCACTCGACCGGCTTGTTCTTGTTTTCGCCTACGGGAGCGAAGTCCAACTCGTCCTGGTTGATCATCAGGTCGATCCACGACGGCATCGTCGCCACCAGCGAGGCGAGGTAGCCCATCTTCATCGACTTTTCGTGAGGTGCCCAGTCGTTCTTTCCCTCGGGGACACGCTCCAGCGCCTTGCGCGTTCCCGCTTGTTCCCGCTTCAGTTCTTCCAGAAAAAGGTCCTTCAGCTTCATGCACTCTCCTTGTCTTGCAAGACAAACTTACAGACATGCTACTGACACCATCCTGTCAGCAGGCTGGCTCCATTGGAATTTGTGACGATAGGAGCGAGATACGGCGATTCCTCGGCTCCGCAGAGAGGCCATATCGATTGTCATTCCGGCCGGAGCGCGTAGCGCGAGACGGCCCTAGCTCTTTGCGACTGGCGCTCCGTCGAAGTGAAAGACCTCGGGAACCGTCAGCCAGTGCGTGCCGGCCTTCGTGGCCTCGGGCAGGGGAACCTGCATGGGATCCATGATCGCCCACCAGCGCTGCGTCTCGGGGTCGGCGGCCATCAGCTTCATGTCGGCGTCGAAGTCCGCGCCGTGGTACTCGAAGTAGGCGATCAGCAGATCGCCGTACAGAAAGATGGAGTAGTTGCGGATGTTGCACATCTCGATGCGCGCCAGCACGCCGGGCCACACGTCGGCGTGGTAGCGGATGTACTCCTCTTTGGCTTCCGGGCGAAGTTTGATGACCTGTGAATAACGGCGCATTTGGGTCCTCGGCTCTTTCGGGATTTCTATCCATCAATACTTTACGTGCAGTGGGCCGCCATTTGACCCGGCACTGGCAAAGTCCTACGCTTAAAGCGTGCTGATTACCCCGATACAACTTGTTGATGAGCCGCTGGAGATCGACGAGACGATCGTCCCCGGCGCGCTGGAATACGGCCCCGACATCCGCCAGGTGTCGCCTTTGCCCGTCAAGGGGCAGGCCGACCTGCTGATCGAGCACCGCCACGAGGAGCGTGGGCGCAACGCCCAGGTGAACGACATACGGCTGCGGGCCAACTATAAGGGCGCGTTCGAGATACTGTGCGCCCGGTGCGTGGAACCGGTGGCGCAGACCCTCGCAGGCGAGTTCGACCTGGTCTTTCGGCCTTCGGCGGCCGACGACGAGAGCGGCGAGCACGCAATTACCCCCGATGAGACCGAAATCGGGTATTATGAAGAGAGCGGTCTTTTGCTTGAGGACGTCGTGCGCGAGCAGGTGTTGTTGTCCCTGCCCAGCCGAACCCTCTGCAAGCCGGACTGCAAGGGCCTCTGCCCTCGCTGCGGTCAGAACTGGAACCTCGCAACATGCTCCTGCGAACAGACTTCGTCTGATCCGCGTTGGAATGCTCTGGCGGGACTGGCTGACAAGATCGAGGTCAAGCACTGACAAGTTTCGAGATCCGCGCCCGTGCATACGCCGGGTTCGGGCGATTGAAAGGGATACTGCAATGCCTAATCCAAAACGGCGTCACTCCAAGCAGCGCACCGCAAAGCGCCGCAGCCACGACTTCCTTACCCCGACCGGCCTCTCCGAGTGCCCGAACTGCCACGAGCGCAAGCTGCCCCATCGCGCCTGCCGCAAGTGCGGAACATACAAGGGCCGCGACGTTCTCGCGGTCAAGGAAGCCAGCTAAGCAGCTTCTTTTCAATTCAAACCCTGTTATCGTTGCCAGATGCCGATAGACATCGTCGTTGACGCGATGGGTTCAGACAAGGCCCCCGATCCTGAGATCCGTGGGGCCATTCTGGCTGCACGCCACTTTGGCGTCCGCGTCCACCTTGTGGGCCCCGAAGACATTCTGCGTCCCCTTCTCCGCCAGCACCTCCGCCACCAGAAGCACCTCCCCGTCTTTGTGACTCCGGCCTCGGAGTGGATCACGATGGACGACAAGGCGGCGCAGGCAGTCCGTGCCAAGCGCGACTCGACGATGCGCGTGGGGCTGAGGATGGTGCGCGAAGGACTGGCCTCCAACGGCCAGCACCCCCATGGTTCTCCGTCGGGCGCGGGCAAGGCTGCGGGATTCTTTACTGCCGGCAATACCGGCGCGGCCATGGCGACGGCGAAGATGGTGCTGGGCATGCTCTCGGGCGTGGACCGGCCAGCGCTGGCCACGATCGTCCCGACGTCGCGGGGCGTGCCGTCGCTGCTGCTGGACGTCGGCGCGAACGTCGACTCCGACCCCGACAACCTCGTCCAGTTTGCGGTGATGGGGCACATGTACGCGCAGAATGTGCTGAAGATCCAGAACCCCAGGGTGGGCCTGCTGTCGATCGGGGAAGAGGACTCCAAGGGCAATTCGCTCACACGGGACACGCTCCCTCTTCTGCGCGCGCTCAACGGGATCAACTTCATCGGCAATGTGGAGGGGCGCGACCTCTTCAACGGCCACTGCGATGTGACCGTATGCGACGGCTTTGTGGGCAACGTGGCGCTCAAGACCTCCGAGGGCATCGCGAAGCTGGTGAGCCACTCGCTGCGCGAGGCGCTGAAGTCGACGGTCACATCGCAGGTGGGCGCGCTGCTCTCGCGCCGCGCGTTCGACGACTTCAAGAAGCGCCTCGACTACTCAGAGTACGGCGGAGCGCCGCTGCTGGGAGTGCGCGGGGTCTGCATCGTGGGACACGGCTCGTCGAACGAAAAGGCGATCATGAACGGCATCCGCGTGGCGGCGGAGTTCGCTTACGCCGAGGTGAATACCGGCATCGAAGCGGCCCTGCACTCCAGGGCTTCGGCTTCGTAATTTAGAGGCTCTTGTGTCGCGCCTTCAGCGCTCCGTTCGTTTGCGGCTATTGACCTGGGCCTCCGGCCCAGGCTGGTATATTGCGGGCCTTCGGCCCTTTGAAGTTGCCGCTCTGGCTGGCTGGATCGCTACTGCCCCTTTGATCGCAAGGACAAACCTTCTACGAGTTCGTAACCGGCTTCAGCTTGCGTGCAGCAGACTATAGACCAGCACGGCGAGCACGGCAAGGCTGATGGCCGTGTAGAGCCGGTCGCGTTCCATCGCAAAGGCCACCACGGCAAAGACGACGCGCGCCACCGGCGTGGCAATCAGCAGAATGATTCCCAGCTCGATGATGGCCGCGGCATTGCCGCGCGGCGAGCCTGAGAACAACCCGCTCCCATGCCTGAGGTCGAAGTTGTAGGCCTTGAAGTCGTGGAACTGCACCGGCTTGCCACCGTGGTCCTGAAGATAAAACAGCAGGCCGGCGAGGACCGCCGTTGACGCCAGCACGACGCCGAAGCGCAACAGCACGCCCATCGCCCGCTCCATCCGTTCATCGTCGAGCAGAAAGCGCATTACATCCTCCCCAGCGAGCCGTTGACGATCATCTCGATACCGAGCGCAAAGACAACGAACGCAAAGACGGTACGCAGCACGGAGACCTTGGTGCGGGCCAGCAGCTTGGCTCCGATCACAGCGCCGGAGAGCACACCCAGCATCACAGGCGCGGCCAGTGCGGGGTCGACGTAGCCGCGGCGCAGGTAGATGCCCGCGCTTGCGGCGGCGGTGACGCCGATCATGAAGTTGCTGGTGGTCGTCGAGACCTTGAAGGGGATGCGCATGATGCGGTCCATCGCAAGCACTTTTACGGCGCCTGAACCGATGCCAAGCAAGCCGGAGAGCGTTCCCGCGCCGAACATCATGGCGAAGCCCTGGGGGATGCGGTCGACCTTGTAGTGAATATGCTCTCCGCCGCGCCCCGGGTAGGAGCCGGAGAGCCGCAGCTTGTCGGACGATGGATTGTCGATCGCGGGATCGACGTGCATGAGCTTGTTGCTGCGCCATGAGAGCCATGCCGAGTAGATCAGCACCAGTCCAAACAGGATGGCGAGTTCCCGGGTGGGAACCTTTGCCGCGAGAAAGGCCCCGAGCAGCGCTCCGAGCGTGGTGGCGACCTCGAGGAACATGCCGATCCGCACGCTCGAGAAGCCTTCGCGAACGTATGCCGCCGCCGCGCCTGACGATGTGGCGATGACCGAGATCAGCGACGCGCCGATGGCGTACCGAATGTCGACGTGGAAGCCCAGCGTAAGCAGAGGGACGAGAACGACGCCTCCGCCAAGACCTGTGAGCGCGCCCAGCAACCCGGCGGCGAAGGAGCCGGAGAAGACAAGCAGCGTGAATGTCAGCACAGTCACACGCTCATTCTATGCGAGTAATTCGCGATCCAATGCTTCATTCACTGCGAAGCGCCCGGAACATCACCCCGTGACCCTGCGTCCCCTGCACCGCCGTGCATCCTTGTGCACCATAAGACGCATGGAAGATCGCTCCCCGGTGGTGCATCCTAAGACCATGTCCAGCACCTGGAAGGCGAAAGACATTCCGCCGCTGCGCGGCAGAAGGTTCCTGATTACGGGAGCGAACAGCGGCATTGGCTACCACGCCGCGCTGGAGCTGGCTCGCAGAGACGCAGGCCTGGTTCTGGGTTGCCGCAACAGGCAACGAGGCGAGGCCGCACTGGCGCGACTAAAAGAGGAGGCCCCCGGCGCGCGCGCGGAGCTGGCGGTCTTCGACCTGAGCTCGCTGGAGTCGGTGCACCGCTTTGCCGCCGAAGAGCTTGCGCGCCAGCGTCCGCTGCACACGCTGATCAACAACGCGGGCGTGATGGCGGTGGCGCGCCGCGCGGAGACGGCCGACGGATTCGAGATGCAGTTCGGCACGAATGTGCTGGGGCACTTTGCGCTGACGGGGTTGCTGCTGCCTGCGCTGGAAAGGTCGTCAACGCACGAGAACCCTTCGCGCGTGGTGACGATCGCCTCGCTCGCGCACAAGAGAACGGACCTGCAAATGGACGACCTGCAATCGAAGAGGTCGTACTCGCCGATGCGGGCCTATCAGCAGTCGAAGCTGGCAGACCTGATGTTCTCGTTCGAGCTGAGCAGAAGGCTTCGCGCGCGGGGATCGTCTGTCCTGAGTATCGCCGCGCATCCCGGCGTTGCAGCAACAGAGCTGTTTCGCGGGCAGGACCGTTCGGCCGCATTCAGAGTGGCACGCACGATTGTGGGTGGTGCGATTGGGATATTTCTGAACACCGATGCAGAGGGAGCGCTGCCCACGCTGTACGCCGCGACTTCGGCGGAGGCAGTCGATGGCGGCTACTACGGCCCGCAGGGGATGGGCGAGATGCGCGGCGAGGCGGTAGGCCCGGCACAGGTCGCTCCGCAGGCACGCGACGCCAAGACGGCGGCGAGATTGTGGGAGTTGTGCGAAGGGTGGACCGGCGTCCAGTTCCCGTGAGACCTTTGTCATTCCGTAGTGAAACCTTTGCCATTCTGTAGCAAACCTTTGTCATTCCGTAGTGAAACGGAGGAATCTGCTTTTTTTGCCGGGGCTATCACAAGCAAAAGCAGATTCCTCCACTTCGTTACGGAATGACAAAGTGCGCTGTAGCGGGATAGATGCGCTGTAGCAGGATAGATGAGCTGTAGCGGGCCGCGTCGCGCGAGAGAGGCAGATTCCTCCACTTCGTTGCGGAATGACAAACGACCACCTCTATGATGCTGTATAGCGCGAATGCCTCGAATCCCGCACAGTTCGAAGAAGCAGGCTGCGGCTGAGTCTGAAAGAGCTGAAGGCGTTGCAGACGTCTTCGACCTGTTTCATCCGGTGACGGCGCAGTGGTTCAGGGCATCCTTCGAGGGGCCGACTGCGCCGCAGATCGAAGGCTGGCCCGCGATTGCACGGGGCGAGTCAACACTCATCCTCGCGCCGACGGGCACGGGCAAGACGCTCACCGCCTTTCTGTGGTGTCTGGACAAGCTGATGCTCCGGTCTGAGCCAACGCCGGGATGTCGCGTTGTCTACATCTCCCCGCTGAAGGCGCTGGCGGCCGACGTGGAGCGGAACCTGCGCGCACCGCTTGCGGGAATCGCGCGGATGGCAGAGCGGGAAGGCGTTGCCGCGCGGATTCCCGAGATCAGCGTGAGGACTGGCGACACCTCGCAGAGAGACAGAGCGCGGTTTCGCAGGCATCCCGGAGAGATCTTGATTACGACCCCCGAGAGCCTGTATCTGCTTCTGACTTCGGAGGGCGGTGAGGCGCTGCGGTCGGTTGAGACCGTCATCGTCGATGAGATCCACGCGCTGGTCCCGACGAAGCGCGGGGCGCATCTTGCACTGTCGATGGAGCGGCTGGAGGCGCTGGCTGCGCGCCCTATCCAACGCATCGGGCTGTCGGCAACGCAGCGTCCGCTGGAAGAGGTGGCGCGGTTTCTTGGCGGGGCCGTTGTCGAAGAGCGTGAACGCAAGCGGAGTGCCAGGACGACGCACAAGGTCGAGGTTGCGGCGGAGGTCTCAACGGTATTGATGGAGGCTGCGGGCAAAGCCTCCGCCAATGAGGTTGCGACGTCGTATCGTCCAGTAACGGTGGTCAATGCAGGCGCGAAAAAAGCGCTTGAGCTGAGAGTCGAGGTTCCGGTTGAAGACATGGCGCGGCCCGGACACGTTGAAGAACAGCCGGACGGGTCAACCTCGCAGGGGCCAAAGCGGAGTTCCATATGGCAGTCGATCTATCCGCGGCTGCTTGAGCTGATTCGCGAGCGGACCTCGACGCTGATCTTCGTGAATGCGCGAAGAATCGCCGAGCGGCTGGCGGGTGCGCTCAACGAACTGGCGGGAGAGCCGATCGTTCGCGCGCACCATGGATCGCTGGCCGCCGCGCAGAGGGTGGAGATTGAAGAGCTGCTGAAGGCCGGCGGCATCAAGGCGCTGGTTGCGACCTCTTCGCTGGAGCTTGGGATCGACATGGGTGCGATCGACCTGGTGATCCAGATTGAAGCACCTCCGTCGGTCGCGGCAGGAATGCAACGTATTGGCCGCGCGGGACATCGGGTTGGCGCGCCATCGACTGGCGTCGTCTTTCCGAAGTATCGCGCCGACCTGATTGCATGCGCGGCGGTGACGCGGGCGATGCACCAGGGGCATGTCGAATCGACGCGGTTTCTGCGGAATCCGCTCGATGTGCTTGCGCAGCAGATTGTCGCAACGGTTGCGCATCCACCGCTTGCGGCTATGGACGCAACGAGACGACGCGAGCGGAGCGGCGAGGAGGATGAGGGCCCGGGCATTGGCTACAATGCGCTGGTGCGGCTGGTGCGTGGGGCCGCTCCGTTTGCGGGGTTGGGCCGCAGCGTCTTCGACGGTGTGTTGGACATGCTGGCGGGCCGCTATCCTTCGGACGAGTTTGCGGAGCTGCGGCCTCGCATTACGTGGGACCGTGCAAGGAACTGGATCACTCCGAGGGCCGGCGTAAAGAGAGTGGCCATACTGAACGGCGGGACGATTCCCGACCGTGGAACGTATGGCGTCTTTCTTGCAGGTGAGAGGGCGAAGCCTGTACGTGTCGGCGAGCTTGATGAGGAGATGGTCTTTGAGAGCAGGGTGGGCGAGAGCTTTATTCTGGGCGCGTCGACGTGGCGGATTGAAGAGATCACGCACGATCGCGTGCTGGTGTCGCCCGCTCCCGGCGAGGCGGGCAAGATGCCGTTCTGGCATGGCGACCGGCCGGGACGCCCGCTGGAGTTTGGGAGGACCATCGGTGCGCTGATACGCAAGCTGCGCGAGATGCCGCGCGCGGTAGCGATAGCGAAGCTCACCTCGGAGCATGATCTCGATCCCGCCGCGTCGGAGAACGTGTTGCGCTATCTTGCCGACCAGGAGGCCGCGACGACGGCCGTTCCCGACGACTGCAACATCGTGATTGAGCGCGTGCGCGATGAGCTGGGCTTCTGGCGAGTTTGCGTGCTGACACCGTTCGGCAGCAGGGTGCACGCTCCGTGGGCGATGGCCGTTACGGCGAAGCTGCGCATGGTAAACGGCCCCGATGTCGAGACGATGTGGACGGACGACGGCTTCGTCCTTCGCTTCCCCGAGACGGATGAAGCGCCCGATGTGGAACAACTGATGCTTGAACCGGAGGAGGCGGCGGAGATGGTGCTGCGGCAGCTCGGCTCCACATCGCTGTTTGCCGCGAAGTTCCGCGAAGGCGCGGCGAGGGCGCTCCTGCTTCCACGACGAAGAGCGGATGGGCGGAGTCCTCTATGGCAGCAGCGAAAGCGAGCATACGATCTGCTGAGCGTGGCGAGCCGTTACGCCTCGTTCCCGATTCTGCTGGAGGTCTATCGCGAGTGCATGCGCGATGTCTTCGACATGCCTGCGCTGATGGAGATACTGCGCCTGGTCTCGAACCGCGGCATTCGCGTTCACACAGCCGACTCGCGCACGCCATCTCCTTTTGCTTCCGCGCTGCTGTTCAGCTATGTGGCCAACTATATCTACGATGGCGATGCTCCGCTTGCGGAGCGGCGCGCGCAGGCGTTGGCCATCGACCAGGACCAACTGCGCGAGCTGATGGGCGACGCCGATCTTCGCGAGCTGCTCGACGCCGATGCAATTGAGCAGACCGAGGAACAGTTACAGGGAGTGGCTGACGGCTACCGGGCGCGCAACATGGATGGCGTGCACGACCTGTTGCTGCGCGTGGGCGACCTGGGCGCGGACGGGCTTCTGCGCAGATGCGTGAGCGCGGAGATTGCGGCGAGCATCGAGCGTTTGCAGCAGGCGCGGCGAGTGGTCGAAGTACGCATCGCCGGCGAGAGGCGCTTCATCGCCGTTGAGGATGCTTCACGTTATCGCGACGGTTTGGGCATCTCGTTGCCTCGCGGCTTACCAGCGGCCTTTCTGACTGAGGCACCGGATGCGGTTGTAGACCTGCTTCGCAGATATGCGCGAACTCATGGGCCGTTTACGACGCAGGAGGTTGCTGGGCGATTTGGGATCTCAACAAATACTGCCGAGGCGACGCTGAGAGCGCTGGTGCAGTCTGGGCGCATCGTTGAAGGAGGGTTCCGGCCAGGTGGCGTTCATCGCGAGTGGTGCGACAACGAGGTGCTGCGTTCGATAAGGCGCAAGAGCCTTGCGCGTCTTCGCAAGGAAGTCGAGCCAGTGGAGCAGGCGACACTGGCGCGTCTGCTGACACGCTGGCAGGGCATCGTACAAAGGCGGCGGGGACTCGATGCGTTGCTGGATGCTATCGAGAACATGCAGGGAGCGGCGATACCGGCGTCCATTCTCGAAACCGAGATATTGCCGGCGCGGCTGGATGGATATAAGCCCTCCGATCTCGACACGGTGATCGCAGCGGGAGAAGTGGTGTGGGTGGGGCTGGGGCCTCTGGCCGAGCGCGATGGACGCGTTGCGCTGTACCTTGCGGAGCGGCTTCCGCAACTCTGGCCGCAGGTTCAGGAGGAGACGGCTGCGCTGGGCGATCGAGAGCAGGCGATCGTCGAATATCTGCGAGCAAGAGGGGCCTCGTTCTTTCAGGACCTGCACGATGGCGTTGGCGGCGGCTATCCGGGAGAGACGCTCGACGCGCTGTGGTCGCTTGTGTGGAGGGGCATGGCGACCAACGATGGCATGGCTGCGCTGCGCGCCTACTGCGAGCGTCAAGGCACCGCGAAAAAGCCCGCGCGACGCATTCACAACCAGATGGAATTTCGTTCGCGGCGAACGACGCCGCCAACGGGGCAAGGGCGATGGGCGCTTCAGGCTGCGGCGTTTTCAGGCAATCGCGATGCCGCATCCGTCACTGCCTGGAGACACGCCATTGCACAACAGCTTTTGAACCGCTACGGCGTTGTGTTTCGTGAGACGGCCCATGCGGAGAATCTGCAGGGCGGCTTCTCTGCCGTGTACGACGTGTTGAAGGCGATGGAGGAGAGCGGGAAGATACGGCGCGGATATTTTGCCGCCGGCCTTGGCGCTACGCAGTTCGCGCTTCCGGCGGCAGTTGACCTTCTTCGTTCGCTGCGCATGCAGACCGGGGCCGAGCGAATGGAGATTGTTCAATTGGCCGCCAGCGATCCTGCAAACCCTTATGGTTCTCTGCTGCGCTGGCCTGCTGTGGGAGACGCAACAACGTCGTTGACGCGGAGCGTGGGCGCGCGAGTGATACTTTGCAACGGCGCGCTGGTCGCGTACCTGCGGCGGGCGAACGCCAACATGCAGGTGTTTCTACCCGAGGAGGAGCCGGTGCGCTCGAACATTGCGAGCGCCTTGTCGGCGTTTCTTGTGGAACGCGTTCAGGAACAAAACGAAGATGGAGAAACGGTCCACGGCATGTTGATTGCGACGATCAATGGCGTCCCTGCCGGTGGGCACTGGATGGGCCGGTTCCTTCTGGATGCAGGGTTCTCGGCGGGCGCGAAGGGCTTCAACGTCAGACGCAGGATACCTCCGATACATGGAGCAGGAAGGACACGATGAATCGCAGACTTCTCTACTTGCTGTTAGCTTGCGGACTAACGCCGAGCTTCGCGCAGCAGACCAGCTTTCACATTCAGCCGTTGCATCCGATCGACGAGCTGCGGGCGAATGCTCTTGCTGCGCAGCCGCCACAGGAACAAGGCAACTTTCGCAAACCTGAGCTAGTGGAATTAACGAAGCTCGACCCGACGATCAAGCTCGACATTCGATATGCCACGTCCAACAATTTTCTGGGGACGCCCGTGTACACGGAGGCGCGCGCCTTTCTTCAGCGGCCTGCGGCAGAAGCTCTCGTGCGTGCGTTGCCGGAGCTGCGCGCGCAGGGGTACGGCATCATCATTCATGACGGCTACAGGCCTTGGTACGTGACGAAGATCTTCTGGGACGCCACGCCCAATCATCAAAAGATATTTGTCGCCGATCCGAAGGCGGGGTCACGGCATAACCGCGGCTGCGCGGTCGATCTTTCGCTGTACAACCTGAAGACCGGCAAAGAGGTGGAGATGCCCAGCGGGTATGACGAGATGACCGAGCGCGCTTACGCAAACTATCCCGGCGGCACCGCGGAGGAGCGTGCGAGGCGCGCGGTGCTGCGTCGCGCCATGGTGAAGCAGGGCTTCCTCGTCAATCCGACCGAGTGGTGGCACTTCGATTACAAGGACTGGAGAGAGTACCCGATCCTGAATGTGCGGTTTGAAGATCTTGCCGTTGCAAAGTGATCGGCTATAGGAGAAAAGCAGGTCCTTCGACTTCGTCGTTGCTCCGCAACGACTTCGCTCAGGATGACAAGTTCGTCGCTCGCTCGGGATGGCAGAACGTTCTATGAGGCGTGTCGAGGCTCCTGAGCCGCAGCGGCCATGTGGCGCATCGATATAATGGAGTAGATGCTTTGTGTGTGAACAACGCCAAGGCAAGCAGAATCAGCAGCTTCGTACTACCTGAATGCAGCCTATGAACAACGCCAGCTCACATCCGCTGAAGAAGATTCTTGAGAACCGTATCGCCATCATCGATGGGGCGATGGGCACGACCATCCGCACGTATGGGATGAAGGAGAAGGACATACGCGGGGAGAGGTTCAAGGACGCTCCGAAGGACCTGCTGAACAACGGCGACATCTTTTCGCTGACGCAGCCGGAGATGATCTGCGACATTCATCGGCGCTTTCTGGAGGCCGGTGCGGACATTATCGAGACCAATACCTTTGGCGCGACCAGCATTACGCAGAGCGAGTTCTTCGTCGACGACCCGCGCGAACACGGCGGACGCAAGGACCCGGAGTTCTATCAGAAGATCATCGACGACCGGATGCTTGTCGACCTGGCGCACGAGATCAATGAGCAGTCGGCGCGGCAGTGCCGTGAATGGGCCGACCGCGTGGGTAACGCAACAGGGCGGCAGCGCTTCGTAGCAGGTGCCATCGGCCCGCTGACGGTGTCGCTGTCGAATTCGCCGGACGCGGACGACCCGGGCTTTCGCGTGGTCACGTTCGACCAGGTGAAGACGGCGTATGCGCAGCAGGTGCGCGCGCTGATTGCGGGCGGCTCGGACCTGCTGCTGGTGGAGACGATCTTTGACTCGCTGAACGCGAAGGCGGCGCTGGTTGCCATACGCGAGGTCTTCGATGAGGACGGCTACACGGCGAAGAAGACCGAACTGCCGGTGATGATCTCGGCGGCGGTGGGGCGCGGCGGCGAGACGTTGATCTCGGCGCAGACGACGGAGGCGTTCTGGAATGCGGTCGAGCATGTGAGGCCGCTGTCGGTGGGCCTGAACTGTTCGCTCGGGCCCGACCTGATGTATCCGTTTCTCGAAGAGCTTTCGGAGAAGGCGGACGTGGCGATCTCGTGCTATCCGAATGCCGGCCTGCCGAATCCTCTCTCTGAGACCGGGTTCGACCTGGGGCCGGACGACATGGCGCGCTTCCTCGGCGACTTCGCGCGCGGCGGCCTGATCAACATCGCAGGCGGCTGCTGCGGCAACACGCCGGAGCACATTGCCGCCATCGCCAAGGCGCTTGAAGGCAAGGCCCCACGCAAGCTGGGCCAGATTGAGGTTGCGGCGTGATTGAGACAAAGCCCCTCCGGCTCTCCGGATCGCAGCCCTTCACGCAGCAGCCCGGCGTCTACATCATGATCGGCGAGCGGACGAACGTCGCCGGTTCGCCGAAGTTCGCGAAGCTGGTGAAGGAAGGCAAGTACGAAGAGGCTGTGAGCGTGGCCCGGCAGCAGGTTGAGAATGGCGCCAACGTTCTCGACATCTGCATGGACGAGGGCATGATCGACGGCGTCGCGGCGATGACGCGCTTTCTGCTTCTGCTGGCGAGCGAGCCTGAGGTTGCGAAGGTGCCGTTCATGGTGGACTCCTCGAAGTGGGAGGTCATCGAGGCGGGCCTGAAGTGTCTTCAGGGCAAGGGCATCGTCAACTCGATCTCGCTGAAGGAGGGCGAGGCGAAGTTTCGCGAGAACGCCGCAACCGTGCTGAAGTACGGTGCCGCCGTGGTGGTGATGGCCTTCGACGAGCAAGGGCAGGCGGCGACCTATGAGGACAAGATTCGCATCTCGGAGCGCGCCTACCGCATTCTGGTCGATGAGATCGGCTTCCCTCCCGAGGACATCATCTTCGATCCGAACATCCTGACCGTTGCCACCGGCATGGAGGAGCACAACAACTACGCGGTCGACTTTATCAACGCGACGCGTTGGATCAAGACCAATCTGCCGCACGCCAAGGTGTCGGGCGGCGTGTCGAACATCTCGTTCAGCTTTCGCGGCAACAACAAGGTGCGCGAGGCGATGCACTCGGCGTTTCTGTATCACGCGATCGCTGCGGGCATGGACATGGGCATCGTCAACGCCGGAATGCTCGAGGTGTACGAGGAGATTGAGCCTGAGCTGAAGACGATGGTTGAGGATGTGCTGCTCAATCGCCGGCCCGACGCGACAGAGCGTCTTGTGGACTACGGCGAGGCGTTGAAGGCCGCGGGCGCAGGGTCTTCGTCGAGCGAGAAGAAGACGGAAGAGTGGCGTAACGGCACGGTGGAGGAGCGGCTGGCCCACGCGCTGGTCAAGGGAATCGACACGTACATTGAGGCCGATGCAGAGGAGGCGCGCGTCAAGCTGGGGCGTCCGCTGCAGGTGATCGAAGGCCCATTGATGGACGGAATGGGCATCGTCGGCGACCTGTTTGGCGCGGGCAAGATGTTTCTTCCGCAGGTGGTGAAGTCGGCCCGCGTGATGAAGAAGGCGGTGGCGCACCTGACTCCTTATATGGAGGCCGAGAAGGCGGCGCTGGCCGCGGCGGGCGAGGTGGTCAAGGCGCAGGGAAAGATCCTGCTCGCCACGGTGAAGGGCGACGTTCACGACATCGGCAAGAACATCGTCGGCGTGGTGCTGGCCTGCAACAACTACGATGTGATCGACCTGGGCGTGATGGTCTCGTGCGAGAAGATTCTGGAGCGCGCGAAGGCAGAGAAGGTGGACATCATCGGCCTGAGCGGACTGATTACGCCATCGCTCGACGAGATGGTGCATGTTGCGCGCGAGATGGAACGTCAGGGCTTCAAACTGCCGCTGCTGATTGGCGGCGCGACCACAAGCCGGAGACATACGGCCGTCAAGATTGCGCCGCACTACAGCGAGCCGGTCGTCCATGTGCTGGATGCGAGCCGCGCGGTGCCGGTGGCCACAAGCCTTCTGAGCGATGAGGGGAAAGAGGCGTTCGTTACGCAGCATCGCGCGGAGTATGAAGAGCTCCGCAAGGCCCACGCTGCGCCGCGCCAGCATGTTGTGTCGCTGGAGACGGCGCGGGCGCGGCGGACACCGATTGAGTGGCGCGCGGAAGACATACCCACGCCGACGTTCATCGGAGTGCGTGCGCTCGACAAGTTTCCTCTGGCGACGCTCAAGGAGTTTATCGACTGGTCGCCGCTCTTCCACGCATGGGGGCTGAAGGGCGTCTACCCCCGCATTCTGGAGCATGAGGAGCAGGGCGAACAGGCGCGGCTGATCTTTGCCGATGCAAACAAGCTGCTGGACCGCATGATTGCGGAGGACCTGATCACGGCGAGGGGCGTCTACGGGTTCTTCCCTGCCAGCGCAGTGGGGGACGACATCGAGCTCTATACCGATGCCACACGCGGCACGGTTCTCGATAAACTTCACTTCCTTCGTCAGCAGGCGAACCGGGAAGGAAGCGAGCCGTGCCGGTCGCTTGTCGACTTCATCGCGCCGAAGGAGACAGGGCTTCGCGACCACATCGGGGCCTTCGCCGTGACCAGCGGAATAGGCCTGAAAGACCTGTGCGACGAGTTCAGGGCGGCGAACGACGACTACAACGCGATCATGGCAGAGGCCGTCGCCGACCGTCTGGCCGAGGCATTTGCCGAGTGTCTGCATAAGCGGGTGCGCGACGAGTGGGGCTACGGCCTCGACGAGAAGCTGAGTCCCGAGGACCTGATCCACGAGAAGTACCGGGGCATCCGCCCGGCACCGGGCTACCCGGCGTGCCCGGACCATACGGAGAAGGGGACGATCTGGCGGCTGCTGGACGTGGAAGCCAACACCGGGATGTTGATCACGGAGTCGTTTGCGATGTGGCCGGGGTCGAGCGTGAGCGGGCTGTACTTTGCGCACCCGGAGTCGCGGTACTTCAGCCTGGGCAAGATCGACCGCGACCAGGTCGCCGATTACCACGAGCGCAAGGGTATGAGCGTGGAAGAGGTGGAGCGGTGGCTGGGCCAGAGCCTGAACTACGATCCTGCGGAATAACCTGCGAACGGGCTATTCCTTCATCGATGAATGTGTAAGATGATTCGAAAGAATCCGATACGATAGGACACTAAAGTTCTACCGGGGAAAGACGCGAGATGGCCAATCGAAGAGCTTCTGGAGCGGACAAAGAGGCGGGTACGATGCTGATTGAGGAGAGGCGGCAGCACGTTCTTGCGCGCATTCAGCAGGAGGGCCGGGTTCTTGTGTCGGAGCTCTCCGACAGTCTTGGAATTTCGCGCATCACGATCCGCAAAGACCTGGACGATCTGGAGTCGCGCGGTCTGGTGCAGAGGACGCATGGGGGAGCGCTGGCGCCGCAGGCCAACTCGTTGCTCGACCCTTCGCTGCAGGTGAAGGAGCGGCAGCAGCTCAGGGAAAAACTCCGCATCGCGGAGGCGGCCGTGAAGATGGTCCGCGAAGGGCAGTGCATTCTTCTGGATTCAGGCACGACGACGACAGCCATCGCGAGGGCGCTTCGCTCGTTCAAGCAGTTGACCGTCGTGACGAACGCGTTGAACATTGCGGCGGACCTTGCGAGCACAAACTTCGAGGTCATCCTGACGGGCGGCACGCTGCGAAAGAATTCGGCCTCGCTTGTAGGGCCGCTGGCGGAGGAGATGCTGGGAGAGTTGCACGCCGACGTTCTCTTCCTGGGTGTCGACGGCTTCGATCCGCAGATTGGGATTACGACCCCGAACGTGCTCGAATCGCGTGTGAACCGGGCGATGGTCAAGTCGTCGCGCCGCGTGGTCGCGGTTTGCGACTCGACGAAGTTCAACCGTCAGAGCCTTGCATTGATCGTCCCTTCGACGGCAATCCAGGTCGTCATTACAGACAGCGGCGCGAAGCCGGAGACGGTGGAGACGTTGAAGGCCTCTGGAATCGAAGTCGTGCTGGTGTAAGCTCCGGCCGCCCTTCAACCACCGTCATAGCGTTTAGGGTCGCTGCTGCCGGGCTGCCCGTTTTCGGCGTGGCCGGCGAAGCGGCGCAGGTACGCCTTGTTGTCCGCGACGGTTACGGCGATGTCGTACCAGCGATGATCTGCGTGCAGGGGGATGCTCAGAGTGACATCCTCATTTGGGGCGAGATCTTTTTGATCGGCGAAGTTTGTGTAGCTCTCTGCGATGGAGAGGCGCGTGGCTGAGGACGACCGGTTGGTAAGCGTGAGGCTCAGCGCTGTGCCGGAAGACTCCGGCTGGACTGTGACTGCCGGCTCCTCCGATGCAGCGACTCCCTTGAAGTGGACGAGATAGCCGTTGGGGCCGTATGCGGCGAGATCGAAGGGCTTGCCGGCATCGGCGCTCCAGTGATCGGTGAGCGTGTCTCCGGAGGAGACGGTGTAGCGGCGCGGCTCGTCGTTTGGAGCAACGCCGTTGTAGATGTAGAAGGCCGCTCCTGCGGCCCCCTTGTTGATGAGGTCGAGCGTGACGCGGTCGGCTTCGACGCGGCAGGCGGTCTGGAGCGCGTAAGGCAGGGCGCGCGCGGGGCGAGTTCCCTGCTCCTGCACGGGCATGGTCTGCGGCTCGGGAACGCTGTAGGGCTGGTGCAGCGACTGGATGGGTTTGGGTGGAGGAAACGATGTTGCGCGGCCCGCGGGTTTCTGCGAGAAGTCGAAGGCGGAGGTGAGATCGCCGCAGAGAGAACGCCGCCACCTGCTGATGTTGGGCTCTTCGATGTTGAAGCGCTTTTCGAGAAACCGGATGACCGAGGTGTGGTCGAAGACCTGGGAGCAGACCCAGCCGCCGGTGCTCCAGGGCGAGACGACGAGCATGGGGACGCGCGGGCCGAGGCCGATGGGTTGTATGCCGCCGGGGTCGGCTTTGGGGATGATGGGGCGGCGCTCGGAGGGGTACTTGCTCATGTCGATGAACTCGTCGGCGAGGCTTGCGACGAGATCGCCGGAGACGAGGCCGTGCTTGTCGCGCTCCTGGCTCTTCGGCGGCATGGGCGGAACGATGTGGTCGAAGAGACCGTCGTTCTCGTCGTAGTTGATGAGCATGACGGTCTTGGACCAGACGTCGGGGTTTGCGGTGAGCGCGTCGAGCACGAGCGAGATGTAGTATGCGCCGTCGGTGGGCGAGGCCTCGGGGTGCTCGGAGTACTTGTAAGGCGCGACGATCCAGTTGACCTGCGCGAGCTTGCCGTTCTGGACGTCTTGCTTGAAGCCGGCAAGCGTGCGGTCGGTGACGCCCTTCTGCACGAGCGGGCCGGTGGGCGAGGCGCCCTCCTGCACGTGGTACTGGGCGAAGAACTCCAGCGAGTTGTCGGTGTAGTTGTCGGTGGGCGTGCCGGGTTCGCCGCTGCCGCCCTGATACAGCTTCCACGAGATGCCCGCTTTTTCGAGGCGCTCGGGATAGGTGGTCCATGTGTAGCCGTTGACCTTGTGGCGCTCGTCGAAGCCGGGGCCGTTGGGCCTGGTGCCGTAGGCGTTCTGCGCGTCGATGGTGCCGGACCACATGTAGATGCGGTTGGGCGCGGTGGCCGAGTGCACGGAGCAGTGGTAGGCGTCGCAGAGGGTGAAGGCGTCGGCGAGCGCATAGTGGAAGCTGACGTCCTGCCGCTTGAGGTGGCCCATGGTGAGGACGTCCTGCTTCTGGTTGACCCACTGGTTCCAGTGGCCGTTGTTCCAGGCGAGGTGTCCGGTGCTCCAGCCGTGGTCGGTGCCGGCCTGGAACTCGGTGGTCTGCTGCGGATTGATGTAGAAGGGGAGGACGTGTTTCGCGTTGGGCGAGAGGCCGCGATCATGGTACTTCTTCGTCTTTGTCGTGGCGATGGGCTGGTGCCAGATGGACTTGCCGCCGGGCAGGGGCGCGGGGCGAGGGTCGCTGAATCCACGCACGCCGCGCAGCGTACCGAAGTAGTGGTCGAAGGAGCGGTTCTCCTGCATGAGGATGACGACGTGCTCGACGTCGTCGATGGTGCCGGTGCGGCGGTCGGCGGGGATGGCGAGCGCCTGACGGATGCTGGCGGGAAACATCGTCGCCCCGGCGAGGGCGGCGCTCATACGGAAGAAGTCGCGGCGGCTTTTTCTGGAACTCATCTCTTCTTTCTATACAACGATGCGAGGGCAGCGGCCCTCGCATCGTATTGTTTTGTTGTGCGTTTCGGTTTAGAAGTCCAGTCGAACCGCAACCTGACCATTGCGAGCGCCAAGCGCCGAGCTGATCGTGCCGCTGACTCGGCCAAAGGTCGACGAGCTGACATTCATGTTCGGATCGCCGAGGTTGGTGTGATTCAACACGTTCTGGAAGGTGCCTTCGGCCCGCAGATGCAAGCGCTCCGTGAGAGCGAATGTCTTGCTCAGACCGGAGTTGAGGCTGACAGTACCCGGGCCAACGATAGAACCAGGGCCTGCGTTGCCGAAGCGTCCGATGGGCAACGGAACGGCACCCTTGCCGCTTCCGGTGGTACAGGGCGTTCCCTGTTGCCAGCTCGGATTGCCTGGGCATGCGAACGCCGCCTTGTTCACCCAGTTCATGCGCGTCTGGTTCGCCGGTGCGGCCGGCGCGCCAGCCACACGATCCGGGTACTGGTTGCGATGACCTGGGTCGTAACCGGTGGAGGAGCTGGTGAGGCCAGAGCCCGTACCGGACGGGTCGCCCTGTCCGCTGGGGAAGTAAGGCGATTCAAACGGGCCGGACTGCATGAGAAAGACGTTTGTGAGCTGCCATCCACCGACGACGAGATCGAGGGCACGCGACATGGTGGAGCCGAACGTCCGGCCACGACCGATCGGAAGGTCGTACACCATGGTTGTGTTCCAGAGGTTGCGACGCGTGCCGAACACGTTGCCGTAGTCGGGACTACGGGTAAGGATGGATGTGGCCCGGGAGCCACCGGTCTCCCCGGCGAAGCCCGAGTTCGCTGGTCCCTGGTTGTCCGAAAGTCCTTTGGCAAAGGTATAGATCGAATCGAACTGGAGACCCTTGCTGTAGCGGTGACTCACTTCAAACTGCATCGATTCATAGTTGGCGTTGGCCCCGGTGGCGCGAGTGTTGATGCGTCCCCAGTTGGGGAAGAGGCGGGCGCTGAGCGGCTGGTTGTATGCGGAGACCGTGCTCGAGAACGGAAGCGTGTTCTCGTCTGGCGCATAGACCAACTGACGGGAGATCGAGCCGATATAGGAAAGGCGCAGATTGTAACCCTGTGCGATCTCCTGCTCGACGCTCAACGACCACTGTTCCGTGTAGGGGTCCTTCCAGTTGGTGCTGTTTGCCGTACCGAAGTAGCTCTGACCGTAGCAGGTAAAGCATCCGCCGCTGCCGGCACCCGCATAGATGTTGGGCCACTGATACCCAATGGCGTGCGTTGTTGTGTCGTAGGTGTTGGTGTACTGCGTGGTCTGGGCCTGCAAGGTGCCGGTGAGCGAGTAGAAGTTGCCGCCGAGCACGGTGATGTTGTACATGCCGAAGCCGCCGCGAACGGAGGTCTTGTTGTTGCCGAACGGCCTCCACGCAAACCCGAAGCGAGGCATAAAGCGATACTTCGGATAGTGCTTCAGACCGCCGGGATAGCCAGCCTGGCTGTTGGAGAGGACAGGCATGCAGGGTGCCCCATTGATCGTGGGACCCGTGCTGGAACCGTAGGGAGAGCAGGCGTTGGCGCTGGCGAGGAAGCTGGCAGCCAGGAGACTCGCATAGCCATCCGGATAGATGGCGATACCCGACTTGGCACGCGACGGATCGAAGTTTCCGATATCGCCGTGAACGTCGGAGTACGGCGGATGCAGCTCGTAACGGAGGCCATAGCTCAGAGTCAGGTTCGGTGAAACCGCCCACTGGTCCTGTGCATAGAAGTGATAGTGGGTCGACTTGCCGTTGTTGTCCTGGCTGACGACATCGTAGAAGGTCTGGTATGGGAGTCCCATCAGGAAGTCGGCGAAGTCGACTCCCGTGAAGAGGCCCTGGCTGCCGCTGGTGTTATATCCAAAGGTGCCGTAGTTGTCGGAGCCGTTGAATCCCAGCGGGGTGATCGCTTGAATGGTGCGGATGTCGGTTCCGAACTTCAACTGATGTTTGCCGAGCGACCAGCTAAGGCCATCGGTATAGACCGCCGTATTGGACTGCGTGATGGACTCCAGACGATCGGAGTCGAAGTTGGTGAGGTTGTTGAAGTCGAGCTCCGGCAACCCGTTGTAGAAGAGGTTCTGAAGTCCGGTGAGGCCCAGTCCGTTGGTGAAGCCTTTTCCATCGAAGCTGTTCGTGTTGCCGCTCGAATAACGGGTGTAGCCGTAACCGAACTCGTTGATCAGGTGAGGAGTGATCGTGTAGTTTGCGTCGACCTTGAGGACGCGGGATTTGATGGAGCTTTGCGATCCCGGGACGGCGAGAGTTTGAGGGCTGTTCTGGGGGAAGTTCTTCCAGGTATAGCGGCCCCAGACCAGAAACTTCTGGTTGCTGCCAAAGTACTGGTCGCCGCGAACGTCGAACTGATTGGAGCTCTTGCTCTGGTCCTTGTTGGTAATGTAGTTGGGCGTTCCGTCATCGGTATAGACGCTGGTGTTCCCAGTGTTGGGGTCCGGGAAGAACTGGAGGAACTTTTGCGATGCCGCGTTGATGGCGGTCGAAGGCAGCGCCATTCCATAGCTGCCGCCGGTACCTGGATTCGTCAGCCCGGTGAAGCCCGGCGAGACGTAGTTTGAGAAATCGCCCTTCTTCATTGCGGCGGTGGGAACCACATACCTGACCGTACTTTGGGCCGGATATCTCCAACCTTCGTAGTCGCCGAAGATGAAGGTGCGGTTGTGACCGTTATAGAGATGCGGGATCACGACTGGCCCACCGAAGCTGGCGCCGAAGGTGTTGGCAACGAGCTTTGGCTTCTTGGGGGTGATTGGGAAGGTGTACGGAATGGCATTGAAGGCCGCGTTCTGGTGGTACCAGAATGCAGAGCCGTGAATCTGGTTCGTGCCGCCCTTGGTGATCACAGTGATCTCACCGGGCTGTCCGAACTCGGCGCTGTTCTGCGCTCCGTCGGCGCGCATCTCGGAGATGGCCTCACTGGACGGGAAAGCGTTGGCAATAGGCGAGTTTCCGGTTGCACTCTGCACGGTAACGCCGTCCACCGAGACTTCGGTCTGGAACGGAAGGCCGCCCTGCAAGGAGTAGCTGCCTTTGTCCGCCTGGACGCCGGGGAGCGTTGCTACGATACCGAGCGCGCTGGTTCCGCTGGCGCTTGCACGGGTGTTGACCGGGAGAGAGGCGATCTGCTTGGTGTTATAGCTGCTGCTCACCGAGGGATCGTCCGTCTCGACGCCGCTTACCGCATCGGCCGAGACAAGGACCTCCTGCTGGACGCTTCCAGGTTGCAGGGAGGCATCGATACGAAGGTCTTGCCGCGCAGCCAGCGTGGCACCCGTAACCGACCACTTTGCAAAACCCGGAGCGGTCACCTGTACGGTATAGTGGCCCGCCTTCGCGTCGATAAAGCGGTAGTTGCCATCGGGACCAGTCGTGGCGGTACGGGAGGTTCCTTCATCTACGTTGGTCAGCGTTACGGCAGCGTTCGGGATGACGGCATTTGCAGAATCATGCACGTTTCCGATGACAGAGCCTTGAATGGATTGAGCGTTTCCGCTGGTGGCCAGAAGGGCCATACAGAGCAGTCCCAGGATTGAGAGCAATCCGCTTGATCGTTTGAGGTGGTTGTAACTGGATGCGTTCAGCATTTGGCTTTCTCCATAAGTCAAGCACGGCTATCAGTTTTCAAACGGTGCCTATAGTGAATGCAACGCGAGGACGGTTGATGCAGGCTGCAACTTCGACGGAAGTCCTTGCACCAACGAAATCCAAACATTGCAAATGGAAAATCGTGCTGCTGCGAGAATACGAATCCGGAAGAAAACCTGTTATCAAATTTCGGCAATTACGCTCTGAAACGATAAAAAAACGATGAAATGCTCAGAGGACCGTGCGTTCAGTCCGCTTTGCCGTAGCGGAAGGGAGTTCGTCGAACAGCGTTCGGTAGTCCTTGGCGAACTGACTGAGGTGCCAGAAGCCCCAGTCGGAGGCCGCCTGCTGCACAGGGATTCTTACGTCGCGGCGCAACAGGTCGCGACGCACCCCGTTCAACCGCAGGATCTTGAGATAGGCGTTGGGGCCGATACCCAGCACGTGGTCGAACGCATACTGAAGCGTTCTGCGGCTGACCTTGAAGATGGTGCACAGCTCGGGGACGGAGATGGTGCGGTCGGTGTTGTCCAGCAGAAACTGCCTGACTTTTCTGACGATCTGCGCGTGCTCCATTGCGCTGCGAGGGACATCGTGAATCCGCGGGGAGCAGGCGCACATCTCGGCGATCGCATCGAGGATGGGGCCCTGTATGGCGGCAGAGGCCGAGGGCGATTGCAGCATCTCCGGACGACGGCCGATCTCGGCCAGCACCTCGCCGAAGAGCCGCCGCGTTGCGCCGTTGGCGCGCATGTGCCCTTGGATTGCGCCGAGCTCGACGCGCTCGAGAGCGTCTTCGTCGGGAAAGACGGAGCGGAGATGGTCGGCGAGAATTTTGTGAGGCACAACGACGCCGAAGATGCGGAAGCTGGCGGGTGTAATCAACTCAAAGGGCCGATGGCCGCGGCGGACGGCGACGGTGCCATCTTCGACGCGGCGTTCGTCGATGCGGAAGGAATCGGTTTCGGAGACCGGTATGCCGAACCACCAACTGTTGGATTGCACGATGCAGGACTGCCGCAGGCTGAGGTTCGTCGTCTCGCAGAAGATATGAATGCCGCCAAAGCATGCGCCTGCGATCTCACCTTTAAAGCTGCCAACGGAGAGTTGATCGTAGAGCTGCGACCAGCCGCGCAGGCTGTCGGCCTGCGTATTGGGGTCGTCGGAGACGCAGCGGTAAGATGGCGGGCCGATGAAGGGCGACGCAGGACCGACGCGGGGTTGTTGTACGGTCTCCACGACAGGGACAATACCATAGTGACTATTCATTTCGGTTAAAGAATCTGCGCCGTCCCATACCCGGGAACAGAATCGGCGTTGGTTTTGCCGATTTTCGATAACCGTGGCCGCCGCCGCCGAAGCATAATGGCCGGGGGAGATATCTTGAACGATAGCCAACACTTAAGCGCCACGCTGAATACCTGGCAACTGTGGGGCATCGCGGTCGGCCTGGTGATCTCGGGCGAATACTTCGGCTGGAGCTATGGCTGGGCGAGCGCGGGGACGCTGGGCTTTCTGGTGACGACGCTCTACATCGCCACGATGTACACGGCGTTCATCTTCAGCTTTACGGAGCTGACGACCGCGATCCCTCATGCCGGTGGGCCGTTTGCCTATGCGGAGAGGGCCTTCGGCGAGCTGGGCGGCTATCTTGCCGGCGCGGCCACTCTGATTGAGTTTGTCTTCGCGCCGCCTGCGATTGCGTTGGCGATTGGCGCGTACCTCAATGTGCAGTTCCCCGCCCTTGCGCCGAAGAACGCGGCCGTGCTGGCGTATTTGTTTTTCATGGCCATCAATATCCTTGGCGTGCGGATTGCGGCGAGCTTTGAGCTTTTCATCACCATTCTCGCCATCATCGAGCTGCTTGTCTTTATGGCTGTCGTGGCGCCGGGGTTCAAACTTTCGAACTTTGTGGCGCATGGATGGGCCGGTCACGAGCACTTCCATGCGGGCGCGGTCCACGGGATGTTTGCCGCTGTGCCGTTTGCCATCTGGTTCTTTCTTGCCATCGAAGGAGTGGCGATGGCGGCCGAAGAGACGAAGCGACCAGCGCGCTCCATCCCGATCGCGTATATCGGGGGCATTGGCACGCTGCTGGCGCTGGCGATCGGCGTGATGCTGTTTGCCGGCGGCGTGGGGGACTGGCGCATTCTGTCGAACATCAACGACCCATTGCCGCAGGCGATGAAGATCATCGTGGGGCCTTCGAGCGGATGGCTGCATATGCTGGTGTGGCTTGGACTGTTCGGACTGATCGCCTCGCTGCACGGAATTATCTTCGGCTACTCGCGGCAGATCTTCGCGCTGGCGCGCGCGGGCTATCTTCCCTCGGTGTTCAGCAAGATCCATCCGCGGCTGAAGACACCGTGGGTCGCAATTCTTGCTGGAGGCGTGGTCGGCATCGCGGCAATTTACAGCGACTCGCTTATTACCATCGGCGGACAGCCGCTGACGGCGAACATCGTTACGATGTCGGTGCTGGGCGCTCTTGTGATGTATGCCATCAGCATGCTGGCGTTGTTCCGGTTGCGCAAGGCGGAGCCCGACATGGCGCGGCCGTTTCGCGCGAAGCTCTATCCATTTGGGCCGATCTGGACGCTGGCTGGCGTGTGTATCTGCCTGGCCAGCATCGTCTATAACAATAAAGCGATCTCTCTGATCTTCTGCGGATTGCTCGCTCTCGGATATCTCGTGGTTCATTTCACCCGTTCGCGATTGGCTGCATGAGGACGGACGATGGCATTTGCACATACGATCAACGGAACGAAGTA
>JAFDVV010000039.1:0-41335 GCA_018268775.1 Acidobacteriota bacterium | reverse complement strand
GGCATCGCCGCGTCGTCGGAGATTGAACGCGCTGCGGCCCGCTTCGCGTTGGCCGATGTTCCGCTGAAGCACTTCCTGAACGAGAGCGTGGTCCCTTATGAGGAGGATGAGGTCACGCGCCTGATCGTCGACGGGCACGATGCAGCGGCGTTTGCCCCGGTCGCTCATCTTACCGTTGGGCAGCTTCGCGAGTGGATTCTGGAGGAAGCGGCGCAAGGGCAGGCGAGCGATGCGCTTGCCGCTGTAGCGCGCGGACTTACACCGGAGATGGCGGCCGCCGTCTCGAAGATCATGCGCAACCAGGACCTGATCTTCGCGGCCAGCCGGATTCATGTCGTAACGCGGTTCCGCACGACGATCGGCCTGCCGGGAACGATGGCTGTGCGTCTGCAACCGAACCACCCCACGGACGACCCTAGAGGGGTTCTCGCTTCGGTGATCGACGGCATATTGTACGGATGCGGCGACGCAGTGATCGGCATCAATCCGGCGAGCGACAGCGTCGGCTCGGCCACGACGCTGCTGAATCTGCTGGACGACTTCCGGACCCGGTTCGCCGCGCCTGTGCAGAGCTGTGTATTGACGCACATCACGAATACGATCGAAGCAATCAAAATGGGGGCGCCGGTCGATCTGGTGTTTCAATCGATTGCGGGCACGGAAAAGGCGAACGCGAGCTTCGGCATCACGCTGTCGCTGTTGGAAGAAGCGCACCAGGCCGCTCTCTCGCTGAAGCGCGGCACAGTGGGCACCGATTGCATGTACTTCGAGACCGGCCAGGGAAGCGCGCTTTCGGCTGAGGCGAACTTTGGCGTGGACCAGCAGACATGCGAGGCGCGAGCGTATGCGGTGGCACGGGCCTTCGATCCTCTGCTGGTCAACACCGTTGTCGGATTTATCGGGCCGGAGTATCTGTTCGACAGCAAACAGATCATTCGCGCGGGACTTGAAGACCATTTTTGTGGCAAACTGCTTGGGCTGCCGATGGGATGCGATGTCTGCTATACGAACCATGCGGAGGCAGACCAGGACGATATGGACAGTCTGCTTTCGCTGCTGGCCATGGCGGGCGTGAACTTTATCATCGGCGTTCCGGGGGCCGACGACATCATGCTGAATTACCAGAGCACCTCGTTTCACGACGCGCTCTATGTTCGCAATGTGCTGGGACTGAAGCGCGCGCCGGAGTTCGAGGAGTGGCTGCGCGCCATGCAGATCGTCGACGGACGCGGGCGCCTTTCGTTCTCGCGGGCTTCGTTGGAGCGGCTGCTGCCTGCGGAGGTCTTCGATTCCCCGGCATGAGCAAAGCCCTTACACGAGTCGACCCCTGGCGCGGACTGACGCGATGGACCACGGCGCGCATTGCGATGGGATGCGCAGGCGTGAGTACGCCAACCTCTCCATTGCTTGCCTTCAACAGCGACCATGCGCTGGCGCGCGACGCCATCTATGCGCCGCTGAACGTTGCCCGCCTGAAAGGACAGTTTCAGGATGCCGGATTTGAGACCATCGCGGTCA
The DNA here is from genome assembly GCA_018268775.1 of Acidobacteriota bacterium. Classification (GTDB taxonomy): domain Bacteria; phylum Acidobacteriota; class Terriglobia; order Terriglobales; family Acidobacteriaceae; genus Edaphobacter. The sequence goes on along the minus strand of JAFDVV010000039.1, from coordinate 39,817 downwards.
CGAGCCGGGTCAAAAGCCGGGCGGAGTATCTTCGGCGCCCCGACCTGGGGCGTTCGCTCGCACCGGACTCAGCCGAGGTCCTGGCGCGGAAGCAATCGCCATCGCAGGTGTTGACGGTGGTTGTAGCGGATGGGCTTTCAGCGCTTGCGCCGATGACGCATGCGCTGCCGCTGCTCGAACTGCTGCGCGGCGGTCTTGCGGACTGGGTCCTCGACACGATCGTTCTTGCCACCGAGGCGCGGGTTGCGCTTGGCGATGAGATTGGACAGATTCGCGGGGCGGAGGCCGTGCTGGTGCTTATCGGCGAGCGGCCGGGGTTGAAATCGCCGGATAGCCTGGGTGCCTATCTGACGTACCGTCCTCGCGTGGGCCGCATGGATTCGGAGCGCAACTGCGTCTCGAACATTCGTCCGGAAGGCCTCAGCTATGAGCAGGCGGCGTTTCGTCTCGTTCACTTGCTGGACCGCGCGCGGATACTGGGAGCCACAGGTGTGACGTTGAAGGACAACAGCGACCATCTGCCGGATGCTCCTGCAAAAAGAACTCTCGCAGGGCCAATCCAAGGAGACTCTGATTAAGTCCTGCAAGCGTACCTCAGCGGCTAAAGCTGTTTACCTATAGGTATAGCGCGGTATTTTGTGTCGCGCCTTCAGCGCTTTGATTTGTTGGTTTGCTTACCTAGGCCTTCGGCCTAGGCTGGTATGTGGCGGGCCCTCGGCCCTGAAAGATCGAGCTACACCATCTGGTAAACAGCTATAAAGCCGCATTGCTTTGATTGCGTTTGCGGCGGGACTGAAGTCCCGCCCTTTCAAAACGAAGACTTAATCAGAGTCTCCCTAAAGCACTTTCCCAATGGGTATGGCGCTGGCCGATATTTCCCTCAGGGGCTAAAAGCCCAATGATCTTGCGGACTAGCGGCGTGGCTGAAGCCACGCCCTTTCAAAACTGCAATATACCTATATAGAAAATGCTCTAAAAATTCGTTGCCGCCGGCCTGTTCTCTGCCCTTCTTGCAGAGACTGGCAGGCGGAGTTCCGCCCTGCATCCCGTAACGCCGTCCGTCCTGTTGCGGAGTTCGACCGTTCCGCCGTGGGCCTCCGCAATCTGCTGAGCGAGTACGAGGCCGATCCCCGTGCCGTTTGGCTTGGTGGTGTAGAACGGGACAAATAGATTGCCGGCGTTCGTCAGGCCCGGGCCGTTGTCGAGGACCGCAATGGTTGCCTCAGACTCACTCTGTCGCCAGGCGATCTCGACGTGCGCCTTGACTGCGTCGTCGGCGTCGGGGCCGAGTGCGGCCTCGGCAGCGTTGCGGACCAGATTGATAAGGGCTTGCTGGATCTGGTCGGCGTCGGCTGTGATCTTGACATCTTCGGCGTCCGCGATGACGACATGAAGCCTCGTCTCAAGCTGGGCGACGCGATGCACGAGCGAGGAGAGATTGACCGCCGCCAGCTTCGGCACGGGAAGGCCCATAAGCTGCCTGTATGCCTGGAGAAACCGGTTGAGGGATTCGGAGCGATCTTCGATGACCTCGAGTCCGCGATCGAAGTCGTCGCGCTCCTCGACGCCGACAGTTGCGGGCAGCCTGCCGCGAAGACTCTCGGCGATGGATTTAATCGGGGCCAGCGAGTTGTTAATCTCGTGACCGAGCACACGAATCAGGCGCTTCCAGGCGGCGCGCTCTTCTTCGCGCAACGCCGCTCCTACGTCGGCCAACACCAGCAGAGTGTGCGGAACGCCGCGCAGGCGAAAGCTCGCGCGCTTCACCATCCAGCGGATGGACTGCACTCCCGAGCCGAGAGGAAGCAGGCCGTCGTTCGCGGTGTCGATGAGGTACTTCAGCCTGAGGTCTTCCGCCGTGCGTCCCAACGCATTGCCGGTATCGAGATTGAAGACGCGGCCAGCGGAGGCGTTGAGCAGCTTCAGCCTGCCTTCGGGATCGAAGGCAAGGACGGGAGACTGCATGGAGTCCATGACGCGCTCGACGAGCGCCATCGCCTCAAGAGCACCGGCACGCTGGGCCTGAAGCATGCTTGCGAGAGCGTTGACCTCGAGCGCGAGATCGCCGATGGAATCGTTACGGCGCGCGCCGCGTGCACGGAAGGAGTAATCGTCTTCGCGCAGAGATGCGACGACATTGGCAAGCGTTTGCAGTGGACGGGTGATCTGCTCCATGATCAGCGAGACGATGAAGGCCCATGCGAGCGCGAACAAAAGCAGGAGAACCGTCTCGATCGATGGATCGAGCTTCTGTTGCTGAAGCGTAAGCCAGCACAACAGCAGTCCCGGCAGTCCGATCAGATAGAGCCAGAGCCGGAGTCTGCGCTCAAAGCTCAATCGTCTGCCGGAGCGCCCAAGAGCGAGGCGCTTGATGTGTGGTTTTGCCGGCTTTGGCTCAGAGGCCATACTTCTCGATGCGCCTGTAGAGAGCGCCACGGCTGAGCCCCAGCGCATCGGCCGTTTGGCTGACGTTGCCATTGGCGCGGGCAAGGGCCTTCTTGATAAGGACCGCTTCGACGCTCTCAAGACTCATCTCGTCGAGATTCTGCGTCGAGCCGGAGCGTTGCTGATGCAAGCCGAGGTCGGAGGATTCGATGCGCGGTCCGCGCGCCATCAGCACTCCGCGCTCGATCGTGTGGTCAAGTTCGCGCACATTTCCCGGCCAACCGTATTGAAGCATCAACTGGAGTGCAGCAGGGTCGAAGTTTTCAATCTGCCTGCGGTAACGCGCGGTGTAACGGGCGAGAAAGTGGCCTGCCAGGGCGGGAATGTCCTCGCGGCGTTCACGCAGGGGAGGCAGCGTGATCTCGACGGTATTGAGGCGAAAGAGCAGGTCTTCGCGAAAGCGTCCGGCCTCGCATTCGGCGCGGAGATCGGCGTTGGTGGCGGACAGCATGCGCACATCGACCCTCTGCGTCTTCGAGGAGCCGACGCGCTCCATCTCGCCGGTTTCGAGGACGCGGAGAAGTTTTGCCTGCTGGCGCACAGGGATGTTGGCGATCTCGTCCAGGAAGAGCGTTCCACCGGTTGCAAGCTCGAAGCGGCCGATTCTGTCCGCTCGCGCGTCGGTGAATGCACCTTTGACGTGACCGAACAGCTCGCTTTCGAAGGTCCCTTCGGGCAAGGCGCCGGTGTTCACGGCAACGAGGGTCCTGCTGGCGCGCGACGAAAGACGATGCAGCGTCTGCGCCACGACCTCCTTGCCGGTACCATGCTCGCCCATGATGAGTACGTTGGCGTCCGATGGCCCGATGCGCGCCATGGTCTCGACCACGGGCCGCATCGCCGCGGACGATGCGATAAAGTCCGGAGCACCTGCTGCGCGCAGAATGCGGTTCTCCGCTTCGAGCCATTGCGCAAGACGCTGACTTCGGCGCAACTCCATCTGCGTGCGGAGCACGCTCAGCAGCCTCATGTTCTCCCAGGGCTTCTGGATGAAGTCGCTGGCGCCGAGCCGCATGGCTTCAACCGCGAGATCGATGTTGCCCCACGCGGTCATGACGACGACGGGAAGCTGCGGGTCGATCTCCTTGATGCGCGCTACAAGATCGAGGCCTTCGCGGCCGGATGTGGTGTCGCGCGTGTAGTTGAGGTCGACCAGCGCGCCGTCGAAGCTCTCGTGGCCCAGGGCTTCGAGTGCCAACGCGGGGGTCTTCACCGACTCAAGCTCATAGCCCTCGGGCTTGAGCAGCAATCTGATGGCCTCGAGAATGTGCGGCTGGTCGTCCGCGACGAGCAGTCTGCACGGCTTCTCTTTTTCGGTCTGCCGCACATCCTTCGCCATTGCCTGCGCCGCCATCTACGCTCACTCCATTATTGCCCGCTCGGGGCGATGCCTGTTCTAGCCGATTCTATCGAAATCCGGTTCGCGTCGAGGGTCGTTCCCAGCGAACGTTCGAGTTCGATCTTCGCCTTCTGAAAGGCCGTCATCGCTGCCACAAGCGCGGACTCCGCAGCCGACAGGTCGCGGCGCGCGGTCAGGGTCTGGAGGTTCGATCCCGCGCCAAGCTCCTGCTCTTTGGCGGTGATGTCGAACGTCTTCTGGGCAAGGTCACGGGCCTTCCGTGCCGACTCTACACGCGCCCGGCTCTGCTCGAGCGCGTATTGCGCGTTGCGGACTTCGATGCGAATCTGCTTCTTCAGTTGCTGCATGCGCAGCTCCGCCTGGCGCGTCTCAAGCTCGGAGCGGTACTGGTCGGACTTGGCGACACGGTTGCGGATGGGAACGTTCACCGAGACGCCGACATAGTAGTCGGGAGCGCTGTTGTTGAAAGCGTTCGCCACGGCGCCGTGCCAGTCTCGCGGCGAGGTAGAGGGAATGCCTGCACTGGGATTGGGCTCACCGGCCAGACCCGTCCCTCCGTAAAAGGCGGTCAGCGCGACCGTCGGCAGAAGCGCGTTGCGCGCCGCGCTCCGGCTGATGCGGCGGTTTTCGAGGTCGATGTCGGACTCCTTCAACTCGATGCGGTCGCGGAGCGCGAGAGCGATGCTGTCTTCCGTTGTGGCGGCGGCCGTCCCCTGTGCGTTGTCCACCGCGCTTGAATCGGTTGGCTTGACGGGCATCGCTTCGAGGATGGGGTCGTCGAGGTTCTTCGTCAGGGCGTTCTTGATCAGGAGCTCCTGGAATTGCAGCGTCGTCTTCGCAATCGTCAGGTCCTGCTCGCGGTTGGCGACCTCGGTCTCGTCCTTCATGACGTCCATCGCGGGAATCGCTTGCAGAGCAAGCTGTTTGCGTCCGCTATCCAACGTTTGCTTTGCAAAATCGAGCGCGCGGCTCTTTACCTGCTCGTCTTCGTAGGCCGCGACGAGGTCCCAGTACATATTGGCAATCTGCGTGATGGTCGTCACGACCTGCAACTTGAAGGCCTCGTCGGATATCTTCTGGTTGTTCTTTGCGATTCGGAGAAAGCGCAGATTGGGGCCCAGCCCAAAGCCCGCCAGCAATTGCTGTTGAATGGCGACGTGGTAGTACGCGTTCAGCGTGGGATTCAAGAGGCTGCGTGGACTGTTTGTGGCCCCGCGATTGTTGTCGAAGATGGCGGAAAATGTTGTGCCCGTTGGAAACGCCTGCGAATACCCTATATTGCCCGCCGTCGTGTTCTGACGCAGCGTCTGCACACCGTAGATGGAGATGTTCGAGAGCGGCTGTGTGTAGTGCTCGTTGTTGAAGGAGCCGGAGATCGACGGGTCGTAGGAGGAGACGTTCGTTCCCGTGCCGAGCGTGGACTGCACGAGCCCCGAAGCTCCCGAGCCTGCGCCGCCCGCGCCGCCGGAGGTCCCACCCGCGCCCGCGCCGCTCGACCCTGAGCCGAAGCCGCCGACGCCTCCGCCCGGCGTGTTCTGCACAACACCGGTATTGACGCCGCGAAAGGAGCCGCCGGCGCGTGTGCGCAGAATGTCGGCCTCGGCGATGGGGATGTTGTAGCGCGCGATGGCGAGATCGAGATTGTTCTCCAGCGCCAGCGCGATTGCATTGTTCAGGCTCAACTCGAGCACGCCATCGTGCACGAGCGAGTCGATGCGCGGCGTGTTGGCGAGGTTGGGTTTTGGAACAAGCGTGGCGCGGTAGGTGTTCAAGGGATTGTATGAGTGCGGGATGTCGAGCCGCAGCGCAGGCAGCTCGACGCTTGAAGCCGTCGCGGCGTTCTGCGCCCATGAAGCGGCGTTTGCAAGAAGCAGGCACCCCGCGCAACCAAAAGACAAGATTCTCACTGCCCAACCCCCTCGTTTGCCATCTCCGCCAAACCCGCGGTATCGGAGTGTATCCACCCATCGCGCAGTTCGATGGTGCGCGTTCCATACTCCGCGTTTGCCTCGGAGTGAGTGACCTGCACGATCATCGTGCCCTGTTCGTTCAACTGCTTGAACATCTCCATGATTTCCTTGGCCTGTTTGGATTGCAGGTTGCCCGTCGGCTCATCGGCAAGCAGAAGGGCCGGCTTGTGGATCATCGCGCGCGCGATGCCCACCAGTTGTTGCTGCCCACCCGAGAGCTGATGCGGGTAGAGATCTTTCTTGCCCACGATGTTGAAGCGATCGAGGGTGTCGGCCACAAGCGCCTGACGGTCAGCGCGCGGAATGTCTTTGTAGGAGAGCGGCAGGTCGATGTTTTCGGCGACAGTGAGATCGTCGAGCAGATGATAGCTCTGGAAGACCATGCCAATTCTTCGACGGGCGAGGTCGGCGCGCTGCTTGCGGTTCATCAGATGAACGGCCTCGCCGTCGAAGCTGAACTCGCCGCGCCACTGGTCGTCGAGCATACCCAGCACGTTCAGCAACGACGACTTGCCCGCACCCGATGGCCCCATGATGGTGATGAACTCCCATGGGCGAAAGGTCAATCCGATCCTGCGCAGTACCCAGGTCTCAGTGTGCCCGGTTCTGTAGCTGCGCTCGACATTTTTCAGCTCAATCATCAATTGCTCCGCTTCTCACGGGTTTGCGTTTCGGTTTGCGAGATGCGAGTCCTCGCCATTTATACGGGCTACTCCGTTCGGAGCGCCTTTACCGGATCGGTTGAGGCGGCGCGTTGTGCGGGGATCAGGCCTGCGGCGAACGCCGCAAGGGCAAGCACAACAACAGCAAGGGCAAGCACGGTCGCATCGTGACCGCGTACGTCGTATAGCTGCGACTGCACAAACCGTGCGCACATCCACGCCACGGGGATGCCGATCGCAAGCCCGATCGCGGCCTGCAACAATGCTTCGCGCAAGACCATGGCGACGACGCTGCCGCGATTTGCTCCAAGGGCCATGCGAACGCCAATCTCCGGCGTGCGTCGCGCCACAGAGTAGGCGGTGACACCGTACAGTCCCACCGCAGCGAGGACCAGCGCCAGGAGGCCGAACATCAGCGTCAGCCGGGCCAGCAGGCGCTCCTGGTCGAACTGCCCGCGGATCCGCTCGTCGAAGGTCGTCAGTCGCGTGACCGTCAGGTTGGGATTGATGCTTGCCAGCGTGTGCCGCACCTGCGATTCAAGACCATCGACCCTGCCCTTGGTCTGGATCATGATCGCCCCGGCATAGAGCGAGCGGATGTCGTCTTCGGGCTTGGTGTGCGCCACCTGCAGCAGCGGACGGAAGTACATGGGCCGCACGGGGTGGCGGATGTTGTTGTATTTCACGTCCGAGACGACGCCGACGATCTCCATGTCGCCGGCGCTCTCCATGCCGGAGACGCCGAAGTGCGCACCGAGCGGGTCCTGGCCGTTGGGGAAGAACCTCTTCACGAACGTCTCATTCACAACAACGACGGGGGTCGAAGTGGCGGTGTCGTGGATCGTGATTCCCCTGCCCCGCAAAACGCGATGCCCGACGATGTCGAAGTAGTCTGGCCCGACGCGCAGCCACGATGCGCCGATGTTGTCTCCGGCGTGCGGCTCGGGCCGGCCTTGCAGGAAGACGCCCTCGCCCCAGTTGTTGCCCTCAAGCGGTGTGTACAGCGACAGCGAGACCTTTTCCACTCCGGGAAGCCTGCGCAGTTGCTGGTCTATCTGGTCGTAGACGCCCTGCAACTGGTCCTGCTTGAGACCCGCATTCTGCGGGCTGAAGTGGACGACGGTGCGGTTCTCCGTGAGCACTCCGAAGTCCTGGTTTTCGAGCTTCATCAGGCTCTTGGCCATCAGCCCGGCACCGACCAGCAGCACCAGCGAGAGCGCCGCCTGCAACACGACGAGCGAGCGCTGCACCCAACCGGAGCGGTCCTGCGTCGTGCGGTTCGATCCGCGCAGAGCCTCCGCCGGTTGCGAGTGCGACGTCACCCATGCGGGAGCGACGCCAAACAAAAGTCCCGTCAGCAGCGAGAGGAGGAAGGCAAAACCGAGCACCGGCGCGGACGGCGTTGCCTCGATCGGAAGGTTCGTCGAGTTTGGAAATGCCATGGCGAGCAGCATCTTCGTTCCTGCGAACGCGACAGCCAGCCCCGCGATGCCACCCAGGCACGACAAGACGACGCTCTCGGTGAGCATCTGCCGGATCAGGCGCTTTCGCTGTGCGCCAAGCGCCATGCGGATCGAGGTCTCCGCCCGCCGCGCCATGCCGCGCACCAGCACCAGGTTTGCAATGTTGGCGCAGGCGATCAGCAGCACGAGCCCCGAGACCGCCATCAGCAACCGCAGACCCTTGCCGAATTCCTCCTGCATGTTGGCGATCCCCGCGCCGCCCGGCGTCAACACAACATGCGACTTCGCAAGATTCGGTTTCTCGTCCGCCTTCTCGTAGGTGTCGATGGTCGCCAGATAATTGCGCAGCGTGCCGCTCATCTTCGCCTGCAACTGGGCGAGGTCTGTCCCGGGCTTGATCTTGCCGAGGATGTATACCCAGTTGGCGCGTCTCTCATGCAGCAGAGACGTGGGATGCGCCGGCCCGAACTGCGGCTCAAGCACCATGGGGATATAAAAATCGGGGGGACTGTCCGTCATGCGGTCGCCGTAAAAGGCGGGGGGCGTGATGCCGAGGACCGTCACAGGATTGGTGTTCAGGATGAAGGTGCTGCCCACGACCGAAGGGTCGGAGCTGTAGTCGCGCTGCCACGCCTGATAGCTGATCACGACGCCCATGGGGGCGCCGGGCTTGTCGTCGGAGGCGTGAAGCAGACGTCCCGCATAGGGCTTCAACCCGAGCACGTCGAAGTAATTGGCCGTGACCATCTCCGCTGCCGCGGGCTTTGGAAGTGCATTGCTTCCGCCCGCGCGCGCAGTAATGTTCCCCTTCCAAAAGCCAGCCTGCATCGCGGCCAGTTGCTCGAACTCCGGGGTATTGTCGCGCAGGTGCTCATACAACTCCGAGGCGAAGATCGAGTAGTCGTTCCCCTCTGGCACGCCGCCGTTGACGCAGCAGTCGTCGCGGTCGCCAACGCGCACCAGCGACGCCGGATCGGCCACGGGAAGGTTCCTGAGAAGGACGGCGTGCACCAGGGTGAAGATGGCCGCATTGGCGCCGATACCGAGCGCCAGCGTAACGATCGCGGTCAACGTAAATCCGGGGGCCTTGCGCAACTGTCGAAGCGCAAACTTAATGTCCTGGGCCAATCGGTTCATCGCGTGCTCCTTCTCTTCGCCTGACTCTCGTTTATGCTGCTGTTGAACCCTTCATGGGCAACATTGCAGTTGCAGCTTCGGGTCTCGTCCGCTCAAACAGCGATGCGAAATCCGCTACCGGAACCGACAGCTCGACGTTGTACTCACGCAAGCCGACGATCAGCGTGAAGCCGGGAACCTTGTCTGGGCAATGGATTCGCGCCCGCATCCGCGTGAACGGGTCGGCGGCCTCGACCTCACTCGCCACGTTCGCGACGCTGTGATTTGCAGCCAGGCGGAGATCTTCTCCGTCGGCCTCGTAAAAGAGCGCCGCATGAACGCCGATGCCAAGTACAACCGCTATCAGCAGAGCTGCGGCCGCACCCGGCGTCTCGCGGAACAACTGCCGCAGTTCTTCGAACGCAACACGCATCATGGCTACACCTCCGCCATCAACTGGCTTAGCTCCCCTTCGGCCACGACCTTGCCGTCGAACAGATGGATCTGCCGCTCCGCATGCGCGGCAAAGCGAGGATCGTGCGTGACCATGCAGATGGTCGCGCCCTCGTCGTGCAGCTCCTTCAGCAGCTTCATCACAGCCTCGCCGTTCTTTGAATCGAGGTTTCCGGTAGGTTCGTCGGCGAGCAGGATCGACGGCGACCCGGCCAGCGCGCGGGCCACGGCGACGCGCTGCTGCTGACCGCCCGAGAGCTGCGCGGGATAGTGACGCATACGGTGTGCCATGTTCACGCGCTCCAGCGACTCCTGCACGCGCTTTCTGCGCTCGGCCGCGGGCATGCCGGTGCGATACGTCAGTGGCAGCTCGACGTTCTCCGCAACACTCAGGTCGCCGATCAGGTTGAAGCTTTGGAAGATGAACCCGATCTCCTGGTTGCGAATCCGCGAGCGGTCGGCGAAGTCGAGGTTGGCGACCTCTTTGCCGTTCAACTGATAGCGGCCGCCTGTCGGTGTATCGAGCAGGCCGATGATCGACAGCAGCGTCGACTTGCCGCAGCCGGATGGGCCCGACATCGCCACATATTCGCCGCGCGCAATCTGCATATGCACGCCCGAGAGCGCGTGCGTTTCGATCTCATCGGTATAAAACACCTTGGTCAACTGCTCGATCTCGATAATCGTATCTGCCATCTGCCCGCTCCTTGTCTTTCTGCCTACTCGAGGCGAATTCTGTCTGTGTTGTCCCAACGGCTCATGTCCGAGAGAATGACGGTGTCTCCAGGCTGTAACCCTTCGATCACCTGAATTGCGTTGACCGAAGCCTTGCCGACCTTGACCGGGACTCGCACGGCGCTCTTGCCATCCGCGCTCAGCTTGAACAGGCTGATGGTGCTGTTCTCGTTGCCGAACGCCGGCCGGCCCACGTACAGCACGTTCTGCAGGCGGTCGAGGTCGATCTCTCCATCTACACTCAGGTCGGGCCGTGCTCCTTGCGGAAGCGCGCCTGACAGTTCTACGTCGACAGTGACCGTTCCGTTCACTACGGCAGGATCGATTCGCATCACCTTGCCCTCTATGACCCCGTTGTGCGTGTCGATCTCCGATGGCTGGCCGATCTGAATGTCGCGCGCCTGCGTCTCCGCAATCTTCAGGCTGGCCTTCAACTGGTCGGGCTGCACGACCTTCGCCAGCGTCGTGCCCGGTGCAACGTGTTCGCCAACCTGGTGCGGCAGGTCCACGAGAACGCCGCTGATCCCCGCCTTCACGCTGAGAGCGTCCTGCTGCTTCTGCTTCAGCGCCAGCAGGGCCTGTGCCTGCTCCACCTTGGTCTGCTGCACGGCGACCTGTGTCTCGATCGCCTTTTCATTGACGACCAGCCGCTGCTTCTCGATCCCGTCGCGCGTCGTCAGCTCGTCGGCCTTGCCCTTGGAAGCGTTGTAGGTGAGGCCGCTGATTACTCCCAAGTCGTAGAGCGACTTGTCGGTCTGCGCCTGCAACTTGGCCTGGTTGTAGTCCGCCGTGACGGTTGCCGCGCCGGCGCGCTGTGTCATCAGGTCGCTTTGCAGCTTGGCCTTCACGTTCATCAGGTCAGTCTGCGCGGCCTTGAGCTGCAACTGCGCGTCGAGCAGTTCCTGCTGCACCGTCGGGTCGACGAGATCCATCAGCACCGTATTAGGCTCGACCTTCGCACCGGGGAGCACGCGGATGCGGACAACGGTCGCCTCGGTCTCGGCCGGAATCAGGCGGATGCGGTCTTCACGCGGCACAAGAGAGCCGGGGCCGCGGACCTGACGCAGCAATGGGCCTTGCTTTACGGTGTCGGTCCAAACCGTGGCGCGATCCACAGTGGGAGCGGCCGGCTTGAGGCGAGAGACGAAGAACGCCGCCACCGCAAGGACGACGAGAGCAACTGCTCCCACGATCCATTGCTGCCGCTGCTTCTTCTTCTTTATGTCTGGTCGTTGAATATCCATTGCGCCTGTAGGAAAGCACTCCAGACGCCAAATGAATCCAATTGTTATCAATGACTTGAAGTTGCTTTTCCAGTGGATACTGTCCATGAATAAAAATGGCTGTCCATTATTGGACAGCCGGAGAGCAGAGAACTCGGTCCCCTAGGCAGGCTCTGATTAAGTCCTGCGAGCGTACCTCAGGGGCTAAAGCCCCTTTGATTCTGCCGCGGCTACGGCACGGCTGAAGCCGTGCCCTTAAGCAAAGCTCAGTTTTTCAGCACCCTCTGAAGCGTGCCCTTAACAAAACAGGACTCAATCAGAGGTTCCCTAAGAGTGGCGCGAGATTGGCCAGCCGAGATAGTTCTTCGCTGCCTCTTCGACCGCTCCTGCACAGTGCGAGAAGTTTGCTGCAACGTGATGCTCGAAGCCGTTCTCGCAGATATAGCGGAGCAGCTTCTGCATGTTCGGGATCTCGACGACACCTGCTCCGCCGAAGGTTTCGAGCGCGTCGTCGGTAAAGCGGCCTTCGCCGACGTAGCCCCGGATGGTCCCGGTAAAGTCGTCGGTCGAAAACCGCGCGAAGGTCATTGCGCCTGCCTTGACCTTGCCGTCGAGTGTGCCGAAGGTCTGCTCCTTGCCGACGGTGCCGGCGATGATCTGCTGGAAGTCCATCTTCACCGCGCCCTCGCGGAAGAAGTGCTTCGGCAGGTTGGAGCAGTGGAAGCAGACTGCCTTGTCGGGATTGCCGCCGTAGTTGTTGTTCCAGTCGAGCAGCGCCGATGGCGTCTCGCTGGCCAGCGCGAGCGCGTGCATGGAGACGGTGCCCATGGTGTCGACCTCGCAGGCGCTGGGCAGCAGCTTCTCGCTCATCATGCTCATCACGGTGCAGGGGACGACGCCGAAGAACTCCTCCATCGAGGTCCAGCACTGTACCGATGTGACGTCGAGATCGTTCGACTTCATCCAGCCATCGATCACGACTCCGAGCTTCGACATCTTAATTAATGCTGCCTCAGGTGTGTTGTTGAGCGGCAGATAGCTCTTGATCGCGTTGAGCTTCTCCTGCACGGCCGCATCGGAATCGGGCAGCCTGGCGATGCGGCCGAAGACCTCGCTCAGGTCGAGCGTGTCGACGGTAATGCCGCTGTTTTCGAGCAGCTTCTCCGAATAGCGAACGGTGTTGAATGCCGCTGGACGCGCGCCGATGGCCCCTATGCGCAGGTTGCGGAAGCCGCGAACGATACGGCAGGTCGCGGCGAAGGATGCGAGATCGCGCTCGAACTCAGGCGACGACGGGGCCTCTGTGTGCAACGTCGTCAGCGAGTACTTTACGCCGTACTGCCGCAGGTTGTTGCAGATCGACATCTTGCCGCAGAAGCTGTCGCGGCGGAAGGCGATGCTCATCTTGCCGGCATCGTCCGGCGTTGCCTGAATCAGAACAGGCACGCGGAGATCGGCCAGACGGATGGCGTCGGCCAGGCCGCGCTCTTCGCCGAAGTTGGGCAGCGTGATGATGATGCCGTCGATCTCGGCGGCGTGCCGTTTGAAGAGCGCGGCGCAGGTCTTCGCCTCTTCGTAGGTCTCGACGGCGCCGAAGGCGGTCTGCTCGGGCGAGGTCACGATGACCTTATGCCCCTGCTTTTCTATCGCCGCCACCATCTCGGTGCGTCCGGTTGCGGCCAGGTGGCTGGGGAAGAAGCCGCGGTTGCCAACGATCAGTCCAAAAGTCATCTGCCGTGCCATGTGCTTATCGAAACCTCAAAAAGTAACTCTCGAATTAACTCAAACCCGGCTTTATCCGCTCAACGGTTCAACTCGTCAGATAAAGCTCACGAAGGCGGAGACGGTACAACTCCATCGCCGCCCGATAACGCTCAAACTTGTCTGCCTGCGGCCTTACCGACCGCGAGGGATCGACCTTTACGATACGCTGCACAAGCTGCTCGTAGCTTGCGGGGCGTCCACGTTGAACGCCATCGACATAGATCGCCTGAATGGCCGCGCCAAGGCTTCCGGCCTCTTCTTCGATGGGGACTTCGATCTGCGCTCCCGTCGCATCGGCCAGCAACTGACGCCATGCCGTGGAGCGCGAACCTCCGCCGATGACGTAGACGACCTCTGCCTTCCTGCCTTCAAGAACCAGGTCCAGGCCGGCGAGCACGCCAAAGCTGACACCTTCGATCACGGCCCGAATCAGATTTTCGGGCGTGAAGTTGTTCGCCGAGATCCCAAGCAACGACCCACGGGCCTCAGGGAGATCGGGAGTGCGTTCGCCGTGAAGAAACGGAATAAAGGTAAGCCCTCCTGCTCCGGGATCGGTAGCGTTCAACGCGGGATCGATGCCGGCCACCGTGCGGCCGAGCACTTGTAACGTCTGCGTGACGACGTTTGTAGCGTTCATCGTGCAGACAAGGGGAAGCCACCCCCCCGACGAGGCGCAAAACGGGGCAACGCTGCCGCTGCGGTCCTTCGATGGAGACGGTGCATAGGTATAGACGGTAGACGAGGTCCCAAGACTCAGGGTCACGACGCCGTCGCGCACATTTCCGGTGCCAATTGCACCCATCATGTTGTCGCCTCCGCCCGGCGCGACGATGCATGAGGCCGGGAGGCTAAGCTTTGCGGCAACCTCGGGCCGCAGCGTGCCCACAATCTCGGCGGGGCCGATCAGCCGAGGCAGTGCCGCGAAGAGCTGCCCGGAGCCTTCGTCGATCGCATCGAGCACTTCCTTTACCCAGGTGCGGCTGCGTGGATCGAAGAAGGCCGTGCCCGAGGCGTCGCCGTATTCGGCCCGCATTTGGCCGGTGAGCCAAAAGTTCAGATACTCATGGGGCAGAAGAATGTGCCGGATACGCGCGAAGTTTGCAGGCTCCGATTGCTTGAGCCACAGCAGCTTCGAGACGGTGTAGCCGGTCAAGGGAAGGATGCCGAAGCGCTCCATGCAGGCTTCGGGGCCGCCAAGCATCTCGATCAGCTCGGCGTTCTGCCGCGCCGTCTCGGTATCGTTCCACAGCTTGGCGGGGCGAATCACTTTTTGGTCTTCGTCGAGAACGACAAGCCCGTGCTGCTGGCCGGAGACGCCAATGGCCCGCACATCGTTGCGTCCGGCGGCGGAGAGCGCCTGCTCTACGGATGAGCGAAGCGCGTCCACCCACCATTGGGGGTCCTGTTCGCGCGCCCCGGTCTCCCTCTCGACCAAGGCGTGCGGGGCATAGCCGCGACCGAGAGCGGTACCCTCTTCATCGATCAAGAGGGCCTTGGTTCCCTGCGTCCCGCAATCTACTCCCAGATACATGCTTCGCGTTCGCGCCTCGTCTGCTGGAAAAGCATACACAATTATTTTCTGTATGCAAAATAAATATCGCTCTTCACGTTTGTCAATGGACCGATCGCGTCACAGCGCCCCAAAAAGCTACTTGCGTGAAGACGATTTTTGGGACGCCCTGGACTTGATTCCATGGGTGGAGTGGTGGAAACGGACGTGCCGATGCAGCAGAATGGCCGCGGCCCCGCTCAAGCGCGCAGACTGCCCATCGCCAGCAGGCTCCAGCCTTGGCGGACGGCCTGCGAGCATTTTGCCGGCCAGCTCCTTTTTGATCTGCGGCTCGATGAGCTTCCAGGCCGACGTAATTTCTCCGGCGATCAGAATCAACTCGGGCGAAAGTGCCGCAGTCACAAGTCTCAGGCCGCTTCCCAGAGCGAGCGCCTGCTGTATGGTGACTTTGCGGGCAGCAGGGTTGCCCTCCTCCGCCAGACGCAGCAGCGCGCTGACATCGTTTACCTCGGTCCCCGTCTTGAGAGCGGCGTAGCGCTTGAGCGCAGCGCGCGAAGAGGCGAAGACCTCCCAGCATCCGTGCTGTCCGCACCCGCATAAAGGGCCTGCCGGGTCGATCGGGATATGCCCCATCTCGCCCGCAAGGCCGTTGAAGCCATAGACCACCTGACCGCCTGAAAAGATGGCCGCGCCGACGCCCTCTCCCACCGCGACCAGGACTGCGTTGCGGACTCCCTCCAGGCGGCCGTGCCATATCTCCGAGGAGAGGCAGGCATTGGCATCGTTGTCCAGTTCCACCTGTAACTTCAGCTTTTTTTCGAGGGCGCTCTTTAAGTCGAACCCGTGCCAGTTCAGGTTCGGCGCCATCAGGATTCGCTGCGTCACCGGGTCGACCCTGCCGGGAACGCTCACTCCGACGCCTTCGAAGGTCATCTTCGAAAACCGCTCGCGAAGCATCTCGATGCAGGCGACGATCTTGCTCACCGCGGCCTCGGGGCGCGAGCCTATGGAGATCGTCTCCTGCGAGAGGAAGCGTCCCGAAAGGTCGATGACGGCAACGATGGCGCGGCCCGGACGCAGGTCCACCGCGAGGATCACAAGCTCATCGTTGATCGAGATCATGGTGGAAGGGCGTCCGCGCGAGCCACGGACAACCGCACCCTCCTTGATCCAGCCTTCCTTCAGAAGGTCGTCGACGATCGCCGAGATGGTGCTGGGTTGCAGGCCAGAGAGTCGCGCCAGGTTGACACGCGAGATGGGCTGACGGAAACGGATGAACTCGAGAACGATGTCGCGATTGATCTCACGCGCCAGGTCGCTGGTTGCCAGCGAAGCGGTCGTCAGATCAATCTTTCGTACCCCGCGCAATCTCTCCAGCGAAGGAGCACCGGATGGATACATCGTTTCGACACCCTCCGCTAGCCATCATACGTTACGGCAAAGTTATGCCCTGGTCTAGAGTGGTGGATCCGAAATTCGTTGAAAAACAACCGCAGATCCTTCGACTCCGTTTGCCGCGGAAGCTCGTCAAACTCCGCTCAGGATGACAATGCTGTTTATGTTGCGAACTTCAGACTCAGGACCCTAGAGTCTGTTATGAGCTTAAAGCGAACGATGACGCGTTGTCTAAGTCGTCATTCTGAGCGTAGCGAAGAATCTCGGCATTTTTTGCGC
Organism: Acidobacteriota bacterium; assembly: GCA_018268775.1. Classification (GTDB taxonomy): domain Bacteria; phylum Acidobacteriota; class Terriglobia; order Terriglobales; family Acidobacteriaceae; genus Edaphobacter. Next base: position 23,442 of record JAFDVV010000039.1, on the reverse strand, counting down.
GCAGCGCCAGATGAAACTACAGGGATTCTTCGCCTCCCTGCCCCAGCCAGCAAGCTGGCCGGGGACCCCGTTCGGCTCAGAATGACGGCAAAGGAGCTTGATGCGGATGGGTAAGGTTCACAACAGCCACTAGAGATGCTGGAAGCGCCAAAAGGCGTTTTTCTTTTTGGCCTGCTTTCATGCACACTCGGAGAATGATTCGAGTTGGTGTCGATGCAAACACGGCGGAAGAACTGCTGATTGGATTTCCCAGGGAAGCGGAGATCGTGCGCATACCGCGCCACTCCAGCGCGGAGTTCAACGTGGATTTCTGGATCGTCCCGTTTGCACGCAAAGACGCCGCCACGACCTTTTCGCGGCTCCATGGAGTCAAGGTCATCCAGTCGCTGATGGCGGGCGTGGACTGGATCCTTCCCTGGCTGCCCGCGGACACGATGCTGTGCGATGGCCGCGGAATCCACGACATCTCGACCTCGGAGTGGGTGTTGGCCGCCATCCTGTCCTCGGTCAAGCGGATGCCGCACTATCGCGATATGCAGCAGCGGCATGAATGGAGAGGTCAGTCCTCCGTGACGGACGGCTTCCTCAACGAGGGCGGAGCGCAGGCAGGACTGTACCGCGTTCTGGGCGACGATCTCGCAGGAAAGACTGTGCTGATTGCCGGCTACGGATCGATAGGATCGGCGATCGAGGCGCGCTTGAAGCCCTTCGGCGTAAGCGTGCTTCGGGTGGCAAGACATGCGAAGCAGACCCCGGAGGTCTTCTCCGCCGCCGCGTTGAAGACGCTGCTTCCCAGGGCCGACGTCGTGGTCGCAATCGTTCCGCTCACACAGGAGACGCGCGGCATGATCGGCGCGGAAGAGATTGGCCTGATGAAACACGGAGCGCTGCTGGTCAACGCGGCGCGCGGCCCGGTCGTGGAGACTGCCGCATTGCTTGCGGCGCTCCAGTCGCATCGCATTCAGGCCGTGCTCGACGTGACTGACCCGGAGCCTTTGCCGGCGGACCACCCCTTGTGGTCCGCTCCAAACTGCATGATTACCCCGCACGTCGGAGGGTCGACGCCGGAGTTTATCCATCGGGCTTTCCGTTTCGGGGCCGCCCAGGTGCGCCGCTACATCGTGGGCGAACCGCTGGAGAACATCGTCACCGACGCTGGCTACTGATCAGATGTTCACCTATAGGTAAAGCGCCGTGTTTTGTATCGCGCCTTCAGCGCTTTGATCTTTTTGGGGTTGCTTACCTAGGCCTTCGGCCCAGGCTGGTATTTGGCGGGCCTTCGGCCCTAAAAGATCGAGCTATATCTCTGGTAATAAGCCATAGACACAGAAGCCGCGTCTGAGATCGACGCGGCTTCAACAGGTCTCAGACGGCTGGGAGAGACCGTCTACATGCGACGTGTGCGAGGCACCCGCGGAAGATCGTCGTCGTGCATGTCTTCGTCTTCATCGTCCTCGTCGTCTTCTTCGTCGTCATCGTCATAGTAGCCGTCTTCTTCGTCTTCCTCGTCCTCATCATCCGCATCGTCATCGTCGTCGCCGAGGTCATCGTCTTCGTCTTCGTAGTCCTCATCTTCGTCGTCTTCGTCGTCGTAATCCTCATCCTCGTCTTCGTCGTCCTCTTCATAGTCGTCGTCATCATCGACGCTCGACGGCGCGGCAAGGATTTCTTCAAAAGAAAACCGGGGCGTTGAGACAAATGCGGCGAGGGGCTGCAACGGATCGATCGCTTCGTGGGTGATGGGCTCTGTGGCCATGAACAAATCTCCTGTGAACTATTGTATTTCTGCCTGACGTGAAAGGTGAAAACGGGATTTGAGAAAATTTTNNNGAGCTTACCTAGGCCTTCGGCCTCGGCTGGTATGTGGCGGGCCTCCGGCCCTGAAAGATCGAGCAACACCCTCTGGTAAAAAAGCTATGAGGGCTGTGATGCACTTTACCCATCCGGATCAAGCTTCTTTGCCGTCATTCTTCGCCTCCCTGTAGTTGTCCTCTGGCGCAGCGCAAAATACTGAGATTCTTCGCTACGCTCAGAATGACGGCTCATGACAACGCGTAATCGCTCCCTTTGACGCGTAATCGCTCCCTCTGTCGCGTAATCGTTCCATCTGTCGCGTAATCGCTCCCTTTGACGCGTAACCGTTCCCTTTAGGTTCATACCAAACTCTAAGACGGCGACTCGACCAGCGAGGCTGTCCCGCGCTTTTGCTCATACATGCGCTGATCGGCCAGTCTCCGCAGAAGCACCTCGTCGGCGGCGTCGTCCGGGAAGACGGCGACCCCTACACTGCCGCTGACGGTCAGCTTCCGGCCGGCCACGGTAAACGGCTTGCGTAGCGCCTCGTCGATACGGGCAGTGCAGGTCTTTACGACCTGGGAGACCGGTGTGTCGATGGGGAGATCGCTTGCCACGATGATGAACTCGTCTCCGCCGAGCCGGGCCAGCGTGTCGGACGATCGGACCGCATGGCGCAGGCCCTGGGCGATCTGTTGCAGCAGCAGGTCGCCGGTGTCGTGGCCCTGCGAGTCGTTGATGGCCTTGAACCCGTTCAGGTCGATCATCATGACTGCCGTGCGGGTGCCATTGATCTGGGACTGACGGATCGATTGCGCCAGCCGCTCCTCAAACCGCCTGCGGTTGGGCAGGCCGGTCAACTGGTCGTGCAGCGCGAGCCACTCGTTGCTTGTGACCTGCCTCTCAAGCATCACCAGCAGCATGCCGATGGTCACCAGGAACTTCTGCCAGTCCCACACCTCGGCGGCGACAGGAATAAATTGCGGGTGGTTCGACACCCAGGAGTGCAGGAGGAACACCAGCGCCCAGACCGCGAAGCCCATCACAATGGCGACTTTCCCGAGGCTCCCGCGCGGCAGGCTGAATTGAAACAGGACGGCCGCCGCCAGGTAGATGACGAACAGAGGAATGTAGGCCGCGTCGCGGTACATGGCCGTTGAACCGAATATCCAGACCGAACCCCAGACTGCCAACTGCAACGCGACAAGCCACCACGCCTTCCCGATCCGCAGGCTGCGGGCAGCGAGAAATGGAGCGGCCACGCCAAGCACCAACCCACAAGCCGCGGTCATGAGATACGGCCCGGAACCGCGGGCATCCAGGGCGTAGAAGGTCTGCACCATTGCCAGCGGGAGAGCGCTGATCGCCAGATAGATCAGTACGGCACGACGGGGAAAGAGGGTCTTCGATGCGGCCCACAGAAAGATGATGCCGGCAGCAAGGTATGAATCGAGCGCTACAACGTGGGCGGGGACATGCCGTGGCCCCGAGGACTCGTAGAAGACATGCGCGATTGCCTCCAGGAAGATGAAGAGCATGCCGGTGATCCACAGCTCCACATCCTGCTGCTTATGCCGCCTTCGCAGGAAACACAGGATGGTAAGCAACGTGGCCATGGCGGCCAGATCTGGGAGGAGCTGAATGTTCATCTATGTTCTATCGGTCTTCTGGCTGCAATACCTGTAGTCTCGGTGAATTGTTCATTATGCAACTTCAAGGTTACAAATAATGAAAAATTGGCGCGTTGTCTATAGGCTGTAATGGGCATCGCTCATCTGCATTAAAATCCTGGCCGTCATTCTGGGCGTAGCGAAGAATCCCTGTAGTTTCGTCTGGCCCATCGTAAAAAATACTGAGATTCTTCGCTGCGCTCAGAATGACGACTTAATGTCAACGCGCGATCTTCCCTTTAATTTAAATTGATAACAGGCTCTATGCCGCTCCCGGTTCGCCCAGCGTGGCTTTATCGGAAGATGCCGTGGACAGGCTGACTGCGACCAGACAGACCAGCGAAGCCAGCAGCGCCGGGAAGATCGCATCCCGATGCCCGATCGCACCGGGAAGATGCGGCGCGACCGTGTCCCATGAGACCGTGACCACCGTACCGACCGCGATACTGGCCACGGCAGCGGCCGATGTCGCCCTGCGCCAGAAGAACGCGGCCAGAATGACCGGTGTCAGGGCCGCCGAATAGATGGTGTAGGCATAGAGCGCCTTCTTGAGCACCGACTCCGTCCCCAGCGACTGGAAGAGCGACCACAGCCCCAGCAGCACGACCATCAGGCGGCCGACGATCAGCACCTTCTTGTTGGAGGCCTCAGGCTGCATGTAGCGGACGTAGATATCGTTGACCAGATTGGTGGCCGGGGAAAACAGCCAGTTGTTTGCGGTCGAAACAATTTTGGCGAAGATCGCCCCCATCAGCAACGCGCCCAGTAGCCGCAGCGGGGCTGAAGCGTCGCCAAAGCCGTGCAGGCCGCAGTAGGCAAGAATCTCGCGCGGGGCCTTGCTCACCTCGCCGGTTGGGAACAGCGCTGAGCCCGTGACGGCGATTGCAACGATCACGGTTTCAAGAAGGATGGTGCCTACGATCCAGCCCACAACGGCGCGGCGCGCGTCCTTCTCGGACTTAGCGGAGAAGAACTTCTGATACATCGACTGGTTGCCCAGCAGCAGAAGGCACGTGGGCAGAAACAGCTCCAGGCACTGGATCAAACTCAAGTCGTCGAAGACGGTGAAGTGCGATGCTGGAAGCGCGGCGTGGACGGCCTGCCATCCTCCCGCACGGTGGACCAGCACTGGCAGGGCGAGGCACATCGTCACCGTTGCCAGCAGGCCGATGAAGAGGTCCATGTAGGCAACCGAGGACATGCCCGCGATCGCCGTAAAGAGGATGACGAAGGCCGCGATGATGTACCGCCCGAGGATGGGCGTCACGAACTCCGGGAAGATCAGGTGCAGGATGTCGCCGCCGCCGATGAACTGATAGCTGGTGATGGCCGTGTAGGTGAGCAGGATGGCGATGACACCGAGCACGCGCGCCGTCTGGTTGTAGCGCGCTTCGAGAAGGTCGGGGATGGTGTACTGCGCAAACTTCCTTGCGCGGGGGGCGATGAAGTAGATCAGCAGCAGCCCCGCCCATCCTCCCGCCGCCTGCCAGAGCGCCACGAAGCCGTGTTTGTAGGCATTTTCAGCGCCGCCAAGCAGCGAGCCCGAGCCTATCCACGAGGAGAGCAGCGTGAAGATCAGCACGAAGGCAGGCAGCGTGCGCCCGGCCACCAGATAGTCCGCCTTCGTCTTGACCTTGCCCAGCCGGGCAAGCGAAACGGTGAGCAGGACAAGAACGATGGCAGCAATGACCGCGGTGTAAAGATTCATGGGCGCTGAGAGATTGTATCTGACTGCGGGATAGGCATCGCCGGAACCCGGCGGCGAGCGGCTGGCATCCAATAAGGTTGTGAGAGGAATTGAAGAGAATGTCCGGCGCGTCTGGCGCAGAAAGCCGTTTGCCGTAACCAAGATGGGCCAGCTATGGCGGCTGGTCCGCGAAAGCCATGAGCACCCCTTGCAAGGGCAGTCGCGCGCCCCGGAGACGGTACTGGACGGGGAGCTTGGTATCACCTTTATCGGCCACTCCTCTTTCTTCTTCCAGATCGGCGGCCGGAATGTGCTGATCGATCCCGTGTTCTCCCGCAGGCTCATTCTGCTGCGGCGTCAGCGCAACCCGGGATCGCTGCCGGAGCAACTGCCGCCCATCGATCTTGTGCTGGTCACGCATGCGCATATGGACCACCTCGATATTCCATCGCTGCGCCGGATTGTGCGTTCAACGCGGAGAAGGCGAGGCGTTGCCCCGGAGATCGTCGTGCCAGAGGGCGTCGAGGACCTGGTTGCCCCGCTCGGTTTTCGGAGGGTTCATACGCTGGCGTGGTGGCAGCAGGAAGAGATCGCCGGGCTGCGCGTCGTCATGACGCCATGCCGTCACTGGGGCGCGCGGCTCTTCAACGACACGCACCGCGGCTACGGAGGTTATGTCGTCGCGTCGGAGAACCACTCCGTCTATCACTCGGGCGATACGGCTTGGTTCGACGGATTTGCGGAGATAGGCCGCAGGTTGCAACCGCAGGTGGCCCTGTTACCCATCGGGGCGTACTTTCCCGACAGCTACCGCGCCGTTCACGTCAGCCCGGAGGAGGCTGTACGCGCCTTTGTCGACAGTGGAGCGGAGTGGATGGTCCCCATGCACTTTGGCACCTTTCGTCTAGGACGGGAGCCAATGGAGGAACCCCTCGAGCGACTGCGCACCGAGGCCGCAAGGCTCGGGATCGAGGACCGTGTTCGCGTACTGGCGGAAGGCGATACGCTGCGGCTTTAAATCATTTTGTCGCGCAGATGTGTTGCGGCATTTATGTCGTCCATCCAGAGTCTGTTATGAACTGAAAGGGAACGATTACGCGTTGTCATAAGCCGTCGTTCTGAGCGTAGCGCCAGATGAAAACTACAGGGATTCTTCGCTACGCTCAGAATGACGGCAAAGAAGCTTGATGCGGATGGGTAAAGTTCATAACAGCCACTCGATTGCTAACCTGGGCCTTTGGCACAGGCTGGTATATTACGGGCCGTTGGCCCTGAATGCTCTGCGCCACCTTTCATGGAGACAGCCTTGGCGATCTCTACCCCTCGCCGAGTGGAGTTTCGACCGGGTCAATGATCGCGTCGGTATGTTGCGCGGCGTACTCGGCGTTCCAGCCGGGCAACTCCACCGAGCCTGTGATCAACCGGGCACCATCGGAGAAGGTCAGGTAGGTCCAGGCCCACTGGCGGAAGACGGCGATGCGGTTGCGGAAGCCGATCAAGAAGAAGATGTGGACAAAGAGCCAGGTCAGCCATGCGGGCAGTCCGCTCCAGCGGCCTTTGAAGGGCCACTTGATGTTTGCGACGGCTGCCTTGCGGCCGATGGTGGCCATGTCTCCTTTGTCGAAGTAGTGGAATGGCTCGTTGAGACCGGTGCCGTCGCTCCCCAACCCGATGCCGATCAGCCTGCCGATGCGTTTGGCGGCATAGGTCCCCATCTGCATGGCAGGCTGGGCGACCCCAGGGACCAGACGTCCGTTCTCTTCGACGTGGGCGAGGTCGCCGCAGACGAAGACCTCGGGGTGTCCCGGCGGATTGAGGAACTGGTCGACCAGCACGCAGCCGCGCTTGTCCAGCGGGACGCCAAGCATCTTGCCGAGCGGAGACGCCTGCACTCCCGCGGCCCATAATGTGACCGCCGATTCGAGCCGCTCGTCGCCGATCATCACATAACCGGGCTGGATGTCGGTGACGCGTGCCCCTGTACGTACCGCCACGCCGAGGTCGGCCAACTGCTCGACCGCCTTCTGCTGGAGGTCGGGGGGGTAAGCCCCAAGCACGTTGGGCGATCCCTCAAGGATGAGCACATGGGCAGTGGCTGGATTGATGTGCCGGAAGTCGCGGGCCATGTATAGACGCGCAATGTCGCTGATGGCTCCGGCAAGCTCAACGCCCGTGGGGCCTCCGCCGACGATGACGAAGTTCAGTGGAGGATGCGACCCATCTTCCTGCATCTGGCGCTCCGCCAGTTCGAACGCAAGCAGAACGCGACGCCTTATCTCCGTTGCGTCTTCGACGGTCTTCAGTCCGGGAGCGAGCGGTGCCCAGTCGTCGCGGCCGAAGTAGGAGTGCGTGGAGCCGGTGCCGAGAACCAGGTAGTCGTACTCCAGCACGGCACCGGTCTTGAGGTGGACGCGCCTCTCGGAGAGGTCGAAGCCAACCACCTCGTCCATCAGCACCTCGATGTTGCGATGGTCGCGCAGGATGCTGCGAATGGGCTGCGCAATCTCCGCAGGCGACAGAACGGCGAGCGCGACCTGATAGAGCAACGGCTGAAAGGTGTGGTGGTTCCTGCGGTCGATCAACGTAATATCGACGGGGAGCTTCGCGAGGCCAAGCGCCGCATTCATTCCGGCAAAGCCGCCGCCGACGACAATCACTCGTTTCCGCACACTTCCATTTGGCGCAGTTGCCATCGCGTACTCCCGTTCGTCATCCTTTTGATGCTCAGGAGGGCCGCCCGGTCTCCGGCATCGGGTGGCCGCCTGCATCACACGATAGCAGTCCCGCGCTTACGGATGCCGCGCGACGGTCAGTGAGACGAACCCTTGCGTACCCGAGGCCGCGACGATATTCGCGATTACAGGCTGTCCTGCAAGATCCATCGGTGTCGCCGACACAGTGCCGTCGATGGCGGAGATCGACGTGGTGCTCGAGCCGCCGTAGACGGGAGCGGCCGGGCAACGGCCTGTAGCCGGGCAGGGGCCAGCCCAGGGCTCCACTGTCTGGTGGATATAGACGGACGCTCCCGCGACGGGGTGCCCCGCGGAGTCGACGACCCGGAACACGATCGGGGCCAGCGCGGCCCCCGGCGCTACGGACTGCCCTGCGCCACCGATGACCTCGATGCCCCACTGATCGGGCGCAACTCCCTGCGCGATGAAGCTGGCGCAGATCGAGGTCCACGCACAGGCGGAGATCGAAGCGGTTGCATTTGCACTGAGCGGCCCTATCCCCGAGACCGCCTGTGCGAGTCCGGCCGCATCAACCGCAGTCGTTGTAGCGGAAAAGGTAACGCCTCCCGAATTTGCAGACCACTGCACTGGAGTACCTCCGACCGGTGCCGCGTTGTCCGTAGCGAGTACCTGAAGCGGCCAGTCGACATGTCCTCCCGCCGCAATGTAAAGATCGGCATTGAGGGCCGTGAGCGATTGAAGCCGGGCCAACGCGGTAAAGCTGGCTGTGACCGTGCCGCCCACACCGCTACTGGCCAGAAGCGTGACAGGCCCCGCGGCAAGCGGAGTGATCGTCGTCGCGATCTTCCCCTGGGCGCCGGTCAAGAGAGTACAGGTGCCTGCGCCACAGGCGTCGAAGCGCGCCTGACCTGCGGTCAGCGACAGGTCGATTGCCGCGCCCGCGATGGGAGTGACTCCATCGCCCTGCAACAACTGGACGGCAAACGGAACGCTCGACGGAGTGCCGGTGAAGACCTGCCCGGACGGCGCGGACACGAGCACAAGCGTGGGCTGGGGCGCGGCGTAGTTCAATGCGCCGCTCATGGTCGCCGTCGCTCCGCTCACAAGGTCGCGCACCGTAACGTCCGCCGCGATTGCAGTCGAGGCATGAAGCGAGGGTACAACGGCCGTTATTGTGTTCGCCGTCCAGGCGGAGACAGTTGCTGCGATGCCGTTGACGAGGACGATATTGCCGGGACGAAAGCCCATGCCGGCGATCGTCACCGCTCCCCCAAACGAGGGCACACTCGCCGGCGCGATCGAATCGGCGTAGAGGATACGCGCCTGATACGCGTAATCGGGGCGGCCGTCGCCGCGTTGATCGGCGATCGCCATGCGCAATGAATTGGGCTGCGCTCCCGTGCCTGTCTGTGCTGTGAGTGTCGTCATGCCGTTGACGGAGCTGTTGAACGCCGTGGCTGCCGCGGCGACAGAAGGCTGCGTACCGGCAGCATCGGACGAGCTCCAGAGACCGATTACGGGGAGCGCTTTGGAGGCGGTGGCCTGCCCATACTCGTCCTGAGCGGTCACTTCAACGGTGAAGGTGCGCTGCGGCTGGACTGCAAACTGCGTCCATGCGCTGTGGCCGTAGGAACACAGGTTTCCCGTCCACCAACCTGTGGCGGCGACAGGCGCGGGCGAGGACTCCGTTCCATCGGCGGATGTGTCGCAAGCGCCGGCCGCATCGCCGATCGCGTTGGTGTACTGGTAGACCCCGAACGGGGTCATTCCAATGCCGTTCTGCGTGTTGGCGCTTCCCGAGGGCAGAACGGCGTTCGCCTCGTAAGGGCCAACGGCATACGCTCCGATGTAAAGCGGGTTGACCGGCTGCGTCGAGACCACCACGTTCTGCCATCCCTCCCAGTCGTAGAGCGGCACACGGGCGATGTTGAATTGACCTTCCAGAGAGGGATCGACCGACCCCATGCCGGCCGTAGGAGCGGCCGGGAGATGCAGCGAGACAGGGTTGGCGTTGTTGCGTCGAAAGAGATAGCCCGTGACTCCCGACACCGACTCCCAGGTCTCGGGGTAGTCCCAGAACGCTTCCCGCCGGTGCACGACAACGTTGACGCCCTGCATTCCCTGGCCGTTGGGGAAGGTGATTGTCCCCCGCACCTGCGTGGCACGCGCCAGCGTGGTTGTCTTGCCCGGTGGCGCCGTTCCACCTACGGGATATAGCAGCCCGAGTCCCGAGACGTCGTCGTCGCGGAGAGTGAACGGGCTGGGCAAGCACTGGTAGGTATACGGCCCGCAGATGATATCGATGGGGTGCATGATGGGCCAGTACAACGCCTGCTGATAGGTCGGTCGCGGAGTGCCGGTGAAGACGTTGTCGTTTGTCTGCGACCAACCCAGACCGATGACGCGGCCGAAGGCGCGCATGAGCTGATACTGAAGCTGGAGCTGCTGCTCGGGGGCGGGGCCCGTGCAGCGACCGTTCAGCACAAGCACGGCATGCTGGATATGGCCGTCTGTACTGAACGAGTCGACGCTTTCGGTAACGGCGTTTTGCCTGCATCCGGACGGACTGCTTGCCCCCGCTCCAAGAAGCATGTCCGTGATGGAGCCATCGCTGTCGTAAATCACCGCGATCTGCTTTGCCTGATAGTTCGATGCCTGCACATCCATTGGAAACACGATTCCAGTGGGGCCCGGATAGGTGTTCGATGAGTTGATGTGCTCATTGAGCGCCCCGCCATAGGCCAAAGTCAGGCGCGACGTCTGGACGTTCCATACCCCCGCCGCCGCCTGCACGATGGCGTTCGCCGCGGCGTTGTTCACATAGGGGCTGAGGTCTCCGGGGTCGGTGAAGTACTGCGGGCTATCGGTGTACCAGACGATCGGGTACCCGGGAGCGGAGAAGTACGGCGCACCCGTGACCCAGCGTGGCCCGCTGGCGTGAGCGCCCGTCACCGATGCAAAGAGCAACGCGCTCACAAGCCAGAGACGCCTCGGTCTGCGCGCCTTCATGGCGTTGCCTGCTGCCACGAACGCAGCATCTGAACGACAACCGTCACCGGCGCTTGCTGTGCTGCGGTCGAAGCATCCGCCAGCGACGGCTGCTGGCTTGTGCCGGTCACGACCTGCGAGCTTGTATATGCCACACTGCGCTCAAGGCGTGTGCCCACCCAGCGCAGGTCGGCTATGAGAGGACTCGATGCCGCCGAGGCCGACGCAGCCAGTGGGGCCACTGCCGCCGCTCGCAGCGGTATCGCGCCGTCGGCGCCTCCGACGGGCGAACTCATGCCGCCCACTCCAGGAGCGTGCAGGAGCATCAGCAGGCGCTGCCCCACGCGATAGCGCGCGTCATTCGCAGCCCACAGCCCCGCCCACTCGCGCAGCGTGTAGGTGGCCCCCGTTGTGCAGCCTCGTATGGCGTCGTCCACGCGGAAGTCGATCTCGACGACCCCGGACGCTCCATTGTCACCGGCCCTTTGCCGAATTGCGATGACCTCGCCGGTGAAGATCGCACCCGCAGAGTCCGACATCTGATGCAGCGCATCTTCGATGGTCTGCGGTGCAGGGGGCGCAGCCTGGGCGCGCAAAGCCGCTGGCATCGCCAGTTGCAAAGCAGATATCGCCAGCACTGTAGTGCGTCTCCAAGTCACACGTATCTCTTCGGCAGAAGAGTGACCTGAAATGAGGCATCAAAGCCTCATTTTTCGCGGCGATACCCTAGGGCGTGTCATCAAAGTTGCTATCTGCAGAAGATGTGTCATTTCGACCGGAGCATCTCACGGTTTTATCGTGAGATGCGGAGCGGAGAAACCTGCTTTTCCACCGCGATTCTTCCCGATGCCGCAGGCAAACAGCAGGTTCCTCCACTCCGGCCCTGCGGGCCTCCGGTCGGAATGACAATAAAACGGCCTTTTCAGGTAAACCAATTTGATGACACTCCTATATCTCAGGATAGAAATCGAAGAAGGCGTCGAGGCTCATCTTAAGCTGCGCCTCGATCTGCTCGCGGCTGCCCTCCAGCACGTGCATCGTCACCTGCGCCCGATTGCCGTTTTTCAGCTCGATCGGGGCGTCGCCGACCTTTGCGATCTCATCGGCCGGGAGCAGCCTCATTCCGTAGACCAGCGTTAGATTTGCCATGGCTCGATTGTAGTTGTCGCGGAGAGCCGGCAGACGCACGAATCCGCTTTGCATCCTTTTCCGTCCTCGCGCATTTACACTAGGGAAGCCATTATGAGTGAAAACACGACTCGCGATACCGTCATCCTCGGCTCCGGATGCTCCGGGCTGACTGCTGCCATCTACACCGCACGCGCCAACCTGAAGCCGCTGGTACTGGAAGGCCACGAGCCCGGCGGCCAGCTCTCCATCACTACGCTGGTCGAAAACTTTCCCGGCTGGCCCGAGGGCATTCAAGGCCCCGAGCTGATCGAGAACATGAAGAAGCAGGCCACTCGCTTCGGCGCCGAGCTGAAGATGGCCCACCTGAACTCCATCGACCTCACCAAGCGGCCCTTTGCCCTGAACATTGGTAAAGAGACGATCCACACGCACACGCTGATCATCGCCTCGGGCGCGAGCGCGCGCTGGCTGAACCTGCCCAGCGAACAGGCGCTGATCGGCCACGGCGTAAGCTCCTGCGCCACGTGCGACGGCTTCTTCTTCTCCGGCAAGGAGATCGCCGTCATCGGCGGCGGCGACTCGGCCATGGAGGAGGCGCTCTTCCTCACGCGCTTCGCCACGAAGGTCACGCTCATCAACCGCAGCGAGCACTTCCGCGCCTCGAAGATCATGCTCGACCGCGCGATGGCGCACCCGCAGATCAAGTTCCTTAGCTCGACTGTCGTCGAAGAGGTTCTCGGCGTGGAAGAGAAGGACGTCAAGGGCCTGCGCCTGAAGAACCGCGTCTCGGGCGAGGAGTCGATCCTGCCAGTCTCAGCGATGTTCCTCGGCATCGGCCACGAGCCCAACGCAAAAGCCTTCACCGGCCTGCTCGACCTCGACGACGACGGCTACATCAAGACCACGAACAACGTCTTCACCACGAAGAACGGTGAGATCCTCCCCGGCGTCTTCGCCTGCGGAGATATTCAGGACCGCCGCTACCGCCAGGCCATCACCGCCGCCGGATCAGGCTGCATGGCTGCGCTTGAGGTGGAGAAGTATCTGGAAGAGCACGGGCACTGATCTCTGCTTTGCCGCATGAAAGGCCCGACAGTGTCGGGCCTTTTTCCTTCTCTGAGATCGCATTCCAACTGAGCGGATCCCCGTCATGTCTTGCGTGCCTTTCCTCGCGTCTTTTTCACCGCGATCCTTCCCGCCGCCGCAGGCAAACAGCAGGTTCCTCCACTCCGGCCTTGCAGGCCTCCGGTCGGAATGACAACAAGTATGGCTTCTGGTTCAGGGCAACGAATTTGGTGACACTCAGAACTTGTGGAACATAAAGAACGCTCCGCCGATCAGGCAGCAGAAGGCCACGGTGTGGTTCCAGTGCAGCTTATCGCCGAAGTAGAACGTTGAGAACACTCCAAAGACCGAAAGCGTGATCACCTCCTGAATCACCTTCAACTGGTCCGGCGTGAAGGTTCGCGCTCCGATGCGGTTGGCCGGGACTTGCAGGCAGTACTCGAAGAACGCGATCAACCAGCTCACGACGATCACCTTCCATAGCGGGACCTCCTTGAACTTCAGGTGGCCGTACCAGGCGAAGGTCATGAAGATATTCGAGCCGATGAGCAGAAGGATGGTCCGCATGTTCCTGTCGTTCTCCGTGAAATGGGATCGTTGCAGCAAGTAAGATGCAGTGAGATGAGCATCGCAGAGAACATTGCGCGCCTGAAAGACGAGATCGCCCGCGCCTGTGTAAAAGCAGGCCGCGACGCGGGCGAAGTGGAGCTGATGGCCGTCAGCAAGGTCCATCCGGTCGAGGCCATCCTCGAAGCCTACGCCGCGGGCCAGCGCCTCTTCGGCGAGAACCGCGTGCAGGAGTTTCAGGAGAAGTCTCCGCGCGTCGCCAGTCTGGAAGGCGCGAGGTTCCACCTGATCGGGCCGCTGCAATCGAACAAGACCAACAAGGCCGCTGAGCTCTTCGACGCCATCGACGCCGTCGACTCGCTAAAGATCGCGCAGCGGCTGGACAACGCGGCAAAGCCGCTCGGCAAGAAGCTGCCGCTCCTGATCGAGGTGAAGCTGAGCCACGAGGAGTCGAAGCACGGTATCGCGCCTGCCGAATTGCCCGCACTGCTCGACGCGATGAATGGCCTGGAGCACGTAAAGGCAGTCGGACTGATGACGGTGCCGCCGTGGTCCGAAGACGCAGAGACTGTGCGCCCCTACTTCCGCGAACTGCGCCGCCTGCGCGACGAGGCGCGGAAGCAGCACCCGGCGCTCACGCAGCTCTCCATGGGCATGTCGAACGACTTTACCGTAGCCATCGAAGAGGGCAGCACCTGCGTCCGCGTGGGCACCGCCATCTTCGGCAAACGCATCTATCCGACACCATGAGCGACGTTGTCCAGTTCGCACGAGACACACCGGATGGCTGCACACTCAGCGTGCGTGTCCACCCCGGAGCAAAGCGCGATGCCGTCACCGGACTGCACCCGGGCGCGGTAAAGATTGCGCTCAATGCTCCTCCCGTAGACGGCAAGGCGAACGAGGCGCTGATTGCCTTCGTCGCGGAGCGGGTGGGCGTGCCCCGCTCGAAGGTCGCCCTGATTGCGGGTATGACGAACCGCAGCAAAACGCTTCGCATTGCGGGCAAAAGCGCGGCCGAGGTAGAAGCCGCGCTCTCTCCCACTCAAAACGCCTGAGAGTTACCTGATGTTGACCTTCGCGTTGGGGGCCACCTTCATGGCCTCCCCTTTGGCGACGATCAGATGTACGTCCTCGCCCGTCACTTCGGCGTAGGCCACCGTCATGCCGGTCTCGGCGACGATGCTGACGTTCTTCAGTACGAGGTTCTTCACGGGCGACTCCGGCAGACCGACGATGATGCCTGCGTTTCCGCTCTTGTCCGCCTTCACGTTCTCGATGGTGATGTCGTGGAAGAACGGCGTCAGCCGCGTAATCGGTGCAGCAGGCACCTCGCCCTCGGGCAGCGCCCTGGGGTAGTACTCGCTGATGAGGATCGGATTCTTTACGTCTTCCATCGTGATGTCTTTGAAGGAGATGTCGTAGACCTGGTTGCCGCGGTCGCGATTGGCCTTGATGCGGATGCCCTGGTCGGTTCCCTTGAAGTGGATACGCTCGGCGTGAATGTTATTCGCTCCGCCTGCGATCTCCGAGCCGATCGACAGGCCGTGGCCGTGCATAAACTCGCAGTCGGTGATGGTGATATTGCGGCTGGGCTCATCGGCGCCGGGCGAGTTGATGATGCCGCTCTTGATGGCGATGTTGTCGTCGCCGACGTCGGCGTACACATGGTCGATCACCATGTTCGACGAGCTGAAGGGATCGATCGCGTCCGTGTTCGGCGAGTGCTGCGGCGCGAGGATGCGCACGTTCCTGATGACCATCTGGTCGGTGTAGTACGGCACCACCTGCCAGCTCGGCGAGTTCTGAATGGTGACGCCCTCGATCTTCACGCGCTTGCAGTGATCGAAGACCACCAGCCGCGGGCGGAACTGCACCTCGCCCACGATGCCTGCGCCCCTGGTCCTGCGGGCCTCTTCCCACCAGCTCGCGCCGTTGCCGTCGATGGTGCCGCCCCCGGTGATGGCAATGTCCTCGGCGCTCTTCGCGCTCACGAGTGCCTGGGTGCCGGGGGCCTTGAACTCTGTAATAGCGGGATAGTCTGCGTGGTCCGGCGAGCCGAGCAGTGTCGTGCCTTTGTCGATGTCGAGCGTCACCTGGCTGCGCAGCACGACCGGCCCGGAGACGAAGGTGCCTCCGCTGAGCTTCACCGTTCCTCCGCCCGCAGCCGAACAGGCATCGATCGCCGCCTGAATGGCCTTCGTATTTTTCGTAACGCCGTCGGGTCTGGCTCCGTAGGCTTTTGCATCGCAGACCTTGGCGCAGGCGGGCATCGCCGCGACTGCAAGCATGGCTGCGAGCGATAGAGTGATTCGTCTGCTCATGGACTCCCTCTTTTCTGTCGGACTCAGCGTGAATATACATCAAATTGGTCTGACCACATACGACTTCTAACGGCGATTCAACCCAAGTAAACTCCGGGGATGAAGCTCTCGCATGTTTTGCTCGCCGTCCTGATGACTCCGCTGGCCTATGCGCAGGCCCCTGCTGGCTCTCCCACCGTCGCCGAGGCGCGGGCGTTTCTGGATCGCGCCGAGGCCGACCTGCTCACGCTCTCGAACGAGGCCCAGCGGGCCGCCTGGGTGCAGGAGACGTACATCACCGACGACACCGAGGCCCTGGCCGCCAAGGCCAACGAGCGCCTGCTGACGAGGACCAACGAGATCGTCATCGCCGCGCGCCGCTTCAAGGGCCTGAAGATGCCCGCCGATATGGAGCGGAAGTTCATGCTGCTGCGGCTCAACGGTTCGCCGACCGACCCGAAGCTCGTCGCCGAGCTGACGCAGATCAACACCGCGCTCGACGGCATGTACGGCAAGGGGAAGTACTGCCCGCCCGGCAAGAGTGACGACGCCTGTCTCGGCATCGAGCAGCTCGACGTACTCATGGCAAAGGATCGCGATCCCAAGGAGCTTGAAAGCATGTGGGAGGGCTGGCATCGCATCTCGCCGCCTATGCGCGAGAAGTACGCCCGCCTGGTTGAACTTTCCAATCAGGGCGCGAAGGAGTTCGGCTTCAAGGACACCGGCGACCTCTGGCGCTCCGGCTACGACATGACGCCGCAGCAGTTCTCCACCGAGCTTGAGCGCACCTGGGCGCAGCTTGAGCCGCTCTACAAAGAGCTTCACGCTTACGTGCGCTTCAAACTGATTCAGAAGTATGGCGCAGCGGCCGACCGCCCCGACGGCATGATCCCCGCCTACCTGCTGGGCAACATGTGGGCGCAGGAGTGGGGCAACATCTACGACATCGTCGCGCCCGCTCCAACCGGCGACTACAAGATGTACGACCTCGAATCCGCGCTGAAAAATCAGATTGGGCCTGTCTCTGAACTCGAAGCGGGAAAGAAGATGGCCCGCTACGGCGAAGGCTTCTTCACCTCGCTGGGCTTCGAGCCATTGCCTGCGACCTTCTGGGAGCGCTCGCAGTTCATCAAGCCGCGCGACCGCGACGTTGTCTGCCACGCCAGCGCGTGGGACGTCGACAACGACCAGGACCTTCGCATCAAGATGTGCATCAAGGTCGACGCCGACAACTTCACCACCGTGCACCACGAAGAGGGCCACAACTTCTACCAGCGCGCCTATCGCAAACAGCCCTTCCTCTTCCGCAACGGAGCGAACGACGGCTTCCACGAGGCCATCGGCGATGCCATTGCGCTTTCCATTACGCCGGATTACCTGAAGAAGTTGAAGCTCATCGACGAAGTCCCTCCAGTTGAAGCCGATATTCCGCTCCAGCTCCGCACCGCGCTCGACAAGATTGCGTTTCTTCCCTTCGGCCTGCTGGTAGACAAGTGGCGCTGGCAGGTCTTCAGCGGCGAGACCAGGCCAGCAGACTACAACAAGGCGTGGTGGGCGCTGCGCGAAAAGTATCAGGGCGTCGCTCCACCGACCCCGCGTGACGAAACAAACTTCGATCCCGGCGCGAAGTACCACATCCCTGCGAACGTCCCCTATGCGCGTTACTTTCTCGCGCGTATCTACCAGTTCCAGTTCTACAAGGCGATGTGCGACGCCTCCGGCTATAAGGGGCCGCTGAACCGTTGCAGTTTCTACGGCAGCACAGAAGCGGGTGCGAAGCTGAACGCGATGCTCGAAGCGGGGCAGTCGAAGCCGTGGCAGGAGACGCTCAAAGGGATGACCGGCGAAGATCATCTCGACGCCGGGCCGATGCTCGAGTACTTCGATCCACTGTACAAATGGTTGAAGCAGCAAAATGCGGCCAACCATGTGAAGACGGGATGGACGCCTGCTCCCTGAGAAATCACCTGCGAAACAGATCAGTGAGGAAGAGTGGAAAAGAAAGCAACGAAAGCTGTGCGCGACAAGGAGGCGTGGGACGAGGCGTTGAAGGACTCGTCGATCATTGCCGCCGTTCGCAGCGAGGAGACCCTGGAGGGCGCGCTCGCCTCGCCCGTGCGTCTGCTCTATCTACTCTTCGGAAACCCTATGAACCTGGCGCAGATGATCGCGACTGCCCGCGCGCGGGGAAAACTTGTTCTGGTGAACGCCGATCTGCTACAGGGCTTCTCGCGCGATGCCTTCGCGGTGGAGTACCTGGCGCACTGCGGCGTCTCCGGCATCATCTCCACGCACCACGGGACATTGCAGGCGGGGCGCGCCAACGGATTGATCACGGTACTGCGGACGTTCATGATCGACTCCGCCGCGGTTGAAGGAGCGAGGAGATTTCTTGCGAACTTCCAGCCCGATGCCGTCGAGCTGCTGCCCGCCGTAGCGGCGCCATTGGTCATCGACCGAATCAGGGGTTCGCATCCTGCGCTGAAGGTCATCGCCGGAGGATTGATTGGCGACTTGATGCAGGTCGAGAAACTGGTGCAGGCGGGGGTCGATGCGGTCTCGCTCAGTCGCCCCGACCTCTGGATACTTTGAGCTAACGCAGCCGAAAGACCGGGATCAAGTCCGTCGCGGTTCACCCACCTCATACACGCGAAGATCGCGGTCTCCGATTCCCAGGGCACGCCACGACGCGCGCCAGTCGGCGATGTGATCGGTGGCGAAGTGCCGATCGAGAGCGGCTTGATCTCGCCAGAGCTCTTTCACATGAATAAGTCCGGGGTCGAGCACATCTTCCGCATAGCCGTACTCCACACAGCCGTCCTCGGCCCGGCTGCTCTCCACCATCGCCCGCATAAATGGGCGCGCGTCCTTGAGTTTTTCCGGTGGGAGGCGGATTGTTCCGACGATGAGCAACATGAGATCAGTCTACTTTGATGGATCGGCCGCAAACTCCCGATGGGCCGGAACCGAACCCGCATCGGTAGTGAATCAATTTGATTCGGTGGGCCGTCATTCTGAACGCAGTAAAGAATCTCAGTATTATTCATCGCGCGGGGGGATAAAACTACAGAGATTCTTCGCCTGCGGCTCAGAATGACGAGGCTCATCCGCTGGGAATTTTCACCCTGCCCCGCTTCCAACCCATCGATCCGTTGACAACATATTTTGATCTTGCTACTTTCCTCTTGAGCGGCATTACCCAGGAGAAAAGCCGTCCCCAGTCCACGAATTGCAGCGCGCCATCCGGTGTGCTGTTGAACCTCGTGGCATGGGGACGGCTTTTCTGCGTCTTCAAGGCAATTATGTTTACCGGGCACCCGGCGGTCTTGAGGTAAAGTGGCTCGTGGTTTCACCGTGCGTCAAGAAGGAGAGATATCTCAAGTGGCGAAGCAATACATTCTGGCACTCGACCAGGGCACGACAAGCTCGCGCGCAATGGTCGTCGATGAGACGGGCGCGGTGATCTCGATCGCGCAGCATCCCTTCAAGCAGATATTCCCGAAGCCGGGCTGGGTGGAACACTCCCCCACGGAGATATGGTCGTCGCAGAGCGGCGTCGCCACCGAGGCGCTGGCGAAGGCCGACATCACCGACCGCAGCATCGCCGCCATCGGCATCACCAACCAGCGCGAGACGACCGTGGTGTGGGACCGCGAGACCGGCGAGCCGGTCTATAACGCCATTGTGTGGCAGGACCGCCGCACGGCGGAGTTCTGCGACAGGCTGCGTGCCGAGGCTGGCGAGGCCATTCAGCAGAAGACGGGCCTGATTCCCGACGCATACTTCTCCGGCAGCAAGGTGAACTGGATTCTCGCGAACGTCGAAGGCGCGCGCGCCAAAGCCGAGGCAGGCAAGCTGGCCTTCGGCACCGTCGATTGCTGGCTGATATGGAAGCTGACCAACGGCGCGCGTCATGTGACGGATGCGACCAACGCATCGCGAACGATGCTCTTCAACATTCACACCATGGATTGGGACGACGAGCTTTTGAAGCTGCTTAGCGTGCCGCGCTCCATGCTGCCTGAGGTTGTCGCGTCAAGCGGAGTGTGCGCGACGACAAGTGGACTTATCACCGGCGTTCCGGTTGCGGGAATTGCAGGCGACCAGCAGGCAGCGCTCTTCGGGCAGATGTGCACCTCGCCGGGGATGGCAAAGTGCACCTACGGCACCGGCGCCTTCATGCTGCTGAACACGGGCACGACGCCCATGGCCTCGAAGAACCGCCTGCTGACGACCGTCGCATGGAAGATCGGCGACACGGTCGAGTACGCGCTCGAAGGCAGCATGCTGATGGCGGGCGCGGTGGTGCAGTGGCTGCGCGATGAGTTGCAGATGATTCGCACCTCGGCCGAGATCGAGCAGCTCGCCGCGACTGTGAAGGATTCAAACGGCGTCGTGCTCGTGCCAGCCTTTGCCGGTCTTGGCGCTCCGCACTGGGATCCCTATGCTCGCGGGTCGCTGCTGGGCCTTACGCGTGGAAGCTCGCGGGCGCACATCGCGCGCGCGGCGCTCGAAGGCATCGCGTTGCAGGCGACCGACGTTCTTGAGGCGATGCAGGCAGACTCGGGATTGCCGCTGGCGCAGCTTCGCGTCGATGGCGGAGCCGCGGCAAACAACCTGCTGATGCAGATTCAGTCGGACGTGCTGGGCATCGAGGTCGTGCGCCCGAAGAATGCGGAGGCGACCGTGCTCGGCGCGGCGTATCTCGCTGGATTGGCCGTTGGGTACTGGCCCGGCAAGGAGACCATCGCGCGGCAGTGGCAGATGGACCGCGTCTTCAAGCCGGCGATGGAGGCGGCAGATCGCGCGAAGGTGCGAGGAACGTGGCAGCGAGCGCTGGAGCGCGCGCGCGACTGGGCACGAGAAGAGGAGAAGACGGTTTGAGCGAACGCGCTGAGATTCTGCGCAGACTTGGCACGCAGACCGAGTGGGATGTGCTGGTGATCGGCGGCGGCGCGACCGGCCTGGGTGTGGCGGTTGAGGCTGCTTCGCGCGGCTACAGGACGGCGTTGATCGAGCGCGCGGACTTCGCCAAAGGCACATCGAGCCGCAGCACCAAGCTGGTGCACGGCGGTGTGCGCTATCTGGAGCAGATGAACATCACGCTGGTGCTTGACGCACTGCAGGAGCGCGGACATATGCTGGCGAATGCTCCGCATCTTGTCCACAATCTCTCGTTCGTGGTGCCGGTCTTCGACCTACTCGGGCTGCCCTACTATGGCTTTGGGCTGAAGGTGTATGAGCTGCTCTCGGGCAGGCTCTCGTTCGGAGCGTCGAAGATGCTGTCGCGCGAGAAGACGCTTGCCATGATGCCGGGCGTGACCTCGAACGGACTGCGCGGAGGCGTGCTGTATCACGACGGCCAGTTCGACGACTCGCGCTACGCGATCTCGCTGATGCGGACGTTTGAGAGCCTTGGCGGCGTTGCAATCAACTACGTCGAAGCGACGGGGCTGATCGAACGCAATGGCCGGACGGCAGGCGTTCATGCGCGCGATGTCGAGGGCAACACGCCGTTCGACCTGCTTGCAAAGGTGACGATCAACGCAACCGGCGTCTTCACCGAAAAGATTCTTGAGATGGACAACGACAAGGAGACCCTGCTTTCGGTGAGTCAGGGCTCCCACTTCGTTCTGCCGCGCGAGTTTCTGCCGGGCGACCACGCAATGATGATTCCGAAGACCTCGGATGGCCGCGTACTGTTTGCGATTCCGTGGCATGGCGCGACGGTGGTTGGAACGACGGACGAGGCGGTGGAGACGGCCTCCGTCGAACCGCGTGCGATGACCAAAGAGAAGAACTTTCTGATGGACCACATCGACAAATATCTTGGCCGCCGACCGAAGGCTGAGGAGATTCAGAGTATGTGGTCGGGCCTGCGGCCCCTGGTTCGCAAGGGCAACGGCGCAACCTCGAAGCTCTCGCGCGACCACACCATCGTCATCTCGCCGACGGGACTGGTCACGATCACAGGTGGCAAGTGGACGACCTATCGCCGCATGGGCGAGGACGTCATCAACCGCGCAGCCGACGTAGCAGGACTTGCGAAGGAGCCTTCGCGCACACGGTCGCTGCACCTGCATGGCTGGACGCAGGAGGCCGCCGAGGTCGAGTCGGAGCGCGTATATGGGACGGACCTCGCAGAGATCGTGGAGCTGTCGAACAACGATCCTTCGCTGAACGCACTGCTGCATCCACGGCTCCCTTACAGGATGCGCGAGGTTGTGTGGGCAGCGCAGCATGAGATGGCCCGCACGGTCGAGGATGTTCTGGCGCGGAGGACACGCGCGCTGTTTCTGGATGCCCGCGCCGCAATCGAAGCAGCTCCAGCCGTGGCTGATATTCTGGCACGCGAGCTTGGTCGCAGCGACGATTGGAAGGCGCGCGATATTGATTCGTTCTTAGCGGTCGCGCGCGGTTATGTTTATGAAGGTGAGTGAGGTCTATGGATAGTTCGTCACTGTCTCCTGCAATTGGTGAGTTTGTTGGAACGTTTGTGCTGATCGTGCTGGGCAACGGCGTCGTTGCCGGAGCGTTGCTGAAACGCTCGAAGGCTGAGAACGCCGGCTGGATCTCGATTACAGCCGCCTGGGGCATCGCAGTACTGGCGGGCGTGGCAGTGAGCGCGGCGCTGGGCGATTCGGACGGGCACCTGAACCCCGCATTTACGGTTGCCTCCGTGATGATGACCGGCCACGCCGAACGGCTGTGGACGTATATTCCGGCGCAGATTCTTGGGGCACTCTGCGGTGCCATCGCGGTGTGGCTGCATTACAAGCCGCATTGGGAGTTGACCGAGGACAAGGGCGCGAAGCAGGCGTGCTTCTGCACAGCCCCTGCGGTCGATAAGCCATTATGGAACCTGGTGAGCGAGATCGTCGGCACGTTTCTGCTGGTGCTGATAGCTACGGCGTTGTTTTCGAAGCGCATCGCGCCAGCAGGAGTGGCTCCCGGACTGGGACCGATCCTGGTGGGCGCGCTAGTATGGGGCATCGGACTTTCGCTGGGCGGAACGACCGGCTATGCAATCAATCCTGCACGCGATCTTGGGCCACGGCTGGCACACTCGCTGCTACCGATTGCGGGTAAGGGAGACTCCGGCTGGGGGTATGCCTGGGTTCCGGTCTTCGGGCCGGTGATCGGCGCGGCGCTGGCGGTGGCTGTGATTCGCGGGCTGGGGATGCTGTAACGTCTCCCAAAATATTGTGGCGGCATGGATTCCTCGGCTGCGTTACGCTTCGCTCGGAATGACACCCCATTTCGGGAGGTTACGCGGAGTGGGAAGAAGCAGGTTCCTCCACTCCGCTGCGCTCCGGTCGGAATGACACACGGTAGCGGAGGAACTGCTACAGGCTGCTGTCACTTCTTGACAACGATCCCGTCTGCTACTCCTGCACGACTGCCTTGACGAGATTGCGTGGGTTGTCGACGTCGATGTGGCGGGCGATGGCCATGAAGTAGGCGAGCAGTTGCAGCGGCACCACTTCGTAAAGCGGCGAGATGTATTCGGCTGCGCGCGGGACCTCGATGGCAACCCGGCTGAG